>NZ_JBBCXF010000004.1:0-383790 GCF_037145595.1 Leucobacter sp. USHLN154
GATTGCCACACGCCCCGGGGAAAAACCGGAACATGCAACGAGTTCAATCTGGCAACAGAACCATCAATACTGACGATTCTTGTTATCCAAAAAAGGAATCTCCCACACCCATAAACCTGGATGTCGGGGATTATAAATTAAATTGGCATATGACAATTTAAGTGCACACTATTGAGTTCTCAAAGACCAGACACCACCCGTCACACCCAACCAAGGGAAGCTCCGAACAGCAACCTGTCATCTACCGCTGGGAGCAATACGCGCTCCAGCTGGACCGCCCTTGGGGCGTCCACCTTGCGGTGAGATCGAGTCTCTCACTTTACACGCCCGAGCCAGACTTTGGCAAGTCCTGCTCTCGGTGATCTCGAGAGAGCCGATGTCCGATTCGAATCTCGGCCGCTTTCGCGCCGTTTTCCGTTTCGCTGACAAGGGAATACATTACGGGGATCCTGGCTGCAGGGCAACTAGCGCCCACATCCCGGGCGTGTCTGCTGCGAGCGGCGCCGGATCTCGATTCCCCCGATCCCACGGCCACTCGCCCCGGGAAAAGCGAAAGGCCCCGGCCTCATCGATTTCTCAATGAGGCCGGGGCCTTCAGTACTGGTGGCGGGTGAGGGATTCGAACCCCCGTAGGCGTTGCCAGCTGATTTACAGTCAGCCCCCTTTGGCCGCTCGGGTAACCCGCCATCGGTCGCGCGAACGCAACCAGGAATCTACCCTAGCGGCTCCAGTGCGCGAACGGAAATCCTGGACGCACCGAGACGAGCCCGCACGCGCTGCCGACGCATGGGAGTATCGGTGCATGAGAGATCTTCCCGAGGAACTGACGCTGCAGGCCGCTCACGTCGCCGACATGTCCGCGACGACGTTCTACCGTGTCGCCGCACTTCGGCAGGAGGTCTTCGTGGTCGAGCAGGACTGCGTGTACCTCGATCTCGATGGACGCGATCTGGAGGGCGGCTCAGTTCAGATATGGGCGGAAGAGGCCAGTGGGGCGATCGCGGCAACCGTGCGGATCCTCGTGGAAGAGCCCGGCGAGCGCGGCACCCGCAGCATCGGTCGTGTCGTCACCGCCCCGACATGGCGGGGTCACGGTGTCGCCGCGGTGCTGCTCGAAGCGGCCATCGAACGGTGCGCCGGGCGACCGATCATGCTCCACGCGCAATCGCACCTGGTCGACTGGTACGCGCGCTTCGGTTTCATCAGCTGCGGCGCCGAGTATCTCGAGGACGGCATTCCGCACACTCCCATGCGCCTGAACTAACGCCTCACGGCTCGATCGCGTCATCGAGCCCCGGCACGGTCACCGCGAGCCCGTGCCGGTTCGCCCGGGCAGAGATTGCTTGCTCCCGAACCAGGGAGAGCAACTCGACCGGACCCGCCATCGTCACTGGCTCCGCCCAGATGGCGACGCGATCCTGCGGTCCGAGCCACTCCGCCGCCCGAACACGGTCACCGTCGATGAGGCGCACCCGGATGGCCCGGGTCCCGTCAGCGGCTACCGCCCCGGCCACCGCCAGTCGCTCGAGCCAGTCCTCATCGCGCTCGAGCGACAGCTCGATGTCGCGGTGCTCCAGGAACTCGGTGAGTTCGACGGGGAGCACCTCTCCGGTCGAGACCGTGATCGGTGCGCGAGCGAGCAGCGCGGCGGCGATGACGCGTGCGAGCGCGACGAGGGCTCCGCCTTCCGCGAGACGCACGTGCGTGGCGACGGGTCGGTGCCGGATGAGGTTCCGCTCGATCCCGAGCCCGATCGTGTCGCGATCGACGCCGAACGACGTGCGCCACGTGAAGGCGTCGGCGAGCGCGGCGCGCCTGAGCTCGTCGAACGCCTGATAGGGCAGCACGGGCTGCAGCGTCTCGATGAGCAACCGGATCTCGGGTTCGAGCCCGCGCAGATGCAGGGTCTCGCTCCGGCTCCCCTCCCGAACGCGCCACGAGCCCAGGGCGATCAATCGGTTCGGCCCGCCGGCGAGGCCGGAGAGCCCCATGCCGGCATCGTTCCACCCTCCGCCCGGGTGCCGCTCCACGCGAACGTGCGTCGTCGCACGGTTGACAGACACTGCGGCCGCTTCGATGCCCTCCAGCCAGGCACCGATCTCGTCCCCGTCGTTGGAGTGGATCGCCGCCACGCCGCCGGTGCCCTCACGGTTCTGCAGCGCCAACGCCTCGGAGAGCGAATGCGCTGTGGTGATGCCGATCACGGGCACCGTCCGCGCGTCGTCCCAGAAGGTCGCATTCGCCGAGACCCCTGCCCGCACTCCCGGGCTCCACACCCGTCCCTCCGAATCGAGGGATTCGGGTTGCACGAGCCATTCCTCTCCGCGAGCGAGTTCGGAGAGCGCACGCCGCTCGGCCTCGTCGGCCGGGGCATGCAGCGGGCCGACCCGGAGGCCCAAGACCGTGGCGTCGGACTCGCGCGCGCTGTCGCCGGCCCGGAGGGCTCGTACGGCATCGGCGAGCCCCTCTCGGAAACGCCGCGATCGCGCCACGCTGCCGAGCAGGATCACGCCCCTGGCGGCGCGAAGACTGCCTCCCGAGCGGCCGAGCGCCGAGGCGACGACGTCGTCGATCGCTCGATCCAGGTCGGCGGACGGCGTGACGAGCACGAAGCCGCGCGACCGGAACTGCCCTTCGACCCGGAGGTCGGGCCGACGACGCGCGAGGTCGGTCGCGTCAGCACGGGATCCGATCACGACCGCGCGATCGACGCTTCGATGTGCCGCGAGCTCGGCAATGGTTCGGCCGACGACTGCGGCTTCGAGCCGCACCACACCGGGCGTCAGGCCACCGACCTCGCATTCTTCGATCACGGCCGACGCCGATGCCAGGAGGCGGTGCGGCACGAGCCAGAGCACCCCGCTTCCCGCTGCCAGCGCGGCGAAGACCGCTTCCGCCTGCACGGCGAGCGGGGTGGGCGCATCGGCGGCGACGAGCACGAGCCGCTCCGGGACGAACGTGGCGCCGCGCACCGCACCGAGCGCCTCGGCGAGCTGGCCGCTGTATCGGGCCGCATCCACCAGGTCGTCCACTTCGGCGTCGAGCTCGGCGATCGGGGCGCCCGTGTCGGCGGCCAGCAGCTGAATCAGTCGATCCCGTGCGGCGACCATCGCGAGTGCCGAGCGGCGCAGCCGTGACGCCCGCGTGCGGGTCGACTGGGCCGACCACGCTTCGGCTCGAGAACGCGCATCCTCCGCGACGAGTTCCGGATCGAGATCGGCTGCCGAGAGGGCAATCGTGGCGTTCGCGGCATCGTCGTGACCCGTCCGTGCTCGAGCTTCCGCGAAGAGGTCTCGCGCCCACTCGCGATTCGCCGCCACGGTCGCGTCGGTGGCCGGCTCGTTCGCGAAACCGGATTCCGACACGGCGGGGATCGCGCGCGGCGGGGCGACGGCCTCGAGGGTGAACTCTCCCGTCGACCCCCTCGTCAGCCCCAGTACCGCAGCAGTGAGGCCACCGGTCTCGAATCGCGCCGGTTCGTCGGGGGCGCGGTAGAACAACGCACTGTCGCGCTCCGAGGGATCCCATTCGCGCGCCCGGTTCTGGGTGCGGTGCGACGCCGGAGCCGGCTCCGCTGCCCGTGCGAGTGCGGTGCCGAACTCGGTGAACGCTTGCGACAGCGCCCGTTCGCGCGTCAGCTCAGCGGGTTCGCTCGCGATCTCTTCGGCGTCGTCCTCACCTCCCCCGGATTCGGGTTCCCGTGCGATGAGCGCCTCGAGTCTGGACGGTCCCGAGTCTGGATCGGCAGCTTCAGCTGCGATGCCGACGAGCAGATCGACGGCACCGCCGAATTCCTTCGGCGGGACGACGGGCACGACGACGCGCACATCGGGGAGGGTCTCGCGAAGCACCGATGCGAGCCCGGGGGCGACGCCGCTGCGCAACTGCACCGCGCTGAGTTCTCGCGATCCGAGCTCGTCAGCCAGGGCGACCGCGGCCGCGAGCACGAGCACGTCCTCTGTGGCGATCACGGGCCGCAGCACCGCCGCTCGTCCCGGGTGCAGCGCGAGTTCCGTCAGCCGCAGCAGCTGTGCGAGCACGTCCACGCGTTCTTCCAGCACCGGCACCGGGAGCCCCGATTCGATCGACGCGATGCGTTCGCCTCCGGCCACGCCGCCCACGCCGATGACGACTTCGGCCGGCGCCCCGCCCTCGGCGACGCGGCGCTGCGCCCAACGACTCAGGCGGCCGTAGTACTCGCGCGACTCCGGCAGTTCGGCGAGCAACTGCACCCCGATGCGCGCCCGGTCGAGCGCGGGGTCGACGAGTGCACGAATCGCGATCTCGGGCAGCATGCGCGCCCACCGCACGTTTCGAGCGGACAGATGAATCGTGGTTCCGTGCTCAGCCGAGGCGCGCAGCACGGGTTCGAGTGCGGATGCGGCGCGCGCGACGTCGTCGTCGAACGTCCACTCCGTGCCGCCGGGGGCGATGCGCTCCGGTTCGACCACCAGATGCGCGACGGTTGGATGGGCTGCGAGCGCGGCGAGTCGCGCCACTTCCCCGGCAGCGCCGTCGGGCCCGTGCACGCCGTTGCCGAGCGGCCGCGTGACTGCCCGCAGTCCGGCGTCGGAGTACCTCCGATGCGCGTCGGCGAGCGCTGCTCCCGCGGCCGAGCTGAGCCAGGTCGCGGTTCCGGTTCCGCCCGCTGCGCCGGGCAGCCGAGCGGCGAGCACCAGCCCGGAGACGCGATCCCGGAGCCAGCGGCGAGCGACCGGCATGACTGCCCAGGGGAGCCCGAGAGATGTCGCTCCACCCGCCCGTACCGCGAACCGGTCACGCGCGGGCATGGAATCCGGTACTTCCTGCGACATGGCATGGAGTCCGACCGCCGAAGCGAACGCGTCTTCCGTTCCGGCGACGAGCTCGAGCAGCCTCCGTGTGAATTCGAAACTCTCGGGATCGCGGCGCAGCCCCTCGAGCAGGTGCCCGGATCCGCGAGGGTCCACCGTCTCATCCGGCGCCCGATCGCGCAAAGCTGAGATCCAAGCGTGCGCCAGCGCTTCGGATCGTTCGGACACGGCGTCCCACACCGACGCCGGGGCGATGGGTTCAGCTGCCATGACCCCACTGTATGAGTGGTCGCGCATGTTTGGCGGGAGCGCGCGCCGAAGCCGAGATCTCCCGGTTGTCTCGGCCGTTGGAGATCCCGCAGGAGACCCCGTCGGCGATGCGCCTCAGGCCAGCAGGGCGCGATCGTCGAGCTGCGCGCCCTTGATCTTCGCGAACTCCTCGAGCAGGAGCGGCACGGTGAGCTGGCGCTTCTGCTCCGCCGACGCCTCGAACACGATGTTGCCCTCGTGCATCATGATGAGGCGGTTGCCGAGTCGCAGCGCCTGCTCCATGTTGTGCGTCACCATCAGCGTCGTGAGCGCGCCCTGGGAGACGATTCGGTCGGTCAGCTCGGTGACAAGTGCCGCGCGCTGCGGGTCGAGTGCGGCGGTGTGCTCGTCGAGCAGCAGGATGCTGGGACGCGTGAATCCGGCCATGAGCAGCGACAACGCCTGCCGCTGGCCGCCGGAGAGCAGGCCGACCTTGGCGGTGAGCCGGTGCTCGAGTCCGAGTTCGAGCGCGGTGAGCTCTTCACGGAAGCGCTCGCGGAGCGTACGGCTGAGCGCGAGCCCGAGCCCGCGGCTCTTGCCCCGACGCTCGGCGAGCGCAAGATTCTGCTCGATCGTCAGATCGGGAGCGGTGCCCGCCATGGGGTCCTGGAACACGCGGCCGATGAACTTGGCGCGCTGGTACTCCTTGAGCTTGTTGACGCGCTGGCCGTCGATCTCGATGCTGCCGGAGTCGACGCTGTAGCGACCCGAGATGGCGTTCAGCAATGTCGATTTGCCGGCGCCGTTGGAGCCGATGACGGTGACGAAGTCGCCTTCGTCGAGGCGCAGGCTGAGGCCGCCGAGTGCGCGGCGCTCGTTGACGGTGCCGGGGAAGAACGTCTTCTCGATGCGTTCAATGGTGAGCATGCGGCTACCTTCCGGCCTGGGTGTCGGGTTCGGGCGTAGTGCCGGCCGCGGGCGACGCGGGATCAGCGCCGACGCGCGCGGTCGTGGCGCCGGCGGGCGCAGCACCGCTCGGCGAGGCGTCGGCGGAGGCCGGGGCGGTGACTTCCTCGAGCACCACGCGGCCGTCCTTGCGTCGCAGCATCGGGATCTTGCGCAGGAACCCCCACCGCGGCAGCAGGAGCGCCGCGATCACGAGGAGCGCGGTGATGAGCTTCATGTCGTTCGGATCGAGACCGGCGCGCAGAGCGAAGAAGATGATGAGGCGGTAGATGACCGCGCCGAGCACGACCGCGAGGCTCGCGAGCCAGATGAAGCGCTGGCCGAAGATGGCCTGGCCGAGGATGACGGATGCGAGCCCGACGAGAATCAGACCGACGCCCATGCTGATGTCGGCGAAGCCCTGATACTGCGCGACGAGCGCCCCGCAGAGCCCCACGAATCCGTTCGAGATGGCGAGGGTGAGAATCGTCGTGCGATCGGTGTTCACGCCGAAGCTGCGGATCATCGGCCCGTTGTCTCCGGTCGCCTGAATGGCGAGCCCGAGGTTGGTCGAGAGGAACCAGTCGACCACGACCTTCAGCACGAGCACGGCGAGGAGAATGATGGCGACGCCGCCCCAGGTGCCGAGGAGCTCTCCTTCGCGCAGCGGGGTGAAGACCGTGTCGGCCCGCAGCAGCGGGAGGTTGGCGGCGACCGCGGTGCCCTCCTTCGCGGTGCCCATGATTCGCAGGTTGATCGACCAGAGGGCGATCATCGTCAGGATTCCGGAGAGGAGGCCGTCGATGCGGCCCTTCGTGTGCAGCAGGCCGGTGATGATGCCCGCGACGATCCCCGCCCCGCCACCGGCGAGGGTGGCGAGGACGGGGTTGTGACCGTTCGTGATCAGCGCGGCCGCGACAGCAGCGCCGGTGGTGAAGCTGCCGTCGACCGTGAGGTCCGGGAAGTTGAGCACTCGGAACGTCAGGTAGACGCCCAGTGCCATCACCCCGTAGATGAGGCCGAGTTCGAGCGCGCCGATCATGCGATGGTCATCCTGTTCGTGTCGTGTGCTGGAGAAACCGTGCGGGCCGGGGGCCCGGGGTTACTCGACGGTTTCCGCCTGGTCGAGGATATCCTTCGGGATCTCGACGCCCATGCGCTCTGCGGCGCCCGGGTTCACCACGTACGTGAAGCTCTTGGAGACCTCGACTGCCATCTCTGCAGGGTCGGCTCCGTCTTCCAGGATCTTGATGGCCATCTCACCGGTCTGATGCCCCAGATCCGTGTAGTCGATGCCGAGTGTCGCGACGGCGCCGCCCTCGACGGTGCCGGCCTCGGCCCCGATGACGGGGATCTGCTTCTCCTCCGCGACCTGCACGAGCGAGGCGATGCCCGAGACGACGAGGTTGTCGGTCGGCACGTAGATCGCGTCGACGTCTCCGAGCGCTTCGGTCGCCTGAGCGATGTCGTTGGCAGTGGTCACGGTCTTCGTGACGATCTCGAGGTCGAGGTCGCTCGCGGCCTCCTCGGCCGCCGAGACCTGCACCTCGGAGTTCACCTCGCCCGATGCGTAGACGATGCCGACCTTCTTCGCGTCGGGAACGATCTCCTGCAGCATCTTCAGCTGCTCGTCGAGCGGGGCCAGGTCGCTGGTTCCGGTCACGTTGCCACCGGGGGTCTCGTTGGAGTCGACGAGCTCTGCTGACACCGCGTCGGTCACCGCGGTGAAGAGGATCGGCTTGTCGGTGATCGCCTGAGCGGCCGCCTGCGCTGCCGGTGTCGCCACTGCCAGCACGAGATCGTTGTCGGAGGTCGCGAAGCCCTGCGCGATGGTGACGGCCGTGGCCTGCTCTGCGTTCGCGTTCTGCTCGTCGAAGTTCACCGTCTCGCCATCGACGTATCCCGCGTCGATGAACGCCTGCTTGAAGCCCTCGGTCGCGGAGTCGAGTGCCGGGTGCTGCACGAACTGGCTGATGCCGATGTTGAAGGTCTCCGCTGATCCTCCCTCGCCTGACGAGTCGGGTGAGGAGCAGGCGCTGAGGGTGAGTGCTGCCGCTGCGGTGACGCCGGCGATAGCGAGGGCGCGGCGGCGGAACGAGGTCTGTCGCATGGGTATCGAATCCTTTGTGGGGGACGTCGCCGGGTCAGTGCTTCGGCGAACTGAGCGAGTCGGCGAGAACTTACGCCGATTCAAGCATCGTAGACCGGGATCCCCCCGCGGGAGCAACTCGGGGCCCTCTTCGTGACCGAGGCGTTGTAATTCCTGACCGATCGATCGGTCAGTCGGCCTGGCCGAACTCTCCGGTCGCAACGATGACTGCCCGGGCCAGTACGGCATCGCGCATCATGAACCCCATGACCGCCGGTGTGAGATCCGGGTCGATGTCGAGGTGCTCGACGCCGAGCGCGTGCACGACGAACCAGTAGTGATGCACGCCGGTGCCCTCCGGCGGCGCAGCACCGGTGAACGCGCGCTCGCGCCGTTCATTCGGCATCGTCGTCGCAGCGGCCGGCAGCAGCGCGCCGCCCGGCGTGTCTGCGAGAGCGCCGGCACCGGCCGGGAGCTCGTGCGTACTCGCCGGCAGGTTCGCAACGGCCCAGTGCCAGAACCCCGACCCCGTCGGCGCGTCCGGGTCGAAGCAGGTGACGGCGAAGCTCTTCGTGCCCGCCGGGAAGTCGGCCCAGCTCAACTGCGGCGAGCGATTGGATCCCCCTGCCGCCTCTGCGTACTGCTCGGCAGGCAGTGGCTCGCCGTCCTGAATGTCGGCACTCCGCAACGTGAAGCCGGGTACCTGCCGCATGCGCGCATACGGGTCGATGTCGCCGCGGCTCGGATTCTTGTTCGTCATGGCACCCCCCTGGTGATCTGACCTCCAGACTACGGTCAGCGGCTGGCTGCTCCAATGGCCTCCGCGAACCGATCTTTCGCGCCCCGACGCCCTCGAAGACGCTCGATATACTGAGTTCTCGGCATCGGCGCACACGGCGCCCGACGAATCGGAGTGATCATGGCAGCGACCACAGGGTCAGATCGAGCACGCGCGACGCTCGCCTACCTGCGTCGCAAGATCACCACCGGCGAATGGCCGGTCGGCGGGCGCATTCCCATCGAGCCCGAGCTCGCAGAGCAGACCGGCGTCGGTCGCTCGACCGTGCGCGAAGCCGTGCGGTCGCTCGCGAGCATCGGGATGCTCGAGACGCTGCCCGGTCGCGGCACGTTCGTGCGCTCGGCCGCGCCGACGAGCACCCTCCTCAACGAGTTCCTCACCGACTTCACCCTCGAGGAGATCCTCAGCTATCGCCGGGCCCTCGAGATCGAAGCCGCGCAGCAGGCCGCCCTGCACCGCACCGATGAAGACATCGCGGCGCTCGAACGAGCCGCGATCGAAGAGGTCGGATGCACCCGATGCCCCGTGCTCGGGTTCGCGGGCGACGTCGATACGGCCTTCGACAGCCGCTTCCACCGTCTCGTGTTCGACGCCGCGAAGAACCGCCTGCTCGCCGCGCTCTACGCCGGCATCAACGATCGCCTGCGCACTCCGGAGCACCGCGGCCGTCTCGCGAACGTCGCGACCGGAGCGGAGATGGAGCGCGACCACGCCCGCGTGCTCGACGCGATCCGACGCCAGGACTTCATCGACGCCGTCCATGCGATGGTGAACCACGTCGACCACGATGTCGTGATCGTGAACGATCAGCACGAGGTCATCCCTCCGCTCGCCCGCACGCCAGAGCAGCAGCAGCGCATCAATGAAGCGCAGATGGCGCAGGATCACGTGCTCGCGCGGGCGGAAGCCCAGTCGCGACTCTGACTCGTCCGGTGAAGACCGTCAGCGATCGCGCGTCGCGCCCCGTCGTGCGGACAGCCGCCGGAGCGGTTCGGGGGACCTGGGAGCCGTGCAGTCCGGGCGCGGCAGAGGGGCCGAGCGCCGCGGTATTCCGAGGCATCCCGTACGCGGCTGCGCCCGTGGGCGCCCTGCGATTCGCAGCTCCGCAGCCGTGCGAGGCGTGGGACGGGATCCGGGACGCATCGGCGTTCGGGCCCACCCCGCAGCGCGGCGATACGGGAATCACGCTGATCCCCGAGCACTCGATTCCGGGCGACGACACACTGAACGTGAACGTGTGGACACCTGCGCCGGAGGCATCGGCGAAACTGCCTGTGATCGTCTGGATCCACGGCGGCGGCTTCATCTCAGGCTCCCCGGCGAGCCCCTGGTACGACGGCCGCGCGTTCGCCCGCGACGGAGTGGTGCTCGTGACGATCTCGTACCGGCTGGGCTTCATCGGGTTCGGCTCCGTCGACGGCGCTCCGGCCAACCGCGGGGCACTCGATTGGGTGCGCTCGCTGGAATGGGTGCAGCAGAACATCGCGGGGTTCGGGGGTGATCCGGATCGCGTCACCATCGCGGGGCAATCCGCCGGAGGCGGCGCGGTGCTCACGTTGCTCGGCGTTCCAGCGGCTGAGGGGCTCTTCGCCGCTGGCTACGCCATGTCGGCGGCCGTCGCCGCGCCGTCGCTCGACGCCGCTGCGGCTCGCACCCGGCACCTGGCCCGTCTGGGCGGAGTGACTCCCGATCTCGCCGGTCTCGGGTCGCTGCCCGAGGCGAGAATCATCGAGTTGCAGCGCCGGATCACGGCGCCTGCCGCGCCCCGCATCCTTCGCGACGTGCACGGCATGCTCCGGGACGGGCTCATGATCGGCCCGCTCCCGGACGGTGACGTGGTGCCGCTCGACGCGTTGCAGGGCACATCGCACGGGCCCAGCGCGCACGTGCCCCTGGCGCTGAGCACCGCAGACGACGAGCTCATGGGAATGTTCACACCGCGCCCCATCCTCGACCGTGCGCCGCGCCGCGCCGTGCTGCGCGCCCTCGGAGCATCCGCAGCGGTTGCGGATCGCTGGCTCGAGACGCCGGAGGTCCAGGCGACCGCGAGCAGCGTCGCGCTCGTCGGGCGGTACGCCACGGACGCCGTGTTCCGCTCATGGGTGCCCCGTGTCGCCCGTGCCCGCGGAGCGTCTGCAGTTGCGGGCACCACCTGGACGTCTCGCTACTCCTGGCACGCACCCGATACCGAGGCCGGCGCACCGCACTTCGCGGGGCACTGCAGTGATGTGCCGTTCGTCTTCGACCGCCTCGATGCCGTGGGCGTCGAGCGCGTCGCGGGCACCGCCCCTCCGCAAGCTCTCGCGGACGCCGTGCACGGCGCCCTGGTGCGCTTCGCGCGCGACGGGGACCCGGGGTGGGAAGCCGACCGCGACGGAACCGGCCCCGCACGGATCTTCGATGTTCCGGTGCGTGAGCAGCGCGATGCGTACGCGTCAGCCGCGGCCCTGCTCGAAGCGAGTCACTCGCGCGACGCGAGCGCGCACCCCTCGCGCTGACGCGCGCGAGATCACCGCGCGCCGTTCGCGCCCTCTGCGCGATCGTGGGCGATGTAGTGCACCAGCGCGTCCCGCACGAACTCCGCCCCCGTCGCTCCGCCGTAGTTCGCGGCGAAGCGCTCGTCCGTGACGTACAACTCGCCGAGCCCGCGCACGTATCCGGCGAGATCACCCGCGGGGTCGGCGGCGGGGGTCCCAGGTATCCCCCGCAACCAGGCCACGTGCTGGGCGGCGAGTTCCTGCCCCTCGGCTCCCGCCGGGTCGAGCTCGCGTTCGGCGGCCATGCGCCACGCTGCGGCGAGGTCGGCGCTGCGGCGCTGCCACGCCTCGCGCGCACCGCTGCCGAGCCCCTGCCACCAACGGTCGCCCTCCGCGTACGCGCGGTCTCCCCAGCGCCGCTCCACCTCCTCACGGTGCTGTGCGTGGTCGAATCCGTCGAAGATGTTCTCAGTCATCAGTGCTCCTGCTGGTGCGGTGTCGGTCATGCCCGGGAGGGCGGCGATGGTGCGCTCCACGGCGCGGATCTGGCGGGTGATGCGCTCTCGCTCGCGGTGGAGGATCGCGAGGTGCGACTGCAGGATCTCGGTCTCGGCGGTCTGCGCCGTGCGATCCGACAGCGCACTGCGGCTGCTGGCATCCTGCGACGCGAGCACCCGGGCGATGGCGTCGAGGCCCAGACCGAGATCGCGCAGCAGCAGGATGCGCTGCAGGCGGAGCAGCGCCCGGTCGTCGTAGTAGCGATACCCGTTCGAGCCGATGCACGTGGGCGGCAGCAGACCGATGCGGTCGTAGTGCCGCAGCGTGCGCGAGGTCGTGCTCGCCGCGCGAGCCACCGCCTGCACACTGTGCAACGCACGCGTATTCGTGGTCGTCATGGTGTTCTCCGTTCCAGATGTCACGCTACGCGTTGACGCCGCGTCAATGTCAAGCGTTGGGCTGGTGCGGTTCGCTGCGCGCCTCCCGCGTACCATTGACGGGTGAGCGAGCCCAAGATCCTGCTGTACTACGTCTTCGCCCCCGTGGCCGATCCCGAGGCCGTGCGCTTGTGGCAGCGGCAGCTCTGCGAATCGTTGGGCCTGCGAGGACGCATCATCATCTCGCGCCACGGCATCAACGGCACAGTCGGCGGCGAGCTCGACGCCTGCAAGCAGTATGTGCGGCGCACTCGCGAGTACGCCCCGTTCGCCGGGCTCGAGCCGAAGTGGAGCATGGGAACGGCACTGGTCGATGCCCCGGATGAGCGACTGCACGGCACCGAGCGCGGGCCGCGATGGCGGCGCATCAGCGACTTTCCGAAGCTCAGCGTCAAGGTGCGCGACGAGCTCGTGGCATTCGGAATCCCCGACGAAACCCGCGTCGACGACGACGGCGTCGTCGGCGGCGGCGTGCATCTCTCCCCGCATGAGGTCAACGAACTCGTGGCCGAGCGCGGAGACGATGTGGTGTTCTTCGACGGGCGCAACGCGTGGGAGGCCGAGATCGGTCGGTTCCGGGGCGCGGTGGTGCCCGACACGCGCACGACGCACGATTTCATCGCGCAGATCGACGCCGGTGACTTCGACGCGCTCAAGAACCGGCCCGTCGTCACCTACTGCACCGGCGGCATCCGCTGCGAGATCCTCTCTGCCGCGATGCGGGATCGCGGCTTCGGCGAGGTGTACCAGGTCGACGGCGGCATCGTGAAATACGGCGAGGCCTTCGGCAACGACGGACTGTGGGAAGGATCGCTTGCCGTATTCGACGGCCGCGAAGCGCTCGACTTCGCGCCCGGCGCAGCTGTCGTCGGCAGGTGCCGTGTGTGCGACGCCCCCTCGAACATCGTGGCGAACTGCGCCGACCCTGCGTGCAAGCACCGCTTCGTGGTGTGCGACGAGCACGCCGGGGCCCCCTGCGAGGAGCACGCAGCGGTGTGAGGGAGCGCCCCGCCCCCTCCCCCACCTGCGGGGGGGGGGGGCCCCCCCCCCCCCCCCCCCCCCCGGGCGCGGGGCGCCCCCCGGGGGGGGGGTGCCCCCACCCCCCCCCCCATGCCCCCCCCCGCTCGAGTGAGTGGCGGACGGGCGCGACGGACGGGCGCCGTCTGACGGGTCAGTCCGTCGGAAGGCGCGGGATCGCCGAGATCAGGCGCTGCGTGTACGCCTCTCGCGGCCTCGCCAGCAGATCACCGGTGGCGCCCGTCTCGACCACGCGGCCGCCTTCGAGCACCGCGGTGCGCTCGCAGGTCGCCGCAACGGCGCCGAGGTCGTGGGAGACCATGACGAGCGCGAGCCCGTGTTCGGCGCGCAGCTCGTTGATGAGCTCGATCACCTGGGTGCGGGTGCTGACGTCGAGCGCGCTGACGGGCTCGTCGGCGACGAGCACGCGCGGCCGAACGACGGTCGCGCGAGCGATCGCGATGCGTTGACGCTGGCCCCCCGAGAACTCGTGCGGGTAGCGGGAAGCGGCGTCTGCTGGCAGCCCGACGGATGCGAGCGCGGCGCGCACGCGTGCGCCCGCTTCCGCCCCTCGGGCGAGGCCGAGGGATTCGAGCGGTTCTGCGATGATGCGATCGACCCGCTGCCGTGGATCGAGCGACGAGTACGGATCCTGGAAGACGGCTTGGACGCCGCTGCGGAACCGGCGCATGAGCGTGCGATCCCGCAGGCGCAGCGGAGCGCCGTCGAACCGGATCTCGCCGCGCGCTGGTGCCGCGAGCCCGAGCAGGAGTGAGAGCAGCGTCGACTTGCCCGCCCCCGACTCTCCGACGATGCCGACGGAGTCACCCGCAGCCACTGCGAGGTCGACGCCGGTCAGAATTCTCCGTGCGCCGTACGAGAAGTCGACGCCGCTCGCTTCGAGTACCGTCATCGCCTGCCCTCCGCGTCGGTCGGACCAGAACCGTCGAGCGCCGCGTCGAGGACGCGCGCGTGCGCGACGAGCTGGGCCGTATAGGGATGCTGCGGCGCGCGCAGGATCTGACGCACCGCGCCTTCCTCGACGACCGCGCCCCGCTGCAGCACGAGCACACGGTCGGTCATGCGCGATACGACGGCCAGGTCGTGGCTCACGAACAGCAGCCCCATGTCGCGCTCGGCCACCAGCCGGTCGAGCAGATCGAGCACCTCGGACTGCACGGTCACGTCGAGCGCGGTGGTCGGCTCGTCGGCGATGAGCAGTCGGGGGCGCGCAGCCAGCGCGATGGCGATCGCGACCCGCTGTCGTTGACCGCCGGAGAGTTCGTGGGGGAACGCACGAGCGAACCGCTGCTCGCCGAGCCGCACCTCGTCGAGCGCCTCGGCGACCGCACGGTCGAGTGCGCTGCCCCGAAGCCCGAGGTGGCGCCGGATCGGCTCCGCGATCTGCCTGCCGACGCGCATGAGCGGGTCGAGCGCCGTGAGCGGCTCTTGGAACACGACGCCGGCGGCCGGCCCTCGGAGCGGACGCACGCTCTGCTCGTCGGCGCCCACCGTCTCGACTCCGGCGAGCCGCACCGATCCCGTTGCGCGGAGGCCGTCGGGGAGCAGCGCGGTGATCGCCAGCGAGGTCAACGACTTGCCGGATCCTGACTCCCCGATGAGCCCGAGACGCTCACCGGCGGCGACCTCGAAATCGATTCCATCGACGAGCGCGGCGTCTCGTGAGCGCACGCGCAGTGCGCTCACGCGCAGCAGTGCTTCGGTCATGCGCTCCTCCCGCGTCGAGTCGGGTCGGCCGCATCGCGCAGACCATCGGCGACGAAGTTCACGCCGAGCACCAGTACGACGAGTGCGACGCCAGGCGCGATGGCGCCGATCGGAGCCGTGAGCACGGTGCCCTGCGCTTCCTGGAGCAAGCGCCCCCACGAGGCGTTGGGAGGCGGGGCGCCCAGGCCGAGGTACGAGAGACTCGCCTCCGCGAGTACCGCGGCGCCGAACTGCAGCGCCAGGGTGACCGCCAGCGTGGGAGCCATGTTCGGCAGCAGGTGACGGCGAATGATGCCGAGGGTGCGCGTACCGCTCGTGCGCGCAGCGATCACGTACTGCGATCCGACCGCGCGCTTGGCGAGGATCCGCGACACCCGCGCCACGATCGCCGACATGGCGAGCCCGATGGCGAGGATCGCCGACCCGAGCGACGGCGGCTGCAGCGCCACGATGAGCATCGCCGTGAGCAGCACGGGAAACGCGATCGCCACGTCGATGAAGGCCGAGATCGCATCGTCGAGCCAGGGCGCGGCGAGCGCGGCGAGCAGGCCGATGGCGACCCCGAGCACGGCGGCGATCAGCACGGATCCGGCCCCCACCAGGAGCGCGATGCGCGCGCCGACCATGAGTTGGCTAAGCAGGTCGCGCCCGAGCTTGTCGGTGCCGAGCAGGTGCTCGCCGCTCGGGCCGGAGAGCCGCCCGCCCGAAGTGTCGTCGAGCGGATACGGCAGCCAGACGAGGGAGACCAGCGCCATCAGCACCACGATGCCGACGAGCACGAGTCCGGCCGTGAGCGTCGCACTGCGCCGAACGCTCCGGCCCCCGCGCCGACGAGTCGGAGCCGTCTCGGAACCCGGATCCGCGGATCCGGGTGCGACCGTGCCGCTGAGCTCGCTCATGCCCCCACCCCTACCGTTCGCCTCAACCGAGGATCGACGATGCGCTGCGCGACATCGGCGACGAAGCCGACCAGCAGCACCAGCAGCGTGGTCACCACGAGCACACCCTGAATCGCGGAGAAGTCATGGCGCGAGATGCCGTCGACGAGGTAGCTCCCCAGGCCGGGAAGCGCGAAGACGCTCTCCACGACCACGGCGCCGAGCAGCGTCGACGCCAGTTCGATCCCGAGCACCGAGATGACCGGCACGGAGCCGTTGCGCAGCCCGTGACGCCAGAGCGCCTCGCCGAATCCAGATCCGTGCGCGCGGGCCAGGCGCAGATAGTCGCTGCCGAGCACATCGAGCGTCGCCGAGCGCACGTAACGAGTGAGCGATGCGCCCATGACGCAGGCGATCGCGATCGCGGGGAGCGCGAGCGACGAGACCGCGCCCGCCGGGTCGTTCCAGTCGTCGATCGGGAAGCCGCCGGTCGGGAACCATCCGAGCAGCAGGCCGAACACCCACACGAGGATGATGCCGACCCAGAACACGGGCACCGCGATCCCGAGCTGCGCCACCCCGGAGAGCACCACGCCGTACCAGCGATCCGCGCGCACGGCGGCGGTGACGCCGGCGAGCAGCGAGCCGACGACCGCCAGTGCGAAGGCGAACACCGTGAGCGGGAGGGTGACGGCCAGGCGCGCGGAGATCTCATCGCCGACCGAAGCGCCCGTGATGAGCGATTCGCCGAGGTCGAGCCGAAGCATCTGCGCGACCCACGCACCGAACTGCACCAGAATCGGCTGATCCGACCCCACCTGCGCGCGTGCTGCGGCGATCTGCTCAGGCGTCGCGTTCACCGAGAGCAGCGCATTCGCCGGGTCACCGGGAAGCAGCCGGAGCAGCACGAAGATGAGCACCATCGCGATGGCGAACGAGGCGATGAGCAGCAGGCCGCGCCGGATCACATATCCGGTCATCGGCCCTCCCCTTGCAGTGTCTGTAACGGCGGTGCGCGGCGTGCCGCCTCGATCGCGGGTGCGCGCGGCGCCCGGCCGACGTGCCGGGCGCCGACGCCACTACTCCTTGACGATGTTATAGGCGAAGAACTGCGAGTTGAGCCCATTGACCGGGTAGCCCGACACGGTATCGGCCGCGACCACGATCTGCGGGTACAGGTAGAGCCACGCGCTCGCGGCATCTCCGGCGATCTGACGGTTGGCCTGCTTCAGCAGCTCGGTCTGCTCGGCCTCGGTCTCCGCCTGCTCCGCCTGGTCGATCCACTGCGCGACCTGCGGGTTGTCGTAGCCCCAGTAGAAGTCTGGGTTGCCGTACCAGACGACATCGCGGTCGTTGACGTGCTCCTGGAGCGTGGCCTCGAAATCATGCTCCTGGAAGACCTTGGTGTACCACTCGTCGGCGCTGATCGTGTTGATGTCGACCGTGACGCCGACCTTCTTCAGCTCCGACTGCAAGAACTCGGCGACGGCGGGGTGCGGATCGTAGCTCGGCGTATCGAGGGTGAACTCGAATCCGTCGCCGAGGCCGGCCTCCTCCAGCAGGCTCTTCGTGCGGTCGGGATCGTAGGCGTTGAGGTCGTTCAGGTCTTCGTACCACGGGTCGGTCGGGGGCACCATGGAGCCGATCACGGTGCCGTAATCGCCCCAGATCGCGCCCAGCAGCTTCTCGCGGTCGATGGCGGAGTAGATCGCCTGGCGCACCTTCACATCGTCGAACGGCGCCACGCGGTCGTTGAACGCGAGCAGTTCCTTCGTCGTCGACTGGCCGTCGGTGATGGTGAAGTTGCCCGAGTCTTCGAACTGGGGCAGCGAGTCGGGGTTCTGCACGCTCGTGATGAGATCGATGCGGCCGCTCTGCAGCGCCGTGTCCTCTGCGGTCGCGTCGGTGAAGTAGTTGTAGACGACCTCGGCGTTCTTCGCCGCGTCGCCCCAGTAGTCGTCCCAGCGCTCGAGCGTCAGGGTGCTGCCGCGCTTCCACTCGCCGAGGGTGTACGGCCCCGTGCCGTCTTCCGAGTTCTCGAGGTCGGTCGCCTCCGAGTTCACGATCCAGATGTACGTGAGCAGGTAGGGGAAGGAGATCGAGCGCTCGTTCAGCGTGAAGACCACCGTCCGGTCGTCCGGCGTGGCGATATCGGCGACGACCTCGAGACTCGACTTGCGCGCCGACTGCGACTCCGGTGCGACGACGGCCTCGACGCTCGATTTCACATCGGCCGAGGTGAGCGCCTTGCCCGAGTGGAAGGTCACGTCGTCGCGCAGGGTGAACGTGTAGGTGAGCCCGTCATCGCTCACCTCGTACCCGGTCGCGAGCAGCGGCTCGGTCGTGCCGTCGTCATTCAGGCGGTACAGCGCTTCGTACACGTTGCCGGTGAGCGCCTCGGTCACGCCCTGCCCGCCGCCCGCGGTGTTGCTGAGGTTGACGGGCTCGTACAGCGACCCGATGCGGATCGTGGCGTCGGCGCCGCCGGCGGAGGCGCCGCCGTTCGAGGCGCACCCGGTGAGCGCCAGCGCAGTGACAGCGAGTGCGCCGATCGCTGCGAGCGCTGATTTCTTGAGGGAGGGCATGGGTTTCCTTCGAGTGGTGGGGTGGAGCTTCGGGTCTGGCGTCGTCAGATCGCGTAGATGTCGAAGCCATCGGTGAAGCGCGGCAAGCGCTCCCCCGCGTGCACGGGCCAGGGCAGGCGGTTCTGAGGTGGCGGCATCGGGCAGTTGTACTGGGCGGAGAAGCCGCACGGCGGCACGAACGCCCGATTGAAGTCGAGGCGCACGTGCCCCGCTTCTCCGAACTCGGCAGCGTCGCGCTCGACGAAGAGGAAACGACCGGACCCGTACGTGCCGGTGTCGTCCGTCAGCCCGTTCGTGGGGTCGCCGAACACGAGCAGCAGCTGGCCGGCGTCGTCGAACGCAGCGAGGGTGAACCGCTGCCCGTCGCGCTCGAACGTGATGTCGCCCGGCACGACGAGGTCGCGGCTGCCACCGGCGTCGCGGATGTGCTCGAATGGCACGGTGCGGTCGGACGAGACCGGCGTGAACTCGGCCTCGATGATCCAGCTCGGATCGAACGGGAACGTCTCGATCTCCTCGAAGGCGCGGATCGCCGGTGCGTTCGCATCCCATACGCGCAGACCGTGCTCGGCACGGCCGCTCGCGATGTTCTTCCGCTCGACGGAGGTGACCGTGACGCCCTCGGGCGCGGCATCGCGTTCGGCTGCGACGAGGCGGGCGGCCGCTTCTTCGTCGACGTCGCCGGGGAACCATCGCGTTTCGATCAGACTCAGATTGCCCGTGGCGGAGGTCACCGACGCGCGCCGACCCGCCCGCCAGGCCTCGTGCGCCGACTCGGGCGTCGGAACCGCGGCGGGCTGCGAGGCTGCGTTCATGGTGTCTCTCCTTCTGACGTCGACGGTCGTGCGCTCCGCAATGAAGCTCCCCGAATGCGACGCATTCACAATCCGCAAGTATCTCGCATTCGCGCGAGGCGCGCGAACGCTTGTGCAGTCGAACGACACATGGTGCGGAGGTATTCCAGCCCGTCGGCTCCCCCTGAGTGCTCCGGGCCGGCCGGCACCGGGTGCGCTGGCGCAAGCCCTGTTCGCTTCTGGCATGCGCATGCGCCGATCGCGCAGGGTGGTGCTCTACGATTCCCGCATGAGCAGACCTCCCCGGCGCGAACGCATGATCACGCGCTTCACCCAGCCGCGCACGAGCGCGAGCGGCGAACCGCGCCCCGTCGTCGAACGCTCACTCGACCGACTGCTCGCGGTCCAGCGCCCGCCCGTGCTCGCCCATCTCCGCCGCATCCGCAAGAAGTACCCGCAGGCCACGCCGGAGCAGATCATCCACGTGCTCGAAACGCGCTACATCGCGACCGTCACCGCAGGCGGTGCTGGAGTCGGAGCCGCCGCGGTGATCCCGGCCGTCGGCACCGGCATCGCCCTGGGGCTGGCCGGCGCCGAGACGCTCGGCTTCGTCGAGGCGACGGCGCTGTTCGCGCACTCCGTCGCCGAGGTGCACGGCATCACGATGACCGACCGCGAGCGCACCAGAGCGCTGGTGCTCGCGCTCATGCTCGGCAACGAGGGAGCCGACCTCGTGCGCCAGGTCACCATGCAGGCCGTCGGAGGCGGCGGCACACGCCGGGACTACTGGGGCAAGATGCTCACCTCCGCGATTCCGCGGTACGCGATGGGGCCGTTGCTCGATCGCCTGAAGACCTCGTTCATGCACCGGCTCGCCGGAGTCGGCGGCGCCTCCGTGGTCGGCAAGGCGCTTCCGTTCGGCATCGGCGCGGTCGTCGGCGGCACCGGCAATCATCTCCTCGCGCGACGCGTCACCAAGGCGGCCCGTCAGGCGTTCGGCCCCGCGCCGTTCGCGCTGCCGATCGAACTCGAGTTCGTGCCCGGCCCGCTCGCAGCGGGTCCGGACGCGGGCGCGAGCCCGGCACCGGCCGCACCCAGGTACGCGCCGCCCCTGCCGCATCCGGAGCCCGCCAGCGCGAGCGCCGACCACTACGACATCACGTCGTTGCCGCCCGGCAGGTGACGAGAGCCGGGCTGAGCGCTACCAGATCGAGACGCGCTCCGCCGGATCGAGCCACAGGCCATCGCCCGCCCGCGTGTCGAACGCCTCATGAAACGCATCGAGGTTGCGCACGATCTGATTGCAGCGGAACTCGTTCGGCGAGTGCGGGTCGATGGTGAGGAGCCGGACGGTCTCCTCGGGGCGCGACTTCTGCTGCCACGCCTGCGCCCAGGCGAGGAAGAAGCGCTGGGCGCCGGTCAGCCCGTCGATCACGGGAGGCTCGGCGCCCTCGAGTGACCGGAGGTACGCCTTCCAGGCGATCTCGAGGCCCGACAGGTCGCCGATGTTCTCGCCGATCGTGAGCTCGCCGTTCACGGTCTGGCCGTCCGCCCCCTCCGGTGACAGCTCGTTGTACTGTCCGATCAACGCACCGGTGAGCGCCTCGAACGCCGCGCGGTCGTCTTCGGTCCACCAGTCCGTGAGGCGGCCGTCGCCGTCGTAGCGCGAGCCTTGATCGTCGAAGCCGTGGCCGATCTCGTGGCCGATGACGGCGCCGATCGCACCGAAATTCGCCGCGGCGTCCCAGCTCACGTCGAAGAACGGCGGCTGCAGAATCGCGGCGGGGAACACGATCTCGTTGAAGCCCGGGTTGTAATAGGCGTTCACGGTCTGCGGGGTCATGAACCACTCGTCGCGATCGATGGGCTTGCCGACCTTCCCGATCTCCCGGGCGAACTCGACCTCTGACACGCGGCGGGAGTTCCCCACCAGATCGCCAGCGTCGACGGCGAGCGCGGAGTAGTCGCGCCACTTCGTCGGGTATCCGATCTTGGGTGTGAACCGGTCGAGCTTGTCGAGTGCCCGGGCGCGGGTCTCCGGGCTCATCCACCCGAGCTGCTCGATGGAGTCGCGGTACGCCTCGATGAGATGCTCGACGAGCCCGTCCATCGCGGCCTTGGCGCGCTCGTCGAAGTGCTGTTCGACGTACAGACGCCCGACCGCCTCCCCCATCGCGCCCTCGACGAAGGAGACGCCGCGACGCCAGCGCTCGCGCTGCTGAGGCGCACCCGTGAGTGCCGTGCCGTAGAAGTCGAAGTTGGCGCGGGAGATCTCCTGCGAGAGCAGCGCGGCCGACGAGCGCACGAGGCTCCAGATCAGCCACGCCCGCCAGGCGTCGAGCTCTGCGTCGACCAAGAGCGCGGCGAGCCCCTCGATCGCGTCGGGCTGCGCGGCGACGACCTCCGCGAACGCGGATTCTGGCGCGCCCATCGCAGCGAGGTACGCCTTCCAGTCGAGCTGCGGCGTCAGCTCCTGCAGCTCGGCGAACGTGCGCAGGTTGTAGAGCTTCTGGATGTCGCGGCTCGCCACCTTGTCCCAGTGCGTCGCGGCGATGCGGCGCTCGAGGTCGTAGGCGAGACCGGCGAGGCGATCGGCATCGGCGACGCCCGCGAGCCCGAGCATGCGCGCGATGTGCGCCTGGTACTGCTGCCGGATCTCGGCGAACTGCTCTTCGCGATAGTACGACTCGTCGGGCAGTCCCAGGCCCCCCTGCATGACGAAGACGATGTACCGAGCCGGGTCGCCCGGGTCGTTGTCGATGTACATGCCGTAGAACCCGCCGAGACCCTGTCGTTCGAACTGCGCGACGACGGTGAGCAGCTCGCCGACGGAGCCGATCTCCCGCACCCGCTCGATGTCTGCGGCGATGGGATCCGCCCCTTGGGCATCAGCGCGCTCGACGTCCATGAAGCTCGCGTAGAGGGCTGCGACCTTGTCCGCCTCGGTCGCCGCCTCCGCGCCCGCCTCGGGAGGCTCCGTCCCGGTGATGATGTCGCGCACGGCCTCCTCGGCGTTCTCGGCGAGCACCGCGAACGAGCCGTATCGCGCCTTATCCGAAGGGATCTCGGTACGGTCGATCCACTTGCCGTTCACATGACGATAGAGGTCGTCCTGCGGCCGAACCGCAGGATCGAGTTCGGAGATGTCGATGCCGGAGACGGGCGCTGCGTTGCTCATGCGACCACCCTACTGGTGGTGTCCGCGGTGGGGGCTACCGTTGTCGCATGACCGCAAACGGCCCACGAATGCAGCGCAGGAGCGTCGATCGCAGCATCGCGCATCTCGCCATACCGGCGCTGGGTGCGCTCATCGCGGAGCCGATGTTCCTGATCGTCGACTCCGCGCTCGTCGGCCACCTCGGCGCCGTCCCGCTCGCAGGTCTCGCCGTCGCCAGCGCGGTGCTCCAGACGACCGTGGGGCTCATGATCTTCCTCGCCTACGCGACGACGCCTCTCGTCGCCCGTACGCGGGGCGCCGGCGACCTGCGCGGCGCCGTGCAGTTCGGCGTGGACGGCCTGTGGCTCGCCCTCGGCATCGGCGTCGCGGTCGGCGGAGCGCTCTGGCTCGCGAGCGGCCCCGTCGTCGCCGCCTTCGGGGCCACCGAGGCGGCGACGCGGCAGGCCCTCGCCTACCTCACGGTCTCCTGCCTCGGCATTCCGGCGATGCTGGTGGTCTTCGCCGCCAGCGGGCTGCTGCGCGGGTTGCAGGACACGCGCACCCCGCTCGCGGTGGCCGCGGTCGGGTTCGCGTTGAACGCACTGCTCAACTGGTGGTTCATCTACGGTCTGGGCTTCGGCATCGCCGGGAGCGCATGGGGCACGGTCATCGCGCAGTGGTCGATGGTCGCCGTCTATCTGGTCGTCGTATTGCGCCACGCGACGCGTGCGGGAGCGCGTCTCCTCCCGCGCCGCGAGGGCCTGGGCCGGGCGGGGCAGAGCGGCGGGTGGCTCTTCGTGCGCACCGTCGGCCTGCGCGCCGCACTCCTCGCGACGGTCTTCGCAGCGACGAGTCACGGCACGGCGGCGACGGCGGGGTACCAGGTCGTCTTCACGATCTTCTCCACTGCCGCGTTCGCGCTCGATGCGCTGGCCATCGCGGCTCAGGCACTCATCGGCGACGCGCTCGGCGCGGGCGACTCGCGTCGTGCTCGGCTGATCGTGCGGCGCAGCGTGTTCTGGGGCATCGGCTGCGGCGTCGTCTTCGGCGGCGCACTGGCGGCGGCAAGCCCCGTGGTGGGGCGGGTGTTCACGGACGACGCAACGGTGCTGTCGATCCTGCCAGCTGCGATTCTCGTACTCGGACTCTCGCTGCCGCTCGCCGGGTTCGTCTTCGTGCTCGACGGCGTGCTCATGGGCGCCGGTGACGCACGGTACCTCGCGTGGACCAGTCTCGTGAACCTCGCCGCCTACCTGCCGGTGCTCTGGATGCTCACGGTGCTCGTCCCGACGGGCACGGGCGGCCTCATCGCACTCACCGCCGCCTTCACGATCGTGTTCATGGCGGCGCGCGCCGTGACGCTGGGCGTTCGCGCCAGGGGCGACAGCTGGGTGCGGCTCGGCGTGTAGCGGGTGGAACCGCACGTGCAGTGCCCCGCAATTGATAATCTGAGCTTTTCACGCCCCCTCATCTCGCACAGGAGCAGCTTGCCTCGTTCGTTCGACAATCGTTTCGCGGTGCGCTGGACCTCCGGCGTGCTCGTCATCTTCGCGCTGCTCGGCTTCGGCTTCGGCAGCTGGCTGGGGCGCATCCCGGCGCTTCGCGACCATCTCGGCGCGAGCACGCTCGAGATGAGCTGGTTCGGCCTCTCACTCGCACTGGGCTCGCTCACCGGCCTCGTCTTCTCAGGCCGCACCGTCTCCTGGCTCGGGCCCCGTCGCACGCTGGTCATCGGGATCATCGGTCAGACACTCATGCTGCCCACCGCGGCGACCCTCTTCTGGGTCGACGCGACCGCTCCGGCGATCGCGTGCCTGGTCGTCTACGGCCTGATGTTCGGCACGTCCGACGTCGCGATGAATGTCAGTGGCGCTGGGGCCGAGCGCGCGCTCGGAAAGCCGCGCATGCCCTTGCTGCACGCCGCATACAGCCTGGGCAGTGTCAGCGCGATGGGTGTCTCCGCGATCTCGGAATCGGCCGGGATCATCGTTCCGGTGCACCTCGGAGCGACGTACGCACTGATCCTGATCGTGTCGATCTTCGCGCTTCCGAACCTGCCTCGGGGCAACTTCGAGGACTCGGCATCCGAGAGCCTGCCGAACGTGCACACCGGTCCGATCCCCGTGACTCCGGCGACGGGCGGCGTTCCCACCCCGGGCGCGCGCTACTCGCCCTGGCGAGAGCCGCGCATCCTCGTGATCGGTCTCATCGCCATGTCCATGGCGCTGGCCGAGGGCACGGCGAGCGACTGGCTGCCTCTCGCGCTCGCGGACGGGCGCGGATTCGCGAACGAATCGGCGGCGCTCACGCTGGGCGTCTTCTTCGTCTCGATGACGCTCGTGCGCATCGCCGGCTCCTGGCTCCTCATCCGGTTCGGGCGCGTACGCGTGCTTCGCGGCGGCGCGATCCTCGTCATCGTCGGGCTCGTCTTCGTCATCCTCGTCCCATTCGCCTGGGCGTCGGTGGTCGGCGCCGTGCTCTGGGGCGTCGGATGCTCGCTCGGATTCCCGGTCGGCATCTCGGCGGCCGCCGACAACCAGGCGACCGCGACCCGTGACGTCGCGGCCGTGTCGGCGATCGCCTACACCGCGTTCCTGCTCGGCCCGATGGGCATCGGTTTTCTCGGCGAGCACCTCGGTCTGCTGCAGGCCTTCTGGCCTCTCGCGGCGTTCTCCGTGTTCGTCTTCATCATGGCCCGCGCCGCTCGCGAGCCGCGTCAGGGGTCCGGGTCCGCGCACTAAGCCCGACCCGGTAAACTCCTGCGGGTGCGAATCGTTGTTGCAGACTGCTCAGTCGACTATGCAGGCCGCCTCTCGGCGCACCTGCCGCGTGCGAAGCGCGTGCTCATGTTGAAAAACGATGGAAGCATCCTCGTGCACTCGGACGGCGGGTCGTACAAGCCGCTCAACTGGATGAGCCCGCCGTGCTCGCACGCACAGCTCGAACTCGACGAGACGCAGACGAGTGCTGGAATCGTCGAGGCCTGGCAGGTCACCCACAAGAAGACCGCCGACAAGCTGATCGTCTCGATCTTCGAGATCTTCCACGACAGCGCGCACGATCTCGGTGTCGATCCCGGCCTCATCAAGGACGGCGTCGAAGCGCACCTGCAAGAGCTGCTCGCCGATCAGATCGAGCTCGCCGGCGCCGGCCACACCCTCGTGCGCCGCGAGTACATGACCCCGATCGGCCCCGTCGACATCCTGGCGAAAGACGCCGCCGGCGGATCAGTCGCCATCGAGATCAAGCGACGGGGCGGCATCGACGGCGTCGAACAGCTCACCCGCTACCTCGAGCTCATGAATCGGGACCCGAAGCTCGCTCCCGTGACCGGGGTCTTCGCGGCGCAGGAGATCAAGCCGCAGGCGCGAACACTCGCAGAGGATCGCGGGATCCGGTGCCTGCTCCTCGACTACGACGCGATGCGCGGCATGGAAGACCAGAACACCCTCTTCTGAGCCACGCCGCGCGCGGGTGCCGCGTCAGGGGACGCGTGACCTCAGGCGCAGTTCGTGCACTCTCGTTGTTCGTTCATCAGGTAGCGGCACTTCGGGCACGGCGTGCGCATCCATGAGGGCTTCTTCTCCCGCGCGCCGGCTCTGACGGCACCGCCGTTGCCGGCCCGCTCCGGGAGTTCCACCGACCAGGATCCGGGTCGCGACTTGCTCAGCACTGCATGCGGCGCGCCGGAGAGCTGCAGAGCTTCCTTCTCCGTCGAGTAGCCGCAGATGAGGCTGCGATAGATCCGCAGATCCGCTCCGTGCCCGCGGACGACTTTCACGTAGGACCGTGTTTCAACGATCTCGATGACCTCGACATCGTCGAAGGCATGAGCGATGAAGTCGCGGTTGGCCGCGGGCGTGTTGCGGGCTTGGAACATCTCCGCCAGCGTCGAGAACGTGCGCTTGTCTTCGTGGTCAGTTTTCATGTGTTTCCATCCGGGGGCGCGAGCCCGCCTGTTCCATGGTCGTATCCCCAGTGGGCGTCGGTAGCACGGGACCTCGGTGCGCTAACGAACGTTGCAGGGTGCTTCTCGTGAATGAATCCGTGCGCCGCAGCGATCGCTGACTTCGTCGTGCAGAGAACATGTCACGGCGCCGGATAGAGGAGGCGTTCCCACGCCCGGGGACAACTCTACCCGTCGCCGCGCTCACTCCTGGGCTAGCGACAGAAACCGCGCAAGGGGTATCCCATCGCCTTCACGCACGAGTACGCTTTCGTCCATGAGGAACCTCTGGACTGTCGTCGTCATCCTTCTCGTCCTGTGGGCGATTCTCTCCGTGATCGGATTCGTGTTCAAGGGGCTGCTCTGGCTCGCGATCATCGGCATCATCCTCTTCCTAGGGACATTGATCGTCGGCACCATCAAGGGTCGCGTCAAGAAGCCCTGATCACCCGAGCGCTGTCGACGCGCGCCCGGTATCCAACCCGATCTCCCCCAGGGACTGCATGTTCCAGCATGGAGACCACTAGCTGACCCTCGAGTTTGACTGAACTCCGGCCTCCCCGCGTCGGGATATGCAATGCTTCGGGCATGGGGTATTTGATTTTCGGGGGACAAGAGTTCGAATTCGAAGACCGATTGCTACTGCATCTGAAGTTCGTGATCGGGCAGAAGCTGAGAAAGCAGGAGTGCTTCTTCCTGAGCTGGCATCGAGGCGCCGCTGACGGCAGCGGCAGATTCTCCCTCTGGATGTCGCCCTACGCCGAACTCGCCTTCCGCTTCTCGGGCGGCCGCGAACCGGAGTACAACCAGCGATGGTTGAAGGTGCTGAACGCCCTCTCGCACACGCCTCGCGGCCTGGTCGTCATCTCCGAGGAGGAGGCCGAGAAGTACGCGAAGAAGAACCCCGACCTCAGCTGAGCGGTGAGCGGTGACCCACACGCGATCACCCTCTCCGCCGGAATATTCGGCGAAGAGGGCGATCGCGTTCCGCCCCGCGTCAGCGCGGTGTCGGGCGGCTACTCGGATTCGGTTGCCGCGCCCGGGTCCTGCTGATCGGGCACCCCCGGGGCGACCGGGCTGTCCAAGCCGGTGCCCTCCTCGTGCTCTTGCGCGAGCGGCTGCTCGGGGGAATCAGGATCGACCAGCGGCCCGTTGCCCTCGGCTCCCAGGTGAGCGCCCTCGGCGTCCGCGCGGTCCGGATCATTCAGATTCGTCGACATGATGCTGCTCCTCTCCAGAAACGGACGATCGATGAGGATCTGCGCTCAGTCGGTCGTCGTCTCGGGCTCGGCGTCCCGCGGGGACTCCCCGGGCTGAACGCCCTGGTCCTTCTTCCGGTCCTCCGCGGCTTCGTTCCGTGCGTGCTTCACGGCGTTCTTGGTGTCGTCCGCAGCGTCATCGAGCATGCTCATGGTGAACTCCTTTCCGGTTGGAATTCCAGCCTCCGTCGCCCGGCGCGTTTCGAACAGGGGGTTGCGTCGCCGGTGCTGGCAGGGGATCGGCGAGCGGGGGCGGCCTCGACGACCATGACCGCGAGTTCTTGGGTGCCGTTGTCGCAGAGCGACCCAGAGGCTCACCTCGCGAGGCGCTCCGCGATCCAACGCACCCCGTCGCGTCTCACTGCGAGCTCGACGCACTCTGCCCCGCCGTCGCGCCGCACCGTGCATCGCCACCCCGTGTGCCGCTCGGCGACGTGCGTGATCAGGGGGTGGATGTGCTCGTCGGGCACCTCGACGATCGGGCGAGGTTCGCCCTCCACCCGCCATCGCGCGCGCTCGAACACGAGGCGAGCCGGCCTGCCGTCGACCATCCAGACGACCACCGTGTCGTCGTGAAGCGGCATCTTCGGGCCGATGACTGATTCGAACATATGTTCGATTGTAGACGATGTCATCGGGATCGGCGCGCGGGCGTTCGGCGAGCGTTCGACGGCGGCAGGCCGGGCAGTTGCGGCGAGCGCGACGGCCACGGCACAGCCGCTTCGGCCTCCTCCCGCGAGCTGTAGATGCCGACCATTCGTTGCCGATGACGCACCGGATGCCACGCCAAGAGCAGGTAGCGCGCTTCTCCCGAGGTGTCGCGAATTCCGCGAATGACGGCCTTCGGATACTGCGCGAACTCTCGCATGACGATCCACTCGTCGCTCGCCACTTGGATCAGATTCGACCGTTCCCCCACGGGCAGCAGCGTACGAGCGACCTCCGACGTTGTGATTATTCGCGCTCGGGGCACCGGCTCCGCACGAAATCGAGGATCATCGACGCCACGGGCTCTGGACTGCGGATGATCGCCTCATGCCCTCGCTTGGGGATCGGCTCGAACGTGCCTGCTGGGAGGGCGGACGCGACCTGACGCGCCCACTCGCGCGGGCTCACGCAATCGGTCTCTCCGCTGAGCACGAGCGCCGGCGCCTCGATGTCGGGGCATATCTCCTCGAGGCGATGGGCGAGCATGAATCGGAGCTTGTTGAGGAACCAGCGGGGACTCGTCTTCACATACTCGCGAAGCCCGAGCAGCAGCACCCTGGGCGATTCCCCCACCAGATCCTGAGCCATGCGCAGGCCCTGCCGGATCGCGCTGCGCTCGCGCGGATTCACCGTTGGCGCGATGAGCACGAGGGCTTCGACGAGTTCGGGATGACGATAGGCCACTTCCGCGACGATCTGCGTGCCCATCGAGTGCCCGACGAGCACAGCGGGGCCGGTGGCGCGATCTCGCACGAACTGCGCGACGACTTCCGCGGTCTGCTCGAGCGTCGCTGCCGTGCCCGGCTCGGGCGAGTTGCCGAAGCCAGGAAGGTCGACCGCGAGCACCCGCCCTGCGGCAGCGAGCTTTCCGCTGATTCCGTCGAAGACGACCCGCCCCATCCCGATGCCGTGCACGAGAACGAACGTGCGGTGCATGGAGTCGGAGGGCGCGGTTGTCTCGCCGTACGACATCGCCACCGGGCCGAGGTCGTACGTGAGGTCGCGCGAGGTCATCAGTGCAGAATACCGTTCGTCGGCGCCCCGGTTGCTCGGTGCTCCGATTCGAGTCCGGTGAGGATGATGTCGAGACCGCGTTCGAACGATGCGTCGAGTTCGAGCACCGGATCCGATGGCGCTCCGTCCGTTCCGCTCCGCTGACCGGCGCGCCCGCTCTCCGGCCCGATGAGCGCTCCCAGCGATGCCGCATGCCGATGGGTCTGCGTCGACTGCGCTTGCCCGAAGGTGTAGAAGAGCAGCGTGCGGGCCCCGTCGGCCCCGACCCACTCGGCGAGCCGCTGCTCGACCGCGGACGCGCCGAGCCTGAAGGCGGCTGCCGTCGCGACCACGTCTGCCCCGTCTCGCACGGCGAGCATCGCACTGCGCATCGCGAGGCATGCGTTCCGCGCGAGGGCCATTCCCGAGTGCCCTCCGCCGTCCTCGCCCGGGACGCCAGCGTCCCGCTCGCCCACCCCGTCGACGATGACATCGGCCATGAGCGCCAGCAGGCTCTGCTTGTTGGGCACGTGATGGTACAGAGCGCTCGGCTGCACGTCGAGCTCGGCTGCGACGCGGCGCATCGAGCATCCCTCGAGCCCGTGCTCGTCGAGTACGCGCAGTGCCGCGGAGACGACGTCGGCGAGCGTGTTGCGCATCCGCTCAGCCTAGCGCTAACCTGAACAGCGTTCACCAGAACACTGTTCAGGTTCGACCGCCGGCGAGATATCCGGGTCGCGCCGGCATCGACACCGCCGCAAGACGGCCAGACCACGGAGGCATCGTGACCGCTGCAGACCTCACCGCCGCACGACAGGAATCACCCAACGCCCCGCGTCGCCACGTCGCCACCGATCTCGCGCTCATCGCCACATTCGCGGCCCTCATCGCCGTGTGCTCGATCATCCCGGGCATCAGCCTCGGACCCGCGTCGATCACGCTGCAGACACTTGCGGTGATGCTCGCGGGCGCCGTACTCGGGGCGAACCGCGGCCTGCTCGCCGTGCTGCTCTTCATGGCGGTCGGCGCCGCGGGCCTTCCCGTGTTCAGCGGAGGATCAGCAGGGCTCGCGCCGTTCGCCGGCCCCACCGTCGGCTACCTCGTGAGCTTCCCGCTCGCAGCGTGGCTCATCGGCTTCATCGTCGAGCGGCTGCCGCGCCGCAAGGTCGCCACGAGCATCCCGCTCATCTTCGTCGCCGGACTGATCGCGAACCTCGTCTTCGTGCACACCCTCGGCCCGCTCGGCCTCGCTTGGCGCGCCGAAATGGGCATCGGGGCCGCGTTCGTCTTCGATCTCGCGTTCTGGCCGGGCGACCTGGTGAAAACGCTCATCGTCGCGATCGTCGCGACCGCCGTGCACCGGGCGTTCCCCGCCCTCCTCCCGCGACGATGACCGCCCTGGGAACGGGCCCCATCGCGAGCAGTTCGATCGAACTGCGGAACGTCGTCGTCTCGGCGCCGACCGCGAACGATGACGTCACGATCCTCCACCCCACCTCGCTCTCGCTCGGCGAGCACCGCATCTCCGTCATCGGCGGCAACGGTTCAGGCAAGTCGACGCTCGCGCGGCTCGTGAACGGGCTCGTCGAGCCGAGCGCCGGCACCGTGGGCATCGAGCTCGCCGAGGGCGGTGCCCGGCGCTGCCTCGACACGCGTCGCGACGGGGCAGCCGTGCGGCGAAACGTCGGCTTCGTCTTCACCGACCCTTCCGCGCAGCTCATCATGCCGACCGCCATCGAAGACGTCTCGCTCTCGCTCCGTCGCAGCCACCGAGACCGCGCGGCCCGGCAGGCGGCGGCATCGGCCGCCCTCGAGCGGTTCGGACTGCAGCACCTCGCCGACCACAGCGTGCACACCCTCTCCGGCGGCCAGAAGCAGCTGCTCGCCATCGCTTCGGTCCTCGCGACCGACCCGGCGATCCTCGTCGCCGACGAGCCCACGACCCTGCTCGACCTGCGCAATGCGCGCATGATCGGCGATCTCCTGATGTCACTGCCGCAACAGGTCGTCGTGGTGACCCACGACCTCGATCTCGCGGCTCGCGCCGACCGCACGCTCGTGGTCGACGACGGCCGCATCGTCTTCGACGGTCACCCGGCAGCGGCGATCGCGCACTACCGGGACACGGTCTCGCAGTGACCGCGTCGTCGCCGCTGGGCGAGTACATCGCCCGCGAGGGGCCCCTGCACCGCGTGCGACCCGGCCTGAAACTCATCGGCCTCTTCGTCTTCGCGTGCGTCGTCATGGCGACGGGCGGCCCGATCTCGACCACGCTCGGGCTGCTCGCCGCCGTCGCGCTCGCGCTCATCGCGGGCCTGCGCGGACGGGAGTTCTGGCGAGCGGCGCGGCGATTCTCGCTCATCGCCCTTCCACTGCTCGTATTCACCGCGGCGAGCGCGGCGTTCGGCCAGGACGGCGGCTGGGGGCCGGGAGGCGTCGAGCCGCCGAACGCCGCTGCGTGGGCGTCGGGTTTCGCGCGGGGGTACTCCGTCATCGGCGACCTCTTCGCCCTCGTGCTCGTCGCGAGCGCGGTGACGGCGAGCACGGCGGTCGAGGACATGCTCGACACGATCACCCGGGCCCTCGGCCCGCTGCAACGCTTCGGCGCCAAACCGGAGCGCGCCGCACTCGCGTTCTCCCTGGTGATCCGCGCCATCCCCAGCATTCTCGGCATCGCTCGGGAAACAGCGTTCGCGGCGCGGGCGCGCGGCCTCGAACGGGACCCGCGGGCCCGCGTCGTGCCGCTCGTACTGCGAACGGTGGCGCATGCGCAATCGACCGGGGAGGCCCTCGCCGCGCGGGGCATCGGCGAGGAATGAGCCCGTAGGCTAGAGCGCATGACCGAGCAGTCGCCGATTCCTGATGACGTGCACGCCGACTATGCGAACGAAGCGGTGCGCGAAGCGCTGACCGCGCTGCAGCAGCAGCCCGACTATGCGCACCTCGCGTCGTTCTTGACCGCGTTGCGCGACGGGTACCTGGTGGTCGACGTCACTGGTGCACCGTCGAAGAAGAAGGGGCACCGCGTGCGCATGATCCGGTCGACGACGGGTCAGCCCGTGCTGCCGATCTTCACCTCGATGGCCGAACTGCGCGCCGTGGCTCCGACGAGCCGCGGCGACCAGGTGAAGGGCGCGGTCATGCCGGCCCGCGATGCGCTCGCCCTCATCTCCAGCGACCGGTTCGTCGCAGCTGAGTTCGACAAGGCTTCGGCGTCACTCGTGCTGCTGCGCAAGTACGTCTCGCTCGCCGCCGGCGACGAGGAGATCACCGCCGAGCTGCTCGAGGGCATGAGATAAGGCGCCCCGACGTCACACCGCGGGCTTCATGCCGAAGGCGCGCACGGCCTGCACGATGCCGAGCACGAGCATCGAGATGCCGAGCAGGAGCCAGAGCGTCACAGCGGCGAGCAGCGGGGTGACGATGAGCGTCGCACCCGCGAGGACGCTGATCACACCGTGAATGATGCTCCACGCGCGGTTCGGCGACTGCTTCACCGTGCTGAATGCGAGCACCCCCTCGAACAGCCAGAGCGCGCCGATGGTGACCGACAGGAAGATCGCGAGCAGAGCGGCCGTCGCGCCGAGGTTCACGAGCATCACGACGCCGCCGATGACGTAGAGCAGGCCGAGCACGATGCGGCCCGTCCTCGCCCATCCGCCGATCATCCGGGTGAACACCGCCGTAGCGATGTACACGACGCCGACGACGAGGGCGTAGGCGGCCGCGAGTGCCGCGACGATCTGCATGGTCACGGCACCCGACTTCGCCGGGAAGAAGATGATGAGCAGGCCGAGCACGATGGCGATGAGCCCGCCGATGCCGAGCGCGGTTCGGATTCCGTTGCCCGGTGCGTACCTGGCGGAAGTTTCAGTGGACATAACGGCCTCCCCTACCCGAGGTGCGGGAACGCCGATCAGCGCTCCCTGAGCCCATTGTGACCGAACATCACCTCGAGCACGAGCGTGCACCGAGGCGGATCTCGGCCCGGGCACGCCCATTCATCGCGTGTCGCCGTTGAATGTCCACTGCTCCCTCGGCACGCCTTCGACGGTCACCCACGTGTCCGGCCGCTTGCCGTCGGGCCCGGTGCAGTACTCGGCCACCACGTCGTCGATGGCGACGGCGAGTCGCCTCGCCAGGTCCGGGTCCTGCTGCAGGCGGTGCTCGAACATTTTCACGTTCACCAGTGGCATCGTGCGCTCCTCACTCCCAGACCCGCGCGAAGCGGGCGTTCCGTTCGGCTCGAGCCGCGAGCGCCTCGTCCATCGTGACGGCCACGAAGCGCACTTTCGTACCCGGAGCCATGCGCGCGAAGAGGTCCATGTCGGCGCTGATCACCGTCGCCGCTTGCGCGTACCCGCCGCCCGAAACGGCATCGCAGTGCAGCACGATCGGCTGCGTGCCGCCGGGGATCTGGATCGAGCCGACCGCGTACCCCGCATCGGTGATGTTCGACGGGTCCTGCCCGGCGCCGAACGGCTGCTCCTCGCGCTTCCACTCCGCCCCCGGGCCGTCGAAGCGGAGCCCCATGCGGTCGGCGACCGGAGTCAGCGTCCACTCCGCCCCCGTGAGATTGGCGAGCCCCTCCTCGGTGAGCTTGTGGTCGTACAGCCCGAGCATGATTCGGACGGTCACCTCGCGGTCGTACGTCGGCAGCAGATCCTCGGGAATCGATTCCATCACGGCCAGTTCGCGAGGCATCGCGTCGCCGACCGGCAGCACGTCTCCTGCCTGCACGGCGCGCCCCTCGAACCCGCCCAGCTTGCCGATGGGATAGGTGGATCTCGAGCCCAGCACGCGGGGAACATCGATGCCTCCGGCCACCGAGACGAAGAACTTCGAACCGCCGCGGAGCATGCCGAAGGAGAGCTCGTCTCCCGCTTCGAGCACGAGACGCGCGTTCTGCGGCGCGGGTTCACCGTTGACGAGCACCTCGACGGGCGCACCGGTGACGGCGACCACCGCCCGGGCATCCGTCTTGAGCTGGGGTCCCAGGTAGGTGCACTCGAGCACGGCGGCATCAGCGGTGTTGCCGACGAGACGGTTGCCGAGTGCCGCCGCGTACTGATCCATCGCGCCGCCCTGCGGGATCCCGAAGCGGTAGTAGCCGAAGCGACCGCGATCCTGCACGGTCGTTGCGAGTCCGGGGGAAAGTACCTCAAGCGACATCGAGAGCCTCCAGGAGAGTGCGGTTGTACGCGTCGGGATCGGCGAGCGCTTCGGCCAGGGTGAAGCGCACCGGCGCCTGCTTGTACCGGTAGGTTCCGGCCTCGACCTCGGCCTGGATCTCGGCGTACTCGGCTTCATCGATCGGACGGTACTTCACGATGTCTCCGGTGCGGAACAGCACCATGAAGTCGGCGAAGTCGGCGAGCTTCTGCTCCGGGTCGAAGATCGGGCTCGGGGTGATGCCGAGCATCTGGTATCCGCCGGCTCCGCGGACGGAGTAGTGCGCGGTGAAGCAGCCGCCGTACCCCAGTGTGAGCGGCGGCGTGTCGGTGCGCGGGCTCAGGTACTTTGGCACCTGCAGCTGCCGCTCCCTCGGGGTCAGCTGGAAGAGGAACGGGAGGCCGGCGACGAAGCCGACCATGGAGACCAGCCAGGGCGTCTCGTGGTGGCGCTGAATGAACTCGGCCGCGTTCGAGAGTCCGTTCACCTCGGCGCTGTAATCGAGGTCGGACCCCTCCGGTCGTTGGTGGTAGCCCTCGCGGAACCGGGTCTCGGTCTCGCTCGTGAACGGGTCGTCGTACCAGACGGGAACCTCGATGATGCGGGTTTCCAGCTCCTGCACCGTCGCCTGCTTGACCTCCGCTTCGAGAGCTCGCACAGCGCGCTCGAGGTCGGCGTGCGGCAGTTCGTCCGGGTTGAAGCGGATGAGCAGTGATGCGTTCGCGGGGCAGATGTCGACGATGCCGTCGAGCTCCTGCTCTTCGAGTCCCGCTGCCATGGCGTTCGCGACGAAGTTCGCCTCGAGCGACATGTCGGGGGCGATTTCGACGAGCAGGAACTCGTCGCCGCCCCAGCTGTATCGCGCGTGCTCGGTGAGCGTCATGCGGATTCTCCTAACAGGCCGGGAACCGATTCGATGGTCGTCGTGTGATGCGTGGCCGAGCGGAAGTCGTCGAGGGCGACCAGCCGGCGCATGAGGGGCACCGTCGTGTTGATTCCTGCGATCTCCGTTTCATCGAGCACCCGAGCGGCGCGCGCGAGCGCGTGGTCGCGGTCGACGTCCCACACGATCAGCTTGCCGAGCAACGAGTCGTAGAACGGCACGACGGTCTGGCCCGCCCGGAATCCGAAGTCGGCGCGCACGCCCGGCCCGCCCGAGAGATCGAGCGATTCGATGCGGCCGGGGCTCGGCATGAAGTTGTTGTTCGGATCTTCGGCGTTGATGCGGAACTCGAAGGCGTGTCCGTCGAGACGGATATCCGCCTGGGTGTACCCGAGCTTCTCGCCCGCCGCGATGCGCAGTTGCTCGCGCACGAGATCGATGCCGGTGATGGCCTCGCTGATCGGGTGCTCCACCTGCAGTCGCGTGTTCATCTCGATGAAGGCGATCTCCTGACGCTCGGGATCGTACAGGAACTCGACGGTGCCGGCGCCGGTGTAGGCCGTCTGACGCGCGAGCTGGACCGAGGTCGCGCGCATCAGCTCGCGCAGATCGTCCGGGAGCCCGGGGGCCGGAGCCTCTTCGATGACTTTCTGCTGCCGACGCTGCATCGAGCAGTCGCGATCGCCGAGGTGCACCCAGCTCTCGCCGTCGCCGAAGATCTGCACCTCGACGTGCCGCGCGTGCGTCACGAAGCGTTCGAAGTACACGTCGCTCGAGTTGAATGCTGCGAGCGCCTCGGCCTGCGCGACCTCCACCGTGCTCCGGAGATCGGCGCGGGCATTGATGCGACGGATCCCCCGGCCCCCTCCGCCCGCGGATGCCTTCACGACCAGCGGATAGCCGATGCCCTCTGCGAGCGCTTCGAGATCCCCTGAGACGTCGAGCACTCCGTCCGTGCCGGCGAGCACGGGCACCCCGGCCTCGATGGCGGCCTGGCGTGCGCGCGCCTTGTCTCCCATCAGGTCGATCGAATCCGGGTTCGGGCCGACCCAGATGAGGCCCGCCTCCTGCACCTTGCGCGCGAATCCCGCGTTCTCGGAGAGGAACCCGTATCCGGGGTGCACTGCGTCGGCGCCGGTGTCGACGGCGGCGGCGATCACCGCGTCCTGGTTGAGGTAGCTGAGCCCGGCGGGAGCGGGGCCGATGACCACGCATGCGTCGGCGTACCGTGCCGCGTCCGACTCCCGGTCGGCCTCGCTCGCCACCGCGACGGTCGCGATGCCCATCTCCTTCGCCGCTCGGATGATCCGCACAGCAATCTCGCCGCGGTTCGCGATCAACAGTTTCTTCAAGGTGTGTCCTTCACTCGATTCGGAGGTCTTCGGTGGACGAGCGGCGGCTGTCAGTCGATCGTCGCGATGACGTCGCCCGGGCCGACCATGCCGAGATCCTCGACCGCGAAGGATGCCAGCACGCCGGCGGTGTCGCTGCGCACCTCGGTGAACTGCTTCATGATCTCGATGACGCCGACGGTCTGACCGGCTTCGACCGAGTCGCCCTCCTCGACGAACGGATCCTTGTCGGGGGCGGGGCGGCGATAGAAGATGCCGGGAATGGGGGCGATGATCTGTGAACTCATGGAATCTGCTTTCTTCAGGGGGTCGAGGAGGGGTCGCGGCGGAACCGTGGGGTCGCGGCGTCGCCGGTGGGCGGCGGCCGAGTGGCGGCGCGCGGCTACCCGTCGACCACGGCGCGCACGGCCGTCGCCACTTCGACGGCGTTCGGGGTGTCCGAGTGCACGCAGATGCTGCCGAACGAGATCGGAAGCTCGGTGCCGTCGATCGCCAGGATGGTTCCGGTATCGAGCGCGCGACGTGCCCGTTCCGACGCCGCGACGATGTTCGTCTCGTGCGGCTGCCGCAGGATGATCAGCCCTCCGTCGGCGTTGTAGTCGAGGTCGACGTACAACTCGCCGACGAATTCGACGCCCTCGCGCTCCGCGACGCGCTGATGCGCGGAACCCGCGATCCCGAACACGGGAACGCCGAAGTCGCGCGCGACCTTGACGGCGCCGAGCATGAGCGCCTCATCGCGCGCGAGCATCCCGTAGAGCGACCCGTGAGGCTTGATGTGGTTGAGGGGCAGGTCGTACTTCCGCAGGAATCCGGCGAGGGCGCCGACCTGGTACCGGATGAGGCTCTCCACCTCGTCGGGCGTGAGCTTCATCTCCCGGCGTCCGAACCCGACGAGATCGGGGAGCCCGGGGTGGGCGCCGACGCGAACGCCGTGCTGCTGCGCGAGCGCCACCGTCGCATCCATGGTTCCCGGATCGCCCGAGTGGAAGCCGCACGCGACGTTCGCGACGTCGATGAGCGACATGAGGGCCGGGTCGTTGCCGAAGGTGTGGAGACCGAAGGCCTCGCCCATATCCGAGTTCACCGAAACCGAGTCACTTCGCTGTGATGTCATAGCCCCCAAGCTACGCGGAGCGTCAAGCGAACGTTATTATGCAGTTGCAAGAAATTTCTGATGTGATTTGTGCAAGCGCGAGAGGATGCCCGATGCGCGTCGCCGACCTGCTGACCGAGCACTCCCTGCAACTGCGGCTGGAGACGCCGACCGGACCCGACCGACTGAGCCAGGAGATCGTGCGCTGCGCGCCGACCGAGCACCTGGATCCGACCCCGTTTCTCGACGCCAACGTGCTGCTCCTGACCTCGGGGATCGGCATGAACTTCTCGGAGGAGAGCATCTGGGACGGCTACGTGGAGCGGCTCACCCGCGTGCCGGTCGCCGCACTGGCGTTCGCGGTCGGCGCCGCGCACGATTCGCTGCCCAAAGGCCTGATCACGGCCTGCACGGCTCACGACCTGCCGCTGCTCGAAGTGCCGACCACCGTCCCCCTCCTCAAGATCGATCAGCACGTCGAGGGCATGCTGCAGGCGGAGCGCATCGCCCTGCTCGACCGCGGCTGGCTGCTCGCCGACGAATGCGCGCGCCTCGCCAGCCAGGGCGCGGAGATCTCGACGCTGCTCGCGGCCATGTACGCCGCGCTCGAGCTCCCCATCGCCGTGTACGACGCGTTCGATTCGCTCATCGCGCAGTACCCGGAGACGGTGACGTGGCGCACGGGCGCCGCACGAGCGTCGCAGCCGGACACCGTGACCGTGCCGCTGCCGATGGGCCTCAGCAACTCCTGCCAGCTCGCGGTGCGGCTCTACGGCTCATCCGCGGAGGTCGAGGCGCTCCTCGCCCCGGTCACCTCGATCCTCGCCCTGCAGCTGAACCGTTCGGTCGTGGTCGATGCGAGCAGCCACCAGGACATGCTGCGTTTCGTGAACCGGTGCGTCGCCTGGTCGGAGTCGACGCGGAGCGACGTGGCGAACGCGTTCCACGAACTCGGGCTGAGCCGACGCGCCGAGACGACGCTGCTCGTCGCCGACATGAGCGGTGAGCATGCCGCAGCAGCCTGGAAGCTCCGCGTCGCACTGCACGACACGTTCCACGACGTTCGCGTCGCCGAACTCGATGAGCAGCTCATCGCCTTGGCCCAGTTCCCGCGGGAGGCGTTCGACGAGGTCTCGAAACGACTGCTCGGAATCGAGCCGGTGCTGCCGCTCGTGCTGCGCGGGCCGGCCCGCACGATCGACGAGCTGCGGATCGCACTCGTCCATGCGCTCAACCTGATCCGGCACGTGTCGGCTCCCGTGCTGGCGCCCGTGCTCGGCCTCAGCGCGGTCGTGGCCGCCGCAGCCGGGCGGGGGGCCCGTGAGGCGGCGGAGCGATTTCTCGCCCCCCTGCTCGATCACGACGAGCACCGCGCGACCGAGTTGCTGCCGACGCTGCGGATCTGGCTGCGCAACGACGCTCAGCCGTCGCGAACCTGCGAGGAGCTCTACATCCATCGCAATTCGCTGAGCTACCGGCTGCGCCGCATCGAGGAGCTGCTCGGCATCTCGCTCGACACGCTCGACGGCCGCGCCACGTGCCTCATGGCGCTGCGGCTGGTGGAGATCGAGCCGTACTAGCCGCTCCTTCCGGACGCACACGGGAGCGCGTGCCGCACTGCGCATCTCTGTCGCAGCACGGCACGCGCTCTCCGAGTCGAACTCCCGGGAGTCAGGATCCCGCGATGCTCAGGCTCCGACCACCTTGATCAGGCCGGTGCGGCTCACCGGGTTGGTCTTCCACAGGATCCCGTAGACGAGCGCCGCGGAGACCGCCGTGAGGATCGGCCCCCAGGTCGCGCCGATGCCGGCGAGGTCTGGGTTGAACGTGCCGAGTTGCAGCATCACGATGCCGACGAGCGTCGCCACCACCCAGGCGATCAGACCGTTGTTGTTGAACGCCTTGTAGTGCTGGTCACCGATCGCCGAGTGCTCCTCGTTCTGCCAGCGACCGAGCAGGATGTGGGTCAGCGCGATCGCGACCCAGGCCGTGACGAGCACGCCCTGCCAGGCGAGTGCGATGAGCAGGTACTCCACGACGGGCAGCAGCATGAAGAGGAAGATGATGACGGACGACAGCAGCACCCACACGATGTTCGGCATGTTGATCTTGAACACCTTCTCCCCGAACGCCCGCAGGTTCGCGGCGCCGAGGAAGTAGTTCGCGGTGTTGATGCGGGTCTGCGTCGCGATCACGACGATCAGGCCCAGGATGCCCATGAGGCTCACGAGGCCGCCGGCGAGACCGGTTTCCGAGGCTTCGAGCCCGGGGATCGTGAAGGTCAGGAAGATGCCGACGAACGCCGAGAATCCGTAGGCGAGCACGTAGAACAACGGGCCGAAGGTGACGCGCTGGTGGTACGCGATGTCCTTGCGCTTGCCGAGCGAGGCGAAGTCCATGGTGAACATCATCATGATCCAGACGCCCATGTACCCGGCGAAGGTCGCCAGCCAGCCGGGGCCGCCCATCGACAGCGGGACGGGAACGTCGGGCGCCTGCGTGAGCCACGTATCCGTGAACCCGTACTGCACCCCCGCCCAGATCACGGCGGCCACGAGCCCGAAGAAGTAGATCGGCATCAGAATGCCGTTGATCTTGTCGAGGAAGCGTCGCACTCCGCCGATGATGAGCGGTGTCGAGTAGACGACGACGACGAGGCTCCACACCCACATCTCGCCGCCGAACGCGGTCATGAACGCGTAGGCCACGATGGAGCCCTCGAAGACCGCGTAGTAGATCGCGATGAGCGCGAAGATGATCATCGCGATGGCCGACCCGGCGTTGCCGAGGATCGTCCGCGAGAACTGGGCGACCGTTGTGCGGTTGTTGATCGCGTAGCGCGACAGCACGCTGTTAATGAGGCCGTAGGCGATGATCGTCAGCACGATGCCGATGATCGCGTTCACCGTGCCGTACGCCGAAGCCATCGCGGCGCCGATGTAGACGAAGAAGAAGGCGCTCGCCGTGCCGTACCACGCCATCGTCAATCGGCCACGGCTCATCTGGTCTTGGTCGTCGCCTGTTCGGGCGAGTGCATCGGTCGCTTCGACGTCGTCGTTGCTCCCGGTGAGGTTGATTGTCACGGTCCGTACCTCCATTGGTATTGGGTGTGAGTGGGCGTCGCCATCTCATTGTGATAAGTCGAGACCCGATGAAGTACTGTGCAGGAGCCGGAAGGGCCGGGACATTCTCTGGCATTTGCACAAACCGCAACGAGCGGCGTGCCCCATCGAATACCGGCCCTTCCCTCCCCTCCGGGATCAGACGCGCCGCAGCAGCGCGCTAGGCAGCCCAGTGCGAGGCGGATCGCCGCACCATCTGCTCCCGGTGCTGTCGCGTGGTCTCGACGAAGAGCTCGCCGGTGCCCCAGTCGAGAATCACGCCGTGCCGCCGAATGACATCGAGCAGATCGATCTCCCCGGCGCGGTACTGCTCGGCGATGCGCTCGGGGTCCTCCTCGAGCCACCCCCGGCGATGCGTGCGGATGTGCGCTCGCTGCTCGGCGGTGCGCTCCCGATCGATCTCGTACTGGTCGAGATCGGGATCGATCGGGATGACGACGACGCCGTAATCGGCCGCTGCTCGCTCGATCGAGACGTAGTCGTCGATCACGTCTTCCAGCACCTCATCCGGCGTGCGATCGAGGGGATCTCCGAAGCCGCCCCCGCCCGCCGAAGGCCGGTAGAAGGTGTCGCCCGGCTGCACCGGGACCGAGGAGAAGATGGAGCCGAGGAACCGTTCGTTCTCGGTGTCGCGATTGAGCCAGACGCCGTGCGGGATCGATGGCAGGCCGCCCTCGATGCCCCACGTGATGGAGCGTGCGCGGTCGCAGCAGTAGCTCATCACCGAGGCGTCGGCATCGGTGAGCGTTCCGCCCTTCTCGACGCCGCACCCGCCGCGGAACCGGCCTGGGCCGCCTGAATCGGTGCCGATGCGGTGCATGGTGGTGAGGACCGGGGTGAGTCGTTCCTGACCCTCGCACGCCTGCACTGCGAGCCCGACGCCGAACACTGGCGCCGTCGCCGTCGAACCGTCTTTGGAGGAGCGGCCGCCCCAGCCGCCGGCCATCCAGTCGTACCACATGAAGTACGGGTTCTCCTCGCGTCGGGAGTCGCGCCCGCCCACGAGCAGATACTCGAGGTTGAAGGCGCACGCCATCGCCCGCTCCGGCATGATCTGCGACCAGATCTCGAAGATCCCGTTCATCAGCTTCTCGTACGGCCCGGAGCAGAAGCCGGTCACGGCGTGCGGCCAGCCGGCGTTCACCACCGTGCCCTCCGGCCCGATCTCCGCCGTGACCGCCGCGTAGAAACCGGAGTTCAGCGGCACATCGGGGAAGAACGTCTTCGTGCCGGCGTAGATCGCGGAGAATGTCGTGCCGTAGCCGGAGTTCAAGAAGGTGTCGACGACGCCGGCGCTGCCCTCCAGGTCGTAGTGGATCCCTTCCCCATCGAGCGTCATGACGATCTTCACCGGCACGAGCCCCTCGGCTTTGCCGGGATCGAGGTCGAGGTAGTCGACGGTCTCCCACCGGCCGCGGGGCAGGTCGGCCAGACGGCGCCGCACGGTCCGCTCCACGTAGTCCTGCGTCTCCTGCATCGCGAGTTCGACGGTCTCGGTGCCGTACCGTTCGACGAGCCGCAGCACCTCCCGTTCGCAGACCGCCGTGGCCTCCGATTGAGCGTGCAGGTCGCCGAGCGCCTGCTCGGGCGCGCGGGTGTTCGCGACGAGCAGCTGCGCGACATCGTGCAGGAAGACGCCCTTCGACCACACGCGGATCGGGGGGATGCGCAGCCCCTCCCCGAAGTGCTCGGACGCCGAGACGTCGAAGGAGCCCGGTACCTTCCCGCCGATGTCGGCCCAGTGACCCTTGTTCTGCGCGAAGGCGATGATGCGCCCCTGGGAGAACACGGGACGCACGAAGGAGACGTCGTTGAAGTGCGTGCCGCCGCGATAGGGGTCGTTGATCGCGAACACATCGCCGGGGTGGATGTCCCCGTCGAACTGCTCGATCACCGCCTTCGCCTGGAAGTGAAGGGTGCCGACGTGCACCGCGATGTCGCCGGAGCCCTGCATCACGGTGTTGCCGCGCGCATCGCAGAGCGCGGAGGAGAAGTCCCGCGAGTAGATGACGAACGAATAGCACGTGCGGAGGATCTGCTCGCTCATCAAGTCGACGCTGGTGGCGAAGGCGTTCTTCAGCACCTCGAAGGTCACCGGGTCGAGGGTGGTGCTCCGGGCGGGAGCGGCGCCCGTCGCCGGCGCCTGGATCAGGGTGTCGCTCATGAGTTGATCTCCTCGAGGTGGATGCGGATGTTGAGCCATTCGTCGATCTCCGCGTTCGTGTGCGGGGGCACGACGGTGGTCGAGTCGAGCTGGTTGATGATGGCGGGCCCGCTGAACACGGTGCCTGCGGCGAGCGCGTCGCGATCGTAGACCGGCGTATCGAGCCAGCCGTCGGACCCGAAGTAGACGTCGCGGCGATCCTCCGGCTCACCCGGAGCCTGTTCGACCACCTCCGCCGGCCTGAACGACGGCTTCGGGATCTTGCCGACGGCCGTCAGGTGGAGTTGATACACCTCGACCGGCGCGTCGTCCTGCCGGAACGCGAACTCCCGCTCGTACTGCTCGTGGAACGTGCGCACCGCCTGCTCAACGGCGCCCGGACCCGAGCCCATCGGCACCTGGAGCGACCGCCATTGCCCCTGGTACCGCATCGAGATCTTGCGCTGCAGCAGCCCGTCCGCTTCGGCGACGCCCTCGTGGCGCAGGCGGGCCGACGCCTCGTTCTCGAGTGCGACGAACTCCTGCTCGATGCCCTCCTCATCAGCCCCCGAGGCGAGACCGGTGTACATATGCGCGAAGTCGTGCTGAATGTCGACGAGCAGGCACCCCATGGCGGAGGTCACACCGGGACTGGGCGGGACGACGACCGTCGGGATCCCGAGCTCTCTGGCCACGTCGGCACCGTGCAGCGCTCCGGCGCCGCCGAAGGCGAGCAAGGCGAAGTCGCGGGGGTCGTACCCGCGTCGGATCGAGACCAACCGCACCGCGTCGGCCATATTGGCGTTCGCAACAGCGACGATCGCGTGGGCCGCCTCTGCGAGCTCCATGCCCAGCGGCTCGGCGATCGCGCGGGTGATCGCGGCCTCGGCGAGCGATTTCTGCAGGTGCTTCGCGCCACCGGCGAGCGACGTGCCGAGCCGGCCGAGTACGACGTTGGCGTCCGTGTTCGTGGGTGCGTCGCCGCCCGTGTCGTAGCACGCCGGGCCGGGGTCGGCCCCAGCGGACTGCGGGCCGTTGCGCAGCGAGCCGGCGATGTCGATGTGCGCGAGCGAGCCGCCGCCCGCGCCGATGGTGAGCACCTCGATCGAGGGGAAGATGATCGGGTGGCCGTACTCGACCTGCCACTCCTGGGAGACGCGCAGTTCGCCGTCCGCGACGAGCGCGATGTCGGTGGACGTTCCGCCCATGTCGAGGCTCACCGCGTTGTCGTACCCGCACTGCTGCGCGATGTGCTTCGCCGAGATCGCTCCGGCTGCGATGCCGGAGGCGGCGAGCCGCACCGGGAACTTCTCGACGAGTCGAGGCGTCATGGAGCCGCCGCCCGAGTGGAGGAGCAGGAGATCGCCCCGGTAGCCGCCGTCGGTGAGGCGCGCGGCCAGGCGGTTCACGTACCCCGAGACGAGGGGGGCCAGCACGGCGTTCGCGACGGCGGTGTTGAACCTCGGGTATTCGAAGATCTCGGGGAGCACCTCGGCCGATGTTGAGACGGTCGCATCGGGAATGGTCTCCTCGATGATCTCCCGCATGCGGGTCTCGTGAGCGGCGTTCGCGTAGGAGTTGAGGAAGCACACGGCGATGGTCTTCACCCCGCGGCGATGCAGCAGCTCGGCGAGTGCGCGCGCCTCGCCCTCGTCGAGGGCGGTGATGGTGTGGCCGTTGTAGTCGATGCGTTCTGTGACCTCGAAGCGATCCCGGCGCCTGATGTACGGTTCCGAGACGTCGTTGTATGCGTCCCAGAGATCGTCTTTCGTGCCGTCCCGGATTTCGAGTACGTCGCGGAACCCGCGGGTGGTGACGAGAGCGGCGGCCGGGAAGTTCCGGGTGATGAGGGCGTTCGTCGCGACGGTCGTGCCGTGCGAGAACTGGACGACCTGCGACAGATCGATCTCTCCGCGAGCGACGCCGTGCATCACCGCCTCCATCGGATCGCTCGGCGTCGAGGGGACCTTCGTGATGCGCATCTGCTGCGTATCGTCATCGAAGATGCACACATCGGTGAACGTGCCTCCGACGTCGACTGCGACACGGACATGGTTCATGGGCTCCTCCTGGAGTTCATCGTTGAGTTCCGGATGCCTCAACCTTGCTGCGCCTTGTCGCCGGGGTCACTAGAGAATACGAAGCTTTCAGAGCGCCCTCTTGTAGAATCTCCAAAAATTGCATCGAAACCCTCCCTGAAATCTCCCGTTCACACAATGCTCGGAGTACCGCATGACGACGCCGTCCGTTCCGATCACCGAGATCGATCGCCTCCGCACCACGCTCGACATCACGAACGCCCTGCTCTCCGCGGTCGCCTCCACCGACCCGGTGCACGCCCTGACGTCCCGCATCGCGACGCTCTGCAAGGGCACCGCCGTCATCTACGATTTCGAGGGCACGATCGTCGCGAGCACCGGCGAGGCACCCACCCAGCTCATCTGGAACGAGGTGGCGGCGACGCACCGCCGCGAGCTCCAGCTGTCGATCGGGCGGTGGGCGGTGCGCACGCGGCGGGTCGCGCTCAGGGACGGCGTGCACGTCATCGCGATCGCCAGCCGGGGCGCCGACACGCTCGACCAGCTCGGCGAACTCCTCCTCGACACCTCCGAGCGACTGCTCGGCGCCGTCCACGGCATCCAGTACGGCGCGACCCAGCGCGATCGGCGGGACAACGAGCAGCTCATCTCATCGCTCTACGACGGGGTGCTCCCCGCTCGCGAGCACCGCTTCTGGAGTCGGCTCGCGCAATTCCGGTTCCCCGCATACGCCGCCATCCGCACGATCGAGGCGGCGCCGATCGACGGCACGACCGCCACGGAGGGGCACGTCACCCAGTTCCACGCCCGGGCGCGGTCGGAGGAGCTGCCGCTCCTCGCGATGCTGCGACGGGTCGGAATGGACGCCCCGGCGACGCTCTCCGCGATCGTGCCGGATACGCCGGCGAGCGAGCGATGGCTCGCAGACATCTCACGCCAATATCTCGTCGGCGTCTCCGCGCCGTTCTCCGCGCTCTCCCGCATCTCCGAGTGCGTGCGCGAAGCGGAGACGGGTCTCGGCATCGCACGTCAATGGGCCGCAGCGGCCACCGCCCCGGAAGGGCTGGGCCCCGTGCTCATCGACCGCATCGACCTCGCCACCTGGCTGCTCTCGCACGTCGACGCGCGCCAGCTGGAGGAGCGGATCCGCACCACGCTAGCCCCCGTCGCCGCACCGCAGCTGCGGGAGACCCTCGTCACGTACCTGGCCACCGAGCAGAACGTCACCCGCACCGCTGCAGCACTCTTCGTGCACCCCAACACCGTCCGGTATCGCCTGTCGCGCGTCGAGCAGGCGCTCGGGCAGCCCATCACGTCGTCGTTCGTGCTCTCGAACGTGATCCTCGCCCTGTATCCCGACCTCATCGGACTCCGATCCAGTCTCGGCGACGCCGAGCGGGCGTAGGCTGAGGAGCAGGTTCTGCGGTGCCGGCCTCCCGGCGAAGACCGCACCACGTTCGAGGAGGATGCATGAGCAGCGACGCACACGGCACGGGATCACAGGGCGAGGTGCAGCTCGAGAACGAGTTCTTCAGAGTCACGCGATGGACGATCCAGCCCGGGGGCGCGATCCCCATGCACCGGCACGACTTCGAGTACGTCGTCGTGCCGCTCGTCACCGACACGATGCACGTCGTCGCCGCGGACGGCAGCGAGATCGTCGCTGAACTGGTATTCGGGCAGAGCTACACGCGACCCGCCGGTTCCGAGCACCGCGTCGAGAATCGCGGCGACGGCGCGCCGATCGTCTTCGTCGAGACGGAGCGCCTCGCATGAGCGACGGGGCGCCCGCCGGCCGCGTCCGCGTGCGCGATGTCGCACCCGACGACCGGGAGACGTGGGCGGAGCTGTACCGCGGCTATCGCGACTTCTACGAGAAACCGCACGACCCAGCGGTGTACGACACGGTCTGGGGGTGGCTCACCGACCCGGCCCACCAGACGCGCGGGCTCATCGCCGAGGTCGACGGCACGCCGGTCGGGCTCGCCCATTACCGCGCCTACGCCCGCCCGATCTACGGCGACAGCGGCCTCTACCTCGACGACCTGTTCACCGCGCCGGATGCGCGCGGCACGGGAGCGGGCACCGCGACCCTGCACCGCCTGGCCGAGATCGCGCGAGACGAGGGCGCATCGCTCGTGCGGTGGATCACCGACGAGAGCAATACGACCGCCCGCAGCCTCTACGATCGGGTCGCGACGCTGACGCCGTGGGTCACCTACGACCTGCGACCCGCCGAGTAGTCGGCGTCACTTCGACGACTCGCGGAGGCGCTCAGTGCCCGGCGTCGGGGCGGTGCGCCCGTGCACGACCGGAGCGCCCGTCGCATCGACCGCGACGAAGACGATGCGCTCGAGCGTGAGGATCTCGGCACCGGTGACCGCGTTCTCCACACGGCACGCCAAGGTGATCGAGGTGCGGCCGTAGGCGACGATCGAGTAGACGAGCTCGAGCAGGTCGCCCCGGTCGGCGCGCGCCGAGAAGTCGATCGCCGACATGTGCCTGGTCACGACGTCGATGGTGCCGAGCTGCGCGACGGCGACGATCGCCGCCTCCTCGTCGACCCACTGGAGCAGGCGGCCGCCGAACAGCGCCCCGTGCTGATTGAGGTCTTCCGGCTTCACCCATTTGCGGACGATCTGGCGGTACTCGTTCATGCCGTCAGCCTAATGGGGGCGCTCAGCCGACCCCGCCTCTCCGCGCCCTGCTAGAGAACGCTCTCCAGGAATCCTTGCGTGCGCAGGTTCTGCGGGGAGTCGAAGACCTGCTCCGGGGTACCGGATTCCACGACGACACCGTCATCCATGAAGACAACGGTGTCTGCCGCGCTGCGCGCAAACCCGATCTCGTGGGTGACGACCACCATCGTGGTTCCCGCTCGCGCCAGGTCTCGCATCACCTCGAGCACGTCGCCCACCAGTTCAGGATCGAGGGCGCTCGTCGGTTCATCGAACAGCATGATCTTCGGCTTCATCGCGAGCGCACGGGCGATCGCGATGCGCTGCTGCTGGCCACCCGACAGTTGCGCCGGGTAGTGACCGGCCCAATCCTCAAGACCCACGTGCGCGAGAAGTTCCATCGCATCGGCGCGCACTCGGGCTTTCGGCCGTCTCGCCACGCCAATCGGAGCCTCCATGATGTTCTCGAGCGCGGTCATATGCGGGAACAGATTGAAGCGTTGGAACACCATGCCGATTTTCCGCCGTTGCTTCGCCACCTCGCGCGGATGCAACTCGTGCAGTTCACCCCGGCGCTCGCGGTAGCCCACGAGCTCTCCGTCGACCGTGATCCTGCCCCCGTTGATCGATTCGAGATGATTGATGCACCGCAGCAGCGTGGATTTGCCCGAGCCAGATGGGCCCAGCAGACAGGTCACCTCACCCGCGTGCACATCCATGTCGATGCCCTTCAAGACCTCGAGCGTGCCGAAGCGTTTCCGCACGCCCCGTAATTGCACCAGTGCGGTGTCATTCAGTGCGATCGAAGACTCGCTGCCGCTGCCGAAAACCGTGGAGTCAGACATGATTCTGTGCCTTTCGCTTGCGCTTGTGCTCCCGCTGCACCTGGATCGACCCGGTATATTCGCGGGCCTTCTGCGCCAGCGTCTGCGGTTGATTCTTCGTACTTCCCCGACCGAAGTAGCGCTCGAGGTAGTGCTGCGGAATCGAGAGCACCGAGACGATCGCGAGGTACCAGATGCTCACCACGATGAGCAGTTCGACCTGACGCAGGTTCTGCGCCGAGATCTGAGTGGCCTGCGTATAGAGTTCGAGGACCGCGATCAGCGACAGCAGTGACGTGTTCTTGATCATCGAGATGAGTTGATTGCCCATCGGCGGGATGATCACCCGCATCGCCTGCGGCAGGAGCACCCGCATGAAGCAGTAGGCAGGGCTCATGCCCAGCGAAGCGGCCGCTTCGCGCTGACCCTCATCTACGGACAGCATGCCCGACCGGACGATCTCCGAGGAGTACGCCGCCTCATTCAGGGTGAGCGCGATGATTCCCGCCACGAGCGCTGTGATCAAAGTGTTGGTGTCGGCCTGCACGAACACGATGTCGGTGAAGGGGATCCCGAGCGTGATCTTGTCGAAGATCAACCCAAAGTAGCCCCAGATCACGATCTGCACGAGCAGCGGTGTCCCGCGGAACGCCCAGACGTACACGGCCGCAACAGCGACCATGACCGGATTGCCGGACATGCGCATGGCCGCGATGATCACCGCGAGAATCGCGGCGCACGTCATGGCGATGACGGTGATGAGCAGCGTGAGTTGCACGCCGGAGAGGATGCGCGGATTGAGGAGATATTCGCCAATCGTGGCGAAATCGATGTTCTCGTTGGTGGCGATCGCTTGCGCGAAGGCGGCGAGGAGGACGATGATCACCGCCGCGCCGACCCATCGGCCCGGCCGCCGGAGCGGACGCACCGCGTTGTCGAACTCGCGACTGGGAGCCGTCGATGCCATGAGGCGCTCTACTCCTTCGCCGCGTTCACGAGCGCCTCATCCAAGGCGAGCGAACCCATGCCGTACTCGTCGAGGATGTCTTGGTAGATACCTTCATCCATGAGCTCTTGCATCGCGAGCTGCAAGGCGTCGGTGAGCTCTGTTCGTGAATTCAGCAATCCGAACCCCGTGTACACCGGGTTGAAGCCCTGAGGATTCTCTGGATCGGCGATCATCTCGAAATGCTCTCCGTCGCCCGCGGTGGCGACGGTATAGGCCGCGACCGGAGCATCCACGATGTACGCTTGCGCGCGGCCAGCCCGTAGCGCGGTCTGCGAGTCCTGCGCCACGGGAAGCGCCTGAACGTCGATTCCGGCCTCGCCGTTGGCGATGCACTCATCGGAGAGCTCCTGGAGCAACTCGGCCTGCAGCGTCGACTTCTGCGTAGAAGCGCTCAGGCCGCACAGGTCCGACAAGGTCGTGATCCCCTCGGGGTTCCCCTTCGCAACGACGATGCCGAACCCCGCTTTGATCTCTTCGACGAAGTTCAGCGTTTGCTGTCGTTCTTCGGAGTCGTTCATGCCCATCATGATGAGGTCGTGGCGATCGGCCTGCAGAGACGGGATCACCGATTCGAACGGCTGGTGGTTCACCTCGATCGGGATGTCGAGCTTCTGGCTCAACGCGGTCGCCATGTCGACGTCGACTCCGACGAGCTCATCAGCATCGTTGTACTCGACGAACGGCGGGTACGGCACCCCCATCGCGATGCGGATGACGCCGCGCTCGGTCACGTCTTCGGGAAGCAGCGCAACCGCGTCCTCACTCGCTTCCGTGCTGAATTCCGTGGTGACCGAAAGCGACATGCCTCCCGGCTCCGTGTCGCTCGGGCCATCCGCGGATGCGCTTCCGCCCCCGCTGCAGGCTGAGAGCGTCAGAGCGCCGACCGCGACCACTGCGAGGAGTTGGGGAATACGTGTGCTGTTCATGGAACTGCCTTTCTTCATTGAAATGTCAGTGCGCTCATGGGAGCACATGAGGCGGACGTGCGATCCGCGGTTACAGCGGCGGTGACAGCCCTTCACGGGGGTCCGCTTCGAGCCAATCTGTGTCGAGCGCAGGCGCATGCCGATCGGCGAGCTCCGCATACGTCTGCCGGCGCACGGCGATGCGCGCCGTGCCCTCGTTGCAGAACACGATCGGCGGATGCAGTGCGCCGTTGTAATTGTTGACGAACGTGAACCCGTATGCGCCCGTTGCGCCGAGCGCGATGATGTCGCCACTTCGGGGGGCGCTGAGATGCGCCTGGTCTACGAGCAGATCCCCCGATTCGCACTGTCGACCCACCAGTTGTGCCACCGTGTCAGGGATTGCGGTCACCCGATCCGCCACGACGGCGGTGAAACGTTCACGGGTGAGTGCGATGTTGAGCTGATCCGACATTCCCCCGTCCACGGCCACGAAGACGTCGTTCGAATGTTTGACGTTTCGCACGCCGTAGACGGTGATGCCGCTGCGAGCGACCAACGACCGCCCGGGTTCGATAATCAACTCGGCATGCTCCGGGAGCGATCGACGCGCAGCGCTCACGATGGCATCGAGATAGGCGCCGATGCTCGGCGCATCATCGTCCGAGGAGTAATCGACCCCCAGACCACCTCCGAGGTTGTACGTATCGAAGTTTCCGAGTTCCGCCAGTACGGCGACTGCCTCCGCGAATGGTTCGGTATCGAGAATCTGGGAGCCGATGTGCAGATGCACGCCCCGCACGTGAATGAACGGATGCTCACGGAGATCTTCGATCGCCTGCAGCGCATCTGCCATCGGCAGCCCGAACTTCGACCTGTGGCCTCCCGTTGCGATCGCCGGATGCGTCTGCGCGTCGATCTCGGGAATCACACGGATCAGCACATCCTGATCAGCTGTTGCGCATTCGGAGAGCATCTCGACGTCATGCAGATTGTCGATCACGATGATGCCGACTCCAGACCGGAGCGCGAGTTGCACTTCCGTGCGGCTCTTCGCGTTGCCGTGCAGCGTGATGCGACCCGGCTCGACTCCTGCCGCGAGCGCGAGGCGCAATTCGCCCTCACCTGCCACATCGACTGAGAGGCCCTCCGCATTGGCGATCGCGTAGGCCGCGATGCACGGCAGCGATTTTGAGGCGAAACAGACTCGCGACCGCGGCCAGCGGGAGGCGAGGCCATCGCGGTATTCGCGCATCGTCTGACGCAGGCCGGCTTCGTCGAATGCGTAGAGCGGCGTTCCGAATCGTCGGGCGAGCTCGGGCACCGAACAGCCTCCAACCGTGAGTTCTCCCGCGGCGCCCACCCCGCTGTTACGGGGAAACACTCTCGCGACCGAGGGCGGAAGAACGTGCGCGTGGGTCACCGGTGACTCCTTGTCTGAGGCATGAACGTGTCGTGCATCACCCACACTAGGAGCGCCAGCGTTCCCAATGATTGTCGGATTCGATAAGTTTTGAACATGGAACTATCGGATACGGCAACGTCACCCGACGCTTCGCTCGCGTGGGAGGACCGATTCGGCCTGCGTCTGCATGAACTCGAGCAACGCCTCGGAAGCGACCTGATCCGCATCGTCATTCCGGATGGGCTCGCTGACCCGGTAGTTCGCGCACTCGACATCTACGACGCGCGCAGTTCGGACACCGGGGGCGAGGGCGTGCTTCTCAGCTTGATATCCGCTGATGCGATGTTGCCAGCCGAGGTGCAGCGAGCGCTGGAGGTCGCGGTCGGCAGCGGGTGCGCGGGCGTCGCACTGAAAGCGAACATCGGCTCCGAACGATCTGAGGCGCTCATGGAGCGCATCAATGCTGCTGGAGTGGCAGCGGTGGTACTCGCAGCGCACGTCAGCTGGCGGGAGTTCGACGCACTGCTGACCCGGATCCTGGGCGAAAGCGCACAGTCGCTCGCTCCGATGCCTTCGACCGGGGACAAGCTTTTCGCGCTTGCGAATACCATCGCGCGGGGGTTCGGTGGCTCAGTCGCGATCGAAGATCACCAGCGCGGGATCCTCGCCCACTCATCGGTTCCCGATCAAGCGATCGATGAGTTGCGCACAGCGGGCATTCTGTTCCGCCGTGCAGGTGATGCTCCGGTGAACGAGCGGCGGTACCGAGACGTGCTCGCCGACGAGGGCATCGTGCGATTTGACCGTCTTGGCGACCACCTCCCCCGAGCCGCCATCGCCGTGCGCGCCGGCACGATTCCGCTCGGTACGATCTGGGCGGTCGATCCTGCAGGCGAACACCCCGAAGAGCATGAGCTCGACGCCGAAAAAGCGCAGTTGCTGACGTCGGGAGCCGCGCTCGCCGCCGACATGCTGCTCGAATCGTGGCGGCTCAGCAGCCAAAGCAGTTCCCGCCGTGAAGAATCCTTCAAGCGCGTGCTCGTGGCGGCGAGTCAACCCGGTGATGAGCACACCCTGGATCCGACGGGCTCAGGGACCGCGGTGATGCTTGTCGCGACCGTCGCAAGAGGGCACTGGGTGGGGGTGCGACTCGAAGAAGTTCGTGCGGTCTTGAGCAGGTATCTCGCAATGTACATGCCCGAGCTCGTGCTGGTGCTCGACAGTCACGAGATCGTCGCCTTGTGCCCGACAGGACAGGTCTCGACCGTCGTGGAATGGGTGGCGTCCGCACTCTCAGAACTGCCGCCCGAGACGGCGGATAGCGTGACGATCGGTCTCAGCGATCCGCATCCGATCGGCACTCGACTCGCGTACGCGACTGACGAAGCGCGGGAAGTCTCCGCCGCCGCTCAGCACCTCGGGGAACGGATCGGCACGGTCGAACGCACGCGCGCCCAACTGTTCCTCTCAGCATGCCGCACACGCCTGGAGGTCGACGATCGACTCGTGCTGCCCGAGGTCCGCGCCCTCCTCGATCACGGGGCTGCGACCGCGCATCTCTCGGAAACGCTGGAGTGCTGGTTGCAGGAGTCGGGCAACGTCGGACGCACCGCGCGCCGCCTCCGAGTGCACGAGCAAACAGTGCGCTATCGACTCCGGAGAATTCGCGAGCATCTCCCCTTCGACTCACGAGGGCCTGACTATCTGCTGACCGTGTGGGCGCAGTTGCGGGCACTCCGCGATTGACCTGCTGAGAGACCCCCGCATGGCGAGCGATCACTGAGGTACGCACGGGAAGTGCTCCGAAGTGACCACCCCGCCTCTCTGAGCGGTCAGCACGATGCGCTATTCGCCCCCGAAGCGCACGTCACTGACCGCTCAGCGGGGTGGACGGGGTGGGCTGGTACGCCGGGAACACCGGCGGGAAGAGCTCGGCCTCGCTCGACCCGTTCGGCCCGGCGAGTGCGTCGCGCTCGGGATACGCGGCTCGCAACTGCTCGAAGACGCGCTGGCCCTCGCGTCGCAGCGCATCGAGATCGACCCCGGGAATCGCCGCGTCCCGCATCACGACGCGGCCCGCCACCATGCTGAAGTGCGCATCGCGACCCGACCCCGCGAGCACGAGCGTACGAATCGGATCGTCGACCGCTCCCATCCGAACGTCGTCGAGCGCGAAGGCGACGAGATCGGCGGCCGCGCCCCGTGCGATGCGTCCGAGGTCGGGCCGGTGCAGCGCCCTGGCCCCGCCGAGCGTCGCGGCCTCGACGTACTCGGCGAGCATGCCGCGTCCGAGGTCGTCGTGCTGCGCCTTCGCCAGTTGCACGCCGGCATCGATGGCGCGCATGAGGTCGGGTGGGAACGAGTCGGTGCCGAGGGCGATGTTCACCCCGGCGTCGAGGTACTGCGACAGCCGTTCGAGCCAGAACGCGTAGCGCGCATTCGTGAGGGGGCAGTGGGCGATCGACGCGCCTGCTGCGGCGAGCCTGGCGAGGTCACCGCGATCCTCCCCGTGCACGTCGGGGTGGACGTCGAGGTAGACGCCGTGGGCGAGGATCAGGCGATCGGTGAGCAGGCCAGCGCGATCGAGAACGTCGAGCGGCGCTCCTCGGCCATCCCCCGCGAGCACCCCGATCTCGGAATCGAGTCCCTGCGTCGCGTGGGCGCGCACGAGCACGCCGCGTTCCGCGGAGACGCGCCCGGTCTCGGCGAGGATCGCATCGGTCACCGTCTCGATGCGGCACGGCACGAGCACGCCAGTGACCAGCGGGTCGGCGATCGCGTCCACGGTGTCGAGGAAGCGCACGGCCCCGGCGAAGGCCTCTTCGCCTCGAGCCTCATCCCAGTGCACTCCGGTCGATCCGTCGGCACGGGTCACGTGCACCCCGGAGCGGTACGAGGGACCGAGAAATGTGCGGATGCCCAGTTCGCTCGCGATGCCGGCCGTATCGAGCAGGTCGTCGTGCGTCTCAGCCCAGGCGCCGTGGATCTCGGACGAGATCGGCATCGCGCTCGTGATCCCGTGGAGGATCAGCTGCACGAGACCGTATCGGCGCAGCAGGCTGCGATCAGCGGGGGAGAGCACCTCGCGGGGCGCCCTCGCGTAGTCGGCAGACCAGTCGAGGCGCGCCTCGTGCTCGGGACTCCACCAGGAGTCGAGCAGCAGGTGGTCGATGTCGACGAGCCCCTCGAGGTCGATGAGGCCGGGCATCAGCAGACTCTCGCCGAGGTCGATCACTTCGGCCGCCTCCGCGACGAGCTCCTCTCCCGCGCCTCCGTGCGCGATCGCGGTGATGCGGTCGCCGGTCACGAGCACCGTCGCGTCGCGCATCAGGGTGAAGCCCGGGCCGCCGTCGCGCCCCTCGTCGAACACGATGGCGTGCGCGGCGCGCACCACGATGCGTGCGGCGGCGCTCACGACGCCAGCTTCTCGCGCCGGGTCGGCTTCCACCCCGGCCCCGGAACCGCCGCGCGCAGCGACCGGGTGTACGGATGCGCGGGGTGCGCGAGCAACTCGGCCGTGGCGCCGTGGTCGACGATCACACCGTTCTCCATCACCACCATCCGGTCGGAGATCTGGTTGACGACCGCGAGGTCGTGCGAGATGAAGAGGTAGCTCACCTGCCGCTCCGCCTTGATGTCGGCGAGCAGATTGAGAATCTGCGCCTGGATCGACACGTCGAGGGCCGCGACGGCCTCGTCGAGCACGATCACCTTCGGATCTGCGGCGAGCGCACGCGCGATCGCGACCCGCTGCCGCTGCCCGCCGGAGAGTTCTCGCGGGAGGCGGTCGAAGAAGCGCTGCGGAAGCCCGACCGAGTCGAGAATGCCCTGCGCGCGCTGCTTGACCGTGCCCTCAGTCGGCCGCGCCCCGACCGCCTTGGCGTGCAGCCGCAGATTCGACATGATGACCTCGCCGATGCGCTGCCGCCCGTTGAGCGACGAGTACGGGTCCTGGAACACGTACTGCACTTCGCGCGCGCGCTCCCGGCGGGCGGCGAGGCTGCGCGGTGCGGCAGTGCGATCCGCGCCGAGCACCGTCACGGTGCCGGAGGTGACGGTCTCGAGGCCCACGATCATGCGCGCGACCGTGGTCTTTCCCGACCCCGACTCCCCCACGATCGCGAGGCACTCATCGGGGTGCAGCTCGAAGGAGACGCCGTCGACGGCGACCACGTCCTCGCCCTTCGAGCCGCGCGGGGCGGCGAACACCTTGCGCAGGTCGCTCACGGTGATGATGGGTGCGCTCATGCGTCGGCCCTCGCCTTCAGTGCTTCGTGGATCTCCAGGTTGTACTCGAGCACGGGCAGCCGATCGAGCCGCTCCGCGATGCTCGGCCGCGCTCCGAGCAGCTCGACCGTGTAGGGGTGCTGCGGCGCCTCGTAGACCTGCGCACCCTGCTCGACGATCTCCCCGGCGTACATGACGGCGAGTCGGTCGCAGCAGGCGTTCGCGAGTTCGAGATCGTGCGTGATGAAGAGCAGTGACAGGCCGCGCGCCTTGCGCTGCTCGTCGAGGATCGCCATGACGTCGGATTGCGCGGTGACGTCGAGCGCGGTCGTCGGCTCATCGGCGAGGATCAACTGCGGTTCCGCGAGCAGCACGCTCGCGATCATCACGCGCTGGAGCAGCCCGCCCGAGAGCTCGTGCGGGTACTGCGCGAGTCGGCGCTCCGCGTGCCGCACGCCCACCTCGTCGAGCAGTTGCACGGCTCGGCGTTTCGCGTCGTCGAGCTTCACCCCGCGGTCGCGCACGAGAGCTTCCGTGAGGAAGTCGCCGACGGTGTGCACGGGGTTCACGTGGGCGCGGGGATCCTGGAAGATCATGCCGACGTCCCGGGCCCGGTAGCCGCGCAGCCGCTCTCGCTTCATGTCGAGCACCGACTCTCCGTCGAAGCGCACCGTCCCCGTCGTGCGGAATCCGGGGGCGAGCATGCGGGTGATCGCGCGGGTGGTCAGCGACTTGCCCGATCCCGACTCGCCAACGAGGCCGAGCGCCTCGCCCCGGTCGAGTGTGAAACTCACACCGTTCAGCAGGTCGAGGCGACGGTACTTCGTGATGAGGCTGGCGTGGAGGTCGTGCACTTCGAGCAGTGGCGCGCTCATCGGATGCTCCTTGCGTTCGAGGCGAGCCGGTCGCCGATGACGGTGATGCTCCACACGATGAGCACGATCGCGAGACCCGCGGCGATGGCTTCGAGTGCCTGGCCGCGCAGGAGGGAGTCGAAGCCGCTCTTCACCATGAGACCGAGGTCTGCGGTCGGCGGCTGCACCCCGAGACCGAGGAAGGAGACGGCCGCGAGGTCGATCACCGCGAAGCCGAGCGACGAGACGGCCTGCGCCACGACGATGGGCTGCACGTTGGGGAAGATCTGGCGCAGACTGATGCCGACGCCCGACTGGCCCTGCAACCATGCCGCCTGCACGTACGGCATGCCTCGCTCGCGGAGGGCCGCACCGCGTACCACGCGGGCCACGTACGGGATGTAGCCGATCGAGAGGCCGACGACGACCGTGGGCAGGTTGGGTCCGAAGATCGCGACGGCGATCAGCGCGAACACGATGCCGGGCACGGCGAAGAGCACGTCGAGCACCCACGAGATCACGGTGTCGACCCGGCCCCGATTCCAGGCGGCGATCAACGCGAGCGCGGTGCCGACGACGGTCGCGATGAGAATCACGAGCGTCGGCCCCAGCAGGGTGATGCGCGCCCCGTACATCAGGCGCGACAGGAGATCCCGGCCCAGCGCATCGGCGCCGAGCAGGTGCTGGGCACTCGGCCCGGAGAGCGCGGCGAAGAGGTCGGGGAAGTCGGGATCGTAGGGCGCGAGCCACGGCGCGAAGACGGCGGCGATGACGAACACCGCGAGCACGACGACCGCGATGATGCCGGTCGGGCCGAGCTTGCGGCCGGCGAGCACGAGGCGGCCGGGGTCGTTCGTCTGCGATCGCCGCAGGGCGATCTGTGTCGTGCGCGGCGCGGTCATTGCTTGCTCCCCAGCTGGATGCGCGGATCGATGATCGTGTACAGGAAGTCGACGACGGCGTTGATGACGACGAACGCGACGACCAGGACGAGGATGACGGCCTGCACGACGGCGAAGTCGCGTTGCAGGATCGCCCGCACGAGCAGCGACCCGAGGCCGTCGAGCGCGAAGACGTTCTCGATCACGACGGCGCCCGCGATCAGGGTCGCCACGGTCAGGCCGAGCACTGTGGTGATCGGGATCAGCGCGTTGCGGAGGATGTGCCGCTGGATGATGATGCGGGGTCGCAGTCCGCGGGCGACCGCGGTCTGCACGTGCTCGCGCCCCTCCTCCTCGAGCACTGAGGCCCGCGTGATGCGGGTCTGGTAGGCGGCGCTCGCCACGGCGAGCGCGATGGCGGGGAGCGCGAGGTGGTAGAGCGTATCGACGCCCCCGCTGCCGCTGCCGTTCGTCGGGAACCATCCCAGTCCGACCGCGAAGACGCTGATGAGCGCGACACCGACGACGAATGCCGGCGTGGCGAGGCCGAGCGTCGAGAGCGTCGTGATGACCTGGTCGGCCCAGCCGCCCTTCAACGAGGCGATGAGGCCGAGGCCGACGCCGACCACGGCGATGATGAGCGTCGCGAGCGCGATGAGCGCCACCGTGGTGCCGATGCGGCCGCCGATGAGATCGGAGACGGGCTGCCGGTACACGACCGAGTCGCCGAGGTCACCGCTGAGGATGTCGCGGATCCAGGCGAAGTACCGCACGAAGAACGGGTCGTCGAGGTGGTACTGCGCGGTCACCCGCGCGATCTGCTCGGCCGTGCCGCCCCGGGGCCCGAGCACGAAGCTGAGCGGGCTCCCGGGAGCGAGATAGAGCATGCCGAACACCACGAACGAGGTGACGAGCAGAACGAGCAGGAGCCCACCCGTTCGCTTCAGCAGGAATGCGGGAATGGACACGGGTTACTCCACGCCCCCGATGGTCGCGGCCCACGGGTATCCGAGGTAGGCCGATGATGCGGTGGCGCCCGAGATCGCCTCGTTCTGCACGAGGATCACCGGGAGATCGCCCATGGGCAGCCACGGCAGGTCGCGCGTGATCTTCTCCTGCGCGGCGATCGTGTGCTCCGCGCGCTCGACCGGGTCGAGCGTGCTGCGGGCATCGGCGAGCTCCTCCGCGGCCCCGTCGTACTTGATGAAGTTGTTCGTGCTGTCGGGGGTGAAGGTGGTGTAGACGTCGAGCGGATCCGTCACGTTGCCGTAGTAGGTCGTGAAGAAGCCGTCGAGACCCTCGCGCGCCGTCTCGTCGAAGTAGAGGTTGCCGAACTGCTCGACCGGGATCACCTTCGTCTCGATGGTGATCCCGATCGCCTCACCGGCGGCCTGGATCAGGTTGGCCGTCTGCTCGTGCACCGCCGACGAGCCCTGCACGCCGAGCACGATCGGAGCCGAGATGTCGCCCGCTTCAGCGAGGAGCGACTTGGCCCGCTCGATGTCGGGTTCGATCGAGTAGCTGTCGTACGCCTCCTGGAAGAGCTCGCCCGCCTCGTCGTCGGAGTAGTAGGCGGGGCCGGTGAGCACGGGAGACGGGATGGCCGCGCCCTGGAACACGACGTCGGCGATGGCTTCCGTGTCGATCGCCGCGAGCAGCGCTTCGCGCACCTTCGGGTTCGAGAAGGTTCCGGTCTCCTGAATCGCGCGGAGCGACCAGAAGATGTACGACTCGCCGAACGTGATCGTCGCATCGCTGTCCTCGAGCTGCGTCAGCCCGGCCGGGGGCAGGTAGAAGAACTGACCGTCGACGTCGCCGGTGCGCAGCGCGTTCACCGCGGTGGACTCGTCTGCGATGAAGCTGAAGGTGAGCCGCTCCACCTTCGGCACGAGTTCGGCGTCCCAGTAGTCCGCATTCTTCGCGAGGGTGATGGCCTTGCCCGGCTCCCAGTTCTCGAGCGAGAAGGGTCCCGTGCACATCAGGCCCCCCTGGGGGGTGCCGAACTGCTCGCCGGCGGCCTCGGCTGCGGCCTTCGAGACGACCGCCCCGGCAGCGCTCGACATGCCCTGCTCGAAGAGCGCATCCGGCTGCGTCAGCGTGACAGTCAGTTCGAGGTCGCCCGTCTTCTCGACCGATGCGACGTTGGCGAAGTAGTCGGCCCAGTACGTCGCCGAGTCGGGCCCGACCTGTCGTGCGAGCGAGTAGGCCACGTCGTCGGCGGTGAGCGGCGTGCCGTCCCAGAAGGTGACGTCGTTGCGCAGCGTGTAGACGTAGGTGGTGTCGTCGGGCGACTCCACCGACTCGGCGAGCGCGTTCTCGATGTCGAGGTCGGGCGTGATGCGGGTCAGGCCCTCGCAGAGATTCGCGTCGACTGTGTTCTCGGCGTAGTTGAACGAGAGCATGGGGTCGAGGGAGAGCGGCTCGTACGGGAGGTTCCACGTGACCTCATCGACGGGGGCCGTGCCCGGCTCCGTCGTGGTCGCGAGGTTCGCGGCGTCGATGTCGAAGGCTGCGCCTGCGCCGTCTCCACCGGAAGCGGATCCCCCGCCTCCGGCGCACGCGGTGAGGGTCAGCGCTGCGACGGCGAATGCGCCGATCAGCGTGAGAGGTCGTTTGGACACGGGGACTCCTTTGTTCCTGCGAGGTGCTGCGATGAGTGTTGCGGTAAGCGTGGTTCGAGTGTGAGTGGGTGCGCGCCGGCGCGTCAGACGACGGAGACGCCGCCGCGCACCACGCGCTGAGGTGCGGGCCGATCGGTGACGAGTTGCGCCAGATTCTCAGCCTCGAATTCGAGGTACGTGGTGCTCTCGGGGGTCCACTCGGCGATCTCGGGGAGTCCGAGCATGGCCCCGCCCGCAACGGACGCGATGCTGAAAGCGCGCTCGAGTTCGGCGTCGGTGATCGCGCCGGTGCGATACGCGAGCAGGTGCGCTCGATCGACCATGCTGCCGGTGCCGAAGGGGCTCCACGAATCGCGGACTCCGTCGGAGCCGGCGACCAGTCGAACGCCGTGGCGCTCGAAGCGGTCGAGCTCGGGCACCGGATCCGGCCCCAGTGCGCAGGTCGCGATCCAGATACCGGCTTCTGCGACGAGATCGAGCGTCTCGCCGAGGCTCGGCAGCTCGGTGTCGCAGAGCGCGAAGGCGTGCCCGATCGTCACGCGACCGTGACGCCCGGCGGCTGTCGTCCGGCGGGCGATCTCGCGGATCTGCGCGAGGCCGTCTTCACCGCCGTCGTGCAGGTGGATGTCGATGTCGCGCCCCGCGCGGTCGGCCAGACCGAACACGGCATCGAGATGCCCGTGCAGATCTCCCTCGATACCGCCCGGGTCGATGCCTCCGACGAGATCGGCGCCGGTGTCGAGCGATGCAGCCATCGCCTCCAGCGTGCCGGGGTTGGTGACCAGGCCGAATTGGGGGAACGCGACGATCTGCACCGTGAGGCCGGGGAGCCGCTCGGCCGCGGCGCGCACGCCCTCGACGTTCGCGGTGCCGAGCTCGGAGGAGACATCGACGTGCGCACGCATGCCGAGCGTGCCGTTGGCGAGCGCGTGAGACAGCAGGGCGTACGCGCGCTCCTCGACGCTCCGCGCGTACGAGAACTGCGTCGCCCGGTCGTTCTCGATGAGCTCCGCGAGCGTCGAGGCCGGCCGGCGCGACATCCACGGAGCGCCCCACGACGACTTGTCCGGGTGGACGTGGCCATCGACGAGGCCGGGGGTGCGGAGCCGGGTCGGAGTGGGGGTCGCCGTCATTGGAGAGCCTTTCATGCGTCCGTGCAGGTTCGGGATAGCGCCGGTTAAACGTAAGACATATGATAACCATACAAGTACCCGAATCTGCAAGGATGGTGACGTGCGACATATTCAACGGCGCTCACTCGTCGACACGGTGGTCGATGAGCTGAAGCGCGAGATCAGCGAGGGGCGCTGGGTGCTCGGCACCCGCATCCCCTCGGAAGCCGAGCTCACCGTGGTGCTCGGCGTCAGTCGCCCCTCGGTGCGGGAGGGGGTTCGCGCCCTCGTGCAGCTCGGCCTGCTCGAAACCCGGCAGGGCGACGGCACCTACGTCGTCGCGACCGATCCGACGCAGGTGGCCCTGCGCCGGGCGCTCCACTCGGCCGACAGCCGCGAAGTCATCCGCGTGCGCCGCGCCCTCGACGCCCTCGCAGCGTCGGAGGCGGCGACCTCACGCACCGACGAGGATCTCGCGCGCCTCACAGAGCTGCTCGAGCAGCGCCGTGCAGCGATCGCGGCGCGCGATTCGGAGGCCTTCACCGAGGCAGACGTGGCGTACCACCTCGCCATCGCATCGGCCTCCGGCAATCAGCTGCTCTTCGACATCTACGCGAGCTTCGACACTTCCCTGCGCGAATCCGTTTCGGATGCCTCGTGCCTCGCCGCAGGCGGGGATCCGGATCGCGCGGATCAGCACGAGTCACTGCTTCGGGCGATCGCCGCCGGTGATCCCGAACAGGCGCGCGACGCCGCGCTCGGCGTGCTCGCCCAGCAGGAACGTCTGCTCGATGAGCGGCCCTAGCCGCAGTCAGGGGATCGCAGCAGGAATACTCGTCGTCGCCGTCGGGCTGAGCGTACGCTACCCGATCACCAGCGTGTCGCCGCTCCTCGGCGAGATCGGCGACGCGTACCGGCTGTCGCACACGGCGATCGCGGTGCTGACCTCGATTCCGGTGCTGCTCTTCGGCATCGCCTCGCCCCTCGCACCGGTCCTGGTGTCGCGCCTCGGCCTGACGCGGGCGATCTCACTGCTCCTCGCCGTGCTCGCCGTCGCAACGCTGCTGCGGCCGCTGGTTCCGGCGTCCCTGTTCATCGGCACCGTCGCCGTCGGAGCGTCCATCGCACTCCTCGGGATCCTGGCCCCTCAGATCATCCGCCACTCCCTCTCCGCGCGAGGCGGATTCTGGACCGGGGTGTACACCACGTCCTTCGGCGTCAGTGCCGCAACGGGCGCCGCACTCTCCATTCCGCTGTTCCACGCGCTCGGCGAGCACGTCGGCCCGGCGCTCGCAGCATGGGCGGTACCGCTCCTCATCGCCTGCGCCCTCGCCATCGCGTTCGGGCGTCGCGTCGACGGCGGCGGGCGCTCTGGAACGGTCGTCACCGCGCAGCCGCGCGAGTCGATCTTCGCGGCACGCGGACTGTGGCCGGTCACCGGGTTCTTCGGATGCCAGGCTCTGATCTACTTCTCGCTCACCGCCTGGCTGCCGACCATCGCGATCGCACGCGGCGCGGATCCGGCTCAAGCGGGCCTCCTCCTCGCGTGGATGAGCATCGCCGGCCTCCCCGCATCGCTGATCGCCCCCAGCTTCGCCTCGCGTGCGCGCTGGCGCATCGGCCTGATCGTCGCGGCTGCGCTCCTCGCCATCGTTGGCCTCGTCGGCCTCGGGTTCGCACCGGTGGCGCTCATGCCGGTGGCCATCGCGATTCTCGGCGTCGCGCTGAGCTCCGCATTCGGTCTCTCGATCGCGCTCATCGTGTTCACCTCCCCGAACGTCGCGCAGACCGCCGCCTTCTCCGCGGTCAGCCAGGGCATCGGGTACGGAGGTGCGGCGGCCGGTCCGCTCGTACCCGGGCTTCTCGTCGAAGCCGGAGTGACCTGGCCGGCGGTGCTGCTCATGCTGGCGGCCGTCGCCCTCTGCGAACTCGGGTTCGGGATCGCGAGCGCCCGCGCCTCCCGCCCCCCGAGCGCGTGAATTCTGCCCGCGTGCGCAACGATGCACGCGCGCCCGCGGGCATTTACACTGATCAGATGGTCGTCTTCGCCGGAATCCTGCTGCTCGTCAACGCCTTCTACAACGTGGTGGTGTGGCCGCGGTTCTGGACGCGCATCGCGAAGGATCCGCGCGCACGCGACGAGCAGGGCCGGGCCACCACATTCTTGACGGTGCACGCCGTGCTCATCGGCATCGCTTTGCTCATCGCGATCGCCTCCGCGATCGCGGGGGTCTGGGTGCTCGTCGCCTGAGTCCTCGCCGACGCCGCGAACCGTACACTGGGAGGATGAAGCGGATCCTGACCTATGGCACGTTCGACCTGCTGCACTGGGGCCACATTCGACTCCTGCGCCGGGCCAGAGCGCTCGGCGACTACCTCGTCGTCGCGGCATCATCCGAAGCGTTCAACGCCGGCAAGGGCAAGCAGACGTACCACGACTTCGAGACGCGCAAGAACATGCTCGAGGCTGTGCGCTACGTCGACCTCGTGATCCCGGAGGAAGCGTGGGATCAGAAGATCCGCGACGTGCAGAAGTACGAGATCGACACCGTCGTGATGGGCGGCGACTGGGAGGGCGACCCGCGCTTCGAGATCCTGCGCGACTACTGCGAGGTCGTCTACCTCGATCGCACCGAGGGCGTCTCCACCACCAAGATCAAGAACGACCTCGGCGAGGGCGCGTAACGCGCAGTGCGGGGGCGGAAGACCAGCTCCCGCCCCCGCACTGACCCTGCCCGCCGGTTAGGCGCCGGTCTCCTGTGCGAGACGCTTGCGACGCGCTACCAGCACTGCTCCGCCACCGAGCACCAGCAGCAGTGCGAGCGCGATTCCACCGGTGAGCTCCATGCCGCCGGTGTTGCTGAGCTCGCCACGGCCGCCGTCAGCGGCACCATTCGCCGATGCGGCGTCGGCCGATGCCGATGCCCCGCCGGCCGATGCTCCACCGGCAGACGCGCTGCCGTCGGCCGCACCAGCGGCCGCGCCGCTCGCGCCGCCGTCGGCTGCACCGGCAGCACCGCCTGCCGCGGCGCCGTCGGATTCAGCACCCGGGTCTCCGCCCGGAACCTCGGCAGCGACCGCGACCGTGTCGTCCCAGCCGATGAGCACGGTGCCCGCGTCCCGCGTCGCCGCGATCCGCAGCTCACCGGGCTCGATGCCCTCTGGAAGCGCATCGACGGTGAGCGTGTTGCCGGTGACGGTGCCCATCGCGAGGAGTGACATCGCGGCCGGTTCCGTCGAGTCCGAGGCCGGCACGCCTGCACCGAAGTAGCTCAGCGCGACTTCGGTGCCGTCGGCGATGTCCGCGAAGGTCACGTCGAACGATGCGCCGATCTCGATCTCATCGGGCGCCTGCACGCCACCGCGGGTGTCGTCGGTGAGGTGCTCCTCGCCGAGCGTCACCGGGACCGCGGTGCCGACGTTCGCATTCACCTCGAAGAGCGCGCGAGCGATCCACGGGTAGCTGCCGACCGGGTGCGTGCGGTAGTTGACCGACGTGCCGAACATCACGAGCTCGCTGCCCGACTCGGCGACCGCCGATACCGCGGACGCCTGGCCTGCGGCCGCTGCACGGCCGGTGCCCTCGCCATCTGCCCAGTGCCCCGAGACGAAGAGGTTCTCCGCCGCGTAGCTCTGCTCGATCACGGCGTTCTCGGCCAACCCGGTGTACCAGACCGCCGGAGTGACGAAGGCCGTGTCCTGCGGATAGGTCGAGAGCAGGCCGCCCTCGGTGTTGTCCACGCGGACGATGCCGTTCGAGCTGTTCGTTCCGGCCGTCGCGGTCACCTGGGTCAGCCCGAAAGCGTTCGCGACATTCGCGACCGCCGTGCCGCGGCCCGCGACGCCGTTGCCGGCCGCGATGAACGCAGCCACGGCGTCGGCTCCCGCCGTCTGGGCAGCGGTGAAGGCGAGGTTGCCGCCGACCCACAGCACGTCGACGTCGTCGAGCAGCGACGGGTCGGCCGTGAGCGACGCCGCGTCGACGCGCACCTGGTCGGTGAACCCGAGCCGGTTCAACGTCACGCGGTCATCCTGGTTGCCGGTGTAGGCGACCCGCAGCGGCTTCAACGCGGTGCTCGTCTCGGTGAGGAGTCGCACCCCCGTCGTCGCGGTGAACTGCACGCCGTAGGCGTCGGCCACGGCCAGCGCTGCGGCGCGTGTCGCCTCGTCGCCGCCGATGATCACGGATCCGTCGGCGAACGACGACACGGCGACGCCCTGCTCGAGCAGCACGTTGATCGCCTGGTACTCGGCGGCTCCGGGAGTTTCGAGTTCGAGGTAGCCGGCTGCATCTGGCAGCACGCCCGTCGGTGCGGCCGCCGCGACGGCCTCCAGCCCGACTCCGTCCAGCGAGGCGTCCTGCGACGCGCCGACGGGGAAGACGTCAGCGCCCCACAGCAGAGACAGGCTCCACGCCGACATGTCGTACATGTCGGGCACGCGCTCCGTGATGTCCGAGCCGTCTGCGAGCAGCACATTCGCCATTCCTCGGAGCGGCTGGTGCATGTCGACCACATAGCTCCCGGCCGGATACGTCGTGTCTCCGGCGGTCAGCGGCGAGGTCGCGCGCGACACCTCGACCCCGTTGGCGATGAGTTGGTCGACCAGTCGCGCAGCGTCGGTCACCGAGCGCTGCTGATCCGTGTTCTCCGGGATCACATAGGCGCGCGGGAACTCCGCGCCGTACACGTCGGTCTCGTCCCAGACGTCGATCCACTCGTGCGGCATACCGGGGTAGTCAGCGGGATTCGGGTCGGCCGGAATCGACTTCAGCGGCTCGCCCGCGTCGCCCCGGCGGAAGATCTCCATCTGGTTCTGCAGCAGGGCTGCCGAGTTCGTGGCGAAGTAATCCGTCGCGCTCTCGACCGTGACCATGCCGACCTCGACATTCACGTCGGTGCGGCGCTGGCTCTCGGCCTGATCCGGGTTGCCGCCGCGTCCGAGAGGCAACTCGACCGTGTTGGTGACGGCGCCCTGGTATGCGAGGAACTGGGGCGTGAAGAGCGGGGGCCAGTCATCCCAGCCCGAACGGATGTCGCGGTACGGAATCAGGATCTTGCCCGTGTTCACCGTCGTCGCGTTGCCGTCGGCGCCCACGTAGGTGTTGCCCTCGATGTTCGCTCCGACCACGGCCTGCTCGATCGCGAGCGCTGCCGAGTAGGCGTGCGGCAGGAAGAGGTCGTACTCGTAGTTCTCACCGTGCGGCGGGCCGCAGGGCTCGATCTGGAGCACGTCGGTGTACCCGTGGAGGTCGACGTAGAAGGTCGGCTGGATGATCCCTGCGAGGTCGCGGATCACGCGGGACTCGGGGGTGACGCCGGTGATCATGTCGCGGTTCGCGTCGAAGCCGTCGGCGTTCGCGCGGGTGCCGTTGACGCGCCCGTCGGGGTTGTTGGTCACGGTGAAGTAGAACCGGTACTGCTCGAGCATCTCGACGATCGCGGGATCCTCGGAGGTGGCGAGCTTCTCGATGTACTCGAGAATGATGTCCGCGCCCTCCCACTCGTTGCCGTGGATGTTGCCGTTGAACCAGATCGGCACCTTGTAGCCCTCGGTGAGGGCGGTATCGGCCGAGGCTCCGGCGGGATCCTGCTTGATCCGCTCCTTCCAGGCGCGCTGCTGCGCGGTCTGCTCGGCCGTCTCCGGCGACGTCAGCGTGACGAGCTGAATGTCGCGCCCCTGCACGGAGCTGCCCACGACCTGCGCGGAGACGCGATCGCTCTCGGTCATCAGGCGGTTCACCGTGCGGGCCACCTCCGCGTACGGCACGGCACCGCGCGCGATGGAGCGATCGTTCGCATCATCGGGCGCTTCGGGCAGCGGCGACTGCACCGGATAGCTGGCCGGCCCCTGCACGCGGTCGGAGATCTCATAGGTGATGGGAGTGGGCGCATCGCCCGGAGCTGCAGTGGCCGCGGTGGGAATCCCCCCCACGAACAACGCCGCGACCAGTGCTCCCGCACCGATCATGGCCGTTGATGACCGTTTCGTAACCATCGTTGCCTTTCTGTTCAGTCGTCATTGACTCCAACCGCGTCGGAAGACTTCTCCGATGCGGCCGGGTATTGCACACGTGGCGGGGGCCCGAACGGGCCCCCGCCACGATCCCGCGCCGACGCCGCGGCGTCGAGCACTGAGGTTCTCGGCGTCTACAGCACCTTCGACAGGAAGGCCTTGGTGCGCTCGCGCTTCGGATTCGCGAGCACCTCTGCAGGGTCTCCCGATTCCACGACGACGCCGCCGTCCATGAACACGAGCTTGTCGGCGACCTCCCGCGCGAATCCCATCTCGTGCGTCACGACGATCATCGTCATGCCGCTCTCCGCGAGACCCTTCATCACGTCGAGCACCTCGCCGACGAGCTCGGGATCGAGGGCCGACGTCGGCTCGTCGAAGAGCATGAGCTTCGGATCCATCGCGAGCGCTCGCGCGATCGCGACGCGCTGCTGCTGCCCGCCCGACAGGTGCGCCGGGTAGTAGTCGTGGCGCTCGGCGAGGCCGACGCGCGCGAGCAGCTCCATCGCCCGCGACTTCAGCTCTGCCTTGGTGCCCTTCTTCAGCAGCGTGGGGGCGACCATGACGTTCTCGAGCGCGGTCATGTGCGGGAAGAGGTTGAACCGCTGGAAGACCATGCCGATGTCGCGACGCTGTGCCGCAGCCTCGCGGGGATGCATCTCGTAGAGCTTGTCGCCCTTCTGCCGATACCCGACGAGCACCCCGTCGACGGTGAGTCGGCCGGCGTTCACGGTCTCCAGGTGATTGATGCACCGGAGGAACGTCGACTTGCCGGAGCCGGAGGGCCCGACGAGGCAGAGCACTTCGCCGCGCTGCACCTCGAGTGAGATCGACTTGAGCACCAGGTTCGAGCCGAAGGACTTCGAGACGCCCTCCGCCTGCACCATCGGCGTATCTGTCGCGTGCACGCTCATGCGCCGCCCCCTCCGGGTCGATTGTGGGGAGGCACGATGTTCTCGCCGCCGCTCGCACTGGGGTAGGTCGGATGCGCCGGGTCCTCGACGCCGACGACGCGGACCGACTGCGTGGCGACGGTCGGCTTCATGACGTCCGGTCGCTGCAGCACCCCCTTGGCGAAGTGCTTCTCGAGGAAGTACTGACCCACCATGAGGATCGAGGTGACGGCCAGGTACCAGATGGACGCCACGATCAGCATCGGCACAGGCTGATAGGTCACCGCCGAGATGTCGCGCGCCCGCCCGTACAGGTCGAGCGTGAAGGGCACGGCGGTCACGAGCGACGTGGTCTTCAGCATGGAGATGACTTCGTTGCCGGTCGGCGGAATGATGACGCGCATGGCCTGGGGCAGGATCACGCGACTCATCGTGTGCCACCAGCCGAGGCCGAGCGCGGTCGCCGCTTCGTTCTGCCCCTTCTCCACGGAGAGGAGCCCAGCGCGAACGATCTCCGCCATGTAGGCCGCTTCATTCAAGGCCAGGCCGATGACGGCGAGCGTGAAGTAGCTCAGCAGGTCTTTCGTGTTGAGCGTGAAGGCGGCCTCCGTGAACGGGACCCCGAGGCTGATCGACTTGTAGATCGTGGGGACCAGGCCCCAGAAGACGAGCTGCACGTAGACCGGGGTGCCGCGGAAGAGCCACAGGAACACCCAGGCGATCGACTTCACGACCGGGTTCGGCGACTGGCGCATCACGGCGATGGTGACGCCGAGCAGCACGGCGATGATCATCGAGTAGACCGTCAGCTGCAGCGCGTAGCCGGCGCCCGACACGATGCGCACATCGAACAGATACTTGCCGACCTCGCCCCAGTTGAACACCGGACGGTTGAACGCTGTGTCGTAGATGAAGAGCGCCACGAGGAGCAGGAGCACGACGGCGAACACCGTGCGCCAGGGGTGCCGGAGTCGGATCGCCTCGATCGGCGCCGACTCCTGATGCGGGGCCTCTGGCCCCGCATCAGAGGAGTGGGTATGCGACATGATCTACGCGTTTACTCCGTGCCGGCGTTGATGTCGGCCTGCTCCACCGCGCCGTCTTCGATCCCCGCTTCGGTGAGGATGTCGAGGTAGGTGCCGTCATCGATCAGCGACTGCAGCGCCGCCTGGATCGCCTTCGTGGTGTCGCTGTCCTTCTGCGTGGCGAACCCGTACGGAGCTGCATCGAACACGTCTCCGACGGTCTCGAGCTGGTCGCTCAGCTTCGCGACCGCGTCGCCCGTTACGGGCAGGTCGGCCGAGAAGGCGTCGGCGCGGCCGTCGACGACGGCCTGCGTCACCTCGGGCTGCCCGTCGAACCGCAGGATCTCGATCGCATCCTTACCGGCGTCGGTGCAGGCCTTCGACTTCGCCGGCAGCTCGTCGGTGTCCTGGACGGTCGTCGCCTGCACAGCCACGGTGAGTCCGCACGCGTCGTCGGGGTCGACGTCGGAGCCGCTGGCAGCGGCCCACTGCGTGCCGGCGTTCAGGAAGTCGACGAAGTCCACCGACTTCTGGCGCTCGACGTTGTCGGTGAACGAGGAGGAGCCCATGTCGAGTGCCCCCTCCTGGATGCGCGGGATGATGCTGTCGAACCCGAGGATCTCCCACTTGGGCTCGAGACCGAGCTTCGCGGAGACCGCCTCGGCGAGGGTGACGCCCCAGCCCACGGGGTTGCCGTCGGCGTCTTTGTACTCGTTCGGCGGGTACTCCGCGTCGGTGCCGATGCGGAGTTCGCCGGAATCCTTGAGCTCCTGCGGAAGGAGTTCGACCGCGGCGTCATCCGCGGTGATCTCGGTCGCCGGTGCGGCATCGCCCGATCCCGCGCCTCCTTCGGACTCGGCGTTGTTGACGCACCCGGTGAGTGTGAGCACGGCCGCTGCGGCGAGAGCGGGAAGTGCGAAACGAATCTTCATTGATGTCTCCATGTTTCGGAAGGGACTGGGAGTCCGGTCTGAATCTCGACCCCGAGCCTACTGCGCTCCGGTAACGGATCTGTGACAGAGTCTCTCCCCCGGTCCATACAGCGACTGCCGCGACCGGCAGTACGGCGCTGGAATCCGCCGCTTCCCGGGCCGGGCGGCTGAGGTAACATTCCGGTTAAGCTGTGACCGGCCCGACCAGGAGCCGCAGGATACGCGAAGCACCTCAGCCCGTGGTCGCGGGAACGAACCGGGCTGAAGAAGTGGGGAAGCTCAGTGCCGGGGGACGTTGTGGCCGAAGCGCGCGCCGCGGTCGACGCGCACGGGCACGTACGGCGCGACCGCCTCCTCCACCGGATCGGCCATTCCGGGCGCGTGGTCATCATCCACGCCGAGCAGGGCGCGGGGAAGACCGAGCTCATGTCGCAGTGGCTGGCGTATCACCGCCCCTCCGCACCGGCATGGGTCGCACTCGATTCCGGTGCGAGCGATCCGCACAGTCTGTGGTCCAGACTCCTCCAGGCGCTGCAGGCCGCACGCCCCGAGACCTTCGCGTCGCTCGCGAACGACTACCTGGCGGGACGCATTCGCCCCGAAGAAGCGCTCTCGCTCATCACCTCGGCCTCGATGCGCGACCCGCATCCCGTCACGCTCGTGCTCGACGACCTGCACTTCGTCGCGGGCGAGCTGCAGGATCAACTGGTGTCGCTGCTTCGCCGATCCCCGAACCTGAGACTGCTCGCCGCATCGAGATCGCGCACCCGTTTCGAGGTTCCCCTGACCGCGGCAGGGCTCGCCGTCACCTCCCTCAGCATCAGCGATCTCGCATTCACGACGGACGAGATCGCTGCGCTCGCGGCGACGCTGCCCTATCAGCTGTCGACGCCCGAGCTCGCCGCGCTGCGACGGTCGACTCGGGGCCACCCGCTTGCGGTGCGCCTCGCATTGTCCGTCATGACGAGCCTGTCGCGAGACGGTGCGCGCCGTCCCACTCCCGACGAGGTGCAATACGGCATCGAGGGTGCGCTCGCCGACTTCGCTCCGCAGTTCCCGGCTCCCGAAAACCGCACGCTCGCCCTGATGGCCGCACTGGTGCCGGAGATCGACCGATCGTTCGCGGATCGACTGGGGGGAGCCAACGCCTGGGCGAATCTCGAGCGCCTCGACGCGCTCGGATACGGCCGCGTGGAATCCCGGCACGGTCGCGCGGCGTTTCGGCTGCACACGCTCATCGCGGGCGCCCTGCGTCCTCGAGCGCTCACCGAGCTCCCGCAGGAGCGCATCGCCGAGGTGCGCCGACTCGCATTCGAGCACCTGTACGAGCACGCCGATCCGATCGACATCCTCGAACTCCTCATCGACGGAAACATGGATCGCGCCATCTTCCCCCACTTCGTGCGCAACTACTCGGAGATCAACCTGAAGCGCTCGCGCGAACTCGTCGCGGTGACGGAGGGCATCTCAGCGGAGCGGCAGCAGCGCGAGGGCACGATCCCGATCATGATCGCCGTCGCCCTGAGCGAGGACTCCCTGGTGCCGACGCCGCGCATGCGGCAGCTGCTCGAGCTGGGCATGCCGACGCTCGAGCATCGAGTGGCGGAGGCGGGCGGGGCTGCGGGCCGCCTGCTGCAGCTCGCCCGGTTCGCCGGGCTGCGCGTGAGCCGCTCCTACGAAGCAGCGGCTGAGGCTGGAGAGCAGTTCTTACGGCAGAGCGGACTCGGCTCCCCGAGTTGGCGGTCGGGAATGCACGCCGCCCGCTTGCAGGTCGTCCTCACCGAACTCCTCGCAGCCCGCATTCCTCGCGCACTCGCACTCGCCGAGGGGCTGGCCGACGATGCGCACCCGGCCCGTCGAACTCACCAGCATTCGATGCTCGCCTTCGCGCACGCGCGCATGGGCGACCTGCGGGCGGCCAAACGCGAACTCGCCGCCGTCGACGCCTCGCGGGCCGACTGGTGGGACTCCCCGCACAGCATCGGCTGGCACCTCGCCAGAGCGCTGCGGGCGTCGAGCCTCGGGCGACACGACGAGGCGTTCGAGGCGCTGCGATCGACCGAGACGCACCTCGACGAGTCGGAGCTGTGGCCGGCGATCGTCTGGACGCGCGGAATCGCGCGGCTGGTCGCGGATCAGGCAGCGCTCGGATATCAAGAACTCGACGGGGCGCTCGCCGCGCGCGAGCATCTGCCGCTCAGCGCCGGGTGGGCCGAAGAGCTGCAGACGCTCCGCGGCGAGTTCCTGCTCGCGACCGGAGATCTCGTCGGCGCACGAGCAGCCCTCGCGCACCCGGGGATCGGCGCCTCGTCTCGTCTGGCGCGCGCACGACTCGCGATCCTCGCATCGCAGCCGATCGACGCTCTCACCCATCTCGACGCGCTCGAGCGCGACGCCCACGATTCGAGCGCGAACGACAGCGGCCCGTTTCCGGCGCAAGCCGTGCAGCAGCAGTTGCTCCGCGCGGCGGCGTATGCACGGCAGGGCAATGCGGAGTGCGCGACATCCCTCGCCACGCAGGCGTTCCTCGCACTCGACCGGCTCGACAATCGACTGCCGCTCCTCTGGATTCCGTCGGGCGAGATGGCCATCATCAGGACGCTCGTGCCGCTCGATATCTGGCGCGTTCCCCCGGGCAGCCCCTTCGCGGGCGACGAGGTCGTGCTCGAAGAGCTGTCGAAGCGCGAAGCGCTGGTGCTGATCGAACTCGCGAGGGGCGGATCCATCGACGACATCGCGGGCGATCTCCACGTGTCCTCCAACACGATCAAGACGCAGACGCGCAGCATCTACAAGAAGCTCAAGGTCTCGAGCCGCACGGAGGCCCTCGCCAGGGCGCGCCAGATGGGGCTGGTCTGAGTCGCGCAAGGCCTTGAATCGTGGCCGAATCGTTGCATAGCCTGTCTGGACGAGCTCACAGGTGAAGCGAAGGCGATGCAATGTCCCGTTCGACGCCCGCGCAAGCGGCAGCGGCGCCGGTACCGGCAGCGGTAGCGGCCCCCGGAGGCGAGCGTGGCGGCGCGAGCGGCGCATCGGGGGCGGCGTTCGGCGCACCGCCTCGATCGGAGCACCGCGTGCGTCGCGACATTCAGGGCCTGCGCGCCATCGCCGTCGCCCTCGTGCTGCTCTACCACCTCTCCCCCGAAGCCCTTCCGGGCGGGTACATCGGCGTCGATGTGTTCTTCGTGATCTCCGGGTTCCTCATCACGGGTCAGCTGCTCCGCGAGGCCGAGACCTCGGGCACCGTCGATCTCGTTCGCTTCTGGGCGCGCCGCGCCAGGAGACTGCTGCCGGCCGCGCTCCTCGTGCTCGCCGTCACACTGGTCTCGGTCTGGTGCTTCGCACCTCGCGGCTACCTTCCCGAGTTCCTCGCGCAGGTGGCCGCGTCGGCGGGATACGTGCAGAACTGGGTGCTGGCGGCGCAGTCGGTCGATTACATGGCGGCGGAATCCCAGGTCTCCCCCGTGCAGCACTACTGGTCGCTCTCCGTGGAAGAGCAGTTCTACATCGTGTGGCCGCTCGCCGCCGTACTCGCCGTCGCGGTCGCAGCGCGTGTCACGCGGCTCCGCTTCCGTCCCGTCTTCGCGTGGCTCATCGCGTGCGTCTGCGTCGCCTCGCTCATCACCTCGATCGTGCTCACTTCCGCCGCCCCGGCGCAGGCGTATTTCGTGACGACCACCCGGGCGTGGGAGTTCGCGGCGGGCGGCCTGCTGGCCTGGGCGGCGACATCGCGCCGCGCGATCCTCGACCGTCTGCCGGTGCGGGTGCGCAGCGCAGCGGCGTGGGCGGGGCTCGCCGGCATCGCCGCGGCGGCCCTCTGGTTCACGGATGCCACCCCGTTTCCCGGCGCGGCCGCGCTGCTCCCGGTGATCGCCACCCTGCTCATCATCGCGGCGCAGGAGCCCGCCGGGGCAGCCGCTCCGACGCGCTGGCTCGGCGCGCCCTCCATGCAGTGGCTGGGCGACATCTCGTACGGCGCGTACCTCTGGCACTTCCCGCTCATCGTGCTACTGCCGTTCGCGCTCGGGAGGAGCGCCGGCGTGCTCGGCGCGATGGCGGTGATCGGTGCGACGATTCTGCTGGCGTGGGGTTCGAAGGTCTGGGTCGAGGACCCGTTCCGTGCGGAGCTCTCCCGCGACTGGCCCGATGCTCGCGCGCTGGCGATCACCAGCGCCGGCATGGTGATGCTGCTCGCCGGCGCGCTCGTCGGCGTGCACCCGGCCGATCAGCAGGTGGAAGCGGAGCGGAATCGGGTGGCCGTGGTGCTGGAAGATCCCGATCCGTGCCTCGGCGTCTCCGCTCTCGACCCGCAGTCGGGGTGCGAAGCGCTGCCCGAGCAGTTGCCGATTCCCGAGCCGGCACTCGCGGCGGTCTCCCCCGAGCGGTGCCTCAGCCCGCGAGCGGGAACCGCGGTCGAGCCGTGCGAATACGGAGCGGACGCCGCACGCGCAACGCACACGATCGCCCTCGTGGGCGATTCGCACGCGGAGCAGTGGCTCCCGGCGCTCGTGCACCGGGCCGAGCAGCAGCGGTGGCGCGTGATCGTGATGGCGAAGGCGTCGTGCCCGTTCACCGCCGCCGAGCGCGATTTCGCGAGTTCGCCCGAGGCCGAGAACGTGGCGCTGCGCTCCGACTGCGCGGCCTGGAACGATGCGGTCCTGCAGCGCCTCGTCGACGATCCGTCGATCGACACGGTGATGACGGCGGCGAAGTCGACGAATCGGATGGTCTCCGGAAGTGGTGACTGGCGAGCGGCGGCGGAGCGCGGATACGCCGAGCGGTGGCGGGAGCTGCCCCCCTCCGTGCAGCGGGTCCTCGCGATCCGCGACACCCCTCAGATGGCCGAGCGCGTGCTGCAGTGCGTATCCGGCCACGGCACGACGGCGGCCGACGCGTGCGCGGTGCCGATGGCCGAGGCGCTGGGCGCCGACCCACTCGCCGACGCCGCGGAGTCGCTCTCCACGGCGACGCCTCGCAGCCGAACCGCAGACGCGACGCCGGTCGTCGACCTCGTCGACATGAGCGAGTACTTCATCGTCGAGGATTCGTGCCCGCCGGTGATCGGCGGGGTACTCGCCTTTCGCGATTCGCACCATGTCAGCTGGGCCTACGCCGAGATGCTCGCAGATCCCTTCGCAGATCGGGTCTCCGCGGTGTTGCGGGCGTGACGGGCGACCGCGTGCCTGCGCGGCGCGCTGCTGCAGACGCGGTATCGCGCCCGCCTCGTAGACTCGGAGCATGTTCGCGCGCGCGATGGCTCGCTGGTACTTCGGGATGCAGGCAGGCGCCGGCGCGCTGTGGTGGGTCGGCGTGTTCACCGTCCCTGGAGTGCGGCAGGCGACGCTCGGCGGCCTCGACGCTGAGACCATCGCGGTGTTCGACATCCCGCTCTTCGTCGGCGCTTCGGCGCTCGTCGCGGCCGGCGTGCGGTCGGCAGTCTGGGTCGCCGTCCCCTGGACGCTGCTCGTCGCCCTCGGCATGTCCACGTACGCGACGGTGACAGGACTCGGCGGGTGGGGCGCCATCGCGATGGCGGCGGCTGCGTTCGGCAGCATCGGCGCCGGAGCACTCGATCGGTACGGGCGCCTTCCGAGCGACGAGCTGCTCGTCGGTCCGTTCGCGTTCCGTGAGGCGGATCACGCGACGAGCGGCGGATACGTCGCCCGGACCGGGCGCCAGATCATCGTGTTCTGGGGGTGCTTCCTCGGGGTGCTGCCCCTCGTCATCGCCGTGATCGAGGCGCGCTGGGGGGTGAGGATCGCGTTTCCGCTGCTCGCAGCGGTCGCCGGCGGTGCGTGTTTCGCGGCCGGAAGTGCGCTCGGCGTCTGGTCGGCGCTCACCATGTCGACCCGAGGTGAGGGCACACCGCTTCCGTCTGCGTCGGCGCGGCGTCTCGTCATCGCCGGGCCCTATCGGTGGGTGCGAAATCCGATGGCGCTCGCGGGCGTGGTGCAGGGCGTCGGGGTGGGGTGCATGCTCGGATCGTGGCTCGTCGTCCTCTACGCGCTCGCAGGCTCAGTCGTGTGGAACTGGCTGATCCGACCGCATGAGGAGTCCGATCTGCGCGCGCGCTTCGGCTCGGAGTTCGCGGCCTATGAGCGCGACGTGGGTTGCTGGGTGCCGCGCGCGCCGCGGCTTCCCCGCCGCTGACGAACCGAAGGCGGGCAACGCGCCGAGATTGATCGGATGTTGTGTAGGGTGTCCTAAGTTTCATATGATGAGTGGTCTGTCCAGACCACCGTTTCAGGGAGACCGACTTCTTATGCGATCCGCTCCAGCACACCCTCTGCGCCTCCTCCCAGTCGCGCTCGCCGCGCTGCTCCTCGCCGGCCTCGCGCTCATCCTCATTCCGCAACCGGCCCGGGCCGCGAGCTCGCAGTTCGCCATCGCCGGCACGCACAGCGTCGGCGAGGTGAGCCGCACCGCAGTAGTCGACGACGCCCGCCAGCGCGTCTACGTGACCGTCGACGGCGACTCCGCGGAAGGACCGCTCAGCCGGATCGAGTGGTTCGACATGCAGACCGGATCTCCTGCCGCCGAGAGCATCGACCTGCCGCAGGCAGAGCCAACGGACATCGCGCTGAGCGCCGACGGTGCCAGCCTCTACGTGCTGCACAACCGATCGGGCACCATCAGCATCGTCGACCTCGAGTCGGCCGACCACGAGGTGCGCGAGATCGGAGGGGTGCCCGCCTTCCCGAGCGGCGTGGTCGAGGATCGCGACACCGGAATGCTCTACGTCTACGATTCGAGCGCCCTCACCCGTGTCGACGTGGCAACGGGCGCCGTCTCCGCGCCGATCGCGATCAGCACCGAGCGCTACCCCCTGATCAAGGACGCGGTCTACGACTCGACGAACCACATGATCTGGATCGCCGAGGGGCGCGCCAAGGTGATCACCGGCTACAGCACCATCACCGGCACCTGGGTCGATTCGCTCGCCTTCCCCGTCTCTGCTCTCGCCGTCGAGGGGGAGCCGGTGGGGGGCCGCGCCGCGGCGCTGGCGATGGATGAGCGCCTCGGCGAATTGCATATCGCCGTGTCGCCGACGCTCACCGATTCGTGGGACCGCACGAAGGTGGTGAGCCTTCGCGTCGCAGACGGCCGCTTCGTCGGCACGCCCATCGAGGTGGGTGAGAACGTCTACGAGATGACCGTCAATCCGACGACGCACGAGGTCTTCACGACAGACGGATTCTCGAACACCGTCTCCGTCATCAGCCCGGATACCTGGACCGCGCAGACGGCCGTCGATTTCACCGCTGCCGGAGTGACCGCCGGCACCGGCGCCGGGAATGCCGATACATGGGGGCTCGACGTGAATGCCGATGGCACGCGGGCCTACATCAGCCACCCGTACTCCGACAGGCTGAGCGAGCTCGTTCGAACGGGCGACCTGGTGACCCCGATGATCCGCGAGGAGACTCCCGGTCAGGGCGACACCGAAGAGCCCCCGGGCGAGCAGGCCCCGTGGGAGGGTCCGGAGGCGCCAGCGGCGAGCCCGGCACCCGCCGGCGCGTCGGAGACGAGTGACGGCGGCCTGGCGTGGGCGCTCAACGAGTACATGCTGGCCTGGTCACCGAGACCGCTCGGAGCCACCACGCGTGAGAACGCGGAGTTCGGGTTCGCCGACGGATCGGGCTGGTACGACACCGTGAGCGGCGCGGCCGACATCGTCTGGAACGACGGCATCTTCGTGCAGCACTACCCGGGCCTCGCGCCCGAGGTGAGCACCACCCTGGGCAACCCCCGCCTGCAGATCGCCGCCGACGGCACGGGATCGCTGACCTTCGATGCGGCGTGGAAGGTGTCCGGCGAACTCGCGAGCGACGGCTATCGACGAGTCGCTCTCGCGACGTTCTCCGACGCGGTGATCACGCGTGAGGGAGACCGACTCTCACTGACCGCAACCCCTGACTTCACCGGGCGCGCGCTCGAACTCAACGGACGCACCTACCCGGACTCCTACCCCGCAGACTTCGTGCAGTGGCTCGATCCGCAACTGCAGCCCTGGTGGTTGACCACCGGTGCAGCGATGGACTCCGAGAAGGTGCCGCTGCCGTTCTCCGTGACCGCGACGGTCGTCGAAGCCGCGGCTGGAGCCGATGCCGACACCGGTGCCGAGGGAGCCGCAGACGGCGCGGGGACGGCCACCGGAGCCGCAGACGGCGCGGGGACGGCCACCGGAGCCGCAGACGGCGGCGTCGACGGTGCCGGCGAGGCGGGTGCGGTCGAACCGGGTGCGTCGACGGGTGCCCCGGCGCGTGCTGCTGCGCAGACGGCCGGTTCTCCTGAACTGGCCGCGACGGGGGCCGACACCGCACCGTTGGCCGGGCTCGCGGCCTCCCTCGCGCTCGCCGGGGTCCTCGTGCTGGGCGCACGCGCCGCTCGCCGCACCACGCGCTGAGATCGCACCGATCAGGGCCGGCCTCGCGACTCGTCCGGGTCCGGGGCCGGCTCAGCGGAGTCACCCGCGATGCTCTCCACGCGGCGGCCGAACGTCGCCGGGTCAACCGGACGCAGGCGCTGGGGCAGCTTCTCGACCACGAGCAGGTACGACTCGGTCACCAGATCGTCGAGCATCTCGGGTTCGAGTGCCCCTCCCCCCGTGAGGGTGATCCAGTGCTTCTTGTTCATGTGGTAGCCCGGATTGATCTCGACGTAGGCCTCGCGCAGCGCCGTCGCGTCGGCGGGGGCGGCCTTGAGCGTCACGATGGGCGTCTCACGCAGATCGGACACCAGCATGAAGACTCTGCCGCACACCTTGTAGACGTCGAACTCGGGGCCGAACGGGTGCTCGAGTGCGGCCCCCGGCAGCTCGTTCGTGCGCGCCGCGGCTCGCTCCTGCAGCACCAGACCGTCCATGGGTCGATTCTCGCGCACCCCGTCGATGCTCGCCAGCGTCGGCGCGCACTCACGCGTTCAGGACGGTGATCCGCGCGTTCAGAGTTTGCATGGAAATTGCAGAGGCGGACCGCCCGCAACTAGTCTGATGTAAGCAAGGCTGTCCTAAGTTGCACGAGCGACCGAGTCGGAATCGCCTCGTCCCCGCCCCTTTCGATTCAGGATCCACCGCATGCCACCAGCCAGTCCAGCATCTGCGTCGCGCGAACCCGTGACCCTGCGCGGCGAGCATCTCGATCTCGCGTACGGCAAGACCGACGTGGTGCGCGACGTGTCGATCACGCTGCGGCCCGGACGCGCGACCGCCCTCGTCGGGCCGAACGGCAGCGGCAAGTCCACACTGCTGCGCGCGCTCGCCCGTCTCCACCCGGCGCCCAGCGGCGCGGTGACGATCAGGGCCGCCGGGACCTCAGACGCCCGCCCCGTCTCGCTGCTCACCGCCCGCGAGTTCGCCCACGAGGTGACCCTCTTCTCGCAGTCGCGCCCAGCTCCGCAGGGCCTGACCGTCGGTGAAGTCGTCGCCTTCGGCCGCCATCCGCACCGTCGCCGCTTCGCCGGCCTCACCGAGGCCGATCGACGGGCGATCGATCATGCGCTCGGTGCCACGGGCGTGCGCGACATGGCCACCCGCCCGGTCGGCGAACTCTCGGGCGGCGAGATGCAGCGCGTGTGGCTCGCGGCATGCGTCGCGCAGGAGACCGGCGCGGTGCTCCTCGACGAACCCACCAACCACCTCGACCTGCGCTATCAGATCGAAACACTCGACCTCGTGCGCGATCTCGTCGAAGAGACCGGTGTCGCCGTCGGCATCGTGCTCCACGATCTCGACCACGCCGCGCGCGTCGCCGACCACCTGATCCTGATGGATCACGGGCGCATCCGCGCTTCGGGCGCCCCGGCCGACGTGCTCACCGCTGAGCACCTCCGCGAGGTCTACGGCATCCCCGTCGAGGTCGACGTCGACGAACTGACCGGTCGCGTGCGCGTCGACCCGATCAGCAGGCACGCGCCACGATCGCCCAGCGCCGGAAGCCCTGCCGGCATCCCCCACGTCTCGTTCACTCCAGCCACCCCCTCCGAGAGGAACCCCGCATGATCCGTACTCTTCGCACCGCAGCCGCGGCCGCGGTCGTCACCGCCGTCGCGTTCACCGCAGCCGGTTGCGGCACGACCTCTGTCGAGGGAGGCGCCGACGACGCGCCTCAGGCGACATCAGAGGCCTGCCAGAACGACTCGACCACGACGTCGACCGGTCCGATCGAGATCACCGACGGCGTCGGCCGCACCGTGCAGCTCGACGCACCGGCCGAGCGCATCGCGGTGCTCGAATGGCAGCAGGCCGAAGACGCGATGACGCTCTGCGTCGCGCCCGTCGCGGTCTCCGACCCCGAGGGGTACTCCACGTGGGTGAGCGCGGAGAAGCTTCCCGAGGACGTGGTCGACCTGGGCACCCGAGGCGAGCCCGATTTGGATGCGCTCTACGGCGCGAAGCCCGACCTCATCATCGTCGAGGCCTTCGAGGCCGACGCCGATATCGTGCAGACGCTCGAGCAGGAGAGCGATGTGCCCGTTCTCGTGACAGTCGGAGCCGACACGAAAGACCCGATCGGCAACATGAAGAACGTGTTCACGCTCATCGCCGAGGCCACGGGCCGCACCGAGCGCGCCGAGGCGGTGCTCGCCGATTTCGACCAGCACCTCGCCGACGCGAAGGAGGAGGTCGCCACCGCCGACCTGCCCACGACCGACTTCGTCTACTTCGACGGCTGGATCGAGGGCAGCAACCTCGTGATCCGCCCCTACGGCGAGGGCGCGCTGTTCACCGCCTTCGGCGAAGAGCTCGGCCTCACCCCGGCGTGGTCGGACGACATCGACCAGGCGTACGGCAACGGCGGGGTGGATCCCGCCTACGGCCTCGCGCAGACCGATCTGGAAGGCCTGACGGCCGTCGGCGATGCGAACCTCTTCTACACGGAGGAGGGCGGCTACACCGACGAGCTCGAGAAGAGCGCGATCTGGAACTCGCTCCCCGCCGTCGAGGAGGGCCGTGCGCGCGCCTTCCCCTCCGGGGTCTGGGGTGCGGGCGGTCCGCTCTCGGGCCAGCAGGCCGTCGACGCATTCGTCGACGCGATCCTCGAGAAGTAGCGGACACAGGAACGCGATGGCGACGAGCACCGCTCCCGTGACCGCGGGGCCGCGAGGACCCGCGGCTCCGGATGCCGGCACCACTGGATCCCAGGGCCCGAGGCCGCAGGGACCCGGCCTGCGGAACCTGGGCCTGCGCGGTGGAGCGAGCGGTGTCGCGGTGCTCGTCGCACTGGCGGTCGGCGTCGTTGCCGTCGGCGCCTGGCACATCACCCAGGGAACCTCGGGCGTCGGGGTCTGGGACCTCATGCGATACGCGGGCGGCGCCCGAGAATCGGTGAACGGCGTCCCGGTGGGCGACGTGCTCACCGGTTCCCGACTGCCGCGTCTCGCGGCCGGCATCGCCGTCGGAGTCGCGCTCGGAGTCGCAGGCGCGCTGCTGCAATCGATCACGCGCAACCAGCTCGCCTCTCCCGACACGCTCGCCGTGACCGCGGGTTCGTACTTCGCGCTCACTGCAGTCGCGGCCTTCGGGCTGTCGCTGCCCATGTGGGCGTCTGGCGGCGTCGCCTTCGTCGGCGGTCTCGCGGCAGCCGCGCTCGTGCTCACCCTCGCCGGCAGTACCGCTGGTACCGGCACAACCAGACTGATCCTCGCCGGTTCTGCGCTCGCGATGGCACTCGATGCCGGCACCGCGATGCTGCTGATCCTGTTCAAGGAGAACACCACCGGCCTCTTCGCCTGGGGCAGCGGATCTCTGGCGCAGCTCAACATCGACGCCTCGTTGCGCGCCATCCCCCTCATCGTCGTCGTGCTCGCGGTGGCGCTGCTGCTCGCACGCCGACTCGACGTGCTCGGCCTCGGCGACGACACCGCCTCCGCGGTCGGGGTGCCGATTCGCGCCACCCGACTCATCTCGGTGACCTGCGCCGTGCTGCTCACGAGCACCGCCGTCATGCTGGCGGGGCCCATCGCCTTCGTCGGACTCGGAGCACCCGTGCTCGCCCGGCTCATCGCCGCGAAGGTGCGGCCCGTCGCACGGCACGTGCTACTCATCCCGGTCTCCGGCCTGCTCGGCGCGCTCCTCATCCTCCTCGCCGATGCCGGGCTCCGCGCGATCCTCGGCGCGGAGGGTGCGACGTCCGTGCCCACAGGAATTCCGACCGCGCTGCTCGGCGCCGTAGTCATCGTGGTGCTCGCGCTCCGCATGCGAGACGCGGGGGGCGTGCGGAACCCGCCACAGGCGAAAGCCCCCGGGCGCTCCCGCCGCCGTCTCGGCGTCGTCATCGCCATCGCCGGGGTGCTCCTCGTCGCCGCCGCGATCGTCGGGCTCCTCGCGGGCAGCCTGTGGCTGCGAACGGGCGACCTCGCACTCTGGCTGCAGGGAGCCGCTCCCGACCTGGTCACGCGCGCCATCGACGAACGCGTTCCGCGCGTGGCCGCTGCGCTGCTTGCGGGCGCGGCGCTCGCGCTCTCCGGCTGCGTCGTGCAGTCGACCGTGCGCAACCCGCTCGCGGAGCCCGGACTGCTGGGAATCACGGCAGGTGCCGGGCTCGGCGCCGTGATCGCCGTGACCAATGGGGGCGGGCGACCGCTGCTCGTGGTGCTCGCCCTCGCCTTCGGCCTCGCCACGTTCGCGCTCATCGCAGTGCTCTCCTGGCGCGGCGGCATGCTGCCCGATCGCTTCGTGCTCATCGGCATCGGCTGCGGGTACGGCCTGACGGCGCTCACCACGTTCCTGCTGCTGCGCGCCGACCCCTGGAACGCCCCGCGCATCCTGACGTGGCTCTCCGGCACCACCTACGGGCGGTCACTCCCGGACGTGCTGCCCGTCGCGATCGCGCTGGTGATCGCCCTGCCGATCCTCATCGGGCTGCGCCGCCATCTCGACCTGCTCGCCATCGACGAGGACACCCCGCGCATTCTCGGCATCGGGCTCGAGAAGACGCGCTTCTCGCTGCTCGCCATCGCAGCCGCACTCGCGGCGGTCAGCGTGGTGGCGGTCGGAGTCATCGGCTTCGTCGGACTCGTCGCCCCGCACCTGGCGCGCGCCATCGTCGGCGCCAGGCATACGCGCATCATTCCCGTCTCCATGCTGCTCGGCGGCCTGCTGGTCTGCGTGGCCGACACCCTCGGACGCACCCTCATCTCGCCCGCCCAGCTGCCCGCCGGGCTGATGCTCGCACTCATCGGCGCCCCATACTTCGTGTGGCTGCTGCGGCGCTCGGCCTGAGGCGGGGGCGCACCCCGCTCAGCCGGTGACGGCCTCGCCGAGGAAATCCTCGATGAGCGCCGCGACGAGCGCCGGCTTCTCCGCGACGAGACCGTGCGTCGTGCCGGGGATGAAGCCGAGACGCGCGTTCGGCAGCGCTGCGGCGATGCGCAGCGAGTGGAGCGGTCGCACCGTGTCGCGGTCGCCGGCGAGCACCAGCACCGGCGAGGTGGCGCGCGCGAGGTCGGTCGGGTCGATGTGCGGCTCGGTCGTCCAGAGTCGCATGCACTTCTCCCAGACGGCGTCGGCGTGAGCGGCGCCATCGGGCGACAGGCGCTCGAAGGCTTCGCGCTCGGGGCTCACGCGATCCTGCGCTTCGGGGCTGTGCGCCGCGCGGCCGGCCGGCGGCAGTGCCGGCAGGATCGGCCCGTTCACCGCCGGGTCTCGGTCGTAGGCCGAAGGGTCGAGGTTCGCACTGATCGCGGTCAGCGTGCGCACTCGTTCCGGATGCTGCATTGCGAGGAGCAGCCCGATGATCGCTCCGTCGCTGTATCCGACGATGTGGGCGTCGGCGAGATCGTGCGCGTCGAGATAGGCGAGCGCATCGGCGACCCCGCTCTCGTAGGAGTAGCCCCCGGCGATATCCGCGGAACGACCGTGCCCGGGCCGCTCGTAGGCGTGCACGCGGCGCGATGCGGCGAGCGCGCCCGCGATCGGGGCGAGCGACTCGAGCGAGCAGAAGCCGCCGTGGAGCATCACGACGGGCTCGCCCGCGCCCGCGACCTCCTCGTACAGGTCGACGCCGCCGATGCGCACGTTGGCCATTCCCCGTCCCTCCCGTTCGCGTGAGCGTCTACTGCCAGTTCCGGGCGAGGCGGCGCAGCTTGCGCCCACGCCAGTGCCACATCAGGGCGAGCACCGGCCGGAAGAGGGGTGCGATCGCGCCGCCGATGTGCAGCTCATCCGTCCAGACCGCACGGTGCTCCGAGGCGCGGGATCGCGAGATCGTCATCTCGTGCCGCCACTCGGCGAGCAGTGCGAGCGGTCCCGTGAGCGGACGACCGTGATCGCGCATCGTACGGGGCCAGTCGGCGCCCGCGGCCGAGGGAAGATCGGTGATCCGGATCATCTGGGCGCCGACCGGCAGCGCGCCGAAGACGCGCAGCCGCGCGCGCATCTCGGTGCCAGTGGTCAGCGCTACCGGAAACGCGCGTTCGGGCTGCATGACGAGGAACGGCGCGTACAGCTCGGCCGCGACGCTCGGATCGTGGAGCGCGCGCCAGGCGACGTCAGGCGGGCAAGCGGCTTCGAACTCGGTGCGGATGCGCATGCATCCCAGTCTGCACCCCGCGCATGCGAGCGGGCCGGAGGCGCATCCCCGACCCGCTCGCAGCACCGCGACGAGAGCGCTACTCGGCGACGAAGAAGAGTCGCTTGTTCGCGAACTCCCCGATGCCGATCGGACCCATCTCACGGCCGAAGCCCGAGCGCTTCACGCCGCCGAACGGAATCTCAGCCGACTCCGCGGCGATGATGTTTACGTGACTCATGCCGGTCTCGAGTCGCGAGGCGACCCGAGTGGCGCGGGCTTCGTCGGTCGAGAACACCGAACCGCCCAGCCCCAGCGCGCAGTCGTTCGCGAGCTCGAGCGCCTCCTCGTCGCTCGACACCCGGTACACCGTGGCGACCGGCCCGAAGATCTCCTCGCCGTACGACTCGGAATCCCGCGGCACGTCGACCAGGACCGCCGGCGAGTAGTACGCGCTCGGCCCCTCGGAGAGCGTGCCGCCCGCGAGCAGCCGCGCCCCCTCGGAGACGGCCTTCTGCACCTGCGCGTCGACGGTCTCCGCAGCTGTGCGCGACGAGAGCGGCACGTACTGGCCCTCCTGGAGATCGAGCTGGTCGCCCGGCTCCAGGCCCTCGGCGAGTTTCACGAGCTCAGCGACGAACTCATCGTAGATGTCGTCCATCACGATGAGGCGCTTGTTCGAGTTGCACACCTGGCCGGCGTTGTAGACGCGGAAATCCCACGCCTGCTTCGCGACATCGGCCACATCGTCGGAGTCGAGCACGACCATCGCGTCGATGCCGCCGAGCTCGAGCACCGCCTTCTTCAGATGCGATCCGGCCTGCGCGCCGATGATCGCTCCAGCGCGCTCGGAGCCCGTGAGCGACACTCCCTGCACCCGCGGGTCGGCGATGATCGTCGCGATCTGATCGTGCGAGGCGAACACGTTCTGGTATCCGCCGACGGGAACGCCGGCCTCTTCCATGATCTCCTGGATCGTCAGCGCAGAACGCGCGCAGACGTCGGCGTGCTTGAGCAGGATCGTGTTGCCGAGCACCAGGTTCGGCGCTGCGAAGCGCGCCACCTGGTAGTACGGGAAATTCCACGGCATCACGCCGAGGAGCGCGCCCACCGGCAGGTGCTCGATGTACGCCTTCCCCGGAATCGTGCTCGGGATCTCGTAATCGGTGATCAGGCTCGGACCGTGCACCGCGTAGTAGTCGATGATCTGGGCCGCGAACTCCACCTCGTCGATCGATTCGGCGATCGACTTGCCCATCTCCAGCGCGATCAGACGAGCGAGCTCGTCCTTGCGCTCGATGAACAACTCGGCGACCCGTTTGACGACAGCGGCGCGCTCTTGCACGCTCCGCTCCCGCCATTCCCGGTATACGGCGTCGGCGCCCGCGAGCGCCTCCTCGATCTGCGCATCGGTCGCGGCCTCGAACGTCTCGAGAACCTCACCCGTGGCAGGATTCTGCACCCGGTACTTGGACATGGTTATCTTTCCTCCAGATAGGGCGGCGCGTCGACGCGCCAGGATCCGCATGAGATCACGCGGCTCCGCGTCCCACTGTACCCACGCCCCTCGGGAATGCGTGCGCGGCGAACCTCGCCGGGAGTCATCCTCTCGGGGGAGGCGGTGCGCCGCGAACCTGCTTAGGCTCGAACCATGGAACCCCAGGCCCTCATCCTGATCATGACGATCGCCGTTCCCGGCGTCGTCGCCGCCGTCGTCACCGCGCTCAACGCGAAGCGCTGGAACATCGCGATCCGCGCTCAGCGCGCCCGCCGCTCCGCGATGCAGCGCGACGACGCGACGACTCACACGGGGTAGGGCTCGCCCCGCAGCAGTTCCGCGAGGTGCGCGGCATTGGCCGCCGCTGTGCGGATGGTCGTCGCCACCGCCTCCGGCGTCTCGTCGAGCTCGCGGTAATCCGTGCCGCCCATCGCCTGACCGTTCCAGTAGACCGAGGACTGCGCCGGAATCGTGAAGCCGGTGTCGCCGAGCGCCTGCGCGAGAATGCCGCAGATGTGGTGCGCGCCGTCCTCGTTGCCGACGACAACGGGAATCGCGACCTTGCCGAAGAGGGTGGGACGACCCGATGCGTCGGTCGCGGAGATCTCGGCGTCGAGCCGCTCGAGCACGCGCTGCGCGACGCTCGAGTGCTGCCCCAGCCACGTCGGCGTCACGAACACGAGCACGTCGGCCTGCAGCACCGCCTCTCTGATCTCGGGCCAGGCGTCTCCCTCACCCATGTCGTTCTCGACGCCGGGGAGGATCCGGTGATCCACCGCGCGGATCGACGAGCCCTGCACCCCGTGCTCCTGCAACTGCTGCAGCACCTGCCCGCCGAGCACGTCACCGCTCGAGGGCTGGGGCGACGGCTTCAACGTGCAGTTGATGAGCAGCGCCCTGGGAGCGGCGATCAAGGATTCGTCATGGGCATCAAAAGTGGTCTCGTATCCTGACATGGGCCGAGACTACGGGCGGGCGCCGAGACGGCATCAGGGGGTTTCGCATTCTGCGCGCTCGCGCTAGCCGTGGCCCCGGATCGCGGCAACCCGCCGAAAGCGGCATGATCCTCCGCAGTTCAGCGTCCTGCAGTCACGGCACTTTCACGGCTGCCACCGCTAGTTTCAGTACTCATGGACGACAGACCCGGTCATAGTACGAAGCTCACCCTCTCAGCGCATGTTGGGGGTGAGCGATGACAGGGGAAATCTGGGGCCTCCTCGCGGGGGTCCTCTTGACGCTCGGCACGGGCGTCTTCGTGGCGTCCGAGTTCGCACTCGTGAACCTGGACCGGCCGGAGCTCGAGCAGCGCCGCACGCGCGGCGAACGGCGACTCGGGCCCACCATCTCGGCGCTCAAGATCACGTCGACCCACCTCTCGGCGGCGCAGCTCGGGATCACGCTCACGACGCTCCTCGCCGGGTACACCTTCGAGCCGGCGATCAGCGCGCTGCTGCGCGGTCCACTCATGAACGCGGGGGTGCCAGAGGCGGGCGTCGTCGGCGCCGGCGCGGTCGTCGCGATCGTGCTCGCCACACTGTTCTCGATGATCTTCGGCGAGCTGATTCCGAAGAACTTCGCACTCGCGGTGCCGCTTGCGACCTCAAAGGTCGTCATTCCGCTGCAGATCGCGTTCACCTTCATCTTCCGCCCCGTGGTCGCACTGCTCAACGGCACCGCCAACGGGCTGATCCGCTCGATGGGCATCGAGCCGAAGGAGGAGCTCTCCGGGGCGCGCACCGCTGAAGAGCTGAGCTTCCTCGTGCGCCGCTCGGCGCTCGAGGGATCCCTCGACCACGACGAAGCCACCATGCTGCACCGCACCCTCTCCTTCTCATCCCGCACGGCAGAAGACGTGATGACGCCCCGCGTCATCGCCGAGATGCTGCCCCGCACCGCGACCGCGGCCGAAGTCGTCGCGCGCAGCGTTGAGACCGGCCACTCCCGGTACCCGGTGTTCGATGAGAGCGTCGACGACATCGTGGGCATCGTGCACGTGAAGTCGGCCTACGCGGTCGACTTCGATCGCCGCGACTACACCTCCGTGTCAGAGTTCATGTCAGAGCCCGTTCGCGTCCCGGAAGCCGCGGGAGTGGCCTCGCTGCTCGAGGTGCTGCGGCAGCGCAGCTACCAGATGGCGGTCGTCGTCGACGAGCACGGAGGCACCGCAGGGGTCGTGACGCTCGAAGACCTCGTCGAGGAGCTGCTCGGAGAGGTGCGCGACGAACACGACGCACTCCTCGAAGACGTCGTGGTGAGCGGCGATGAGATCTTCTTCCCCGCCTCGCTGCGCCCCGACGAGCTCTGGGACCGGCTCGCGATCCGCGTGCCGGAGAGCGAAGAGTACGAGACCATCGCCGGGTACGTGCTCGAAACCCTGGAGCGCATCCCCGATCTCGGAGAGGAGCTCGCGCTGGCCAACGGCACGCTGCGCGTCGAGGAGTTCGACGGCTCGCGCATCACGCGGTTGCGGTACACCACATCCGATCGAGAGAGCGACCCAGCGTTCAATACGCGCACCAAGGTGATGGACGCCTTCGAGCAGGGCCGCCAGCCCGCGCAGCCGGGCCGGACCGATCAGCAGAGCCGACACCAGGGAGTCGAACGATGAACGAGTATCTTCCCGGGCTCATCTGGCTCGTCGTACTCCTCGTGGTGAACGCGTTCTTCGTCGGCGCCGAGTTCGCCGTCATCTCCGCTCGGCGGTCGCAGATCGAACCGCGCGCCGCAGCGGGCAGCAAGTCCGCCAAGACGACGCTCTGGGCTATGGAGCACGCCACTCTCATGCTGGCGACGAGCCAGCTGGGCATCACCGTCTGCTCGCTCGTCATTCTGAACGTCTCGGAGCCGGCGATCCACCACCTGCTCGAGATCCCGCTGCTCGCATGGACGGGGCTCACCGCGGAAGCCGTATCCGTCACGGCGTTCATCGTCGCGCTGCTGCTCGTCACGTTCTTGCACGTCGTCTTCGGCGAGATGGTGCCGAAGAACCTCGCGTTCTCGGTGCCGGATCGCGCTTCGCTCCTGCTCGCCCCGCCGCTGGTCTTCGTGTCCAAGGTCGTCGGGCCAGTGATCCGGTCGCTCAACTGGATCGCCAACAGCTTCCTCCGCCTCTGCGGCGTGCAGCCGAGAGACGAGGCGAACACGGCGTTCACCATCGATCAGGTCGCGAGCATCGTCGAGCAGTCGACCCGCGAGGGAACCCTGGAGGATACGAGCGGGACGATCTCCGCCGCGTTCGAATTCACCGAGAAGCACGTCTCCGATGTCGAGGTGCCGCTCGACGCCCTCGTGCGGCTGCCCCTCGATGCGACCCCGCGCCAGGTGCAGCAGGCGGTGTCCGAGCACGGCTACTCGCGCTACGTGCTGCACTCCGCCGACGGTCAGCCCGAGCGCTACCTGCATCTCAAGGACATTCTCGACCTCTCCTCCGCGGCGGAGATCGACGCCCCGATTCCTTCGAGCCGCGCGCGCGACCTGCCCACCGTGGCGGCGGGCGCCGAGGTCGAGGACGCACTCGAGCTGTTGCGCGAGCGCGGTGCGCACATCGCTCGCGTCGGCTCAGAGGCGGGCGGCTTCACCGGTGTGCTCTTCTTGGAGGACATCGTCGAGGAACTCGTGGGCGAGGTCGAAGACACCGCGCACGCGCTGTAACCACCGCGAAGTCCCCGCGATCCGAGTGGATCGCGGGGACTTCTGCGACGAAAGCGCGTTTCGTGCTCTGTTCCTGTGAGGAGAGCGCACGAAACGCGCTCTCGGTGGGCATGTGTCTGCGCGCCCGCGGCCGGCTCAGGCCGAAGCGACCACCACGATCGGATCGGTGGTCGGGGCGCCCGTGGGCGACCCGCCGCGATCCTCGACCGTCACCGCGAGCGCATCGCCGGGCGTGAACCCCTCGGCGAGCACCGCAGCGCCGCCGTTCGCGTCGGCATGCATGACGCCGAGCGAGATGGGCTGATCGCCGCGTACGAGCCACACCTCGTAATCGTGATTCTCGGGCGCCGCCTCCATGCCGTCCGTCATGAACACGGCCTGCTGCGTGGAGTCCGACCAGTGCAGCGTCGCTTCCGCCGATCCGACGCTGACCGTCGTCGACTGCGAGTCGGGCGCCGACTCGACCTGCTGCAGGGCGACCGAAACGGGATCCTGCGGGGCCACGATTCCACCCATCGGCAGCGCGAGCGCGATCGCGAGCAGCACCGCGACCGACGCCGCGAGCCCGAACCAGGCCGCCTTGCGGCGCGAACGCTTGAACGCCAGCTCCGGATCATCCGGCTCCTCGATCAGCTCCGGCACCAGATCGCCCGGGCGGGCGGGCGTCGGACGGGGCGTCGGAGTCGCCTCCGCGCGGGGTTCGGGCTCGTGACCGGCCTCGAACTGCGGCGAGCGCGCGATCAGATCGAGGATCGCGGCGCGGGCTCCAGCGGGCGGCGCGACCTCGGGCGTCGAAACGGCGATGGCCGCGACCGTCTCGCGATCCTCGTCGACGACCTCGAGCCATTCTGGATGAGCCGCCAGCGCCTCCGAGAAGCTCTGCTCCTCTTCCGGGGAGAGCGCATGCAGGGCGCGGGCAGCGGAGAGCTCGCGGAACTGTTGCTCGTTCATCGCGTCGCCTCCATTTCTTTCCTGAGACGGGTCAAACCGTCTCGAATTCTTGATTTGATGGTGCCGAGCGGCGCTCCGAGGAGCACGGCGATCTCGCTCTGGCTGTACCCGCCGAAGTAGGCGAGCACGATCGCGCGGCGCTGAGGCTCGGGGAGTTCGCTGAGGCCGTGCACGGCACGCGTGCCGTCGATCATGAGCTCCACCTCCTCATCGACTGCCGGCTGCGCTTCTGCCAAGTCGCGCGTACCGGCGGCGAGGTCCCTGCGACGGGACGCCTGCGAGGCGCGGACACGATCCACCGCTCGCCGGTGGGCGATCGTGAGGAGCCACGTGCGAGCCCGGCCCCGTTCCGGATTGAACGAATCCGCGGTCTGCCACGCTTCGAGGAAGACCTCCTGCAGTACCTCCTCGCTCTGCGACCGGTCGACCAGGACCCTGAGGATCAGACCGAACACTCGGGCCGAGAGCAGATCGTACAGCTCGGCGAAGGCGCGCTGGTCTCCCACCGCGGCGCGTGCGAGCGCCCTATCCGCCGGATCGACGCTCGCGCCGTCCTCCGGTATTTCCACCCCGTCAATGACCATCACACTCAGCATGCCTCATTCACCTCCACTCTGCCTTCGTCCCGTGCCTCGAGTCCAAATCCGTTATGCGATCGGGGCCTACCCGAAGGTGAACGAGTAGACCTGCACGCCCTGGGGAACCTGCACATCGAGCGTGCCCTCGGCCGGATCATCCGCCTCCACCACTCGGTAGGAGCGCGGCGTTCCGTCGATCTCGATGGATCGGGTGCCACCGCCCTCGACCGCGACCTCGATCGTGCCGCTGCCCGCGATGACGGCTCGCACCTCCTGGCCGCGGTAGTCGAGGCGGATGTTCGCCTCCGAATCGTCGGTCGGAGTCACGTACTGCGTCTCGATCGTCCACTTGCCGTCGAGCGCGAACGTGTCCTGCTTCTGATCCTTCGGGAACTCGTACTCGCCCTCACCGGCCCGGTAGTCGCCGGGGCCCGCGAAGTTGCGATCCTTGGACGAGCCGAGGAACGTCTCAGGGCTGGTGCTGCCGACCTCCGGCGTCGCATCCGAGATGTTGGTCTCAGCGGGCAGCTCCTCGTCGGGATTCGCATCCTCGAGCAGTTCTCGCATGAGCTTCTCGGTGGTCTCGTAGTTGCCCTCGCCGAACGAGATGTGTCGCACCGTGCCCTCCGCATCGATCAGGTAGTGGGCGGGCCAGTAGCGGTTGCGGTAGTTCGTCCAGGTCGAGAGATTGTTGTCCATGGCGACCGCGTACTCGATGCCGAAGTCCTTCATGCCGGCCTCGACGTTCGACTGCTCCTTCTCGAATGCGTACTCGGGCGAGTGGACGCCGATCACCTTCAGTCCCTTGTCGCCGTACGCCTCATCCCAGGCGACCACGTGCGGGATCGAGCGCTGGCAGTTGATGCAGGAGTAAGCCCAGAAGTCGATGAGCACGACCTCGCCCTTCAACTCGTCGAGATCGAGCGCCTCGCCGCCCTCCGTGTTCAACCAGGTGTCGATGCCCTTGATCGAGGGCGCCTTGCCGCACGACGCGAGCTCGTCGGCGTCGTTCGCGCACTTGTCGAGATCGCGGTTCTCGTCGGTGACGAGACCGCCCAGATTCAGGGCGCTCTTGCCGGCGTCGCTCTCGGCCAGATCCTTCTGGATGCCGGCCGTGTAATCGGGCAGCAGACGCTGCAGCGCCTGCGGCACGTTGAACGCGAGCCCGACGGCGAGGGCGATCAGGGCGACGCCGCCGACGATGCGCAGCGTGCGCTCCCGCTTGCGGAAGCCTCGGATGCGCTGGGCGACCTTGCTGCCTGCGAGCGCGAAGACGAGCAGCGGCAGCGCGACGCCGATCGCGAAGGAGAAGGTGAGCAGGACGGTCTCGATGCCGATCTGGCCGGTCGCACCCGCCACGATGATCGCAGCGAGCACGGGGCCGGCGCACGGCACGAATACCGTTCCGAGCGCGAGACCCATGCCGAACCCGTTGCCTCCCTCGCCGACCTTGCGGCGGGGCAGCCGCTGGAACGGCTTCTCGAGCAGCTGCTCGAACCCGGGGAAGAGCATGCCGACGCCGATGATCAGCAGAACGGCGACGCCGGCCCAGCGGATCGCGCTCTGCGGAATGTTCAACAGCCCGAGCAGCACCGACCCGAGCAGCGTCACCACTGAGAAGCTCAGCACGAGCCCCGCGATGATCCAGAACGGGCGGCTGCGCTTCGCTGGAATGACCTCCGGCGCCTTCCCCGGCGCGGCCGGCTGGGCGCCGGCCGTCAGGAAGATCACCGGCAGTACCGGGAGAATGCACGGCGAGATGCCGGTGATGAGTCCGCCGAGCAGACCGATAAGCACGATGTCCATGAGAAGCCTTCCTATTGCGAGGTACTTCGGAGCGGAGCGCCGATCGGATGGGTCGGAGGCCAGGAGAGCTCGGGTCTCGTGCGGGCCCCACTGCGGATGCCGGGCCAGCAGTTCTTGTCCGCGCGCGGGCGCGCGCGAGGGCGCGCACGCTCCCGCGATCCCACGCACGGACACGACACCGCGAAGGCACCCGGAAAACTTTTTCGATCAATTTCCCATCCGACCGCGGGAGGGCTCCGAAGACGTTTACAAGCCGCGGAAATCTGCGGATCTCATCTCGAGGAGGAACCATGTTCACCAAGAAGAAGACCCTCGGCGCCGCGTTCGCAATGACGCTTGTCGGCGCCGCAATGCTCACCGGCTGCTCCATGGGAGCGTCGGACGAAGCCGCCGAAGACCAGACCACGGAGCAGATGGAAGAGACCCCCATGGAGGAGCCGGCGGAGTCGTCGGACGCCATGGATCCGGCAGCGAACCTGGTCGGCCCCGGCTGCGCGGCATACGCTGAGGCAGTGCCAGAGGGCGACGGCTCGATCCAGGGCATGTCGCAGGATCCGGTCGCAGTCGCGGCATCCAACAACCCGATGCTGAAGACGCTCGTCTCGGCGGTCAGCGGTCAGCTGAACCCTGACGTCGACCTCGTCGACACCCTGAACGGCGACGAGTTCACCGTGTTCGCACCGGTGGATGACGCCTTCGCGAAGATCGACGCCGGCACCATCGATACGCTGAAGACCGATAGCGACCTGCTCAGCAGCATCCTCACCTACCACGTGGTGCCCGGCCAGATCGAGCCGGCTGACATCGCAGGCATGCACACCACTGTGCAGGGCGCTGACCTCGAGGTGACCGGCTCGGGTGACGAGATGATGGTCAACGACTCGAACATCATCTGCGGCGGAGTCCAGACCGCGAACGCGACCGTGTACCTGGTCGACACCGTTCTGATGCCCCCGGCCAAGTAATCTCGCCGGTGCAGTAATCCCGGCGTGAGAGCCAGCGCAGTCGCGGCTCGATCGCCCGCAAGGCCAATGTGTCCGTCGCTCGCACAGGAGAGGCGGGCACATTGTTGTTCGCAGTGACACGCAGCGCCCGGGCCCCGAGGATGGGGTCCGGGCGCTGCGTCGTCTGCGGACGGCGGATGGGGACGGACGCGAGAGCGCGATCCGGCACCGTTCGCACTGAGCGGCGAGCATCAACTGCGCTTTCGAGCTGATCGCTCGCTCGGAGAGATGCCCGCGGCGGATCTCGCCGCCTTACACGCGCACGAGCATCTTGCCCACGTTCGCGCCGCGCATCATGTCGAGGAACGCGTCGACGGTGTGGTCGATGCCGTCGACGATCGTCTCGTCGTACGCGATCTTCCCAGCGGCGAACCATTCGCCCATCCGCTGCTGGAACTCGGGCGCGTGCTGCAGATGCTTGCCGACGGTGAAGCCCTCGAGCTTCAGGGCGCGTGTGATGAGATTCGCCATGTTGTCGGGCCCCGGGGTGGTCTCCGAGGTGTTGTACTCGGCGATCGCGCCGCAGAGCGCCGCGCGGCCGTCGTCGTTGAACGCATCGAGCGCCGCTTCGAGGTGGTCGCCCCCCACGTTGTCGAAGAAGACGTCGATGCCGTCGGGAGCTGCGGCGGCGAGTTGGCCGCGCACGTCGCCGTCCTTGTAGTTGAAGGCCGCGTCGTATCCGTACTTCTCGGTGAGCAGCGCCACCTTCTCAGCGGATCCCGCCGAGCCGATCACCCGCGCCGCTCCGAGGAGCTTCGCGATCTGGCCCGCCGCTGTGCCGACCGCTCCCGCGGCGCCCGAGATGAAGACGGTCTCGCCTTCGCGCAGGCCGGCGATGGCGGTGAGACCGACGTACGCCGTGAGGCCCGTCATTCCCATGATGTGGAGGCGCAATGAGAGCGGCACCCCGTCGATCTCCGGGACGACGCGGAACGTCGCTGCGTCTGCCTGCACCAGGTCCGACCACCCGTGCTGGTGGAGCACGACCGCGCCCTCTGGCACCTCGTCAGAGGCGGAGGCCACGACTCGGCCGATGGCGCCGCCCTGGATCTGCTCGCCGAGCGCGTACGGCGCGACGTAGCTGCGCGCGTCGTTCATGCGGCCGCGCATGTAAGGATCGACCGACACGAACCCGTTGCGCACGCGCACCTCGCCCGGCTGCAGTTCGCCGAGTTCGACCTGCACGGTGCGGAAGTCGTCGTGCGTTGGCCAACCGCTCGGGCGGGAGACGAGCTGAATCTGTGTGCTGACGGGTGCGGTCACGTGGAACCTCCAGAGTGTGCGGGCGATCCTGCGCCCTCGGATGCCGGCTCGGAACGAACCGGGCTATATGGAACAGTCGTTCCAATATATACTGGAACGATCAGTCCTGAAAGGCGCACTCATGGCACGTACAGCTTCCTTCGACCGCGACGCAGTCGTGCGCGCCGCGATGGACGCCTTCTGGACGACCGGCTACGAGGGCGCCGGGATCGCCGACCTCGAACGGGCCACCGGGCTGCGGCGCTCGAGCATCTACAACAGTTTCGGCTCGAAGCGCGGACTCTTCGACGCTGCCGTGGAGCAGTACCTCGACGACGTCATCCGCCCCCGCCTGGAGCCGTTGACGGCAGCGCCGGTCTCACCCGATGCCGTCATCGGCTACCTGGCAGGACTGCGCGACGCCTTCGCGGATCCCGCGTCGCTCGCCGCGCGCAGCGGGTGCATGCTCATCAACACGGCCGGCGCTCCGATCGGCGAAGACGCGGCGGTCGCCGCATCGGTCTCGGCGTACCGCGACGAACTGCGCGCAGCCCTCAAGCGCGGCATCACCGCCCGGCTCCCCCGCCTCGACCCGGGTGCGGCGGATCGCCTCGCCGACGCCTGCACCGGCCAGGTGGTGGCGGCACTCGCGCTCGCTCGCATCGACCGGAGCAGTGCGACCGCGGCCGTGGATACGGCGCTCGCCCTCATCGCGGCGGCGTAGCGGCGATTGTCGGGGGCCGCTGCAAGAATGCAGCCATGCTCACCACATTCGCGGTCTCGGGGTACCGATCGCTCGTCGACCTGATCGTGCCACTCGACCGGCTCACGATCGTCTCGGGAGCGAACGGCACCGGCAAGTCCAATCTGTACCGGGCGCTGCGTCTGCTCGCGGCAGCCGGCGAGGGTCGCATCGTGGGGTCGATCGCCCGGGAAGGCGGGCTCGCGAGCGTGCTCTGGGCGGGTCCAGAGGTATCGCGTCGCGCATCGGGTCCGATCAAGGGCGCCTCCCCGGGGCGCCCGGTCTCCCTCAGGCTGGGCTTCGGATCGGATGAGTTCGGCTACCTCACCGATCTCGGCCTGCCGCAGCTCGACCGCGGCCGCAGCTTCTTCACGCAGGATCCGGAGGTGAAGCGGGAGCAGGTCTTCGTCGGGCCGTTCGCCCGGCCGGCATCCGTCATCGTCGATCGCACGCGTGCGGCGGTGCGCGTGCGAGACGACGGATGGCGCGTGCTGCAGCAGACCCTCGGCCCCGGGCAGAGCGTGCTGCTCGATCTCGAGGACGCGACCGCACTGCCCGACACGCTCCGCCTGCGGCACCGCATGGCGCAATGGCGCTTCTACGATCACTTCCGCACCGACCGTGACGCCCCGGCCCGCGCTCCGCAGGTCGGCACGCGCACGCGGTGGCTCAGCGATGACGGTGCCGATCTGGCCGCGGTCTGGGCGACCGCGATCGAGGCGGCGCAGGATCACGATCTGACCAATGCCGTCTCCGACGCGTTTCCGGGGTCGCGCGTCTCGATCGACGTCGTCAGCGGCGTGTTCCGCCTCATGCTCAGTCAGCCCGGCCTCCTCCGGCCGCTCTCGACGGCGGAGCTCTCCGACGGCACCCTGCGATACCTGCTGCTCTGCGCGGCGCTGCTGCCGGCCGATCCGCCGCCACTGATCGTCGTCAACGAACCGGAGGCATCGCTCCACGAAAGCCTGATCCCGGCGCTCGCCTCGCTGATCGCGACCGCGGCGAACCGCACGCAGGTCGTCGTCGTCACCCACTCGAGCGTACTGCGCCGTACGCTCGAAGACGCGGGTTCCGCCATCGAACTCGTCTCCGACGGGGACGGCACGGAAGTCGCGGGCCAGGGTCTGCTCGACGTGCCGCGCTGGGAATGGCCGAAGCGATGAGCCGGGCACCCGTGACCGTCGCCTGGGCGCGCATCGCCGTCGGCGCGATCGTCATCGTCATTCTCTGCACCACGTACCTGCAGGGCGTCGGTGGCATGAACCCATTCGATTTCTTCGGCTACTTCACGAACCTCACGAGCCTGCTCTCCGCCATCCTGCTCATCGCACTCGGTAGCAGCGGAGCGCGGAAGCGCCCAGCACCGCGCTGGGCCGCGACGGCGCGCGGGGTCGCCGTCACGTGCATGCTCATCGTCGGCGTGATCTACAACGCACTCGTACCGGGCACCGGTGCGGCGCCTCCGTGGGTCAGCGCCGTGCTGCACATCGTGTTCCCGGCGCTCCTCCTGCTCGACTGGATCGGCGTCGGCGATCGCCCGCCGCTCCCGTGGCGCCGGTTATGGCTGGTGCTGCCGTATCCGCTCGCGTGGATCGGGGTCGTACTGGTGCGCGGCGCGACCGACGGGTGGGTGCCGTACGGGTTTCTCCTCCCGGAGCGCGGCGGGGGAGCTCTCGTCGGCACGATCCTGGGGCTGCTAATCGCGCTGCTCGCGAGCGGCGCGCTGGTCTGGTCGCTGAGCCGCGTCCGGCTCTCGGCGGGCCGCCGCGCGCTCCGGATGGACTCCTGACACCCTTGCAACATACCCCCAGAGGGTATACTGTCGATGTGAAGGAGCACTCCGTCCCTCACCTCGAAGGAGCATACGCATGGCTACGACTGCATTCACCGTCACCGGAATGACCTGCGATCACTGCGAGCGCGCAGTGCGATCGGAAGTCGGCGAGATCGCTGGAGTCACCGGCATCTCGGTGAGCGCGGCCTCCGGTCAGCTCAGCGTCACGACCGCAGGAGACCCGGTCGACACCGCTGCCGTACTCGCGGCCGTCGACGAAGCCGGGTACACCGCGCAACTCGCCTGAGCCGCGCCAGGTACGTGCTGCGGCCCGCGGGCAGACCCAGTCGGCTGCACCTCGCTCTCCTCGAGAGAACCTCCCCATGACCCTGCTGAACAGCCTCTCCCCGACCTCGTACGATCTCAAGATCGGCGGGACGACGTGCGCCTCCTGCGTCATGCGCATCGGGAAGAAGCTGACGCAGCCGGTGTCGACGGCGCCGGGGAGTAGACGGGACTCGGTGAGCAGACGGGACTCGGTGAGCAGACGGGACTCGGTGAGCAGACGGACTTCGGTGAGGCTGGAAACCCTGATGGCGTCTCACCGAAGCACGATCTCTCACCGAGAGCCCGCGGGGAGTGCTCAGCGATTCTGCGGAGCGCTCCCAGGCCGTGTCAGTACAGTTCCCGAGAAGCAACGGGCAGGCGGCCCGAGCGTGAAGAGGAACGAGGCCGGGTGCTGCCGATCGTCGACATCATCATCGTGGTCGTGCTCATCGTCTCCACGCTCGCCGGTGTGCGTTCGGGATTCTTCTCCGTGGTCGGTGCGCTCGCCGGTCTCGTCGCGGGCGCGGCGGTCTCGCCCTGGTTGCTGCCGATCGTCGCCCGCGAACTGCCCGAGAACGGCTGGCGCAGCAGCGCGGTGATCGGTTCGGCGATTCTGCTGCTCGCCCTCGGCGCCTGGCTCGGCTCCGTGATCGGCTCCTTCCTGCGCCGCGGTGCAGACCGGCTCAAGCTGCGCGCGATCGAACGCCTGCTCGGCGGGGCGCTCGGCCTCGTCGCCTCGGTCACCGCAGTGGCCCTCATCGGCGCCGCCATCACAGCATCGGGCGTGCCGGGCGTCTCATCAGCGGTCGCCTCCTCGACGGTGCTGCGCACGCTGCAGCAGTGGACGCCGAAACCGCTCACCGACGCTGCCGCCCGCTTGCACGCGGCGGTGCTCGGCGACACCGTGATCCCGACGGTCGATACACTGCTCGACTCAGACTTGAGCACGGAAACCCCCGCGGCGACCATCGACACCGACGACCCAGCACTCGCCGCCTCGGCCGCCTCGGTCGCACGCATCTCGGGTCTCGCATACGGGTGCGGCACGATGCCGACGGGCACCGGCTTCGTCGTCGCAGAGGATCGCATCGTCACGAACGCCCACGTCGTCGCCGGCATCGAGACCCCGCTCGTGGAGCTGCCGGGCGAACCGGCGCGCGACGGCCGGGTCGTGTACTTCGATCCGATCGACGATCTCGCGGTGATCGCTGCGGACGTCGACGCCGGCCCGCTTCCACTCGACGATTCGCTCGTGCCGGGAAGCGGAGGTGCGGTGCAGGGCTACCCGTACGGCGGCCCGTTCACGACGGTCGGCGCCGGAGTGCTCGCGACGCGCGACGCTCCGATCGCGGACATCTACGGCACGTCGTCGACGCCGCGCTCGATCCACGTGCTCTCGGCCGATGTGCGGCCCGGCAATTCGGGAGGCCCCCTCCTGACCGAGGAGGGCGGCGTCGCGGGAGTCGTCTTCGCGAGAGACACGGAGCGGGCGAGTGTGGGCTACGCGATGACCCTCGCCGAACTGCTCCCCGTGCTCGCGACGCTCGAGACGGCGACGGCGCCGGTATCGACCGGGGCCTGCCTCTCCGACTGACGCCGCGGGCTCAGCGCTCGGGCTCCGGCCGGAGGAGCAGCTTCACGAAGGGCAGGAAGCGGTCGACGCGGTCGGGCAGGGACCCCCAGCGATCCGCCATGCCCGCCATCATCTGCGCTCCGACGTACAGCTCGTTGATGATCTCGGCGAGCAGTCGCGGCGACTCGGTCGAGGTGATCGATCCGTCGCGAATGCCCTGTTCGATCAGCATCGTGCCATTGCCCTGCCAGGTGACGTACGAGTTGTGACCGTGATCGCGGAGCGCCTCCGGCAGGGAGTCGACGAGCTGCAGGCCCGCCTGCACGAGTCGGTCGGTCGCCATGAGATCCGCGAGACGCCGGAGCATGACGATGACCGTGTCGTAACCGTTGCGGCCGACCGCGAGCTCCTCATCGAGTGCGGCGCGCATGCGTTCCTGCTGCACCGCGAGCACGGCCTCCGCGATGTCGTACTTGTTGCCGAAGTGAAAGTAGATGGACCCCTGACTCGCGCCGGCCTCATCGGAGATGTCTTTGAGCTTGGCCTGATCGTAGGAGAGCCTCGAGAAGACCCGCCCTGATGCTTCGAGCAGCGCCATACGCGTCTCGATGCCGCGCTGCTGCTTCGTGCCAGCTCCCTCGATGTGTGGTGCCAACGGCGCCCCCTCGGTATCCCTGCCTCGGCTCGAACAGCCGAACCGGTTCCAAGATAGCCGCCGCGACCACGAATACGGCCCATCGGTATGCGTGTCGAAAACCACCGCGCCGCGGCACGCCGGCGAGTGCCGGGTTCCGCGCATCAGCTCTGCCGCGACTTCGACGATCTACTACACGCGACTCGCACTGGCAAGGCACTCACCCTTCACGCGGAGACCTTTCAAGGTGGAAGGTGCAGGAACGACACGAGAGCGGAGGCATGACGTGAGAGCAATGACCTATCGGGGGCCGTACAAGGTGCGGGTCGAGAACAAGCCCGAACCGAGAATCGAGCACCCCAACGATGCCATCGTCCGCGTGACCCGGGCCGCGATCTGCGGGTCCGACCTGCACCTGTACCACGGACTGATCCCAGATACGCGGATCGGTCACACCTTCGGCCACGAGATCGTCGGGGTCGTCGAGGAGGTGGGGTCATCGGTGCGTCACCTCTCGCGCGGCGATCGCGTCATGGTGCCGTTCAACATCTCGTGCGGCTCCTGCTACTTCTGCTCCCGCGGTCTGCTGTCGAACTGCCACAACGTGAACCCGAATGCGACCGCGATCGGCGGCATCTACGGGTACTCGCACTCCGCCGGCGGCTACGACGGCGGCCAGGCCGAACTCGTGCGAGTCCCGTTCGCCGATGTGGGACCCATGATCATGCCCGACTGGCTGGACGAGGACGACGCCCTGATGCTGACCGACGCGTTCTCGACCGGCTACTTCGGCGCGCAGCTCGGCGAGATCGCAGAACGCGAGACCGTCGTCGTGCTCGGAGCCGGCCCCGTCGGGCTCGCGGCCGCCCGCTCTGCGTGGTTCATGGGGGCGGGTCGCGTCATCGTGGTCGACCACCTCGACTACCGACTCGAGAAGGCACGAACGTTCGCGTTCGCCGAAACCGTCGCAATCGGCGAGCATCGCGACCTGGTCGTCGAGATGAAGCGACTCACCGACGGGCTCGGGGCCGACGTCGTCATCGACGCGGTCGGCGCCGAGGCGGATGGCAGCGCACTGCAGCACATCACCTCCGCGAAGCTCAAGTTGCAGGGGGGCTCCCCCGTTGCGCTCAACTGGGCGATCGACTCGGTGCGCAAGGGCGGCCGCGTCGCCGTGCTCGGCGCGTACGGTCCGCTCCCGTCCGCCATCCGCTTCGGAGACGCGATGAACAAGGGAGTGACCATCCGAGCGAACCAGGCGCCCGTGAAACGGCAGTGGCCGCGCCTGCTCGAGCACATCCGGAACGGCGATGTGCGCCCTGGCGAATTGCTCACGCACCGACTCCCCCTCGAGCACATCGGCGAGGGGTATCACATGTTCTCCTCGAAGCTCGACGACTGCATCAAGCCCGCGATCATCCCCGGAACGGAGTAAGCCATGCCCTATCGCGCCGATCACCCGAACCGCGCACCCTCGTCGGAGGCGCTGCGAGCTCGCATCCCCGGCTGGGGAGCCGATCTCGATACCGCGCTCCGCCCCTCCTGGCCCATGGATACCGCCGCACCGGAGGCCACCGGTGCGCACTGGGACTTCCCCGACCGCCAGCGCGAGCGCGGCGACCGCGAGCGGTCGATCGAGCATGAGATGCTGCCCCCGGTGTTCGGCACCGCGCAGCCGTTGCACGGCGCGTCGGGCGTCATCCGACGGCTGGCGTATCGCCGGTTCGGAGAGGGGAAGAACACCCGCTGGCTCCTGCTCGTGCTCGGGGACCGCGTCGATGCCGTCGCAGCGCACCTGCGCTCCTTCGCCTCTGCGCGACCCGACAATCCGGTCACGCAGACCGGCGTGCTCAGCGAGTCCCGCCGCCGCCCGGTCCGCTCGCGCCTCGGGCGGGGTCGCGTCGATCTTCGGCACGCCTGGCTCGACCCCATCATCGTGGCAGGCCCGTGGGTCGTCTGGGCCGCGGTCGTCGTCTCCCTGCTCACTCGAGGACGACGGCGTGGGTGAGGCCGGGATGGTGCCGCCGCGCGACGGCGTGCGCCTCGTCACCGACGACATCGCGATGATCACGCGGGCCAATGTCAACTGCTACCTCGTGGACGCCGCAGACGGGCCGGTGCTGGTCGATGCCGGCCTGCCGGGCAGCTGGAGCCTCGTGCGGAAGGCTCTCACCCGATTCGGGCACCGCCCCGGCGACCTCACGGCGGTGCTGCTGACGCACGCGCACTTCGATCACGTCGGGCTCTGCCGCACCCTGCAGCGCGAGCATGGGGTTCCCGTCCTGGTGCACGACGCCGACGCGCCCCTGCTGCGTCATCCCTACCGGTACGCGCACGAGTCGGTCCGGCTGAAGTATCCGCTGCGGTATCCGGCGTCCCTCCCGGGGCTCGCCCGCATGGTGGGGGCCGGCGCCCTGGGCGTGCGCGGGGTCGACTCGGATGGTGATCTCTCGGGGAGTTCGGGCGCACTGGGTCGCTTCGCTTCCGTGTTCAGCCCCGGCCACACGTTCGGGCACTGCGCACTTCGGTACTCGAGCTCGCAGGGGGGCGCACCCGTCGACGTGCTGTTCACGGGCGACGCGCTCGTCACGTACGACCCCTACACGGGGAAGCGCGGCCCGCGGACGGTCGCACGGGCTGCGACCGCGGACGCCGATCTCGGCTTCCGCTCGCTCGACGACCTGGCGCGCACGCGGGCCGCACTGCTCCTCCCCGGGCACGGTGCGCCCGACGTTCGGGGAGCCGCGCGAGCGGTATCGGAGGCCAGACGGGTCGGCGTGGACTGAGCGGGATTCAGCAACAGGGCGGCGTTTCCATTGTCGATTCAGGAGCACCGCGCCCCTCGTGGCCCCGATTCGTGCGCGATCACCTGCGTGCGCTCCTCGAAACGCGTCAGAAAGTACGTACACTGACCCGGTGAACCGAGAATCGCACAGGCGCACCAACGACACGCGCCGCACGCTCATCGAGGCGACCATCAGCGTCATCGCTCAGCACGGCCTCGCGGGGGTCACCACTCGCCGTGTCGCCGAAGTGGCTGGAACACCGCTGGGAAGCGTGCACTACTGGTTCGCCAGCAAGGAGGCCCTCCTCGACGCCGTGGCCGCTCACGTGCAGCACGCGACGGATGCCGGTCTCGGCACCCCTGGCTCGGGGTTCGATCTCGGTGCGCAGATCGGGTGGCTGTTCGATCGGACCATCGAGATGCCGCTCGAAGACCATCTCGCGATGTTCGAAATCCTCGCGCATTCTGTGCGCCGGGGCGGAACGGGACTGGCCGATGCGAATCACGAACAGATTCGGGCGCAGGCCGTGCAACTGCTGGAGCCCTGGCGCGACGGCGCGGATGCGCAGCTCCCGGGCGGGTTCGCGGCACTCGTCACGCTGGTGCACACCACGATCATCGGCACGTGGTTCGGGCATTTCAGCGCTGACACCGAGACGCTCCGCGGCGGGATCCGCCTGCTCGGCGCCCTGCTGCGCGATGTGCCGCGCGACGCCGCAGTCGCCCCAGCCGCCCCAGATCCCGCGTAGGTCACTCCAGTACGACGATGCGATCGTCCCCATCACGCGGAGCACCTCGACCGTCGGTGTTGTTCGTCACGGCCCAGAGCTCGCCCGACGGCGCGACCACGACATCGCGCATCCGCCCGAGCGCGCCGGCATCGTGCAGCTTCGACGCCGTCAGATCATCCAGGGGCACCTCGCGGATGGACTCGCCCCGCAGATTCGCGATCCACACGCTCCCGTCGTGCACCGCGATGCCGCTCGGACTCGCGTCGGCGGGCTGCCACTGCTGCACGGGATCGACGAACTCGGGATCTTCCGCTGCACCCTCGACCTCTGGCCACCCGTAGTTCCCTCCGGGTTCGATCACGTTGAGCTCGTCCCAGGTGTTCTGCCCGAACTCCGAAGCCAGCATCGTGCCGTCCGGGGCCCAGGCGATGCCCTGCGGGTTGCGGTGCCCGAGGCTCCAGACCGGCGACCCCGCAACGGGATTGTCGGCGGGAAGCGTGCCGTCGGGCTCCATCCGAAGGATCTTCCCGGCGAGCGACTCGGGATCCTGCGCAGCACTGGGAACACCGGCGTCGCCGGTCGTCGCGTAGAGCATGCCGTCGGGGCCGAAGGCGAGTCGGCCGCCGTTGTGGGTGCCTGCTGCCGGAATCCCGTCGAGCACGACGTCGGGATCGCCGAGCGCACGCCCGTCGTCGCCGTCGAGCAGCGCGAAACGCAGGATGCGGTTCTCGTCGCCCGCGGTCACGTATGCGTAGAGCGCGCGCTCGTTCGCCGCGAGCCCGAGCAGACCGCCCTCCCCGCCCGCGCCGACCCCGGCGATCGTTGCGAGCTCGCTCGTCGCTCCGGCAGTGTCGAGCGCGAGGATCCGGCCGCTGTCGCGTTCGCTCACGATCGGCGTCGAGGCGATGAAGGCGATCGACCACGGCGCCTCGAGCCCGCTCGCGATCACCTCTCGGCTCGGCTCGGAGGTCCCTGGCGCATCGCTCTGCGTGCCGGCGCACCCGCCGAGCAGCACGATCGCGAGGCAACCGGCGGCGAGCGCGCTCAGTCTGCGCATCTGCGCGGGTCGCGGCCAGGGCTGCGGCATCAGCTCGCCGACGCGAACGCGTCGCGCACCTCGTCGTGCGGCAGTGCGAAGCTGGCGTGGCCGTCGCGGCCGACCATGTCGCGAGCAGCGACGAGCGCGTTGAGCACGGCTTCCTCCGTCGCCTCGACGACCGCCGTGTAGAGCCCGTCGATCGCGCCCCAGCTGACGTGCTCGATCGATTCAACGGTTCCGGCCGGAGTGCCCATCCGGGAGCCCAGCCCGCCGCTGTTCGCCGTCGAGAATGCGAGGAAGATGTCGCCGGAGAAGTGGCTTCCCGTGGTGCCCGTGCGCGCGAGGCCGAGGGGGACGCGGCGCGCGAGTGCGCGGCACTGGTCGGGCAGCAGCGGGGCGTCGGTCGCAACCACGACGATCACGCTCCCGGCTCCCGGCACCGCCGGCCCGCGAGCGGTGCCGCCGGCGGCCGCGACCTCGCCCTCGAACCACCCGCTCGTCTCCATCGGGCACGGAGCCTCGGAATCGCGCCCCAGTGGCCGGCCCACGACACGGAGTTCGCGTCGCGATCCGAAATTCGCCTGCAGCAGCACCCCCACCGTCCAGGTGCGCTCGCCCGCGGGCACGAGCCGGGATGCCGTGCCAGTTCCGCCCTTGAATCCGTAGCAGTTCATCCCGGTGCCCCCGCCGACGTTGCCCTCTGCGATCGCTCCGGAGGCCGCCGCATCGAGGGCGGCATGCGCGTGCTCTGGCCGCACGCTCCCGGCGTTGATCGAGTTCAGGTACCCGTCCCACGTCTCGCCGACGACGGGGAGCATCCACTGCGCGGCAACGGCCGGCTGATGCTGAGCCAGCCACTGATCGACGCCCTGATGCACCGCGCCGACGGCGTGGGAGTTCGTGATCGCGATGGGCGTCTGCAGCTGGCCGGCCTCCTCGATCCAACTGCGACCCGTGAGTTCGCCGTTCCCGTTGAGCACGGCGACGCCTGCGGCGCACGGCGCCCCGGCCAGATCGGCGCCGCGCGGCAGGATGGCGGTGACTCCTGTGCGCGTGACCGCCGGGTCGTCGGCGACGAGGGTCGTGTACCCGACCGTCACACCGGGCACGTCGGTGATTGCGTTCCAGCGCCCGGGCTCGCCATCGAGGGGCACGCCCAGGTCGCGCGCACGGCGCGGTTCGGCGGATGTCGTCATTCGGTCTCCTCGGGATCGGTGGCCGCGGTAGGCATAGCGGTGGAGGCGGTGGGCGGTTCGCCCGAGAGCCGGCAGCCGAGCGCGATCTCGGCGAACTGCAGGGTGTTGCTGAGGTACGTCTCGCGCTGCCAATTGTCGGGATCGAGCAGGTACAGGTCGTATGCGTCCTCGAGTGCGACGAGATTGGCTGCGATCGCCGGGACCTCCATGCGCGGTGAGAATGCGCCGAGCGCGACACCGACATCGATGATCGAGGTGTAGAGCGCGACCTGCCGTTCGAGGAGCAGCGCGATGTCCAGCCGAAAGCGCGGCTGCTCGCGGACGACCGCCGAGGCCTCGTAGACGACGCGCAGGTCGTCGCTGATGCGCTCGGGAATGCCCGCGTGGATGGTCGCACGCAGGCGATCGATCGGGTCGCGGTGCCCCTCGGCGACGGCGCGGCGGGTGTCGATGAACTCTCTGATCGCCCCGCGCACGGCGGCTTCGACGAGCTGATCGAAACTCTCGAAGTGGTAGAGCACGCTCCCGGCGCTCACCTGCGCGCGTTCGGCGACCGCGCGCACGCTGACGCCCGACAGTCCGCGCTCGCTGATGATGCGCGACGTCGCCTCGAGTAGATCGCGACGTCGCTGCGCGGTCTTCGCTGCTGCCATCAGTCGGACTCCGTTTCTGCTGGGGGCACCACGCTGACCGACTGGGTCAGCGCCGCGTACTTCTCCGGCGAACGCCGTCTCATCACGATAGCGACGACGACGCCCGCGATGAACACCAGGGGCACGCAGGCGAGCATGAGCCCGTTGATCGGGCCTTCGACGCCGGAGACGAGGTCGAAGTGCGTGGCGATGACGAGGAAGGCTGCGAGCAGGCCGACGGCCCCGAGGATCGGCGCGACGACCACTTCCCAAACGCCGTGCCCGCGACGGTCCTTCCAGAAGAACCCGACGACGGAGACCGCGGCGATTCCCTGCGAGAAGACGAGGCCGGCCACGCCGATCGCATAGGTCCAGAGCCCGATGCCGAGGAACGGGTCGGCCCCTGTCAGTGCGGCCGCGAGGATCGCAGCGAGGCTGATCGCGGTGAGCACGACGCTCGCGACGTACGGCGAGCGCATGCGGGGATGCGTGCGGGCGAACATCGCGGGCAGGAGTCGTTCGCGGCCGAGGGAGAAGAGGTAGCGGGAGCAGGCGTTGTGGAATGCGAGCGTGCAGGCGAAGAAGCTCGTCACGATGAGCACTTCGACGGTCACGCCCGCCCAGGCGCCGAGCGCGCTCTCGCCGGCGAGGAACATCATCTCCTCGAAGTTCTCCGACTGCGCGAGCTCGATGATGCCGTCGACGCCGAATGCGACGGTGAGCGACCAGAAGGTGAACGCGTAGAACACGGCGAGAAAGGCGATCGCAACGTACGTCGCCCGCGGTACGGTTCGTCTCGGCTGTTTCGCCTCCTCCGCGTAGATCACGGTGCCTTCGAACCCGAGAAACGCTCCGAAGCCGAAGACGAAGAGCGCACTCGCGCCCGAGGCGAAGAGCACGTTCCGGGGGTCGAACGAAGCGGCGGTCGCAGCTCCGATGTTCGCCCCGTTCTGCATGATCGCGGCGAGCGAGATCACGAGGAGAATAGCGATCTCGGCGGTGAGGAGCACGGCGAGCACTTTGGCGCCGACGTCGATCCGGCGATAGCCGAGCACGCCGACCGCGAGCACGGAAGCGATCGACCACACGCCCCAGTGGAGGTCGAGGCCCAGCAGGTGCGCGAAGGTGAGTTGCGCGAAGAAGCCCAGCAGCGCGTAGAAGCAGATGCACAGGAAGGCGTACGAGACGATCGTGATGAAGGCGACGCCGACGCCGATCGGTTTGCCGAGCCCCGCCGCAGCATAGGCGTAGAAGGCGCCGGTGTTGCGCACGTATCGCGACATCGCGGTGAAGCCGATCGCGAAGAGGATCAGCACCACGCCGCTCGCCAGCATCGCGCCCGGCGCCCCGATCCCGCCGACGAGGAACGCGAGCGGAGCCGAGCTCACCGCGACGGTGAGCGGAGCCGCTGCCGAGACGACGAAGAAGACGATGTCGAGGGTGCCGAGTTTTCCCTTGGCGAGGGTGCCGTCCCCGATGTCGTGCGTTGGGGAGGGGTGCAGATCTGGTGACACGAGAAACTCCTTTGTTTCGGTGCGAGTACCGAGCGCCCTTGACGCTCGAGATTTCTGAACGACTGTATCACTTTTCGAGGAAATTGCTGAGAATCAGTTCTTCAATGCGCATTGATGATTATTACTCATGTTCAGTTCTGGGCCGTCTCACGTGCCGTAACATTGACCCGGTGACAGAACCCACGACCGATTCGGCAGACTCCTCCGCCGAGCTCGGCGTCGACCCGCAGGAGCTCGCGACCGCGCTGCGCGTGATCGGCGCGGTGCACGAGCTCCCGGCCGATCACCCGGATTTCCTCGCAGTGCGCCGCGCCACCTCCACCATGTTCAAATCGGTGAAGGACCAGCGGAGACGTCAGAATCGTGAAACGGTCGCCGCCGCCGACCGCGCCGTGATCGCCGCGACGGCGACCGGGGCCCCCGACCGCATCGACGATGAGACCCGGGGCCTCCCGCTCTCGTCGAGCAGCGAGTCGCCGATCGCGGGCGAGCTGATCAAGCCGCGCAACTGCTACATCTGCAAGCAGCCCTACACCCGCGTCGATGCGTTCTACCACCAGCTCTGCCCCGAGTGCGCGCGCTTCAGCCACGCGAAGCGCACCGCGAGCGCCGACCTCTCGGGCAAGCGCGCGCTGCTCACCGGCGGGCGAGCGAAGATCGGCATGCACATCGCGCTCCGCCTCCTGCGCGACGGCGCCCACACCACCATCACCACGCGCTTCCCCCGCGATGCCGCGCGCAGGTTCGCCTCGCTCCCCGATTCCGCCGACTGGCTCCATCGATTGCAGGTCGTCGGCATCGACCTGCGCGACCCGGCTCAGGTCATCGCGCTCGCCGACTCGGTCGCGGCGCAGGGCCCGCTCGACATCCTCATCAACAACGCGGCGCAGACGGTGCGACGCTCACCCGGATCGTACTCGCTGCTCGCCGAGGCCGAGTCGGAGCCGCTGCCCGAGGGGGCGCTGCCCGAGATGCGAGTACTCGGCAAGTCCGCGCAGCTGCACCCGCGCGCACTCGAGGCGTCGGTCGATGCAGAGGTGCACGCTGCCGAGGGCCCGCGAGGCCTCGTCGGCACGATCGCAGAGGGGCTCTCGCAGCAGCTCACCGGAGATGAGCTCAGCGCGCTCGCGCTGTCGGCTGGCGCCTCGTCGCTCGCGAAGCACGCTGACGGATCAGCGATCGATGCCGGCGGCCTCGTGCCCGACGTCAGCCATGTGAACAGCTGGGTGCAGCACGTGCAGCAGGTCGATCCGCTCGAGATGCTCGAGGTGCAGCTCTGCAACACAACCGCGCCCTTCCTGCTGATCAGCCGCCTGCGCGCGTCGATGGTCGCAGCTGCAGCACGCCGCACGTACGTGGTGAACGTGTCGGCGATGGAAGGGCAGTTCTCGCGCCGCTACAAGGGACCGGGGCACCCGCACACCAACATGGCGAAGGCCGCCCTCAACATGCTGACGCGCACGAGCGCGGAGGAGATGTTCCAGACCGACGGCATTCTCATGACCGCCGTCGACACCGGCTGGATCACCGACGAGCGCCCGCACTTCACGAAGGTCCGCCTCGCCGAGGAGGGCTTCCACGCCCCGCTCGACCTGGTCGACGGCGCAGCGCGAGTCTACGATCCGATCGTTCGGGGCGAGGCGGGCGAGGATCTCTACGGATGCTTCTTGAAGGACTACGCGCCCAGCCCCTGGTGAGCCGAGCCGCACGCCGATCGACGTGCAGCGCTACTCGGTCTCGGGATCCGGAATCTCGTCGGGCTTGTAGTTCGGCAGACGCGACGCCGGGAGCGCAGCGACCGCACTGATCCCCGCGAGAATGAGGAAGCCGAGCTTCAGCGTGCGCAGACGCTGATCCTCGTTCAACGCGACCGCAGCGTCGATCTGCGCGGGCGTCGCCGTCGTCGAAGCCAGCACGTCGCGCAACTCGTCGTTCCCGACGAAGTTGACCGAGTCGAGATCCACCTGCTCGACGAGCTCAGCGGGAAGCTCCGGGTGATCCTCGACCGCCTGCGTCACCCCCGTCGTGAGCAGTGTCACCAGCACCGCGCCCATCACCGCCGTGCCCACCGCCGATGCCAGATTCTGCGTCGTGCCGCGGACCGAGCCGACATCTCCGGCCAGCTCCTTCGGCACCGACGTGACGAGCACGTTGAACACGAGCGTGACGAGCGCGCCCTGGCCGATCCCGAAGACGATGAGGCCGAGAATCGTCGGAATCGTCTCCCAGTTGTTCGTGACGACGAAGGCGAGCCACACGAGGGCGACGGTGGTCAGCGCAAAGGAGAACAACGCGATCGTGCGCGGCGTGAACCGGGTGTAGAAGCGCACGATGAGGGTCGCCGTGATGAACACCGTCAAGTTGAAGGGCATCATCGCGAGCGAGGTGTCGAACGGCGTTCGCCCCTGCACCACCTGGATATAGGTCGGCAGCGTGAAGTTCACCGCCGCCTCCATGAGCACGATGATGAACATCGCGTAGATCGCCGCGCGCTCCTCGGGCCGGTCGAGCACGCTGAGGTCGACGAGCGGCGTCCTCCCCCTGCGGGTGCGACGCCTCGTCCACATGAAGAACAGCTGCCCGAAGATCACGCCCAGCACGACGAGCACGGGCGCCGGAGAGAGCCCGAGAATCGAGAACGGCGCCGTGTCGCGCGCCGCCAGCACCCCCCACCCGTTGAGGTTGTTGAAGCCGAGCGTCAGCATCACGATCGCCGCACCGATCAGCACCGAGGCGATGAGGTCGATGCGCACGGCGCGATTGCCCCGATCGGAGCGCAGACCGAAGCTCAGGGCGAACACGGCGACGGCCAGAGCCAGCGTGATCAGGAACACCGGGCGCCATCCGACCAGCGTTCCGAGCGTACCGCCGATCAAGAAGGCGCTCACGCCCGAGAAGGCGCGAGCGGAGCCCAGCGAACCCACCGCCGTCGCCTGCTGATCGCCGCGATAGTTCTCGGCGATGAGCGCCACGAGCGACGGCACGATGATCGCGGCGGAAGCGCCGGCGAGCACCTGCCCCGCGATCGCCCACCCGATGGTCGGCGCGAAGATCATGAGCAGCGACGAACCGGCGAACGCCACCACGACGATGCGGAAGATGAGCACCCATCCGACGCGTTGGCCCAGCTTCGCCCCCGTCATCACCAGGGCGGCGACCGCCAGCCCGTAGACGACGATCGTGGTGCTCGCCGTCGTCGGCGGCACGCCGAAATCCTCGACGAACCCGCCGAGCGAGATCGGAAGCGCTGCGACGTTGAACGACATCAGCACCTGGGCGAGGAAGAGACCGATCATCGGCGTCCACGAGCGGCGCTCGTCGACCGCCGCGCCGTTCTTCAGCTGCTGCGAATTGCTCATCCTGCGGTCTCCATTCGTGACACCCCGCTCGCGAAAAGGTTGAGGCCGAGCGCGCGAGAGAGGAACGCGCACGCCCGCTGCCCCCGCACGCTGTTGCCCGCCGGGTCGAGCGGCGGCGAGAACGAGCCGAGCGCGCCCTTTCCCGGCGAGATCGCGACGATGCCGCCGGAGACCCCCGATTTCGCCGGGAGGCCGATCTCGAAGAGCCACTCGCCAGATCGCTCGTACATGCCGCACGAGGCGAGCACGGTGAGGGTATCCCGCGCGACTTCCTCCGCCACCACGCGCACGCCCGTGATCGGGTTCACTCCGCCGTCGGCGAGGGTGGCGCCCATCACCGCGAGGTCATGAGCGGTCACCACCAGCGCGCACTGGCGCGTGTACATGTCGACGATGGCGGCGGGGTCCCGCTCGAGCCGCCCGTACCCTTCGAGGAGCCGCGCGATCGCCCGGTTCCGCGTATTCGTCCGCATCTCCGACTCGTAGACCTCGGTGTCGACGGCGAGCTCCCGACCGGCGAAGCGCGAGAGCCCGTTTCGGATCGCCTCCCACCGCGCATCGTGCGACGCTGCCGGCATCATCGCCGTCGTCGCGATCGCTCCGGCGTTGACCATTGGGTTCATCGGGCTGCCCAGGTTCAGTTCGAGCGCCATCACCGAGTTGAACGGGAGGCCGGTGTTGTTCACGCCGACGCGCTCGTGCACCGCCCGGTGACCGATCTCCTCGCAGACCAGCGCGAAGACGAACGCCTTCGAGATCGACTGGATGGTGAAGGCGTCGTCAGCGGCGCCCGCCTCGTACGTCGCGCCGTCCACCCCGACGAGGGAGAGCCCGAAGCGATCGGGATCGACTCTCGCGAGCACCGGAACGTAGTCCGCGACGGCCCCGTCCTGGAGCGCCGCATACCGTGCGTGCGCCTCGTGCAGCAGCTCATCGACGCGCCCCTGGCCCGGAAGCGAGCCCGTGAACGCGCGCTGACGCACCCCTTCCATATCGGCTTCGAACATCGAGGCCTCCCCTGGGTCGAGTCCCCCCTGCGCCCAGTAAACTCCCGTCGCACTGCTCACCGCAAGCACGAAGTTGTTCCGCGAGGTCGCGCGACGAAGCGCTCGCTTCAGCCCTGGTGACACCACGGGGCCACGCTCAGTCGAGGTCGCGAAGCCTCACGCGCTGCAATTTGCCGGTCGTCGTCGTGGGCAGCCGCTCGGCGAACCGAATCTGACGCGGATACTTGTACGCAGACATGCGCTCACGCGTCCACGCGATCAGGTCCGTTTCCGAGAGCGCAGCCCCCGGCTCGAGCACTACGTACGCCCGCACGCTTTCACCCCGTCGCGCATCCGGATACCCGACCACCGCGGCCTCCCGCACCGCCTCGTGCCGCACGAGCATGCCTTCGACCTCCTCGGGATACACCGAGTATCCGTTGCACTTGATCATGTCTTGATTGCGGCTCTCGAACAGCAGGTAGCCGTCTCTGTCCATCCGCCCCACGTCTCCGGTGCGGTACCACCCGTCGAACATCGCTGCTGCCGTGGCGTCGGGGCGGTTGCGGTATCCGAGGAAGACACTCGGCGACTTGATGAGAATCTCGCCCGGCTGACCTTGCGGCATCGAACGCGTGGGATCCTCGGGGTCCGCGATCCGGATCTCCGTGTCGAGCACCGGCTTCCCGTGGCACCCGTATCGAATCGCCTGGGGCGGCATCTGCGTGTTCCCCGTGTGTGTTTCGCTCATTCCGTACGCCCACTCGAACATCGGCACACCGCTGTGACGCTCCCACCGGTCCGAGAGTTCCTCCGTGATCTGCGCCCCGAAACTCGTTCCCAACGAGAGGCGCACAGCCGACAGATCGCAGTGCGGCATCCGATTCGAATCGAGCATCGCGGTCACCATGGGCGGCGTCATGTAGGTGACCGTCACCCGGTGCTGCTCGAGGTCACGCAGCATGGTGCCCGCCTCGAACCGGGCCTGCAAGACGATGGAACCGCCCACCATGAGCGGGCAGTTGACTCCGACGGTCATGCCGGCGATGTGGAAGATCGGCATCGCCGCGGAGAACACGTCTTCGTGAGTGAAGCCGTAGGTTTGCACGGTCACGGCCGTCTTGAACTCCGCGTTGCGGTACGACAGCATCGCGCCCTTGGGCTTCCCCGTCGTGCCCGACGTGTAGATGATCAATGCGACATCGCGTTCCATGTCGATCTCGGCACCCGGCACCACCGGCTCGACGCCCGCCACGACCTCCGCAAATCGCACGGTCTCATGGGACCCGGCGTCGCGTACCGGGGGCCCCTCATCCCGAATCACGGCGTCGCCGGAGGCATCGATCACGTCATCCCACCGCGACAGCACCACCGTCTCGATGAGTGTGCCGCTCGTCGCCCGAAAGACGGGGACGAGGTCGTCGAACGTCAGCAGTACCCGCGCCTCGAGATCGGTGAGCTGGTACTCCAGCTCCCACTCCTTGAACATCGGGTTGCACGGGCCGAGTGCAGCCCCCAGACGCTGTATCGCGAGGCTCGCGATGATGAACTGCGGGGAGTTCTGCATGAATACGGCGACGGTGTCGCCGTGCGCGACTCCTCGATGCGCGAGAAAAGTCGAGAGTTGCTCGACCTGACGCTGCACCTCCCCATACGTGAGCGTCGTTCCCGCGAAATGGATCGCCGGGCGCGTGGGGTGCGCTCGCGCGTGCGCCTCGACGTAGGCATGAAGCGGCAGGTCGCGCACCTGAGTCGTGCGGATCGGTACTGAATTCATCTCTAGTTCCCCTGGTACTCCGCGGGGCGCTTCTGCGTGAACGCGAGCTTCCCCTCGGCGAAATCTGCGGTCTGCACACTGCTGACCGTCGTCTTGACCTGCGCGCCGAAGGACTCGACGACACTGAGTGCCTCCGAACCGCCGAGCGCGCGCTTCATGAGGCCGATGGCCCGCGTCGCCGACGACGCCAATCGCACGGCTGTGTCGCGGGCGAGATCATCGATGTCGACGCCGTCGGCGCTCAGGGTCGCAACGATGCCGACGTGATGCGCCTCTGTCGCCGTGATCATGTCGCCCAGGAACAGCAATCGCCGTGCGAGGTGCGCGGGAGCGCGCTTCGGCAGCAGGCTCGTTCCCGCGGCGATCCCACGCAGCACGAAAGGGAGGCCGAACTTCGCCGTGGGTTCCGCGACGATGAGGTCCGCGGCGAGCGCGATCTCGAATCCGGCCCCGAGCCCGTACTTGCGCACTGCGACCACGATCGGTTTCTCGATCGCGAGCATTCGCAGCACGATGCTCGGATACCCATTGGCGTAGCGCTCGCTGAGATCTTCAGGCTCGGGATGCTCTGGCGTGCCCATGTCGATGAGATCGTCTCCCGCGCAGAAGGCGCGCCCCTCGCCGCGAATGAGGATCGCCCGAACTTGATCGTCGACCTCAGCCGCATCGAGCGCCGCGTTCACCGCGGCGATCATGCTGTTCTCCAGCGCGTTGAGCGCCTCCGGCCGGTTCAAGCTGATGGTGCAGACGCCATCCGCAACGCGCACCGCCACACGCTCAGTCATGGGACACCGCCGCCATCTGCGCTTCGAGTCGCCGTCGAACCCCGGCCGGAATCGGAGCGGGCCGCCGATCCTCGCCGAGGTGAACGTAGACGGCCTCACCCGTCGCGCACACGGCCCCGCGCTGCACGATCTCCTCGCGCAGCGCGAGCGAAGTGTTTCCAATGCGGGCCACACGGCACTCCACCACCACGTCGGCGCCGAACATGATCTCGCGATCGAACGTCACCGTGTATGACTTGACGACCAACGGCCACCCCTCGAGAGAGCCGTCAGGGCGGAACTCGGCGAAGAGCTGCGCCCGGCCCGCTTCGAACCACACCGGCGGCACGGTGTTGTTGATGTGCCCGACGGCGTCGGTCTCGCTGATTCTGGGTGTGATGATGGTGGAGTACACGTGGGTTGCCTAGTCCTTCTCGACGGTTACGGGCGCTTGGTTGGGTGCACCGACGGCTGCGTCATCCCGCTCGGTGTATTCGCGTTCGTGCGCGATGGTGATGCGCGCGAGCTCTTCTGGCCGCGGTGGTTTCGTGAGCAACGACCCGATGATGCATGCCCCCAGCGACAACGGCAGCGAGACCGTCACCTGCGACAGCGCTGGCATCGCCGTTCCCCACAGCAGTGCCAGATACGAGACGGCACCGACGAGCACTCCCGAGAGCGCGCCGATGCTGTTCATGCGCTTCCACCACACCCCGAGCAGTGTCGGGAAGAAAAGACCTGACGCGAGCAGGCCGACGGCCGCGCTGTAGAGGAGCGTCAGCAGCTCCGGCGGATTCAGCGAGAGCACGAGTGTCAGTACCCCGAATCCGAGTACGCTCCAGCTGGTCAGACGACGCTTGGACTTGTCGCTCATGTTCGGCCTGAACTCCGCCACGAGATCGTAGGCGAAGGCTCCACCGAGTGCCAGCAGCATCGCGCTCACCGAGGACATCACGGCGGCGAAGATCCCGGCGAACGCCAGTCCCGCCAACCAGGTGGGGGTCTGCTGTGCGAGGAAGATCAGGAAGGTGCTGTCGGGTGACTCCAGATCCTCGCCGCCCTGCAGCACGACCACGGCGGCAACGATGAATACCGTGGTCACCACGGCAGTCAGGACGTAGAGACCGAGGCCGATCGCGAGCGAAGCTCGACCCTGACGCTCGTTCTTCGCGGCGAAGATGCGCATCACCGTGTGCGGCAGCACGGCATTGACGGTGGCCCAGATCACGAACGCCCCGATGTATGAGGCGAGAGGGAAGGCCTCTGTGCCCTGCCACTGCGGGCGCAACGTGATGGCGAGGTCGTACAGAGTAGCGGCGCCGCTGTTGGACCCCAACGCGAAGCCGCCGCACAGCACGACGACCGAGATCATGAGCAGCCCCTGGACGAAGTCCGTGAGCGTCACTGCTCGCATTCCGCCGTAGAACGTGTAGAAGATGTAGACCACGCCGACGCCGATGACAGACCAGCCGTAGGAGAAACCGAAGAGCTGCTCGCCGAGCAGGCCGCCGACCTTCATCTGGGCGACGAGGTAGGCGATCAGGGTACCGATCAGAATCAGCGGCACGATGAAGTTGAGGAGCTTGTTGTGGAAGCGCTTGCGAATGAACTCGGGCACCGTCGCCACGCTCATGTTGCGGAGCGTCTTCGCGAGGAAGAAGGTCGTGATCAGGTACCCGAGTGCAACGCCGCCGTTGTAGGCCGTGATGTAGCCCCATCCCCCGGCGTAGGAGAGTCCGATGTTGCCGAGCATGGTGCCGCCGGTCGCGAAGGCCGCGAAGATCGCGAAGCCGTTGACCCAGACATTCACGTCGCCGCTTCCGGTGAGGTAGTCCTTGGCGCTGCTTCGCTTTGATTTGAGCCGGGCATAGACGCCGACGGCGACGACGAACACCATGTACAAGCCGAGGATGATGAGTGGAACGACGCTATTCTCCATGGTCCGCCCCCGCCTCTTGCGCGCGTTCGGCGGCTCCGCCCTCGCGGGTGACGACGAGGTCGATCACCAGTACGACGAATCCGACGAACATGATGGCCATGAGCATGATGTTGATGACGGGCAGGGTGCCGATCCGGGTCGCGTATGACCACGGTGTCAGGGCGACGATCGACATCACCACCACGACTGCGGTGGAGACGAGTCGGAACTTCGATACTGCGAAGAACCCACCGGACCTCTCTGTCCGGGGTTGTGATTGAGCCACAGCTCTTCCTTTCTTTTCGTTGTGCGCGTGTTAGAAGTGGGGGGTTCGCTTCTCGACGAACGCGGCAAGGCCTTCGGCGCGTTCGTCCGTGCCGAAGAGCGCCGCTTGAGCCAGGAGTTCGACCTCGAGGCCGGCGGCGAGGCTGGTATCTGCGGACGCGCGGATGGCGCGCTTGGCGAGGCGCAGCGCGAGCGGCCCCTTGGCCGCCATCGCCTCGACCAGGGCGATAGCAGCCTCGCGGATCGCTGCCGCTTCATGGATCTCACTCACCAGGCCGATCTGATGCGCTCGTTCGGCGCTCATCGGGCGTCCGGTCAGAATGTGATAGCTCGCGACAGAGATCCCCGCATAGCGGGAGAGGAGCTGCGTGCCCCCGGCGCCTGGGATGATGCCGAGCCCGAGTTCGGGAAGCCCGAACTTCGACGTCGGCGTCGCAAGCCGGATGTCGCAGGCGAGAGCGAGCTCGCAACCGCCGCCGAACGCGAACCCGCTGACCGCGGCGACGCTCGGCAGCGGGGACTCCCGAATGCGCGTGAGCCAGTGCTGCATGCCCGTGTCGATCATGTCTGCAACGCTCTTGCCCTGGAGTTCGGCAATGTCTGCGCCCGCCGCGAAAGCGCGGTCTCCCGTTCCGCTCACGACCACGCCGTCGACGCTTCCCTCGGAGCACCACGTCTCGAACTGGCGCGCGACGCGCTCGACGACGGCGAATGTCACAGCGTTGAGCGAGTCTGGCCTGGTGATCGTGATCATTCCGACGCGACCCAGGATCTCGGAGGCTACGTCGTCGCTCATCGTGCACCGTATTCGTAGAATCCGCGACCGCTCTTCTTGCCGAGATGGCCGACCTCTACCAGCTCGAGCAGGGTGCGAGACGGGCCTCGGGAGGTAACGCCCGTTTCCTGCGCTTCGAGCCGTTTGATGCCGACGTTCACATCGATGCCGGTGAGATCGAGCAACGCGAAGGGTCCGATCGGGTGCCCGAGCCCGAGTGTGACGGCAGTGTCGATCTCCTCAGGGGTGGCCACGCCGGCTTCGAGCAGCGAGATGGCCTCATCGAACACCGCGCCGACGATGCGGTTCGCGATGAAGCCGAAGATCTCCCGCCTCACGACGACCGCAGTCTTGCCCATGCATTTCGCCAGCCCCACGACGCGCGCCACCGTCTCCTCAGAGGCGTGGTCGCCCCCGACGACCTCGACGAGCTGCATCACGAGCGCCGGGTTGAAGAAGTGCATGTTGCACACCCGGGCCGGATTGCGTACGGAGGCCAGGCGGCTCGAGACGATGCTCGAGCTGTTCGTCGCGAGGATCGCATCGACTCGAGCGATTTCATCGAGCTGGGCGAAGAGCGCACGCTTGGCCCCGAGGTCTTCGATGATCGCCTCGATGACGATATCGGCGTCGCTCGCGGCCTCGGAGAGGTCTGTGCTGGTGGAGAGCAGCTCGAATGCGGCGCCCACCTCCTCAGCGGTCGCCCGCCCGCGTTCGACGGATCGCGCCATCGTACGACGCAGTGTCTCCACGGCGGCATCCACTCGATTCTCATCGATATCGACCAGCGTCGTCGTACAACCCGCCTGAGCGGCGAGCATGGCGATCTGGCTGCCCATGACGCCCGCGCCGATGACGGTGACGCGAGAGATCTCGCTCATGTGTTCCTCCGGTGCTCGTGTGTCCGCCACCCGGCGACGCCGGGGGCCGATCGGTCTCGTTCGATGGCGAGGGCGATGCCCTGGCCCCCGCCGATGCAGGCGGAGACGATCGTCCGCCCTCCGCCCGCGCGCGCGAGTTGGTCGATGGCCTTCATGATGAGGACCGTGCCCGTTGCCGCGATCGGGTGCCCATGCGCGATCGCCCCTCCCCAGGCGTTCACGCGATCCGAGTCGATTCCGAGGTCGGCCGCGCACGCGAGCACCTGCACCGCGAAAGCCTCATTGATCTCGATGACATCGACCTCGTCAAGCCGCCAGCCGGTGCGATCGAGCAGTGTGCCGATGGCCGGCGCTGGTCCGATGCCCATGACATTGGGGTCCACTCCAACGACCGCGCCGTCGACCACCCAGGCGAGCGGTGCGAGGTCTCTCCGGCGCACCTCGTCCTCTGACATCACCATGACGCAGCTCGCGCCGTCGTTGATGCCGGAGGCGTTGCCCGCGGTAACGGTTCCCCCGGGCAAGAACGCCGGCCGCAGTGCACCGAGCTTCTCCTCGGTCGTATCGGGTCTGGGGTGCTCGTCGCGTTCGATGCGCGTGCTTCCGACTGTGACGGGCACGATCGCCTCGTCGAGCACACCGGCAGCCGTCGCGTCGGCCATTCGTCGCTGACTCGTGCAGGCGTAGCGATCCTGCTCGCTGCGCGAGATCGCGTACGACTCCGCAAGATTCTCGGCGGTCGTTCCCATGCCGGGATTGCCGAGCGCTGCCGGCGAGAGCTCACGCGCGAGGAATTGCGGCGGTGTGGGAGCGAAGGCTCGCGCCGAGCGTTCGAGTTGGAACGGCTCGTGCGTCATCGACTCCATGCCGCCCGCGAGCACGATGTCCATCGCCCCCGAGGTGATCGCCTGTGCGGCCATCCAGACGGAATCGATACCCGAGCCGCACTGCCGATCGATACTGCGGGCCGGAACACGGATCGGCACTCCCGCTTGGAGCGCCGCGACGCGTGCCGGGTTGCCCTCCGGCGCCAATGTTGATCCGAGCACGACATCGTCAACGGCTTCAGGTTCGACCGTCGAACGAGCGAGCGTCTCGGCGATGACGGCCGCCCCGAGGTCGCGCGCCCGAAGCGTCGCGAACGCTCCACCGCGACGTCCGATCGGCGTCCGCGATCCCGCGACGATGGCGGCCCGCGCTCGAACCATTCGCTCACTGCTCGTCATGAGACGCCTCCTCAAACCTGACGATCTGTCGCATCTGCTCGCCCGCCGCCAGTGCGTCCATCGCCTCGTTGATCTGGTCGAGGCGGATCTCCGAGCTGATCAATCGCTCGATCGGCAACTTGCCCTCCCGCCAGAGGGAGATGAATTTTGGAATGTCCCGTTTCGGCACCGCCGAGCCCAGGTAACTGCCGACGATCGTGCGCGCCTCCGCGACGAGTCCGAGCGGGCTGATCGAGCTCATCGCCTCAGCGGGAGGCAGGCCCACGGTGACTGTTGTCCCACCAGGTGCGGTCAACGAAACCGCGGTCTCGAAGCCGCGAGCGTTGCCGGTCGCATCGATGACCAGGTCAGCCCGTTCGACGACATCGCGAGAGGTCTCGGGATCGCAGGCCTGCTCCGCCCCCAGTTGAACGGCGAGATCACGTTTCGCCTGCACTCCGTCGATGCCTGTCACTCGATAGTTGAGTGCGACGGCCATCAGAACGGCAGCCATGCCGACCCCGCCGAGGCCCACCACGACGACCGACGCCCCTTCGCCCGGGTCGGTCACGTTCATGACTGCCCCGCCGCCCGTGAGCACGGCGCACCCGAGCACGGCCGCCACATCCGCTGGAACATCGTGTTCGATCGCGACGACCGAGCGTTCGTCGACTACCGCTCGTGTGGCAAAGCCCGAGACACCGAGATGGTGCCGCACCTGTTCCCCGGTGCGCGGCAGTGATCCGATACGGAAGCCACCGCCGATGAGTTCGCCCCGTTCGTTCGAGCGCGTTCCGACGGAGCAGGGAAGGCGTCCGTCGGTAGCGCACTCGGCGCAATCGCCGCACCGCGGCAAGAATGTCATCACGACCCGTTCTCCGACCGCAACGTCGACAACGTCTGGACCGACCTCCTCGACGATTCCCGCCGACTCATGTCCGAGCAGCATCGGCGTGGGGCGCGGGCGAAGGCCTTCGACCACAGAGAGGTCGGAATGGCACACGCTCGCAGCCTCGATCCTCACGAGCACCTCACGACCCACGGGAGCAGCGAGTGCCAGCTCCTCGATGGTGAGGGGAGTCGATCCGGCGAAGGGGGAACTGGCATCGAGTCTGCGGAGCACGGCGCCCCGGGTGCGTCGCCTCGGAGTCTCGCTCGCGCTCATGGTTGCCTTTCGGGATCGACGGTGAACTCCAGCTAGCCAACCAGATGGCGAGCCCCTGCCCTATATGCCAACCGACACATCTTGGCCGAATCAATATAAGATCCGACACATGACCGGATCCGACGCGCACCTTCTCGATCTGCTCCAGTCGGCACCGGACGACGACCCGACGATCCAGGGGCTCGCGGCGAGTTTCGGGCGCGACGGCCTCAGTCGGGCCGATGTGCAGCAGCTCAGAGCGGAGGTGCTGCAGGTTCGCCAGCAACGCGAGACGGCGCAGATCATCGCCGAGGTCGCGACGAACATCAACGCCGCCGTTGACGTCGATGAGACACTCGAACTCGTGTGCCACCGCAGTAAACATCTGCTCGGCAGCGATATGGCCTACATCAGCTTGAACGATCAGAGCGCGCAGGAGACCTACATTCGCACGACGGATGGCGTGCTCACACCGGAGTACCGCGGACTCCGCATGCCGCTCGGTACGGGCATCCTCGGCCAAGCCGCTGGCGGATCCACCATCGCCCAGACCACCGAATATCTCGACGACAGCAGCTTTCCGCACATCCCCAAGGTCGACGAGGCCGTGCGTCTCGAAGGCGTCGTCTCGATCCTCGCGGTCACCATGCGCGTCAAGGGCGAGCGTTCGGGTGCCCTGCTCGTTGCAGAGCGGCGCCAACGCCGCTACACCCCGCAAGAGGTAGATCTCCTCAGTCAGATCGCCGGACTCGCCGCAGTCGCCCTGCAGCGCACCGGTCTGATCAATGATCTGAGGGCGAGTCTGTCGGAACGCGATGAGGCACGGGCCGAAGCTGAAGCGCGCCACCGCTTTCTCGCCAGGATCGAAACGTTCGATCAAACGCTCTTCGAAGTCCTCCGTCACGAGGGATCACCGGCGGAGCTCGCACAGGTCATTTCTGCGGAGATCGGTGTCGACGTGCGGTACTTGCAACGCAGCGAAGTCAAGCATCTCCGCGTCGATGGTGCGCACCGGTCCGCCCTTCCCTCCGACAATCACCGAACGATCGAAACTGAGGCATCCGTGGTGTGCGCCGCCGTCGCCGGAGAACGCACACTCGGAGCGTTCGAAGCGCGAGGACGGTTGGATCACGACCAGCGCGTACTCCTCGAGCGCAGCGGGCCCGTGCTGACGGCCATCATCCTCTCCGAAGAACGCGGCATCGCAGCATCGGCGGAAGAGCAGCAGAGTCTGATCACCCGACTCGAACAAGGGGCGAGCCGGGACTGGAAGCAGATCTCCCGGCAGCTGCAGCGCTACTGGTTGCGAGAAGGATCGAAGGTCAGAATCATCTCGATCGGATGCGACGACCTCGGCGCAGGGCGCGCCGAGCTCAGGGAATTGGCCGCACCGCGCGGGGGAATCGCCGGTGAGTCCGGTGGGCTGCTCGTCGCGATCGGCGAGAACCTCACCGGAGAGGAGATCGAACGCGGATTTGCCGGTTCGGGACTGCGGTCGAGCATTGCCGAGGTAGAAACCGTGCTCACCGCGTCCCAGGCCGAGGAAGCGCTGCTGCATACACGGAGGAGCGTTCGAGCCATGCAGGCGCTCGATCTCACCGGTGTGGCAGATCCGCGCTGGGACCTCGGCCTCACCGGCCTGCTCTTGGCCCACCTGCCGGCGTCGACCGCGTCAGATCTCGTGCATCACGCGGTCGCGCCGCTGCTGTCATACGACCGCGCCCACGGGTCGGTGCTGCTCGACACGGCGTGGGTGTACCTCGAGAATGACGGAAACGCCGAGACCACAGCGCGTGCGATGCACGTGCACGCCAACACGGTGCGGCAACGCGTGCGGCGCATCGCTGAACTGATCCATCCCGACTGGGCTTCGGGGCGACGGCGCACGGACCTGCACACCGCACTGCGCCTCTGGAGGGTGCGGAGGCACGAGACGGATAAGGCATCTCGCACGAGGTGAAGCAGAGATGCCCTTGCCGCCTCTCCGAGCGCTCGCTTCAGCCTCCGAGCGAGTGCACGCTGAACGCCACGGCGAACCCCAGGGCGGTGGTGAGGCCGGTCAGCATGTGGTCGTCCTCGAACGCTTCAGGGATCATCGTGTCGGAGAGCATCGCCAGGATCGCGCCGGCGGCGAGCGCCGTGATGAACGCGATCAGGGCGGCGGGTGCACCGTCGAGCAGCAGGAACCCGGCCGCCGCGGCGACGCCCGACAGCACCGCGATCGTGGTCCACACGCCGAACACGTATGCTGCGCTGCGGCCGGCCCGCTTCATGCCGGCACTGCTCGAGAGCCCCTCGGGAACATTCGAGATGAAGACGGCGACGAGCATCGCCGGGCTGACCGCGCCCGATGCGACGAGGCCGAGGCCGAGTACGAGGGATTCGGGGATGCCGTCGAGCAGCGCCCCCACTGCGATCGCGGTGCCGCTCCCCGGCTGCTGCGTCTCGCTCGACTGAAGCCCGTTCGACCGCTTCCGGTGCCGCGCCCCGCGGCGCGCGAGCAGCGCGTTCGACGCGACGAAGATCACCGCACCGACGAGAAACCCCGAGACGGTGGGCACGAGGCCTCCCCCGTCGGCAGCCTCGTCGACCAGTTCGAACGCCAGGGCCGAGATCAGCACGCCGGCGCCGAACGCCATGATCGTCGACACGACCTTCGGCGGTATGCGCCACCGCCAGGCGACGAACGCTCCGAGGATCAGCGCAGCGCCGCCCACGAACCCCCACCAGAGGGCCTGCAACCACATCGGAATCATCGCCACCCCCGTCGCTTCGGAATGTTCGGTCTCCCAGCCACGCTACTCGGCGTCCGCCTGATCCGTGGGTTCGCCTCCCGCTGGCTTCGTGCAAGTAGCATGCAGGGCGTGCATGCATTGATCGTGAGCGGGCTGGCCGTCATCGTCGTGTGGTCGCTGTTCAGTCGCGTACTCGAGAGGTTTCGCATCGCCGGCCCGCTTGCGGTGATCGTCCTCGGCGCGCTTTCCGGCCTGCTGTTCGGAGAGGATCTCGGCGAGCATCTCGACACGGATGTGGCGGAGAAGGTCGTCGAGATCGTCCTCGCCGTTCTCCTATTCGTCGATGCGACCGAGGTACGACGTGGCTTCCTCGGCGGAGAGGGCCGCATCGTCGCCCGTCTCCTCTCCATCGGACTCCCAGGCGCCCTCATCCTCACGTCGCTCGCCTGCATGCTGCTCCTCCCGGGAACTCCCTGGGCGGTGATCCTCGTTCTCGCCTGCATCATCACGCCCACAGATTTCGCGGCCTCAGCCGGGATGCTTCGCGACACGCGCATCCCGTCTCGAGTGCGGCACAGCCTCAATGTCGAGAGCGGGTACAACGACGGCCTCGTTTCCCCGCTCTTCATCTTCGCTTTGGCAGTCGCAGAAGGTCAGGAAGCCCAAGGAATCGGTCCGGCTCTCGAGAGCGCTCTCTGGGCCTCGCTCATCGCGGTGCTCGTCGGTGCGATCGTGGGGGGTGCGACCGGCGTCATGATGCAGGTGGCCCACCGGAAGAACTGGCTCACCGCGCAGTCCCTGCGCATCGGGATCGTGATGATCCCGCTTCTGGTGTACGTGCTCGCGATCCAGTTCAACGGAAACGGCTTCGTGGCGGCGTTCGTCGCCGGCATCGCGTTCCGGTCGGGCCGCCTCGAGCACCGCCGATCCGATTCGAGCCTCGACCACGCCGAGATGTCTGCTGTCGACGACCTCGGCTTTCTCTCATCGCTCGGCGTGTGGTTCGTGTTCGGCGCCGTGATCATCCTTGCTGCGGAGACGGGTGTGAACTGGGTGCTCATCGCACTGGGCGTTCTGGCACTGACCGTCTTGAGAGTGGTCCCGGTGCATGCAGCGCTCTGGGGAAGCGCACTCCGGTGGAGGGAGCGCACGGCCATCGGCCTTGCCGGGCCTCGCGGTACGGCTTCGGTCGTATTCGGGCTCCTCGCATTCAATGCGCTGCGAGAAGACTACGCAAATCTGGCGCTCTACCTGACCATCGTCGTCGTACTGGGCAGTGTCGTCTTCCACGGCGTCACCGCTCCCCGCATGATCGTCGCGCTCACGCACGACGCCTCCGCCGCCCCGGCGACCACGGCCGACAAGAACTGACGTCGATTGCCTCCGACTGCCAGAAACGCAGCAGGGCCCGAAACCGTTACCGATTCCGGGCCCTGCTCATCAGAAAATAATCTGAAGCCTTCCCTGTACTGAAAGACCTTCTCGTGCGCGAGGGGGGACTTGAACCCCCACGCCCTTGCGGGCACTGGCACCTGAAGCCAGCGCGTCTGCCATTCCGCCACTCGCGCGAGACGTTTCCTGAGCGCTTCCACTCAGACAACTCCCCTAGCTTAGCAGCCGAAGCCCGTCTCACCAAAGCGGGCTAAACTAAACCAAACCGCCGCGGGCGTCGCCCGGGCAGACGAAGGGACGAGACGGCACGTGGGCATTCTGGATAGCGTCGAGCGCGGGCTCGAGCGAGCCGTCAACGGCGCGTTCGCGCGCACGTTCCGCTCAGGAGTGCAGCCGGTCGAGATCGCGTCGGCTCTGAAGCGCGAGCTCGACATCGGCGCGGTCGTCGTCGACCGCGACCGCGTGCTCGCCCCCAACCGCTTCGTCGTGCGCGTCTCCGAGAAAGACGCCGACCGGCTGTACCAGCTGGGCAGCACGCTCGGGCAGGAATTGCGCGGGGTCATCACGAAGCATGCGAAGCGGCAGAGCTATCAGCTGCTCGGCGAGCCAGATGTCGAGATCCGCAGCGACAGTTCGATCACGGTCGGCGTGCTCGAGGTCGATGCGTCGCGCGTCGAGGGCGCGGTCGACTGGGTCGCCGCCATCGACGTCGACGGCACCCGCCATGAGCTGAGCCGCGGCACCACGACGGTCGGGCGGGGCAGCGACTGCGGCATCCGCATCTCAGACAACGCCGCGTCGCGCAAGCACCTGGAGCTGATCTGGGACGGAGCGGCGGGCATCGCACGCGACCTCGGATCGACGAACGGGTCGAAGATCAACGGGCAGCGTTTCCGTGAGGCGGCGCTCTCCCCCGGCACCGTCATCACCATCGGTCAGACGGGTCTCCAGTTCCAGCTGGTTCCCGGCCGCGAAGCTCAGACACCGCAGCGTCCGGCGCCCGCCGCCCCGACGCGGGTGAATCCGGCCGCTCGGCAGGAGCCGCCTCAGCCCCGCCCGGTTCCCGCCGCCGACTTCCCCAGTGCGCCGCCGAGCGCGGGCGCGGCCCCTCGAATTTCAGACTCACCCGACCGAGGCGCCGACCGCAGCGCCCCACGCACTTCGAGCCCGAAGCCCGCGCAAGACGCGGCCCCGGGCATCGATGAAGACTTCTGGAGAGGCCTGTGAGCGAACTCACCCTCCTGATCCTCCGCATCGGCTTCCTGCTGGTGCTGTGGATCTTCATATTCGCGATCGTCTACGCCCTGCGCAGCGACTTGTTCGGCGCCCCGGTGCGACGCATGAAGGGAGACGGGTCGGCATCCGGCCCCTCGGTGCAGGCGATGACGCCGGTCTCCTCCCCGACGCACTCCCCCGCGCCGGCCGCCCCTCAGGCGGCAGCGGCCCCGCCCGCGATCACGCCGAGCGGCGGTGCTCTGCCCTCCGCCGGGGGCGCGGGAGCTCCGCAGCATCTCGTCATCACGTCGGGCGTCGCCTCCGGAACCTCCATCGTGCTCGACGACGACCTGGTCACCATCGGGCGCAGCAGCGATTCGACCCTCGTCATCGTCGACGAGTACACGTCCACCTATCACGCGCGCCTCGCACGCACGGGCGGTGAGTGGATCCTCACCGATCTCGACTCCACGAACGGCACTCGCCTCGATGGAGCCCGCGTCACGAAGTCCGTGCCGGTTCCCCCGTTCACGCCCGTCACCATCGGCACGACCACGTTCGAGCTGAGGCCCTGAGCGTGACGGTCGCGTACACGAGCGCCATCGGCTCCCATGTGGGCATGGTGCGGTCGAACAACCAGGATTCCGCCTTCGCCGGAGACTACATCTACCTCGTCGCCGACGGCATGGGCGGTCACGCGGGCGGTGACGTCGCCTCCGCGATCGCAGCGAAAGCTATGGCAGAGCTCGATGTGCCGCCGATGGGCAGCCCGGAGGCGATGACCAATGTGCTGCGCACGGCGATCCTCGACACGAACACGAAGCTCCGCTCCACCGTGCGCGACCGCCCCGAGCTGGCGGGTATGGGAACGACCTTCACGGGGTTCATTCCCGTCGAGGATCAGCTGGCCATCGGCCACATCGGCGATTCCCGCCTGTACCTGCTGCGCGACGACGCGCTCCAGCAGATCACGAAGGATCACACCTTCGTGCAGCGCCTCGTCGACAGCGGCAAGATCACCGAGGAGGAGGCGAAGATCCATCCTCGCCGCTCGGTGCTGATGCGCGTGCTCGGCGACGTGGATTCGTCGCCGCAGGTCGACACGCAGGTGGTCGACACGCAGCCGGGCGATGTCTGGCTGCTGTGCTCCGACGGCCTGTGCGGGTACGTCGACGACGTCGACATCGAGAAGATCCTGCGGCGTCGCTCGACTCTGCAGGGCGGCGTCGACGCCCTCATCGACAAGAGCCTCTCGCACGGCGCCCCCGACAACGTCACCGTGGTTCTCGTCGAGACCGTCGCCGCTCCCGCGGTCGATCCCGGTGACACGCTCGAGCTGAAGCATGAGGGCCGGCGCTTCGCAGGTTCGGCAGCCACCACTGAAGCGGCGATGGACGGGACCACCTCCACGGCGCGCAATCGCCTCTTGAGCCGCAAGCGCGCGGTTCGCAAGGCCCCGGTCGTCGAGGAGAGCCACTTCGAGTCGCGCGTCGACGAGTATCTCGCCGAGCTCATCGCAGAGACCAAGCGCCGCAACCGGCGTCGCCGTCTGCTCTGGGCATTCGGCGCGGTCGCCGTGCTCGTCGCGATCGGCGGCGCCCTGCTCGTCGGGTATCAGTGGACGCAGACCCGCTACTTCGTCGGCACGAACGACGAGACGGTGATCATCTACCAGGGCGTGCAGCAGAACATCGGCGCGCTCTCGCTCTACTCGGTCGCCGAGGACACCGAGATACCTCTCGAAGACCTCGACGGCCTCGAGCAGCGCCAGGTGAAGCGCACGCTCACGGCGGGTTCGCTGGAGGAAGCCCGCGATATCGTGCTGCGATTGGGGGATGCGGATGAGTGACGCCCAGTCCTCGGGCGGCGCGGAAGCCCGCACCTTCGAGAAGACCCGCACCAGCGAGACCGTGCTGCAGCGCATCACGGCGTTGCGCGCGCCGCGCAAGCTGCAGGCGCTCGAGCTCTCGCTGCTCCTCTTCGCGATTGCCATCGGCGTCGGCGCGATCGTCATCATCGACCTCACCGTGGGCGGTGAGCCGTCCACGAGACTGTTGCCGATGGGCATCGCCTTCGCCGTCGCACTGGTGGGCCTGCACCTGACGATCCGCCGCATCGCTCCTGATGCCGACCCGCTCATCATGCCGATCGCGGCGATGCTGAACATGGTGGGCATCGCGATGATCTACCGCATCTCGTTCGACGAGGAAGCGGCCGATCCCGTGCGCCAGCTGCTGTGGTCGACCATCGCGGTCATCGCCGCGATCATCGTGCTGTGGGTGATCCGCAACCACATGGTGCTGTTCCGCTACACCTACCTCACGGGCCTCGCGGCCGTCGTGCTCCTGCTCCTGCCGATGCTCCCGGGCATCGGGCAGACCATCAACGGCGCACGGGTCTGGATCAACATCGGAGGGTTCTCCTTCCAACCGGGCGAGATCGCCAAGATCCTGCTCGCCATCTTCTTCGCGGGCTATCTCGTGCGCAGCCGCGACTCGCTCGCGATGGCCGGGAAGAAGATCCTCGGCATCCGCTTCCCGCGCGCCCGCGACCTCGGGCCGCTCATCGTCTTCTGGCTCGCCGCGATGTCCGTGCTGGTCTTCCAGCGGGACCTCGGCACCTCGCTGCTCTACTTCGGCCTGTTCCTCTCGATGCTGTACCTGGCGACGGGCAGGATCGGCTGGATCATTCTCGGGCTCGGCCTCTTCCTGGCCGGAGGGCTCATCGCGAGCCAGACGCTGAGCTACGTCGGCAACCGCTTCGCGAACTGGCTCGACCCGTTCGCCGACCCCAACGGTGCGAGCTACCAGATGGTGCAGGGGCTCTTCGGAATGGCGAACGGCGGCATGACCGGCACCGGACTGGGACAGGGCTACCCGTGGGTGACGCCGCTCTCGTTCAGCGACTACATCATCCCGAGCCTCGGTGAAGAGCTGGGTCTGATCGGAATCTTCGTGATCCTCGCGGCCTACCTGCTGCTGGTCGGCCGCGGGCTCCGGATCGGCTTCGCCGGGCACGACGACTTCGGCAAGCTGCTGGCCGCCGGGCTCGCGTTCACCATCGCGTTCCAGGTCTTCATCGTCGTCGGCGGTGTCACACGCGTGATCCCGCTGACGGGTCTCACGGCGCCGTTCCTCGCGGCCGGCGGCTCGTCGCTGGTCTCCAACTGGATCATCATCGCTCTGCTGATCCTGCTCTCGAACTCGGTACGCAATCGACCGAAGCTGGTGATCCGCGCATGAACAAGCCCCTCAAGATCATTACCCGCGCCGTCTTCGGCATGTTCATCGTGCTCTTCTTCTCGGTCACCATGATCCAGTTCGTGCAGGCCGACGACCTGCGCGCCAACTCGTTGAACTCGCGCGCGCTCATGAACAGCTACAAGGTGGAGCGCGGCGCGATCCTCGTCGATGGCGATCCGGTCGCCTACTCGACGCCGACCGACGACGATTTCCAGTACGTGCGCCAGTACGCGAACGGGCCGATGTATGCGCCCCTCACCGGCTACTTCTCGCGCACCCAGGGCATGACGGGCCTGGAGTCCGCGATGAACCAGGACCTCTCGGGAAGCGGCAACGCGCAGTTCTTCACGCGCATCATGAACACCCTGAACGGCGTCGAGCCGCAGGGCAGCTCGGTGGAGACCACGATCGACCCCGCGGCTCAGGAAGCGGCGTATGCGGCGATGACCGAGAACGGGTTCGAGGGCGCCGTCGTGGCCGTCGAACCGAAGACCGGCAGGATTCTCGCGCTCACCTCGACGCCAGGGTTCGATCCCAACGCGCTGTCGAGCAACAACGACGCCGACATCATCACGAACTACCGCCAGCTCAACGATGACCCCGCGCAGCCGCTCCAGAACCGCGCCATCGCCGGCGACCTCTACCACCCCGGCTCGGTGTACAAGCTGATCTCGGCCGCCGCCGCGATCGAAGCCGGAGAGGCGACGCCGTCGACGGAGTTCGACAACCCGGCGCAGTGGACGCTGCCCCAGTCGAGCTCCGTGCTGCAGAACGCCTCCCGCAGCACCTGCGGCCCCGGTGAGAAGGCGACGCTCGATCAGGCGATCGTGCTCTCGTGCAACATCCCGATCGCCGAGATGACGACGAAGATGGATGACAACGCCGTGCCGGAGATGGCAGCGAAGTTCGGGTTCGAGCAGGAGATCGCGATTCCGACTCCGGTGACGCCGAGCCAGTCGCCGGTGCCGGAGAGCAAGGCGCAGGTCGCCCTCTCCTCGATCGGTCAGCAGGATGTGCGTGCGACGCCGCTGCAGATCGCGATGGTCTCGGCGGGCATCGCCAACGGCGGAACGGTCATGAAGCCGTACCTCGTCGACAAGGTGATCACGCCCGATCTGAAGGTCGAGAAGGAGTACGCGCCCGAGGAGTTCAGTCAGCCGGTCTCGAAGAAGACGGCGGATGCGGTCGCGGGCATGATGGAGCGCGGTGTGAACACGCCGGAGGGTCTCGCGCAGAACGCGGGCATCGACGGCGTGCGCGTCGCGGGCAAGACCGGTACCGCGGAGAACGGCACGGACGCAGATGGGAATGATCTTCCCTTCACGCTGTGGTTCACTGGTTTCGCACCGGTAGAGGACCCGGAGGTCGCGGTAGCCGTTGTGGTCGCCGACGGCGGCGGCGCGAACTTCGGAAATGAGGGGGGCTCGTTCGATCTCCCCACGGCTGTTGGAAAACGAGTAATGGAAGCGGTGTTGAGCGAATGAGGCCAGCGGCAGGGATCACATTCGGCGGACGCTACGAGCTCAGCTCGAGGATCGCCGTCGGTGGCATGGGTGAAGTGTGGAAGGCGACCGACAGCATTATCGGCCGCACCGTCGCCATCAAGATCCTCAAAGACGAGTACATGGGGGATCCGGGCTTCCTCGAGCGCTTCCGCGCGGAGGCCCGTCACGCCGCTCTCGTGAACCACGAAGGCATCGCCAACGTGTTCGATTACGGCGAGGAGCAGGGCTCCGCGTACATCGTGATGGAGCTCGTCCCGGGCGAGCCGCTCTCTGCGATCATCGATCGCGAGGGGCGCCTCCCCGCCAACCGCGTGCTCGGCATCGTCGCGCAGACCGCGACGTCGTTGCAGGCAGCCCACGACGCCGGCCTGGTGCACCGCGACATCAAGCCGGGCAACCTGCTCATCACGCCTGAGGGGCGCGTGAAGATCACCGATTTCGGGATCGCGCGCATCGCCGACCAGGTACCGCTCACCGCGACCGGTCAGGTCATGGGCACCGTGCAGTACCTCGCGCCGGAGCAGGCCAGCGGGCACACGGCGACCGCGGCGACCGACATCTACTCGCTCGGCGTCGTCGCCTACGAGTGCCTCGCCGGCAAGCGCCCCTTCACCGGGGAATCGCAGGTGGCCATCGCGATGGCGCAGATCAACGACACGCCGCCCGACCTGCCGAACGACATTCCCGAGCCCGTGCGCAACCTCGTGTACGCCTGCCTCGCGAAGGATGCGGCAGGTCGGCCGATGACCGCCGCGAAGCTGGCGCAGGCCGCAACCGCTTTGCACCGCGGCGACGTGCAGCTTGCCGCGAGCTACGTTCCGCAGGTGCTCGGCGACAGCCAGCCCGCGACCATGGCGCTGCCGCAGACCGCCTCGAACGATGCTGCGACCACGGCGCTGCCGCGCACCACGGCCATGGCGGGCGCCGTTGCGGGCGCCGATATCGCGGACGACGAGGCCCCGGTCGAGGAAGAACCGAAGAAGAAGAAGCGGAGCCCCTGGACCTGGCCGCTGATCACCCTGCTCGTGCTGCTGCTGCTCATCGGCGGCGGCACGGCGATCGCCCTGTTGAACGGCAACGACGACGCCAACCAGCAGCCGACGACCTCGACGCCGAAGCGCACCACCACTCCCACGAAGACCACGACTCCCCCGGAGCCCACCACGGGCGTCGTGAACGGCGACGAAGTCGTCGGGCGGAACGTCGAGGAGGCCGTCGGGTACCTGCAGGGACTCGGCTTCACCAACGTGACGACCGCCCCCGGCAATCAGGCCCCCGATGATCAGGTCAACGTGGTGACCTCGGTCAACCCGACCGGCAGCAGCGTGCCGCTCGACGAGCCGATCACCCTGACCTACAACGTCGCCTACGGTGAGGCACCCGCCCCGGGCGCACCGACCGGCCCGAGCTCCGTCAAGTCAGGCGCGTCATTCACCGTCTCGCTGCCGACGTACGTCTGCCCCACCGGCATGCAGGTCACGAACTACAACGTCGTTCCCACCGGCGCCTCGCTCGCCAGCCTCTCCGGCACGACCGCGAATCTCGTCGCTGATGAGCTCGAGGAAGGCGCGAGTGACGGCGCCATCACGGTGAACTACACGGTCTCGTGCCAGGGCAACGGCGCGGAGCGGGTTTCGCCGGCATCACCCGACCTCGCGATCACCCTCGAAGCACCCGAGAAGGCCCCGACCACCGGCTCGAACTCCGGGTCGAACGGTTCGGGCAACCCGAACGGCAACCCGAATTCGGGGTCGAACGGCGACGACGAAGGGTAACAGCTCGGCCACACGGCGAAATCCCGGTTCGCATCGAGATAAACTGAGGACGATAATCCATGACCACGGAAGAGGTGAACATGCCCGAAACGACCGATGTCGGCGAACAGCGAATTCTCGCCGGCCGGTACGCGATCGGGGAGTTCGTCGGCCAGGGTGGCATGGCGACCGTGTATCGGGGCACCGACACGAAGCTGGGCCGTCAAGTCGCCATCAAGGTGATGAAGGCCGACCTCGCGGGAGACGCGCAGTTCCGCTCGCGCTTCCGTCAGGAGGCCCAGTCCGCGTCGCGCATGGCCCACCCCACGGTGGTCCGCGTCTTCGACGCCGGTGACGACCTGATTCAGACGGCCGATGGCCCGAAGCGCCTGCCGTTCATCGTCATGGAGTACGTCGAGGGCACCAACCTCCGTCAGCTCGAGGCCAAGGGCCGGCTGTCGCAGTCGGAGGCGTGCCGTGTCGTGGATTCGGTGCTGACGGCGCTCGAGTATTCTCATCGCGCCGGCATCGTGCACCGCGATATCAAGCCCGCGAACATCATGATCACGAAGAGTGGTCAGGTGAAGGTGATGGACTTCGGCATCGCCCGCGCCGTCTCCGACACGTCGTCGACCTTGCAGGAGACGACGGCGATTCTCGGCACCGCAGCGTACTTCTCGCCCGAGCAGGCCAAGGGCGAATCGATCGATGCTCGCACCGATCTCTACTCGACCGCGGTCATGCTCTACGAACTGCTCACGGGCGACGTGCCGTTCCGCGGCGACACCGCAGTCGCGGTCGCGTACCAGCATGTGAGCGAACGCCCCAAGCCGCCGAGCGATCGCGAACCAGAGGTGACGCCCGAACTCGACCGCGTCGTGCTCTACGGTCTCGCGAAGGATCGCGCCAAGCGCTTCCAGTCGGCCTCCGAGTTCCGAGAGGCTCTCCGTGAAGCGGCTGAGGGGCGCATGCCGAAGCTCGCCGTCCAGCAGCAGGACACGGTGCTGTTCTCCGGCGGCGAGGAGGTATCCGAGTCGGATCTCGCGCTCCGCCAGCTCTCAGAGGGGGGCGGCGCGACACGCACGCAGAGCCGCCCGCCGGTCATGTGGACCTGGGCCGCGATTCTCACCATCGGCGCTGTGATCGTCGCCGTCGTCTTCTGGCTGGTCACCCTGGCGCCGCAGGAATTCCTCCCCGATTCCTCGCGCGAGGTGCCCGATCTCATCGACATGCCGCGCGGCGAAGCGCTCGACCGACTGCGCGATCTCGAGCTCACGACCATCAGCGTGGAGCAGACGAGCGAGACGATCGCCAACGACCACATCATCTCCACCGAGCCGGAGGCCGGCTCAGTGCTGACCTCCGGCGACAGCATCACGATCTACATCTCTACCGGGCCGGAGACCGCGAAGGTTCCGTCGGTCGGCCGCATGTCCGAAGACGACTATCGGCAGAAGCTGGAAGATCTCGGCCTCACCGTCGGCATCGTGTCGAAGCAAGACGACCCCACCGAGGCTGCGGGTCGCGTACTCAGCGTGACGCCCGAGCCGGGTACGGAGCTGGAGTCGGGCTCCGGCGTCGAGATGGTGGTGTCGAGCGGCAACGTGCAGGTGCCGGAGGTCGTGGCGCAGCCGATGCAGGTCGCGAAGTCGATGGTGGAGAGCCTCGGTCTGAACGTGACCTACACGCCCGACCCGTCGTGCCCCACCGTCGAGGGGTATCCGATCATCGAGCAGTCGATCGTCGGGTCCCAGGCGCAGCGTTCCGCTCTCACCCTGAAGTACTGCGCAGGCTGACCTGCGGGTGAACGTGGCGGTCGTCCGCCGCAGTCCCCGCAGTCCCCGCAGTTCCCCGCGCACGCGGTGGCCGCGGAGTCAGTCGATCAGCAGCGGCGACAGGGTGCGCGCAACTTCCGCCGCGTTCGGGACGCCGACGACTGCGAGCCAGTTGCCCAGCTGCTGGTACCCGCCCTCGGTGAGTACCGATTCCGGATGGTACTGCACGCCGTAGATCGGGAGCTCGCGGTGCCGCACCGCCATGACGATCCCGCTCGCAGTCTCCGCGGTGATCACCAGACTGTCGGGCACCGTGTCGCGCACCACCGCGAGCGAATGGTACCGCGTCGCATCGAACTCACGAGCCACACCGTCGAAGAACGGATCGTCAGTGTGGATGACGCGCGAGACCTTGCCGTGCATCAGCTCTTCCGCGTGAGTGACGGTGGCTCCGAGCGCTTCAGCGATGGCCTGGTGGCCCAAGCACACACCGAGCAGCGGCACGCCGGTGCGGAGCGCAACGTCGACCATGGCGATGGAGACACCGGCGTCCGTCGGCGTCCCCGGGCCCGGGGAGATCAGCACACCGTCGTACTCGGAGACGAGGGCTTCAAGGCCTCCGCGGGTGACCTCGTCGTTGCGCAGCACATGCGTCTCAGCGCCGAGCTGCTGCAGGTACCCGTTCAGCGTGTAGACGAAACTGTCGTAGTTGTCGATGACCAGGATCTTGCTCACGTGTTGACCGTCACTTCCTCGCCAGGCATCTGCGTGGCGACCCAGGGGTAGACGTACGCGATGAGCGCGTACACGATGGCCGCCGCAACGAGCAGCAGCACGATGACCCGGAGCCATGCCGGGCCGGGGAAGAAACGCCAGAGCATCGAGAACACTATTCCTGATCCCCTCTGAGGGCCTGGGTTGCACCCATCGTCGGATTGAGTTCCAGAAGCTCCTGCGGCGGGCCGTCGGAGCGAGGCTGGAATCCTTCGTACACGGAGTAGGCGATCGCGCGCTCGTCGCTCCCGGCCATCTTCGGATGACACGTGGTCAGCGTCAGAATCTGATCGTCGCCAGGGGTTCCCTCGAGACGGGGGAACGGGTTCAGTACGTCGGTCTCATCCGGCAGCACGTACTCGATCGACCGGAACCGGTAGGTGTACCAACCGTCCGCGGTCTCCACGAACAGCGGATCGCCGACGCGCAGATTCATCACCTCGCGGAACGAGTTGATGAGCGGCCCGGAACGGTGGCCCGCGAGCGCGACATTGCCCGGTTCGCCCGGCATCTGCGTCATCTCGTAATGGCCGATGCCCTTGTCGTCCAAATTCAGGACGGTTTCCCACTTCGTCGTCTCAGCGACGCGGTTCGCATAAGTCGTACCGAATGCCGGCACCCGCAATACCGCGAATACTTCGGCATCCGCGGGGCGAGCCGTGACCGGAACGACTCCGTCGAACGGTGCCGACGCTGCTTCGCTGTCCCATTGGGCAGAGTCTTCAGCCGAAAGATCAGTCTGCTTGGCTGTGACACCGACGCCGGTGTGCCAGGGCTGCCAGACGATGTAGCCCATGACGGCGAGACCCCCGACCAGCAGCAATTCGCCGATCACGGTCAACGGGCTCAACCTGGCGCGACGGCGCCGGCGGCCTCTCTCGACTGTCTCGCTCACCCCCACATTCTAAAGCCCGCTCACTGGGCGTGAGCCAGGTTCCGGGTAGACTGTCACCCATGGCAGCACCTGGAAAGAATGTTAGTAAGCGAAACTCGGCCGAGGTTGCGCAGAATCGTGCAGACCTTGCGGCCGCACGGAAAGATGCTCCGAATCCCGTCTGGTTCAAGCCGGTCATGTTCGGCTTCATGCTGCTCGGTCTCGTGTGGATCGTGCTCTACTACATCACCAGCGCCGGGCTCCAGCTCCCCGTCCCCGCGTTCGGACAGGCCAACATCTTCATCGGCTTCGGCCTCGTGCTCGTGGGCTTCCTCATGACGCCGTGGTGGAAGTAACGTCGTCATTTTCCGAATCACACGGGTGTAATTCCTCCCCAGGTGGGGATGAACCTGTGGATAACTGACTGAGGCCCGGCAGATGCCGGGCCTCAGTCAGTTCTGGGGGCGTCTCAGGCGACGAGGTTCGCAGCTGGGGCGACGACGAAGTACGCTCCCGATGCGAGCACGAGCACGGCGCCGAGCGCGACGAGGCCGGCGACGCGCTGCTTTCTGCGCCGCACACCGCGTGTGGCGAGGATCACCCACATCGCAGCGGCACCCACGACCATGCCGCCGAGATGGGCCTGCCATGAGATCTGCGCGCCCGGGATCAATCCGAAGGCGAAGTTGATCGCGATGAGCACCGCGAGCGACGTCACATTGACGCGGGCTGCGCGCATCGTGACCAACGTGGCGGCGAGAACTCCGAAGATGGCGCCCGATGCGCCCACCGTCGGATACACGAGAGACTGCGGGTCGAAGTACGCCCACATCATCACGCCGAGCGATCCGCCGATGCCCGCGAACACGTACAGCACGGCGAACGCCCCTCGCCCGATGGCCTGTTCGAGATTGCGCCCGAACAACCAGAGTGCGTAGAGGTTGAACAGGATGTGGAAGATGAAGCCCGTCGAATGCGTGAACATCACGGTCAGCATGCGCCAGGGCTCGAACACGCCTGGCATCGAATACAGCGGCGCGTACCAGAGCGCCGCGGTGACCTCGTTCCCGCCGAACGTCGCGCTCAACCACTGCGCGACGAAGACCACTGCGCAGAGCAGCATGATCCCGTACGTCACCGGGGCATCCATCGCCGCGATTCTGCGGCCGGCCACCCTGGTGGATCGAGCTGCGCGTTTCGTCGCGGGCGCGCGCATCTCCTTCGTGCACTCCGGGCAGAGCACGCCGACCGCAGAGGTGACCTGGCAGTCTCCGCAGATCGTTCGACCGCACCGCTGGCAGAGCGCGAAGCTCCGCACGCCCGGATGCCGGTAGCAGACGTCGTCGGGGCCGGGCTCGACCCGTTCGCCGAACGCCGGCCCCGACCCGTTCGTCACCTGAACTCTTCCTTATGCCGCGGCGATATCGACGCCGGAGATCACGACGTCGTCGACCGGACGGTCCTGAGCGCCGGTCTGCACGCTCGAGATCGCATCGACGACGGCCTTCGACGCATCGTCGGCGACGACGCCGAAGATGGTGTGCTTGCCGTTGAGCCAATCAGGAGCCGTGGTCGTGATGAAGAACTGCGAGCCGTTGGTGCCCGCGAGGCGACCGGTCATGTCGGGACGCTTTCCCGCGTTCGCCATGGCGAGCTGGTACGGCTCGGTGAAGCCCAGCTCGGGGTGGATCTCATCGTCGAAGGTGTAGCCGGGGCCGCCGGTGCCGGTGCCGGTGGGGTCGCCGCCCTGGATCATGAAGTTCGGGATGATGCGGTGGAAGATCACGCCGTCGTAGAACCCCTTCTCGGCGAGATCGACGAAGTTCTTCACGGTTTTCGGAGCGTGATCTCCGAACAGGTTGACCACGATGTCGCCGTGGTTCGTGTGGATGGTGGCTACAGAGGAGTGAATCGTCATGCGACCAGTGTAGGCCGGGGGGCGTGTGAAGAAAGTGTTGTCAAGGCCCTTCGGAGCCTGGGAAACCCTGACAACGCGCGGTTTCCGGGGATCCGGCCGCCGCCGCCGGGCGGGTTCGGTGTAGCGTGGAGGCTACGGGTGATATGGCCAAAGGATTGCCTCGTCGAGCAAGGAGGATACGAATGAATCTCTCACGTAAGCGCCGCCGCGAACTCCGGAAGCTGCGGAAGAACGCCCAGGAGCTGCTCGATCAGCAGCGGGTCGTACTGGGACACGCCGGGGAGGTGCTCGGTCAGGCCGGTGGACAGGCTCGTCGACTGAGCGATGAGCACCTGATGCCGCGCGTGGACGGCGCCATCGAGGCAGTCCGTCCGACCGTCGATCGCGGGGTCGCATCGGCGCGGCGGGCAGCGGACACCGTGCGTCGGGCCACGACGCCGTTCGTCGCGAGCGCCCTTGCGCGCACCATTCAAGCGCTCGACGAGATCGACAACCCGAAGGCGGCGAAGAAGGTTCGCGGATTCGGCGAGCGCTCGGGGTATCTCAAGCCGAAGAAGAGCGCTGGCGGCGTGATCGCGCTGGGTCTCGGCGTGGTCGCCGCGGCGGGAGTGGGGTACGCGCTCTGGCAGGCATTCCGCACGGACGATGAGCTCTGGGTCGCACCCGAGAACTGATTCCGATGCGGTGGATGGCGTCCTGGCACACGAGCCCGGGCGCCATTCGTCGTTTCACCGGAGAACGTCGGCTGATTCTCACGCCGGCATGCGCCAGCATCAGGGACGCCGGAACTCGGCAGCGTCAGGAGAGAATCGCTCGGTCGCCAGCGCTTACTTCCGCGGTTTGGCTGCTCGATTCTGGCGGTTTGCGCCCTTTCCGGGCTTTCCCGATGGCCGCCGGTTGAGGCCGGCCATCCGCAGCCCCGTCTGCACGAGGGAGAGCGTGCGCAGCGATTTGAGATCGCGAAGAGCGACCCAGCGCGCCTCGTCCGAAGATCCGTCCACCTCGTTCCGCAATGGCCCATCCACGACGGTGGCGCGGTAGACGATGCGAATGGTGTGCAGCTCCGGGTTGTCTCCGGCGGGCACTTCCTCCCGAATCATCACGCGCGAGTCGACGCCGAGCAGTTTGCCGACGCGCGCCTCGAGCCCGGTCTCCTCGGCGACCTCGCGCACGACGGTGTCCCGTGGATCCTCGCCGTTCTCGATGCCGCCGCCTGGCAGCGTCCACCCGTGCAAGTGACCCCGTCGCCAGTGTGTGAGCAGGATCTTGCCACGCCGCTCAACCACCGCGTAGGCGGCCACCCGAAGATCCATGATCCGAGCCTAGTCGGTCGGGCGCCGCGACCGCTGACCGCGCGCCGCAGCCCAGCCGACGAGCCAGCGGTCGAGCCGGTGATAGGCCTCCGCGCGCACGGCGTCTCGGGAGAGGAAGACGTCGTGCAGGGCGCCGTCGAGCCGTTCGACGGTGAGCGATGCGCCCAGTCGGAGGGATGCCTTGGCGATCTCGTCGACCTCGAGCACGGTGTCGGCGCTCGTGAGACTCGGGTCCCACTTCAACGGCAAGGCCGACCGCGCCGACAGCAGCATCATCATCGGGGCTTCGATGCCGAGGCCTCGGCTCACGCGCGCATGGCCGGCCAGGATCGCGCGCAACCAGACCGTCAGCACCGCATGGCTCCGCGTCGGTCGCCACCGCTCGTCGATCAAGTCCAGCTCATCGGCGGGGCCCACCTCGCGCTGCGCGCGCGTGTACAGCCCGGCGTCGAACTGGGGCGCCGAGTCGCGAAGGTTGAATCGGGCCCCCAGATCGAGCAGTGGTGCCAGCATCTGTCGCCCGGCTCCGGTCAACTGGAACTCGAGCCACGGGCTGTTGAGCACGAGGCCGTCAGCTCGCCCCGAGTGCCGCGACGCCCAGAGGCTCAACACCAGCCCGCCGGTGGAATGGCCGAAGAGCATCAGCTTGCGCTCCGAGCCCGAGCGATGCTGCGTCTCGCCGGACCCGCGCTCGGGATGCCCCAGCGCATCGAGAGCCATGCCGATGTCGAGGTCGTACTCGTCGAGGTTCTCGATGTAGCCCGGCGTCTGTCCATCTCGCAGACTCCGACCGTACTTGCGCAGATCGAGCGCGTAGAACCGGGCGCCCCGGTCCGTCCAGAAACGGGCCATCGTACGTTGGAAGAAGTAGTCGGACCACCCGTGCACGTAGAGCACGTCGACGTCCTCCAGCACCCGAGTGCGACGCAGCACGCGATCGAGCAGTGACCGGTCGTCTGGCAGGCACCTGACGAGGGTCGCGACCAGCGGCCCCTCGTCATCCGCTCCGAGATCGAGTTCGGCCGCCTCGAAGCCAGGGCCGAGTATGTCGGGCCTCCAGCTCAGCGGCTCGCGGGTCTCGACCACCGTCGGTTGAGGTGCTTCAGCCGGGAGCGTGGTCGCCGAGCGATCCGTGTGCGGCCCGGCGGGTGCCGGATCGCGGGCCGCTGCGCTCGGCCCCGCCGATCGGCCGTGTCGCGCAGAAACCCCGCCGTGGTCCATGCGCCCAGTGTACGGGTCGCATGGGCCGCGGCGGGGCGGAAGGTCGTCACCGTGCACACCCTGACGTCGCGGTGTGCACGGGCTCACCTTACTGCAGCGTCACCTTCGCAGCTTCGGCGCGAACCGTGATCACGTGCGCCGCGTCTGCGGCTGCCGAATCGTCGCTCTTCGACAGGCGATCGTCGAGTTCACCGAGTTCGGTCTTCGCGTCGACGCGGTAGTCCGCTTCCGGCAGGTCGAGGGCGGCGCTGCCGGCGCTCGCATCGACGGACACGCGATCCGGAGCCTCGCCCGTCAGCGACAGGCGCGCCGAGCCGGCTTCGACACCGACCTCTGCTGTGACGACATCCGCGAAGTCCAGCTCGGCCTTCCCGGCCTCGACGTCGACCGCGAGGCGCTGCGCGCTGCCTTCCAGACGGAGTTCGCCCGCCTCGAGTCCGAGGTCGAGCGAGCGGAAGGATCCGGCTCCGCGCACCGCTCCCCCTTCGACGCTGATCTCCGCATCGAGCCTGCCACTCTCGCTCATCGATTCGGGAAGGGTCAATGTGGCCGTCGCGTTGCCGAGTCCGCCCGCCCCGCAGTTGAAGAGGCACCCTGCAGTCAACGCCCTGGCCGGGGTCTCGACGCTCAACTCCCCCTCCTCGACGCTCACCACCCATTGCTCGGCCCGGTCGCCACTCGTGACGAGTTCGGCCTCGGTGACGTCGCCGAATGCGAGTTCAAAGCCGGCTGCCGCGATATCCAGGTCGAGCGACTGCACGTCGTCGACGTTCGCGAAATACGTCTGCGTTCCGGAGCCGTCGTCCACGGCGGGCACCGCAGCATCGTCTGCATCGTCGAATCCGTTCTCGGCGTTCGCGTCGCCGACGATCGCCTCGATGCCGTCGAAGCGCTGCGGCGCGATGGCGGCGTAGGCCGCCGAGACACCGACTGCCAGGAGCGCCACGCCGCCGACAGCCGCGGTGACCACGAGGATGGCGCGGGACGTCGGGGACTGCTTGCCCGAAGCCCCGGTGGGGCTCGGTGCGGAGGGCTGCTGCCCGTGATGCTGTGCGGAGGGCCCCTCCGGCTGCGACGGGTGCTGGTGCGGGTCTGTGGGGGTGTTCATGCGGAAGCTCCGGTCTGTGGGTACTGGGAAGGTCGATCGGCGTCGGATGCCACGGCTGAGGAGGATCCGATGCTCTCGAAGTGGGCGATGGCGGCGAGCACCCGACGATTGCCTCCGCCGTCTGGCTCGAGCTGCAACTTCTGGAAGATCGCCGTGATGTGCTTCTCGACGCTCGCCTCGGAGAGGAAGAGCAGAGCGGCGATCGCCTGGTTCGATCGGCCCTCGGCGAGTGCCGCGAGCACCGTGCGCTCCCGCTCGGTGAGCGCTCGCATCCGGTCGTCTCGAGACCTGCGCGTCAGGAGCTGAGCCACGACCTCGGGGTCGAGCACTGTGGCTCCTCCTGCGATGCGTCGCACCGACTCGATGAACTCGCCCACGTCGGCCACACGGTCCTTCAGCAGGTATCCGAAGGCTCCGCCCTGCGCCGCGATCAGTTCGCTCGCGTAACGCTCTTCCACGTACTGGGAGAGCACCAGCACCGGGAGCCCGGGGCGGAGGCGACGCAGCTCCAGCGCGGCGAGGATGCCCTCGTCGGTGAACGTCGGCGGGAGGCGCACATCCAGAATGCACAACTCGGGATCAGTGGCCTCCACCGCTTCGAGGAGACCACTGGCTTCGGGCAGCGCCGCCACGACGGTGTGCCCGCCGTGTTCGAGCAGACGAACCAGGCCCTCCCGCAGCAGCACGGAGTCCTCGCAGATCAGGATGCGCATGGGACGCTCACCTCCAGGGTCGTCGGGCCGCCATTCGGGCTGTCGAGCCGGGTCGTACCGCCCGCGGCGAGCACCCGGTTCATGATCCCGTCGAGGCCGCCTCCGGGCGTGACCCGGGCTCCCCCGATGCCGTTGTCCTCCACCCGAGCCCACAGCTGGGGCGCCTGCGTCGGGCCGTCCTCGCGCACGCGCACCACCACGCGGGCTTCGCTGGCGCGGGAGTGCTTCGCCGCGTTCGTCAGCGACTCAGCGATGGCGAAGTACACGGCGGCTTCCGCGTCGCGGCTGCAGCGGTCGGTCAACCGCACGTCGATGTGCACGGGGATGTGGGAGCGTGCAGCGAGCGCCGAGAGCGCCGCGTCCAGCCCGCGGTCGTCGAGCACCGAGGCGTAGATGCCCCGGGCGAGCTGCCGCAGTTCCGTGATCGCCGCCTTCGTCGAGGTGTGCGCCTCGGCGACGAGCAGCTTCGCCGCCTGCGGATCGGTATCGATCTTCTCCTGAGCGAGTCCGAGGGTCATGCCCACCGAGACGAGCCGGGGCTGCACCCCGTCGTGCAGATCGCGTTCGATACGGGTGCGCTCGACGTCCGCTGCGCGCACCGCGCCCTCGCGCTGACGCGCCGACAGGCGTGCGGTCTCCGTGAGCTCGGCCTCGGTCGCGGTCGATCCGATGATCGCGACGGAGATGAGCCGGTGCAGCAGTGCGAGACCGACGATGCCTGCTGCGCAGAGGAGCATGCCGATGATGCCCGGCTGCCACCAGACGTTGAACGTGCGGAAGACCGAGACGAACGCCTGCACGAAGCCCTGGACGAGGCCCAGCATCGCGGCGCCGAGAGCGCTCGCGATGGCGAAGTTCGCGACCGCGCGCCACATGCGCCCGTCCACCGCCTGCCGCACCATCGAGGTGAACCAGCCCTTGAAACCTGGCGCACGACGCTGCTGCCACTGCGGAGCCGAGACGTGCAGTCCGTAGAGCCCGCCGACCCGGAAGGTCTCGAACCAGGCGATGCCGTACAGCGCATAGACCAGCGCTGCGAGCAGCACGAGACCGACTCCGATGACGAGCATTCCGATGCCGGTGCCCATGAGCGCGAGCAGCACGGCGGTGATCGTGAACCCCACGACGCCGAGTGCTGCGAGATGCAGCAGCGTCAGCAGGAGGTTGAGCGGCGGCTTGGGGATGGAGGACGTCTTCACCTCGGGCGGTGCCGACCGCTTCGACTTCTGGCCTGGAGCAGTACTCGGCACCGCCGCCGGGATGCCCGGCGCTCCCGGCGATGGCGCGGTCGCACCCGGGCCGGGCGCCGATCCCTGCGGCCCTCCGGGGACGGCGCGGGCGTCAGCGCTGGAGAGCGGAGGCAGCGGCGTCGTGGCTGCCTCTGAGTCTTGAGGAGTGATCATGTCTCTACGGTAGGTGCTCCCCCGGGTCGTCGGTGAGCGTGGGACCCGGAGAACGCGCTTCGGGTTTTCCCTACTTCGCAGCGGCGGCGTAGCCCTCGGGGCTTCGCACCCCGCATGAATTTGCCGCCAGTTCGAGCAGTGCTGCGATGTCGCCCCCACATGCCCCTGGCGACGTTCCACGTGAAACGAAAAAGCCCCCGTCGTGAACCGACAGGGGCTTGATGGTGGATCCTGGGAGAATCGAACTCCCGACATCCTGCTTGCAAAGCAGGCACTCTACCAACTGAGTTAAGGACCCGAGGGAGGTGGAGAACCTCCGCTCACCGTTCCCGTACGAGACCGGAACAACTCGCTCTACTTTACAGACATCTGCACTGAAGTGCAAAACGAGCCGAGCCGCGTACCAGCGCGTTCGTCGGCGGCATCAAGAGCTCGGGGTCGAACGCCGGTCACGGGAATGGTCCCGCAAACCACGAAAGTCCCGCTGAATTCAGCGGGACTTTCGTGTGGTTGTGGTGGGGCTACCAGGACTTGAACCTGGGACCTCTTCATTATCAGTGAAGCGCTCTAACCACCTGAGCTATAGCCCCTCGACCAAGCAATGACTCTACCCGAAGCCGAGACAAATCCGAAATCGGGCTCGTATACCGGGCGTGGCCCGGGCCGTTTCGGACCCGGGCCTCGAATCAGTTGCTCGTGAAACCGAGCTGGAAACCGCCCAGAACCCGTACGAGCAAGTTGTAGACGAGCGATCCGACAGCGCCGAGCGCAGTGCCGACGATGACGTTCAGGATCCCGACGACGACGGCGAAGCCGAGCACCTGCGGGAAGCCGATGATCTTCATCAGGCTGTTGTCTTCTCCCACGATGTCCATGAAGAGCTGGTCCACCTGCGCGAAGACACCGGTCTGCAGCAGCACGGTGTAGATCAGGATCGTCGCGACGACGCTCACGATCGCGAAGCACACCGCTACGAGGAACGAGAACTTCACCGCAGACCAGAAGTCGACGTACACGAGCTTGAGGCGAACCTGCTTCGCCGGCGCCTTCTTACGGGTCTTCTTGGCCAGCTTGTCGGCGACAGTGTTACTCATTCAGGTCTTCCTCGTTTTCCGCGTTCTCGGGCCCGGGGGCCTCGGACTCATCGTCGTCGAGCCCACGCTCCGGATTGCGCGCGATGCCAATAATACGGTCCTGCTCTGGGAATCGTGCAAAGACGACGCCCATGGTGTTCCTGCCCTTGGCCGGCACTTCTGCAACGCCCGAGCGCACGACCTTACCACTTGCGAGCACCGCGAGCACCTCGTCGGTCTCGTCCACGATCAGAGACCCGATCAACACGCCGCGGTTCTCGTCGAGCTTTGCAACCTTGATGCCGTACCCGCCGCGCTGCTGCACGCGGTACTCGTCGACAGCGGTCCGCTTGGCGTAACCGCCCTCGGTCACGACGAAGACGTATCCGCCGCTCCCATCGATGCGAGATGCCCCGAGAAGTGCGTCGCCCTCCCTGAAGTTCATCCCGCGAACGCCGCTGGTCGAGCGCCCCATAGGCCGAAGAGCCTGGTCAGACGCGGTGAAGCGCACCGACATACCGTGGCGCGAAACGAGCAGTACGTCGTCGCTCGCCTCGGCGATGAGCGCCGAGACCAGTTCGTCTCCGTCGCGCAGCTTGATCGCGATGATGCCGCCCGTGCGGTTCGTGTCGTACTCCGTCAGCGCGGTCTTCTTGACCAATCCATCGCGGGTGGCGAGTACGAGATACCCCGCTGCGGCGAAGTCGCGGACATCGAGAATCTGCGTGACCTGCTCGTCGGGAGCGAGGGCGAGGAGGTTCGCGAGGTGCTGGCCCTTCGAATCACGACCAGCCTCAGGAATTTCGTACGTCTTCGCTCGATACACGCGCCCCGTGTTCGTGAAGAACAGGAGCCAATGGTGCGTCGTCGTCACGAAGAAGTGCTCGACGATGTCGTCAGCGCGCAGTTGAGCGCCCTTGACGCCCTTCCCGCCCCGGTGCTGCGAACGGTAGTTATCGATTCGGGTTCGCTTGACGTATCCCCCGCGCGTCACGGTGACGACCATTTCTTCCTCGGGGATGAGGTCTTCCATGGACATGTCGCCGTCGAACCCGTGCAGGATCGCGGTGCGCCGATCGTCGCCGAACTTCGTGACGATCTCGCCGAGCTCCTGCACGACGATTCCACGCTGCTCCGAGGGAGAGGCCAGGATCTTCTCGTACTCGGCGATCTGCGCTTCCAGTTTCGCTGCGAGATCGAGGATCTTCTGCCGCTCGAGCGCAGCGAGGCGGCGCAATTGCAGACCGAGGATCGCGTCGGCTTGGATCTGGTCGACGTCGAGGAGCGTCATGAGACCTTCGCGGGCCTCGTCGACCGTGGGCGAACGCCGAATGAGGGCGATCACCGCATCCAGGGCGTCGAGCGCCTTCAAGTAGCCGCGCTGGATGTGGGCCTCGGCCTCGGCCTTCTTCAGGCGGTAGGCCGTGCGGCGAACGATGACTTCGATCTGGTGCTTCGCCCAGGCGGAGATGAAGCCGTCGAGCGCGAGCGTCCGCGGGATGCCGTCAACGATCGCGAGCATGTTCGCGCCGAAGTTCTCCTGCAGCTGCGTGTGCTTGTAGAGGTTGTTCAGCACAACCTTGGCGATCGCGTCGCGCTTCAGCACCACGACGAGTCGCTGGCCGGTCCGACCGCTCGATTCATCGCGGATGTCCGCGATGCCCTGAACCTTGTTCTCCTTGACCAGGTCGGCGATCTTCACGGCTAGGTTGTCGGGGTTCACCTGGTACGGGAGCTCCGTCACGACGAGACAGGTGCGGCCCTGGATCTCCTCGATGTTGACGACCGCCCGCATCGTGATCGACCCGCGCCCGGTGCGATAGGCCTCGCGTATGCCCTTGGAGCCCAGAATCTGAGCCCCCGTCGGGAAATCGGGCCCGTGCACTCGCTCCATGAGCGCTTCCAGCAGCTCTTCGCGAGTCGCCTCCGGATGCTCGAGGTGCCAGATCGCGGCTTCCGAGACTTCCCGCAGGTTGTGAGGCGGAATGTTGGTGGCCATGCCGACCGCGATGCCGACTGACCCGTTGACGAGCAGATTCGGGAAGCGCGCCGTGAGCACGGTCGGCTCTTGCGTGCGCCCGTCGTAGTTGTCTTGGAAGTCGACGGTGTCTTCGTCGATGTCCCGCACCATCTCCATGGCGAGCGGCGACATCTTCGTCTCGGTGTAACGGTGCGCAGCGGCCCCGTCGTTTCCGGGAGATCCGAAGTTGCCCTGTCCGAGCGCCAGTGGATAGCGAAGCGTCCATGGCTGCACCAGACGCACGAGTGAGTCGTACACGGCGCTGTCGCCGTGAGGATGGAACTGGCCCATCACGTCGCCGATGACACGGGTGCACTTCGAGAACGCCTTGTCGGGTCGGTAGCCGCCGTCGTACATCGTGTAGATGACACGCCGGTGCACGGGCTTCAGGCCGTCGCGCACATCGGGAAGCGCTCGCCCGACGATGACGCTCATCGCGTAGTCGAGGTAGGAGCGCTGCATCTCGAGCTGCAGATCGACTTGATCGATCCGCCCGTGGACGGCGTGGTCCGCCGCCAGGGTGACGTCGGACTCTGTTTCTGGGGTCTCGTTCTCAGATGTCAAGGAAGCGCACGTCCTTCGCGTTCTGCTGGATGAAGGTACGACGCGCTTCGACGTCTTCGCCCATGAGGGTTGCGAAGATCTCGTCGGCGATCGCCGCGTCATCCATGGTGACCTGCAGCAGGGTGCGGGTCTCGGGGTTCATCGTGGTCTCCCACAGTTCTTCGTGGTTCATCTCGCCCAGGCCCTTGTAGCGCTGGACACCGCTCTCCTTCATGAGCCGCCGTCCCTGTTCGGCGCCGATGGCGAGCCGCGAATCGCGTTCTGCATCGCTGTAGACGTATTCGTCTTCAGCATTCGACCACTTGATGCGGTACAGCGGCGGCTGTGCGAGATAGACGTAGCCGAGGTCGATCAGGGGTCGCATGTACCGGAAGAGGAGCGTCAGGAGCAGGGTCGTGATGTGCTGTCCATCCACATCCGCATCCGCCATGAGCACGATCTTGTGATACCGAGCCTTCTCCGGCGTGAAGTCCTCACCGATGCCAGCGCCGAAGGCCGTGATCATCGCCTGGACCTCAGCGTTATTGAGCGCGCGGTCCAGCCTGGCCTTCTCGACGTTCAAGATTTTTCCGCGGAGCGGCAGGATCGCCTGGGTATGCGGATTGCGCCCCGTCTTCGCCGAACCACCTGCCGAGTCGCCCTCGACGATGAAGATCTCGGAGATCGTAGGATCCTTGCTCGAGCAGTCCGAAAGCTTGCCGGGCATTCCGCCAGACTCGAGCAGACCCTTGCGACGTGCGGTCTCGCGGGCCTTGCGAGCCGCGAGTCGGGCCGAGGCCGCCTGAATGGACTTGCGAATGATGTCTTTCGCAGGGCCGGGGTTCCGCTCGAACCAGTCTCCGAGCTGGTCTCCCACAACTTTCTGCACGAAGGCCTTCGCCTCGGTGTTTCCAAGCTTCGTCTTCGTCTGTCCCTCGAACTGAGGCTCGCCGAGCTTCACCGAGATCACTGCTGTCAGGCCTTCTCGCACGTCGTCGCCCGAGAGGTTTTCGTCCTTCTCACGAAGAATGTTCTTCTCACGCGCATACCGGTTCACTAGCGTGGTCAACGCTGCGCGGAAGCCTTCTTCGTGGGTGCCGCCCTCGTGGGTGTTGATCGTATTGGCGTAGGTGTGCACGCTTTCGCTGTACGAGGTCGTCCACTGCATCGCGACCTCTGCTGCGATCTTGCGGTCGGTGTCTTCGGCCTCGAAGGAGATGATCTCCTCGTTGACGAGGTCGGAGCGCTTCGCCGCGTTCAGATGCTGCACGTAGTCCTGGATACCGTTCTCGTACATGAACTCGTCATGCGGGGCGGGCGGTGCGACCAGCTCCCCCTCTGCATTCTCGATCGGATCCTGCTCGCGCAGATCGGTGAGGGCGATGCGAAGGCCCTTGTTCAGGAACGCCATCTGCTGGAAGCGAGTGCGGAGCGTCTGGTAGTCGAACTCGACGGTCTCAAAGATGTCTTCGCTCGGCCAGAAGGTGATCGTCGTGCCGGTCTCCGTGCTCACCTCGCCCTGAGCGAGCGGCGCGTCCGGGACGCTGTCGGTGAACGACATGTTCCACGTGAAACCTTGGCGCTGCACCGCGACATCAAACCGCTTCGAGAGGGCGTTGACGACCGAAGAACCCACGCCGTGCAATCCGCCCGACACCGCGTAGCCTCCGCCGCCGAATTTGCCGCCCGCGTGCAAAACGGTGAGCACCACCTCGACCGTTGAGCGGCCCTCCGTCGGATGCTGATCGACCGGGATGCCGCGGCCGTTATCGACCACGCGCACTCCCCCATCCGCCAGAATGGTGATATCGATGAAGTCGCAATATCCTGCGAGTGCCTCATCAACGGAGTTGTCGACGATTTCATACACCAGGTGATGCAGACCCCGAGGTCCGGTGGAGCCGATGTACATGCCAGGCCGCTTGCGAACCGCTTCGAGCCCTTCGAGTACCTGGATCGCTCCGGCACCGTAATCTTCCGTGGCGGTCGCCTGCTCTGAACTCATACGTAGAATGATCCTTATCTGGGCGTCTCAGGGCGCGATTGAACCCTGCGTACTTCCGCCCACCAGCTTACCAAGATTCAGGCGCTGTACGGGGCATTACGGGCCTTGCAAACCGATGATTCGCCGGGGATCGTCCCCCCTCCGTCCTGTCGCCTCCCCGAGAATCGTCATTGCTGAGCAGATCGTCCCGCCGAACGCACCTCAGGTCGTCCGCTATCAGCCGTACGTGTCTCTCGGCCCCCGGCCTGGAACGGACCTCATGCCGTGCCGCCAGCTCGGGGCACCCGGCGCGAGGAATCGGAGATCCCGAATCTCCGAATCGGGATAGTCTCGCAAGAGCCGCGTGAGCAATTCGCCCCGCAACCGCCTGAGCTCGGTCGCCCAGGTCGTCGAATCGCACTGGACCTGAAGGACGCCGTGGCTGATGCCCACGACCGTCGTGTGCTCGGCGGTTGCATCGCCGGCGAACTCCGGCCATTCCCCGATCAACCGAGCCTGCTCGAGTTCGACGCTCCATCCCATGTCGCTCGCGACATTGACGAGCACATCTGAGAGAGCTTTCGGATCGCGACCGAACCCGAAGGGACTCCCACCAGGGGCTTCCGAACCGTTTCGGCGGGAACGACGACGCTGCGGAACGCCGCGCCACACGGATTTCGCACGAAGATAGGCGTCTGACGTGAACTCGACGCCCGACTCACCCACCGTCGTCCCCCTCGATCGGTCCGTCATCGCGAGCCTCCGCCCGCGACACTGATGTCTCAGAATCGGGGGTCGTCCGCACCACCGGGGGCGTGGCGCCTTCCGCCCCGCTGGCGTCTACTGCGGAGTCGTCAGTGCACTCCATCGGTGCCACGGTGCCTGCGCTGATACGCATCCTCTGCCAAGAAACGTCATCGGGCACATCCGATTCCACCGCTGCGGTGACAATCACCTGTTCATAGTCCCCCACGGCAGACATCAGTCGGGCTCGCCGCCCCGCATCCAACTCCGCGAACACGTCATCGAGAATAATCACAGGATCACCGGCCGACGACTCAGCCCTCAACAGCTCGGCGAGGCCCAGCTTCAGCGACAGTGCGAACGACCAGGATTCGCCATGGCTCGCGTAGCCCTTTACCGGAAGACCGTTGAGCGAGAGCACGAGATCGTCCCGATGCGGGCCGACGAGCGTCACACCGCGATCGATCTCGCGAGCTTGCACCATGCTGAGCGCCTCGTGGAACTCCTGCGCGAGCGTTTCACGTGAAACGTCGGGGAGCTCGCTCGCGTTCGGTGTTTCACGTGAAACGCCCCGTTCGGTGAGCGAAGCGGCGACGCTCTCCGCCATACCCAACCGAGGAACGTGGTCGGAACCGACGAGCGCGTGATAGTGATCACGAAGCGGACCAGCGAGGTCACGCAACAGCTCTCGCCGAGCAATCATGATCTGCACGCCGTACTCAACGAGCTGATCGTTCCATATCGAGAGCGTTGAAGGGACAGTTGACCCCCGGCTTCGGGTGGATTTCAATAGTGAAGTGCGCTGCCGGACGACCTTTTCGTAGTCTGCCAGGGCCGCTGAGGCGACCGGATGGCGGGCGAGCAGCGCATCGTCGAGAAACCGCCGACGTCCTGAGGGCTCTCCACGAACGATAATGAGGTCTTCTGGTGCGAAAGCGACCGCGGAGAACCACCGAGTGATCTCCCTCGGGCGCACCGAGTTGCCGTTCACCTGTGCCCGGTTTGCGCGGCCCTGATTGAGCTGCAACTCCAGGCGCACCTCGCGCTCCCCCGAGCGCACTCCCATTCGAGCAACCGCTGAATCGCTGCCCGCGCGGATGAGCGCCTGATCGCCGGTCACTCGATGCGAGCGGAGCGTCGCGAAGTAGGCGATGGCTTCGACGAGGTTGGTCTTTCCTTGACCATTCCGGCCGACGAGCAGATTCGGACCAGCGGCGAGTGGAAGCTCCGCAGACGCGTAGTTGCGGAAGTCGCCGAGCGAGAGATGCGTCACCCGCATCTCAGGCCTACCGAAGGAGCAGGTTCGGCTGCAGCAGGTAGCGGAAACTCTTCTCGTCCGCGTCGTCCTTGCTGCGCTGACTCGTGATGAGGACGGGACCGGGCTTTCCAGGGTTGTCCGTCCGAGTAAACCCGATTCGAGCGAACTCGGAATGCGTGGAACGCAAGCCGTCAAGCAGGAACTGGGGCTTCAGCGAGACCACCATCTCGTCGCCGACGAGGTGCGCATCAACCGTCTCGACGGCCTGCGCCGACTCGGTCCCAGCGGCTTCCAGCGTGACGGTGCCCTCGGCGAACGAGAAGCGAAGGGCCGCCTCCCGCTCGAGCACCAACCCGACGCGGCCCACGGCCTCAATGAGCTCCGAAGTGCTGATCACGGCGTAATTCTCGATGCTCTCGGGGAACAAACGACCAACCGGCGGGTAGTTGCCCTTGATCAGCAGCGATGTCACCGTCTTCGTGCCCCCGGTGAAGGCGATGAGTTCCCGGTCGGCATCCTTGACGATGCTCACCTGGACCTCCCCGACACCCGAGAAGGTCTTTCCGACCTCGGTAACGATCTTCGACGGGACCAGCGCAGTCAGTGCATCGCCGGAGTCACGGTGCTCCCAATCGATGCTTCGCGTCGCGACGCGGTACCGATCGGTCGCGGTGAGGGTCACCGAATTCGAATCGATCTCGAACTGCACGCCCGTGATCACCGGTGTCACATCATCCTTCGATGCCGCGAGCGACACCTGCGAGACGGCTTCCGAGAAGACATCCGCCGGCATCGACCCGGAGACGGAATCAACCCTCGGCACCTGCGGGTACTCCTCGACCGGCATCGCCGGAAGGCTGAACGACGCAGAACCGCAGCGAACCTCGACGCGGCTCTCGAGCAGAGACACTTCAACGTCGGAGTGCGGCAGGCGCTGGGCGATCTCGCCGAGCAATCGACCCGATACCAGCGCGCGCCCCGCTTCTGCGACGACCGCTGTGATCGAGGTCCTCGCGGAGACTTCGTAATCGAACGACGAGACCGTGAGCTGATCGCCATCGGCTTCGATGAGCGCCCCGCTGAGGAGGGGCTGCGTCGGGCGGGGAGGGAGCAACTTCACTGCGAACGATACAGCGTCGCTGAATACGTCACGATTGACGGTAAATCGCATCGGGCTTCCCTTCGCACGCGTTCTGGGTCGCGTCGTTCTCCTCGGCCTGACAATCTTTGCACACTCGTCGAGCCTCAGCATCCGGTCGAGGTTCGTGTCATCGTTCATGGGTCGCTTCGCCGATCACCGTGTGTGTGATCGAGTGCCCGTTGAAAAGAATGAGAAGTGTTAACAGTGTTAACGTCTGTGGATTCTGTGGATAAGTCCCGGCACATCAATTCTTGTAACGGAACTACACGTCTGTGACTTGTGCAATCGTGGTGGATGGATTGCGATCCGCGGAATCATGCGGAACCCGGCGACAGGAGGCTCCCTCACAGGCTTCCCGGATCCATGCACAGGCGCGGGCGAGTTCTCCCCAACTATCCACACTCGGCGAGTGGCCTGTGGATAACTTCTCTATCGACTGCCCTGTTTGATGCGCGTGGTCAGTTCGGTGACCTGGTTGTAGATGGATCGCCGTTCGGCGATCAGCTGGGAGATCTTCTTGTGCGCGTACATGACGGTGGTGTGGTCGCGGCCGCCGAACAACTGACCGATCTTCGGAAGGGAGAGCGGTGTGAGTTCGCGGCAGAGATACATCGCGATCTGACGCGACGTCGCGATCTGCTGCGCGCGCGTCGGACCGTACAGGTCGTCGACCGAGAGGTCGAAGTACTCGGCCGTCTTGCTGATGATGTCGGAGGGCTGCACCTCGTTATCGGCGTCCAGCGTGATGAGGTCCTTGAGCACCGTGTGCACGAGCTGCATGTCGATCCGCTGCTGATTCAGGCTCGCGTATGCAGTCACCCGAATCAGGGTGCCTTCGAGTTCGCGGATGTTCGACGAGAACTTGCTCGCGATGAATTCGAGGATGCTGTAGTCGACCTCGAGATTCTCCCGCTCCGCCTTCTTGCGCAGGATCGCGATACGCGTCTCGAGATCGGGCACCTGGATGTCGGTGAGCAGGCCCCACTCGAATCGCGAGAGCATGCGCTCTTCGAACCCACGAAGCTGCTTCGGCTGCACATCGCTCGTGATGACCACTTGCTTGTTGTGGTCGTGCAGCGTGTTGAACGTGTGGAAGAAGGCTTCCTGGGTTTCCACTTTGTCTTCAAGGAATTGAATGTCGTCGACGAGAAGGATGTCGACGCTTCGATAGCGCGCGTGAAACGCCGCTCCTTGATTGTTCGCGATGGAGTTGATGAAATCGTTCGTGAAATCCTCGGAACTGACATAGCGAACCCGTACGTCCGGGAAGAGCTCGCGTGCGTAGTGCCCGATGGCGTGAAGCAGGTGGGTCTTGCCCAGACCCGAATCGCCGTAGATGAACAATGGATTGTAGGCGCGGGCCGGCGCTTCGGCGACCGCGACGGCAGCGGCATGTGCGAAACGGTTGGACTGCCCGATCACGAAGCTGTCGAATCGATACTTCTCGTTGAGCCGGCTGTCGAGGGCATCGTCGACTCCGTGTCGACGCCGTGGTTCTGCAACGGGGCGCTGGGTGTCGTGACGGGGCGAGTCGAACCGTGAGCCGCCGAATCCGCCGCCGTCGAAATCGCGCACGTGCTCGGATGAGGACGGCGTCTCGGCAGCGGGCTCGGGGTCGATGTCAGGGTGGGCGTCTTCGTCGACGATGACGATGAAGTTGTCGATCTCCCGCGCCTCCGGAATGCGGGAGATCGCCGCCATGATCGCGGGACGGAGTCGGTTCTCGAGCAGCTTGAGCGTGAAATCGAGTTGCACGGCGAGATAGAGCGTTCCGGCTGCGATGCCTCGCGGCAATGCGAGTGCGAGCTGTGCGCCGACGGCGGGGCCGACGGCAGGATCACTCATCACCGCCTGGGTGACGCGATCCCAGACTTCTTGCAGTTCGTCCTCAGTCACGTCGCTCCCGGCTCGCTGTTCATCATGAAGAATGCCTGTTATACCCAGGCTTATCCACAGAGGGACGGGCACAATCTCGCGGGAAATCAGCGGAGTGCAGCCGTGTGGAAACGCTTGCGCCCACGTTAGTCACAGATTTGTCCACAGGCAAGTCGATGTGGGAACGCGCCATTTCTCGATCACGATCCACGTGCCCGGCAGCCATCCTGCCTCCCCAACTTTGACGGAATGGTGCGGAAGGCGTAGAGTGAAGACCTTGTATGGGTGGCTCGTGTGAGACGAGTGCGCTACCGTGCGCTCGGAACGTGTCGAGCACATGAGGAACCGCACGCACACGAGTGGCCGACATCCGACTTCCTCGCCGCCCGAGAGGCGCGGGGATCTATTCCATAAGTCACGGAGTTTTCACTATGAGCAAGCGTACCTTCCAGCCCAACAACCGCCGCCGCGCCAAGGTGCACGGCTTCCGCGCCCGGATGCGCACCCGTGCGGGCCGCGCCATCGTCGCAGCTCGTCGCGGCAAGGGCCGCTCGAAGCTCACCGCGTAATCGTCGTACTCCCCCGGGATCGATCATGCCTGCACGGCGCAATCGAGTCACCCGGGGAGAGGACTACCGGCAGACCGTACGTGCCGGACGCCGCGTGGGTGGTGCACTCTGCATCACCCACGCGGTTTTGCGTTCACCGGAGGACGCCGCTCGATTCGGGTTCATCATCTCCAAGGCTGTGGGCAATGCGGTGACCAGGAACCTGGTGCGTCGGCGTATGAAGACGATCGTGGAGCAACGCCTGCGGAACGGGGCAACGGGTGTCGACGTGGTCTTTCGTGCGCTCCCCGCCGCGGCGGATGCTCCGTTCGCGGAGCTCGAGCGGGAGATCAACCGTGCGCTCGATCGGGTGGAGCGCCGGCATGCGTCGACGGAGACGCGCTCATGATCCGGGTCGCAGCCGAAATCTGGTTGGCACCCCGTAATGCCGCTCTCGCTTGCATGCACGCCTACCGCCGAGTCGTCTCACCGCTCTATGGCGAAGTGTGCAGGTATTATCCATCGTGTTCCAGATACGCTGTTGAGGCGTATCAAATCCGCGGATTCATTGTCGGAACCGTTCTCACTGCGTGGCGGTTGCTGCGCTGCAATCCCTTCACTGCCGGCGGCATCGATGACGTCCCGCCGCGTGCGCACTCCCACTTCGTGACCAACACCCGCGGCTTCGTCCGCCCCATCGAGCGAAAGGCTTAACCCGGTGGACTTCTTCGAAACAATCCTGTGGCCGCTCCGCTGGCTCGTCGAGCTCGTGCTCGCGGTCTGGCATCAGGCCTTCACGTGGATCGGCATGGACCCCGAGTCGGGCCTCACGTGGGTGCTCTCGATCATCGGCCTCGTGGTCGTGGTCCGCTCGGCGCTGATCCCCGTGACGGTGCGGCAGATCAAGTCGCAGCGCCGCATGATGGATCTCGCGCCCGAGATGAAGAAGATCCAGGACAAGTACAAGGGCAAGAAGGATCAGTACTCCCGAGAGGCGATGAGCCGGGAGACGATGGCGCTCTACAAGAAGCACGGGACCAACCCGTTCTCCTCGTGCCTGCCGATCCTCATCCAGATGCCGGTCTTCTTCTCGCTCTTCTACGTACTCCGGCACGCGTCCGATAACACCACCGGCATCGGCTTCATGACGGCGGAGCTGACGAAGAACTTCAATGCCGCTGAGCTCTTCGGTGCTCCGCTGAAGATGACCTTCACGCAGGGCTGGGAGTCCGGCAACTGGACGGTCGTGGTGCTCCTGGGCATCAACGTCATCCTGATGATCGGGTCGCAGTTCTTCACGCAGCTGCAGATCATGTCGAAGAACGTCTCCGATGAGACGAAGAACTCGCCGATGTACCGTCAGCAGCGCATCCTGCTGTACATCATCCCCTTCGCGTTCCTCTTCTCAGGCGTTGCATTCCCGCTCGCGCTGAACGTGTACTGGTTCACCTCCAACCTCTGGACCATGGCCCAGCAGTTCATCGTGATCCGCAACATGCCGACCCCGGGCAGTGATGCGTGGCGCGCGCGGCAGGAGCGCCTCAAGGCGAAGGGCAAGCTGACCGACGACGAGAAGCGCGCGCAGGCTCGCGGCGAGGAGATCGCTCCCCCGAAGGCCGGTCAGCGCCAGCAGCCGGTCAGCGCCAAGCGTTCGAAGAAGAAGGGCAAGTGATGACGACCGACGATCGCACCGCACCTGACACCTCGACTGCTGAACTCAGCCTCGAAGAACTCGAGGCCGACGGCGACCTCGCTGCCGACTACATCGAGGGGCTTCTCGATATCGCGGATCTCGACGGCGACATCGATATCGACGTCGCGAACGGCCGGGCATACGTCTCGGTGACCGGAGGGGACGTCGATCTCGACCGTCTCGCGGGGGTCGATACCGTGCAGGCGCTGCAAGATCTCACTCGTCTCGCCGTGCAGGCGAAGACGGGGCGCTTCTCGCGCCTGATCGTCGATGTGGGGGGATCGCGGGACGCGCGAGCCACCGAACTCAAGCGCATGGTCGATTCGGCGGTGGCGCAGATCGCCGCGGGCCGTGAGCAGGTCGAGCTCGAGCCCATGTCGTCCTACGAACGCAAACTGGTGCACGACGACGTCGCGGATCGCGGTTACTTCTCGGAGTCCCGCGGTGAAGGCCGTGATCGCCGTCTCATCATCAGCCGGGGATGAACTCACCCCCTGTTTCACGTGAAACTCCGGAAGGACCGCCATGCCCGCTGAGCAGGTGATCGAGCAGGAACCCGCCGCCGCACCGCTGCTCGCCGGCGACCGCATCGAGATGCTGCGCGCGTTCACCGCGGACCTCGGCACGCGCGGCGAGCAGCTCGGGCTCATCGGTCCCCTTGAGGCGCCGCGTCTCTGGACACGCCATGTGCTCAACAGCGCACTGCTCGCCCCACTCATCGGCAGTGGTGCTCAGGTCGCCGACATCGGTACCGGCGGCGGAATGCCCGGCCTGGTTCTCGCGATCGTGCGCCCGGACGCGCACTTCCTGTTCGTGGAGCCGATGGAGCGACGATGCGCGTGGCTGCAGGAGCAGATCGAGGTACTCGGATTGGAGAACGCCGAAGTGCGCCGAGGGCGCGCCGAGGAGTTCCACGATGCGTGGGAGGTCGACCAGATCACGGCTCGAGCTGTGACCGCGCTCCGCAAGCTCGTCCCACTGACGGCCCCGTTGCTCCGCGACGGGGGCGAGATGCTGTTCCTGAAGGGCGCTGCTGTCAATGCAGAGATCGAAGCCGCGGCGAAGGCGCTTCGCAAGTTCCGGGTGCGTGACGTGGCTGTGGTCGAGCTCGGTGCGGACTTGTTCGCGCAGGAGCTGCTTGCGGAGACGACTCGCGTCTTTCGGGCTAAAATCGTGAGACATGGCTGAAGCGGAGAAGTCGCTGGTCGGCGACCATCTCGTCGACAAGATTCGGCGACGGCGCAAACTCGCGGAGACGGTGTCGCCACTCCCCGCTGAGACGCGCATCATCACGGTCTCGAACCAGAAGGGCGGCGTCGGAAAGACGACGACCACCGTTAATCTTGCCGCGGCCCTGGCCCGCCGCGGCGCGACGGTGCTGGTCATCGATATGGACCCGCAGGGAAACGCTTCGACGGCACTCGGCGTCCCCCATCGCCCCGAGATCACGAGCATCTACGACGTGCTCCTCGGCGATGACACGATCCCCGACGCGCTGCAGCCGACCTCAGATCACGAGAATCTATGGTGCGTTCCCTCCACCATCAACCTCGCCGGCGCAGAGATCGAACTCGTGTCGCTGGTCGCGCGAGAGCAGCGGCTGCGCACGGCGCTGCAGACCTTCCTCGCGGAATCAGAGCGCAAGTATCACTACGTCTTCATCGATTGCCCGCCGTCGCTCGGGCTTCTGACGGTCAACGCCTTTGTCGCAGCCGACGAGGTGCTCATCCCGATCCAGACGGAGTACTACGCGCTGGAGGGCTTGAGCCAGCTGCTCGGGAACATCCAGCTCATCCAGAAGCACTTGAATCCGGGCCTGCGCATCTCCACGATCCTGTTGACGATGTACGACGCCCGAACGAACCTCGCACAGGAAGTGGCCGGGGAAGTGCGTGCGCACTTCCCCGAACAGGTGCTCAGCGCGATCGTCCCGCGATCCGTGCGCATCTCTGAGGCTCCCAGCTACGGGCAAACGGTGCACGCCTATGACGGAGCTTCGATCGGAGCGCTCGCATATCTGGAGGCCGCGGCTGAGATCGCCGAGCGCGGCGAACGTGGCAGTCTCCCGGCGACAGCCGGTACACAGCATGAAGGAAAGGCGTAACGCATGGCGACCAAGAAACGAGGCGGTCTCGGTCGCGGAATCGGCGCGCTCATTCCGCAGTCGTCGTCGGGCGAAGAGCGTCCCGTCGACGTCTTCTTCCCGTCGAGCGCCGGGCTGAGCGCAGCCGGTGCCGATGCGAACGTCACCACGGAGGAGGGCGGAACGCCTGCCGCGGAAACGGCGCCGCTGCAGGAAGTGCCGGGAGCTCGCCTGACCCGTCTCGATGTCGCTGACGTCGTTCCGAACCGCGCGCAGCCGCGCACCGAGTTCGACGAGCAGGCGCTCGACGAATTGACGCACAGCGTGCGGGAGTTCGGCGTGTTCCAGCCCATCGTGGTGCGCGCGATCGAGCCCGAACCGGCCGATGGCGCCCGCTACGAGTTGATCATGGGCGAGCGTCGCTTGCGAGCGTCGAAGCGCGCGGGGCTGGAGACGATTCCCGCGATCGTGCGGAGTACCGCCGATGAGCACATGCTGCGCGACGCGCTGCTCGAGAACCTGCACCGGGCCCAGCTCAATCCGCTGGAGGAAGCGTCCGCGTATCAGCAACTGCTCGCCGATTTCGGGATCACGCAGGAGCAGCTCGCGGAGCGCATCGGCCGATCACGACCGCAGGTGTCGAATACGATTCGTCTCCTGCGCCTCCCCGAGCCCGTGCAGGCACGAGTAGCCGCCGGGGTGCTCACGGCGGGTCACGCTCGTGCGATCCTCTCGCTCGACGGCGATGTCGATGCTATGCAGCGCCTCGCCGACAAGGTGGTGAACGAGGGCCTGTCGGTGCGTGCCGCTGAGGCTGCCGCCTCGGAGCTGCCGAAGCGGAACAAACCGAAACCGCGAGCCGGAGGCGTGCAGGCGCAGCTCGGCGAGATCGCCGAGCGACTCGGCGACCGCTTCGACACGCGTGTCGCCGTCAAGCTCGGGGCGAAGAAGGGGCAGATCGTCATCGACTTCGCCACGATCGCAGACCTCAAGCGCATCCTCTCCGATCTCGGAGACCCCGGCTTCGGCGCCTGACCTCGCACCTGCGTGGAGTGGCCTGAGCGCGTCTGCTCGACGTCGCCGGGCGCAGCGCCGGCGATGTGAGGCGTGTCGCCTGCAGACAGCACAGCGGCCGGCGATCGAGTGACGATCGCCGGCCGCTGTGCTGCGTGACGGAGGCGAACCTCCGGTTGCGCGGCTTAGATGATGCCGTCGAGGTGCTTCTCGATCATCGGCTTCGGCATCGCGCCGATGATTTCGCGAACCTCGGCGCCGCCCTTGAAGACCTTCATGGCCGGGATGGACGTGATGCGGTACTGCGCAGCCAGGTTCGGGTTCTCATCGACGTTCAGCTTCGCGATGATGATCTTGCCCTCGTTCTCAGCGGCGATCTGATCGAGCACGGGCGCGACCGCGCGGCACGGGCCGCACCATTCTGCCCAGAAATCGACGAGCACGGGGACGTTGCTCTGGAGAACGGCCTGCTCGAAGCTCTGCTCGTCGACGGTGATTGCTTGTGACATGGTGACTCCTTCTGACGATTTCTTGCGGTTAGACAGTCGCGAGTGCGATCTGCTCGGCTTGCTCGCGAGCCGCGAGGTAGTGCTCGGCGTCGAGTGCGGCCACGGTGCCCGAGGCTGCTGCAGTGATCGCCTGCCGGTATGACGGGTCGATGACGTCTCCAGCCGCGAACACGCCAGGCGAAGAGGTGCGAGAACTGCGCCCTTCCACGGCGATGGTCCCGTCAGCGGTCAGGTCGAGCTTGCCGTGCACGAGGTGCGTGCGCGGGTCGTTGCCGATTGCGATGAACAGGCCGTCGAGGGCGAGGTCGCGCTCCGAGCCGTCGACCGTGTCGCGCAGCGTGATGCCGGTGAGTTCGGATTCGCCTTGGATCGCGGCGACCTCGGAATTCCAGACGAACTCGATCTTCGGATTGTCGAACGCGCGCTGCTGCATGATCTTGGACGCCTTGAGCTCCTCGCGGCGGTGAATGACGAAGACCTTGTCCGCGAAGCGGGTGAGGAAGGTCGCCTCCTCCATCGCCGAGTCGCCGCCGCCGACCACCGCGATCGTCTTCTCGCGGAAGAAGAAGCCGTCGCAGGTCGCGCACCAGGAGACGCCGTGCCCGGACAGTCGGTCCTCGTCGGCGATTCCGAGCTTGCGGTACGCCGAACCTGTGGCGTAGATCACCGTGTGGGCCTCGTGGACCGATCCGTCTCCCGCGGTCACTCGCTTCATCTCGCCGGAGAAGTCCACCTCGGTGATGTCGTCGTAGATGACCTCGGTTCCGAAGCGCTCAGCCTGCTCTTGCATCTTCTGCATGAGGTCGGGGCCCTGCACGCCCTCGGGGAAACCGGGGAAGTTCTCGACTTCCGTCGTGTTCATCAGTTCACCGCCGATGCCCACGGCGCTCGCGAATAGCACAGGCTTGAGACCGGCGCGCGCAGCGTAGATTGCCGCAGTGAAACCGGCGGGGCCGGATCCGATGATGATGATCTGGTGCATGACGCTCCTTGCACACCTGGGGATTGAGTCGCGGCGATGACCGCTCGGGTGATACAACCCATCCTAGGCGCGCAGTATTCCTGGGCTCCTGAGGGCGCCTACATCGCGGGGACGATGTCGTCGCCGCCTCCGTCCGGGCCGGTTGCCGGTGCGTTCCGGTTCCGGCGGCGACGCACGCTGCGCACGATGCCGAAGACGAGCAGCATGACCGCGAGCCCGCCCAGCGCCCAGAAGATGATCGTCTCGATACTGCTGCGGATCGTGATCGGCAGCGTACCCGTGAACACCGTCGGGCTGCCGTCGGCCGCCGAGACGCTGACGACGAGGCCTGATTCGCCGGAGGAGACACGACTGCGCACCGGCACGAGCACACGTTCGCTGGTCTCCGCGGGCACGACCACCTCGCGGAAGCGGCGCTCCGGGACCGAGAGCGCGGCGGACGCGGGGTCGACGTCGACCGTCACCACCGCATCGAAGGGAAGCGCGTTCCGCAGCTGCACCGGCACCCGCGAAGAGCTGCCGACGAGCTGGATGTGCTCGGTGCTGATCGCCTGCACTCCGCTGAGCAATTCGGCGTCGCGTTTGCGGAAGTCGGCGGCGACCTGGGCGAAGCCGTCGGCATCGGCGGCGTAGGGCGTCGAGAAGAGCTGCAGCAATCGCGTGCGCTGGTACCCGCTGAGGTACTCGGGGTGGGTGAGCACCGCACCGAGTTCGTTCACCGATCCCTCTCGATTCGAAGCCGAGCGCAGGAGTTCGAGTCGGTCTTGAGAGGGCCCGGATGGGCGGAGTTCGACCGTCCCCGTGCGCTGGTCGGCGATCGCCGTCGGAGTCGTCCACGCGAACGCCTCGAGTTGTTCGAGCAGCGCGGCGGGGTCGGAGGCGTCACCGGTCGCTCCGCGATCGAGAGCCAGTACGACCCCGTCCGATCCGCCCTGGGCGTCGACGATGAGCTCGGCCGCCAGGCGGGCCACTCCCCCGGATCGCTCCGTCTCGGTCTCGGCGTGCAGCGCCGTGCGCGCCGCCCGGTCGAGTGCAGCATCCGTGACCGTGACGCTGTCGCTCCCGAGGCGAGCGCGAGGCCCGCCGTCGAGATCCGCTCCGTCCGAGCTCAGCACGAGGGAGTCGACTCCCTCCTGGTCGAGCAGCGGGAGCAGGGCGGGATCGGCGCGGCCCTCGGCCGGCCAAACGTGAGCGGTCTCCTGCTGCGGCCAGTCGAGCAGCTCGCTGAGCGTGGGAAGGGGCAGTTCTGCTGATCCGGCTTCCCCGTCGGTGTCGGGCGCGTCGGCGCCTTCGTCACCTCCAGCGGTACCGTTCTCCTCGGCGCCCGGACCCGTCGCATCGGGGGTCTCCGAGAAGCTGCCGAATCGGCTCACGAAATCGAGGTTCGTGGGCTCCAGCAGCGTCGTGAAGCCGAGCGCCGCCTGCACCGAGGGGTCGGCGTCGGCGAACTGGAGGAGGAACGACGGGAGCGGAGTCGTCTCGAGGCGGCTGAGGAGCAACTGAGCATTCCGCGGCGCCTCGTCGCCGTACGCGCGAATGCCTGCGATGAGTCGGGGGTCGATTGCGAGCGTCGCGTCGTGGGCGCGCGCCGCCGTCAGCAGCCGGTCCCAGACGGGCGCGAGCTCCTCGAGCTGACCGCGCGTGGGCAGCGTGCGAATGTCGGAGGGCAGCACGAACGGCACGATGACGCTCATCGGCACGGTGTCCGTCCCGGCTCCCCTCCAGATCACCGGCGTCGCGGTCGACACGGTGGGACTGACCGCCGAGTCGTCCTCGCCCGGCTCTGCGCCGAACGCCGCGAAGCCCTGGTCGGAGTCTTCGGCGAACTGCAACGTCGCCCCCACGCGGTACGCCCCTGCCTCTGCCGCGGTGCCGATCGGCAGGTCGCTGCGGGAGACCGTGACTGTCGCGGTCTGCTCGGAACCGGGCGCGGTCGCCTCCACTGGCGCCTCTGCGAAGCGGTTCGCCGAAGCGGGCATCGGCTCGTCGAGGTCTCCGAGGTCGGTCAGGCGATCAGCGTCGAGGACGAGCGTGACGGTACCGGCCGGGAGTTCGGCGGTGGTCGAATTCCGGATCAGCAGCCCGAACTGCACCTCGTCGTCGCCGGCTGCGATCACCGGCTCTCGCGGCGAGACGACGAGGTCGACCCCTGCAGCGCGGTCGGCGCCTTCGTCCGAGGTCGCGTCGGCGCGGGTGCCCGACACGTGCTCGACTGCAGGGCGCTGCGAACCGGGACCGCTCGCCGTCATCGCTGCGGTCGCGGTGCCGGACGTCCCGAGCAGCGCACCGACCAGCGCGGCGACGGCGAGCGTCCGCGGCCCGAACACGCGCACGTGCAGGCGGAGTACGGAGAGCATGGCGTCAAGTCTAGGGACCGGATCCCCCACGACGACCCGGGTACCCTAGAGGGATGCCCTCCCTCGCTGCATCCATGGACGCTCTGCGCGCCATCGCCGACTCAGCGCCGGTCGCGGTTCTCGCCACGGCGTTCGCCGATCGGGGCCACGAATTCGCCCTCGTGGGGGGTCCGGTGCGAGACGCGCTGCTCGGCCGCGCCGTGACAGACCTCGATTTCACCACGTCGGCGCATCCCGATGAGACGCGCGCGGTGCTCGACGCCGTTTCGACGAACGTCTGGGACGTCGGTCGCGATTTCGGGACGATCGCTGCGCGCGTGCACGGTGAGACCGTCGAGATCACCACCTACCGCGCCGAGACCTACCGCGATGACTCTCGGAAGCCCGAGGTGCGCTTCGGCAAGACCATCGAGGGCGATCTCGTGCGCCGCGATTTCACGATCAACGCCCTGGCACTGATGCTCCCCGACCTGCGGCTCGTCGACGTCTCGGGCGGGCTCGAGGATCTGCTCGCGAGGAAGATCCGCACGCCGGGCGCCCCTGAGGAGTCGTTCACCGACGACCCGCTGCGCATGCTGCGCGCGGCGCGCTTCTCTGCGCAACTGGGATTCGAGGTCACGTCGGAGACACGGGATTCGATGGAGGAGCTCGCCGAACGCCTCGACATCATCTCGGCCGAGCGGATCCGCGACGAATTCGTGAAACTGCTCTCCGCGCGCGACCCGATTCCGGGCATTCGGTTGCTGGTCGAGACGGGGCTTGCAGAGCGATTCCTGCCGGAGCTCACGGCGCTCATCGCGACGCAGGACGACCACGGGCGGCACAAAGACGTCTACGAGCACAGTCTCACGGTGCTGCGGCAGGCGATCGAGCTCGAGCACGAGCGGCGCGCGAGCGATGCAGAAGACGACGCGGCCGCGGCGCCAGACCTCGTGCTGCGCATCGCCTCGCTGCTGCACGATGTCGGCAAACCGGCTACGCGCCGCTTCGAACGCGGGGGTGTGACCTTCCACCACCACGATGTCGTCGGTGCCAAGCTCGTGAAGAAGCGATTGCGCGAGCTGCGATTCGACAACGACACCGTGAAGCGCGTGGCGAGACTCGTCGAGCTGCATCTGCGCTTCTTCGGATACAGCGATCAGCCGTGGACGGATTCGGCGGTGCGGCGCTACGTGCGCGATGCCGGAGATGAGCTCGAGCGGCTCCACATCCTCACCAGAGCCGATGTGACGACGCGCAACCGCCGCAAGGCCGAGCGGCTGGATCACGCGTACGACGACATCGAGCGTCGGATCGCCGAGCTCGCGGAGGCGGAGGAGCTGGCGGCGGTGCGGCCGGAACTCGACGGAGAGGAGATCATGGCGATCCTCGACGTCCCGCCGGGGCCCGTCGTCGGGCGGGCGTACCGCTATCTCCTCGAGTTGCGTCTCGATGAGGGACCGATCGGCCCGGAGGCGGCTGAAGCGCGCCTCAGGGCCTGGTATGCAGAACAGGGTGGCGAGTGAATGGGAGACCGTGACGTGAGTGAGGGTGCACCGACGAGCTGGTTCGACGGACGAGCGCGCGTGCTGTTCGTGCACGCGCATCCCGACGACGAGACCATCGCGACCGGAGGAACCCTCGCCGCGCTCGCCGAGGCGGGGCGGGAGCCGCTCCTCGTGACGCTTACCCGCGGAGAGCAGGGCGAGGTCGTAGCCGGTCCGCTGGAGGCACTCGTGGCAGCGCACGGACTGGCGGTGGCGCGGCAGAACGAACTCAGAACGGCGCTCGGCATGCTCGGCGTGGATCGCCATGCGTTTCTCGGCGTCGAGCCCGCCCGCGCCGAAGGCTATCCCCCCGTCATCTACGAGGATTCCGGCATGGAGTGGGGTGCCGATGGCCGGGCGACCGCCGCGCGCGACGCGAGTCCGGATGCGCTGACGTCGGCTCCTGCGGTCGAGGCGCTGAACGATCTGCTCGCCGCCGCCTACCAGTCGAATGCGCAGGCAGTGGTGAGCTATGACGACGGCGGCGGATACGGCCACCCCGATCACGTGCTGGCCCATCGACTCGCGCGCGCCGTCGCCCACGCGCTCGACGTGCCCTTCTGGGCGATCGTCTCCGATGTGTTCGCGAGCGAGACCGACCCGGCGGCGCCTGCGAGCGAGGCGGTGGAAGTGCACGACGTCTCCCCCTGGCTCCCCCGCAAGGTCGCCGCGCTGCGGGGGTACGCCACGCAGCTCACCGTCGACGGGGACGAGATCGTGCACGTCGGCGGTCAGCGCGAGCCCATCGGCACGGTCGAAGCATTCCGGCGGTTGACGCCGGCGCCGGAGGCGCACGGATCGTCATCCGCCGCGCGCTGACTCCCGGAGCCCGTGATGAGCCGGTATCTCGACCCGGTCGAGCAGATGCTGACGCTGCCCGATGTCAGGCAGAGCAGAACGGCGTTCCATCTCTCCTGGTCCATCGGCTTCGTCGTGCTCGGGACGATCGTCGTCTGCGTCGTCCTCCGCGCCGCTTCCGCGTCAGAGGTGACGTGCGCGCCCGGTGCCGACTGCTCGGCGATGGTCGGCGCGAGCCGCGCGCTCACGCTGGCCCTCCTCCCCTTCGGATTGCTCTTCGTGCTCGCACTGAGCATCGGGGGTGCCTACATGATCCGGCACCGCCTGTGGTTCAATCGCAGCGCCGACTCGCTCCGACGTCTCACGGGCGCCCCCGTGAGACGCGTGTTCGAGCGCACGTGGAACTCGAACGATGCTGGGAACGAGTGGATCTATCAGCAGTTCCGTTCAGGCCGACTCGCCGCACTGCAGCAGCTCGGGATGCCGCAGTGGCACAACCTCGGCGACCTCTACGTGCACGTCTACGAGTCGCGAGTCGACCGCGTGGCGTACGTCTGCATCGGTTCGCACGCGGCTCGCCGACGTGGAACCGACACCGGGTGGAGGCCGGTCGTCATGGTCGGCCCGTGGTACGACTACACGATGCAGTACTTCGGGATCGCGCGGACGCCGACTGCGGCGTGACGCTGAGAGCCGAAGGTGCTAAGCTTCTGAAGTTGTCTGCGTTCAGTGCACTCTGTGCTGCGCGGAGGCACGATGTATCAACACCCTCCTGTCACAGAAATCCTGTGGCCGTGAAGTCCGAAGGAGGTGGGTCAATAATGCATCCGTACGAACTGATGGTGATCCTCGATCCGGGTATCGACGAGCGCACCGTGGCCCCCAGCATCGAGAAGTTCCTCGGCGTCATCCGCAATGCGGGCGGCGAGATCGAGAACACCGATATCTGGGGCAAGCGTCGTCTGGCCTACGAGATCAAGAAGCAGTCCGAAGGCATCTACGTCGTGGTGAACTTCACCGCGACGCACGAAGCCACCGCTGAGCTCGATCGTCAGCTGGGTCTCTCCGAGGCCGTGCTCCGCACCAAGGTGCTGCGCTCCGACGAGCTCATCGCCCAGCGCGCAGCTCAGACGAAGCGCGACCAGGCCAAGGCCGCTCGCGCAGCCGCGAAGGTCGGCGCGTAGCTCATGGCCGGTGAGCCGCTGATCACAGTCGTCGGTAACCTCGTTGCCGACCCGGAGCCGCGCGTCAGCCAGGCGGGAAAGTCGTGGGTGACCTTCCGGATCGCCTCGACCCCTCGCGTGCGCGACCGCCAGTCGGGCGACTGGTCGGACGGCGAACCGTTGTGGCTCGGGTGCCGCGCATACGGCGAGTACGCCGATAACATCGCGGCATCGCTCACCAAGGGCATGCGCGTCATCGTGCAGGGCCGTCTCACCCAGCGCAGCTACACCGACAACCAGGGGCAGCAGCGCACCTCTCTCGACCTCGAGGTCGAAGAGGTCGGGCCCTCGCTCCGGTTCGCCACGGCTCAGGTCGCGCGCGGCCAGGCACGTGGTCAGGTCGGCGGCTTCGGCGGCGGCAATGCCGGTGGAAATCAGCCGGCAGGGCAGAGCAGCTGGGGTCAAGCCGCAGCTCCGCAGCCGCAGCAGGACAACCCCTGGACCAATTCGGGTCAGGGCGAGTCGGGCGGCGGCTTCGGCGGCGGTTTCGACGACGAGCAACCCTTCTAAACTTCTTGATCCGGCTCAGCCGGAACGCATCACGAAAAGAGACCAATTATGGCAGGCAAGTCCAGCGGCACAGCCCGCAAGCCGGGTCGCGGTAAGAACGCCAAGACCCTCGCACCCGCGAAGAAGCAGACCGTCGGCGTCATCGACTACAAGGATGTCGCAACGCTCCGCAAGTTCATCTCCGAGCGCGGAAAGATCCGCGCCCGTCGTATCACCGGTGTGTCCGTTCAGGAGCAGCGACTCATCGCGAAGGCCGTGAAGAACGCCCGCGAGATGGCTCTCCTCCCCTACGCCGGTTCCGGCCGGTAAGGAGTAGAGCAAATGTCAAAGGTAATCCTCACGAACGAGGTCCAGGGCCTCGGTTCAGCCGGTGACGTCGTCGACGTCAAGACCGGTTTCGCTCGCAACTACCTCGTGCCCCAGGGCTACGCAGTGCACTGGACTCGCGGTGGCGAGGCTCAGGTTGCACAGCTCCGCGCCGCACGCGAGGCTCGCGCACTCGCATCGGTGGAAGACGCTCAGGCACTCAAGGCCAAGCTGCAGGAGGGCAAGATTCGCCTCCTGACGAAGACCGGCAACGGTGGACGTCTCTTCGGCTCCGTGAAGCCCGCCGCTGTGGCGGCCGCGGTCTCCGAGGCCGGCATCGGCGAGATCGACAAGCGCAAGATCACGCTCCCCGCGATCAAGACCACGGGTGAGTACCAGGCGATCGTGCACCTCCACGAGGGTGTCGACGCCAAGGTGACGCTGCAGGTCATCGCGCAGCGATAAGCACCGCGCACTCGCGACGGCGGGACGCCGACCCGGTTCTCCGGGTCGGCGTCCCGCCGTTCGTGTGTGCGCTCCCGTATGCGGAGTCGAACGGGCGACGGCGGCCGCGAATACGCCACCCTCCGCCGGGAGGCGGCTCGTTGAACAGCTCGTGAACGCCCGACGGTATTCGGGCCGCGGAACCGCTATCAATCCGGGCCTCGTGGCCGCAAGTTCTCCACATGTCGGGCGTTTCACGAAGCCTCAACGTGTACCTGAAACTTGAATAACTTTCTGCCTGTGGATATCTAAAACACCAGATCAAGTGCTATAAACCTCTTTCGCTCCACAAGCTCTCCACAGGTTGTCCCCAGGCGTGTGGACAAGATGTGGGGCGACGCGGTGAGTTATTCACCGAGTTATCCACAGGGTCGGTGCACCTGTTGATCCTGCTGTTTTGATCGGAGCCGCGCGGGCCATACCGTGAATGTCCGGGGTCTGGTGTCTGATCGATCAGTAACCGAGTCCATCGCTGTGAGAGGAAGTCTGCACGTGTCAATCGCACACCTGGGCATTTCGGATCCGTTCGTCAACGACGATTCCCGGGGGCGTGAGCGGACGCCCCCGTACGACCTGCTGGCAGAGCAGAGCGCGCTCGGCGGCATGCTGCTCTCCAAAGACGCCGTCGCGGACGTGACGGGGCTGCTGAAGGGCCCCGACCTCTACGTGCCGAAGCACGAGGTGATCTACGAGGCGGTGCTGTCGCTCTACTCGCGCGGTGAGCCGACCGATGTGATCACCGTCACCGACGAGTTGACGAAGAGCGGCGAGCTCCAGCGCGCGGGCGGCGCGGAGTACCTGCACACGCTCACGAGCATCGTGCCGACAGCCGCGAATGCGAGCTTCTACGCCGAGATCGTGGCGGAGAAGGCGCTGCTCAGGCGCCTGGTGGAGGCCGGCACCCGCATCGTCCAGATGGGATATGCGGGCGAGGGCGAGGCGATCGATCTCGTCAACGTGGCGCAGTCGGAGATCTACGGCGTCACGGGGGAGAGCCAGGGAGAGGACTACGTTCCGCTGCACCTCGCCGTCGACGCGGCGCTCGAGGAGATCAACAAGGCGAACAGCGCCACCGGCGGCATGCTCGGCGTGCCGACGGGCTTCAGCGAACTGGACGCCATGACCAACGGGTTCGCCGGCGGGCAGATGATCATCATCGCCGCGCGACCGGCGATGGGAAAGTCGACGCTCGCGATGGACGTCGCCCGGAACGCATCGGTGCACGCCAACGCGCCGACGGTCTTCTTCTCGCTCGAGATGGGGCGGGCCGAGATCGCCATGCGACTGCTCGCCGCGGAGGCGAGCATTCCGATGCAGACGCTGCGCAAAGGGGCGCTCGACAACCGCGATTTCCAGAAGCTCGCCGCGACCCAGGCGCGGGTGGCGGAGGCGCCCCTGTACATCGACGACAGCCCGAACCTGACCCTGGTCGAGATCCGCGCGAAGTGTCGGCGGTTGAAGCAGCAGCACGGACTGCGAATGGTCGTCATCGACTACCTGCAGCTGCTCTCCAGCGGGAAGAAATCGGAGAGCCGTCAGCAGGAGGTATCCGAGTTCTCGCGTGCGCTCAAGCTCCTGTCGAAGGAGCTCGACGTGCCCGTGATCGCGCTCTCGCAGCTGAACCGTGCCTCGGAGCAGCGCGCCGACAAGATGCCGGCCATCAGCGACCTTCGCGAGTCGGGTTCGCTGGAGCAGGACGCCGACATGGTGATCCTCCTCCACCGCGAGGCCGTCGGAGACCGCGACAGCCCGCGCGCGGGCGAGGCCGACTTCATCCTCGCCAAGCAGCGCAACGGGCCGACCGGCACCGTCACCGTCGCGTTCCAGGGCCATTACTCCCGCTTCCAGGACATGCCGCAGGTCTGACACCCCTGACGGCCGAGTCCTCGGTCTCGGCCGATGCCGTGCGCCTCGGCACCGACCCGGCGCCGTGCGGTGCCGGGATTCTCTCCAGCGAGGCCGGGGTAGACTGGACCGTGACCGAGAAAGGGGTGTCATGCCTGCTGCAGTTTCGACGACTGCGGGATCGACGACTCCCGAAACCCCCGTCTCGCGCACAGTGAAGCTGGTGCGAGTCGCAGTGCTCCTGATCTCAGGCATCGCAATCGCCTTCTCCGCGCCCCTGCACGAGCAGCTCGCGTTCGACCGTGGCATGGCCGCACTCACCATCGGCGCCATCGGCATCGCGCACCTGGTGGAGTGGTGGTCACGACGGCCCGCCGGCGGCGATCCGTTGCCGCTCCTGCTCGGCATCGCCTCGTGCGCGCTCGCGGTCGGCCTCGCGTTCACCGGCTCCGCCATCGCGTTCGCGATGGTCGTCGCAGGGTGGGCCGTCGTCAGCGCGATCCTCGAATTCCTCGGGACCACCGTGCGCCCCGGAAGCCGGCAGGACGCCATCTTCCTCGGCGCGACCGGCATGCTCCTCGCCCTACTCGTCGTGCTGGTACGCAACGATCAGGTCGCAGTACTCGGGTTCCTCGGCGCCTACGCCGTACTCGCCGGAGTGTTCCTCGGCATTTCCGCGTTCGACACGCGCCAGGAGCGCGCGTCTCGAGATGCCATCGCCGGCGACCGATAACCGACCACGATTCTCCGGAAAGCAGACATGACTCAGCCCCCCGAGCCCGCCAATCAGGAACCCGTGACGCCGTCGCGCCGTGACCGCCTGAAGCCGCTCGAGCTCATCGGTTTCTCCGTGGTGCTCGGGCTGTTCGCCGGACTGGTGGTGCTGATGGCGACACGGGATCTGATCCTTGCAGCCGTATTCCTGGGCATCGGCTTCATCGTCTCGATCATGATGGTGGCACTCGTCGGGCTGGGCGGTAAGCCGAGTCAGGAAGACATCGACGCTCGGAAAGACCTGCAGCGACCGGACGACAAGCCCAACTGGCACTGATCCGCCGGTTCACGCCGAGGGGCTCGTGCGGTGTCGGGAGCGACGCCGGTCCCTGCGAGCGTCGCGTCGCCCGAGCGTCCAGGCACGCGCATCTCGGCTGGAGAGCGCGAGCATGAGCAGGATGTCGAGCGACACCGTCAGCAGCGTCGTCCGCACGGTGATCTCCGCGCCCGCGGCGAAGTAGCTCACTGCGGAAGCCGTGACGCTCACGGCCGCCCACCCCATCGCGAGCATTCGCGCACGATTGCTGCCGCGCCAGAGCAGCCACGCGAAGAGGGCGAGGGCGCCGAGCCAGACCGCCTCGAACGCGGCGAGCACGCCGAGCGCAACGGCGGGCGCGACGCCGTCGAGTTCGAGGTCCTGCTGGATCGACGGCCACTGGGCGAAGACGCTGACGACCCAGACGATGCCGCCGACGCAGCGCAGCAGCACCAGCAGGGCGCCGCCGGTGAGCGACGCCGGACGGGGAGCGGAGACCGGGGCCGGAGCGGACGGGCTCGCGAGCGCGCTCACCGTCTCAGAGGCGGCGCGCTTGCCGGGATCGCGCATCACGAGGTCGCCGAGTTCTGCTCGGGGTACCCGACTTCGAGGATCGGCAGGTCGCCATCGGTGCGGATGCTGTCGCCGCCCCCATTCCTCGAGTGGTAGCCGGTGGCGAAGTCGCGCAGAGTCTCGAGCCCCACCGCCGGGTTCGACGCACGAACGGAAGCGATGATGTGATCTCGCTCCACGTCCGTATCGGCGTCGATCTTGTGCGTGACCTGCAGCGTGAACAGTGAGAGCCCGACGGCACGATCGAAGGTCCCCGCCGCGAGCCAGTCCACGCGCGCCCCGCCCGGGAGCAGCCAACCGTCGGGGGTGCGCCAGAACCGCACGTGATGCCGCTTGGCAGGATTCCCGGCGACCTCCTGCTGGTACGCGAAGTCCTGCACGCGCGAGAAGAGCATGAGCGGGCTCACGGGCGCGCGGTCGTAGCTGCGCCGCGTGACGGTCGACGTGATGATCCGCCACGAGGAGGAGAGGGTGACGGCGTCGGCGGGGATCCAGCCGGCTCGTTCGAGCGCGCGGCGCAGCTCCGCCTCCCCGCCTCGAACCGCGAGGTTGACGGGATCGCCGAGCAGGCCGTCACTCGTTCTCGTGCGTCCGATGAAGTAGTCGGGCACATAGATCGTCGTGAGAATGCGGTGGAGGCGGGGCAGCGCGAGGTACGCCAGCGTCGCCCAGAAGATCACCCCGAACAAGATGCCGAACCAGCCGATGTGGAAGCTCTCGGTGAAGATGAGCCAGGCGAGCCAGACCGCTGCGACCCCCGCATAGACGAAGAAGAAGTGATCGAGCGCTGTCGTCACCGAGAAGCGCCGGCGAGTCGGTGCTCCACCGTGCGCCGGCGGTGCGACGTTCTGCTCTGAACTCATAGTCACATCGTAATCAGCGGGAGGCGGACCGTGCAGAGGGATCGCGGCGGGCGGCCGTGGGTTCCCGGGCCGTCCGCCGATCCTGCGCCCCGGCGGCCCCGATTCAGCGCTGCAGGAAGTCGACGAGCCGCACCGCGTCGCCGATGTAGGTCGACGGGGTGAGCGCGAGCAACCGCTGCTTCGCGGCATCGCCGATCTCGAGCCCTTCCACGAACTCGATGAGGTCGGCCTGCCCGATGCGGCGGCCGCGCGTGAGCTCCTTGAGCGCCGCGTACGGATCGCTGATCGTCGACCGACCGGCGGTCACCTCTGCGCGGATCACGGTCTGAATCGCTTCTCCGAGCACCTCCCAGTTGGCGTCGAGATCGGCGGCGAGCACCTCGGGCGCCGCGTCGATCTGACCGAGCCCCTTGACGATGTTGTCGAGGGCGAGCACCGAGTGGCCGAGCCCGACGCCGATGTTGCGCTGCGCCGAAGAATCGGTGAGGTCGCGCTGCCAGCGGCTCGTCACGAGCGTCGCGGCGAGCGAATCGAGGATCGCATTGGAGAGCTCGAGGTTCGCCTCGGCGTTCTCGAAGCGGATCGGGTTCACCTTGTGCGGCATGGTCGACGAGCCCGTCGCCCCGGCGACCGGAATCTGGCGGAAGTAGCCGATGGAGATGTAGCTCCAGATATCCGTCGCGAGATTGTGCAGAATGCGGTTGGCGTGGGCGATGCGCGTGTACAGCTCGGCCTGCCAGTCGTGCGACTCGATCTGCGTCGTGAGCGGGTTCCAATCGAGCCCGAGCCCCTCGACGAACTCCTGCGATACCTGCGCCCAGTCGGTCTCGGGATCCGCGGCGAGGTGAGCGGCGAAGGTGCCGGTCGCGCCCGAGAACTTACCGAGGTACTCGACATCGTCGATCTGGTTGAGCTGACGCTCCAGACGGTGCACGAAGACCGCGAGCTCCTTGCCGAGCGTCGTCGGGGTCGCGGGCTGACCATGGGTGCGGCTCATCATGGGGAGCTCGCGGTACAGCTCGGCCTGGCGCGCGATCTCCGCGATGACCGTCTCGAAGCGCGGCCGCCACACATCGGCGATCGCCTGCTTCACGGTGAGCGCATAGGAGAGGTTGTTGATGTCCTCGCTCGTGCAGCACACGTGCGTCAGCTCGGCGAGGCGGCCGAGCCCCTGCGACTCGAGCCGGGCGCGGACCAGGTACTCGACGGCCTTCACGTCGTGCTGCGTGACGCGCTCGGTCTCGGCGAGCTCGTCGATCTCGGCCTGGCCGAACTCGGCGGCCCAGGCGCGCAGTGCGACGACCTGCTCGGGATCGATCGGGGTGCCTCCGAGCAACGAGTGCTCCGTGAGGTACACGAGCCACTCGACCTCCACGTGCACGCGCGCCTTGTTGAGGCCCGCCTCGGAGAGGGTGTTGCCGAGTTCGGCGACCGCAGCGCGGTAGCGTCCGTCGAGGGGGCTGATGGGCTGCGTGGGGAGCGGGGTCATGTGAGCCTCTCGGAGTTCGGGATCGCGGTCCGTCGTCCATTCTCCCACGCCGGGCGCCGCACCGGTCCGTTGCCGCCCGCGGGGGCGGGGCTCAGCGATCCTTCTTGCGGGAGGTCCCGAGCAGTCCGTTCAGGATTCCGGAGAGGATCGACAGCACCAGTGCAGCGAGCACGCCCCACCAGAACCCGTCGAGTCGCAGGCCGAACCCGGCGAGATCGGAGAGCCAGGCGACGACGGCGAGGAGCACGCCGTTCACGATCAGGCCGAACAGGCCGAGCGTGAGGATGTAGAGGGGGATCGAGACGAAACGCACGACCTTGCCGAGCGTCGCGTTGACGAGGCCGAAGACGAGCGCGACCAGTACGAGCGTGAGGAGGTACCCCGAGCTCTCGGTGTTGATCGGCACGATCCAGACGCCGTGGTCGCCGCTGCCGCCGACGATGAGCGTGGTGAGCCAGAGGGCGAAGGCGTTGACGAGGACTCGGAGGATCGTGCGCATGCTTCATTCTCTCACCCGATGCGTGCATCGCGAGAGAGCGAACGAGCACCGCCGGGGGCGCTCAACGAGTACATGCTGGCGTGGTCACTAGACTCACTTGTCATGAGTGACAACGTCGTGCCCCCCGTCCGTTTCCGTGCGGACGTGCTCGCCGTCCCGGCGTACCGCCAGGGCGCAACGCCCACGAAGCCGGGCTACAAGCTCTCGAGCAATGAGAACCCGTTCGAGCCGCTCCCCGGTGTGCTCGATGCGATCGCGCAGCGCTCCGACATCAACCGGTACGCCGCCGTGGCGATGCCAGAGCTCCGAGAGACGATCGGCGCGGAGTTCGGCGTCGACGGAACGCACGTGCACCTGGCTGCGGGCTCTGTCGCGATCCTCTTCCAGCTCGTGCAGGCCGCCGCCGCCGCGGGCGACGAGTACCTGCACGCGTGGCCGAGCTTCGAGGCGTACCCGTCGCTCGGCCTCGCCTCGGGCGCCGTTGCGAGTCGCGTACCGCTGACCCCCACCGCCGAGCACGACCTCGACGCGATGGCCGACGCGATCACCGAGCGCACCCGAGTCGTGCTGCTGTGCTCGCCGAACAACCCGACCGGGCCCGCGATCCGCCGCGCCGACTTCGACCGGTTCATGACGCGAGTGCCGGCCGACACCCTCGTCGTGCTCGATGAGGCGTACCGCGAATTCGTCACCGACCCCGAGGCGGTGCGCGGCGAGGAGGTGCTGCGGCAGCACCCGAACCTCGTCGTCCTGCGCACCTTCTCGAAGGCCTACGGCCTCGCCGGCCTCCGGATCGGGTACGGCGTTGGCGATCCCGCGATCTTCGCTGCGGCGGCCAGCGTGGCGATTCCGCTCTCGGTCACCGGAATCGCGGAGAGCGCTGCGCGAGCCTCGCTCACCCCCGCGGCACGAGCCGCGCACGCCGAGCGCGTGGCGGCACTCGCCGAGCGACGCGATGCGCTCGCCGCTGCGCTGCGCGAGCTGGGCCTCGCGATTCCGCAGGCGCAGGCGAACTTCGTCTGGATTCCCGAGACGGGTCAGGCGCCCGGGGGAGTCGCCGATGCGCTCGCGCTCGCCGCAGACTTCTCAGAGGCCGGGACGCTCGTGCGCCCGTTCGCGGGAGTCGGCGTGCGAGTCTCGGTCGGAGAACCGGAGAGCGTTCCGGTCGTCATCGACATCGTGCGGCAGCATCTCGCGCAGCGGTAGGCGCCCCGGCATGACATCGACGGTATATCCCGCCCGGTGCAGCAGCACTCATTACACTGAATCGAGATGAGCGAACAGATCACAGAGCGCCTGCTGCGCAGCGACGATCCCGAGCCGATCCGCTTCTTGGACGCGGAGGGCGGGTACGCGCCGTCCGGCACCGCAGCCGAGTACGCCGCCGAGCTCGAGGGCATCGGTGTGGACGACTTCAGGCAGTGGTACCGGGACATGGTGTCCACCCGTGCCTTCGACACTGAGTGCACGCACCTGCAACGGCAGGGCCAGCTCGCACTCTGGGTGCCGAGCGTCGGTCAGGAGGGCTGCCAGGTCGGCCTCGTGCGCGCCACCGAGCCCCAGGATCACGTGTTCCCCGCCTACCGCGAGCACCTCGTCGCGCAGGTGCGCGGCGTCGACCTGCTCTCCATCGCCGCGCAGTTCCGCGGCGTGACGCACGGCGGATGGGACATCACGGATCCGGCCAACGGCAACGTGCACCTCTACACCCTGGTGCTCGGCTCGCAGACGCAGCACGCCACCGGGCACGCCCTCGCGCAGGTGCTCGACGCGAAGCGCCGCTCGGGCAGCACGACGCTCGACGCTGGCGAGGCGGGCACCCCAACGGGCGAGGCGACCATGGTCTTCTACGGCGACGGCACCTCCAGCCAGGGCGATCCCAACGAGGCGATGATCTTCGCGGCGAGCTACCAGACGCCGGAGGTGTTCGTCGTGCAGAACAACGGCTGGGCGATCTCGGTGCCGGTGGCGCGTCAGTCGCGCACGCCGCTCTACCGTCGCGCACTCGGCTTCGGTCTGCGCGCGGTGCAGATCGACGGGAACGATCCGCTCGCAGCCTACGCGGTGGGTCGGCGCTTCATGCGCCTCGCGCGCGAGGGCGCGGGACCCGGGTACATCGAAGCGCTCACGTACCGCATCGGCGCGCACACGACCGCCGACGACCCCACGCGCTACCGCCCCGAGGGCGAGCTCGAGTCGTGGCAGTTGCGCGACCCGATCGCACGCCTCGAGGCCTACCTGCGGGGGCTCGGAGTGGATGACGCGTTCTTCGCCGAGGTCGCCGAGACCGCGGACCAGCAGGCGAAGGTCGTTCGCGACCAGATTCTGACCCTGCCCGCGCCGCACCCGGAGTCGATGTTCGCCCACGTGTACGCCGAGCCGCATCCGCGCATCGACGAGCAGCGCGCCTGGTTCGCCGAATACGAATCGTCGTTCGAGGGGGGCGCCGAATGACCGAGGTGCAGACGCTGACGGAGCGCACCACCCTGCCGATCGCGAAGGCGATCAACGAGGGGCTGCGCGCCGCGATGGTCGAGAACGACCGTGTGCTGCTGATGGGCGAAGACATCGGCCCGCTCGGGGGCGTGTTCCGCGTCACCGACAGACTGCAGGCCGACTTCGGCTCAGCGCGCGTGCTCGATACGCCGCTCGCCGAAGCGGGCATCGTCGGCAGCGCGATCGGTCTGGCACTGCGCGGGTACCGCCCCGTGGTCGAGATCCAGTTCGACGGATTCATCTTCCCCGCGTTCAACCAGATCACTACGCAGCTCGCGAAGATCCGCGCCCGGCACGACGGCACCGTCAACATGCCCATCGTGATCCGTGTGCCATACGGCGGGCACATCAACTCGATCGAGCATCACGAGGAGAGCCCGGAGGCGTACTTCGCGCACACCGCCGGCCTGCGCGTCGTGGCCCCGTCGACCGCGAACGACGCCTACTGGATGATTCAGCAGGCGATCGCCTCCGATGACCCGGTGCTCTTCTTCGAGCCGAAGGCCAAGTACTGGCACAAGGGCGAGGTCGATCCAGGTGCGCCCGCCTCCGGCCTGCACCAGAGTCGCGTGGCCCGCACCGGCACCGACTGCACGGTCGTCGGGTTCGGCGCGATGGTGACGACGTTGCTGCAGGCCGCGGAGATCGCCCAGTCGGAGGGCACGAGCCTCGAGGTGATCGATCTGCGCACCGTTTCGCCCATCGACTACGAGCCCGTGCTCGCCTCCGTGCGCAAGACGGGGCGCCTCGTCGTGGCGCAGGAGGCCTCGGGCAACGCGAGCGTTGGCAGCGAAATTGCGGCGACGGTCGCCGAGCGCGCCTTCTACTCGCTGCAGGCGCCAGTGCTGCGCGTCTCGGGCTACGACGTCCCGTTCCCCGCGGCGGCGATCGAACCGCTCTTCCTCCCCGATGCGGACCGGGTGCTCGAAGCCGTCGACCGCACGATGCACTACTGACCCCCGAACTGACAGCAGGAGATTCCATGAGCGAGATGACGTTCCCACTCCCCGACGTCGGCGAGGGTCTCACCGAGGCCGAGATCGTCACGTGGCACGTCGCGGCCGGCGATACGGTCGCGCTGAACCAGGTGATCTGCGAGATCGAGACCGCGAAATCGCTCGTCGAGCTGCCGTCCCCATTCACGGGGGTCGTGTCTGAGGTGCTCGTCGAGGTCGGCGTCACGGTGCCGGTCGGGCAGCCGATCCTGCGCGTGACCGTCGATGCTGCGGACGCCGACGGCGCGCCGGCCGTCGGTGGGCAGCACCACGTCGCCGCGGATCCCCAGGCCACTGCCGCCCCCGTCGATACCGAGGAGACGCGCGACGTGGTCGCCGACACCGCGGCGAGTGTGGCGCACGAGAACGGCGAGGCCGGAGCGGTACTCGTCGGCTACGGCACCGGCGGCGCAGTGAAGTCGCGCCGTCGTCGCGGGGGAGAACCGCTGGTGCGGAGCGAAGCTGCGAGCGAGGGATCGGCGGCCGCCGCCGCGCAGGCGGGCGCGACGCGTACGCCCCAGCAGGGCTCGCACGCCGTGATCCCCGTCGCCGACTCGTCGCCGGTGATCGCGAAACCGCCGATCCGCAAGCTCGCGAAAGACCTGGGCGTCGATATGACGCAGATCATCGGTTCGGGGATCGCCGGGGAGGTGCTGCGCGACGATGTGGTTCGTCAGGCGTCGCAGGCCAGTCTCTTCCGCAATCTGTCGACCCCGGAGGTCGCGGAGGCGCGCGAGGAGCGCATCCCGCTCAAGGGCATTCGCAAGATGACCGCGCAGGCGATGGTGACGAGCGCGTTCGAGGCGCCGCACGTGAGCGTGTTCACCGACGTCGACGCCACTCGCACGATGGAGTTCGTGAAGCGGCTCAAGAGCTCGACCGATTTCGCTGGCGTCAAGGTGTCGCCGCTGCTGATCTTCGCGAAGGCGATGCTCTGGGCTGTGCGCCGGAGCCCAGAGGTGAACGCCACCTTCACCGACACCGAGATCATCCGGCACAACTTCGTGAACCTCGGGATCGCCGCGGCCACGCCGCGCGGGCTCGTCGTGCCGAACATCAAGGACGCGCAAGACCTCAGCCTGCTCGACCTCGCGCGTGCGATCGAGCAGCTGACCATCACCGCTCGCGACGGGCGGACGCAGCCGAGCGACATGGCGCGAGGCACCATCACCATCACCAACATCGGCGTCTTCGGCATGGACTTCGGCACGCCGATCCTCAACCCCGGTGAGTGCGGCATCATGGCGATGGGCACGATCCGTCAGAAGCCGTGGGTGGTCGACGGAGAGGTGCGCCCCCGCATGGTGACCACCGTCGGCGGATCGTTCGACCACCGCATCGTCGACGGCGATGTGATCTCACGATTCGTGGCCGACGTCGCCTCGGTGCTCGAGGAGCCCGCACTGCTGCTCGACTGAGCGGATGAGCTCTGCGGCGCTGGTCACGTGCGCGGCGCGGCGCCGATCAGGTGCGCGGCCCGGTGAGGTGCGCGGCCCGGCGCCGATCAGGTGCGCGGCCCGGTGAGGGATTCACCGTCGGTGAGAAGTGCTCGGGGATTTCGGCCTCACCGTCGCCGAATCTCTCACCAACGCGGGAACTCAGAGATGCGAGCCCGCGGAGCGGGCCCCGCTCAGGCCCCGCTCAGGCCTCGACCGTAGCGAGGTCGTGGCGGTTGAAGGCGCGGAAGGCGAATGCGGCGAGTGCACCTCCGACGAGCGGGGCGACGAAGTAGAGCCACAGATTCGACCACGCGAAGTCGCCGTGCACGGCCAGGCCGAGAGCGACCGCCGGGTTGAACCCGCCGCCCGAGACCGGGCCGACGGCGAACGCTCCGACGACGACGACGGAACCGATGGCGAGGCCGTAGAACGAGTTGCCCTCGGTGTCCTTCGACGTCGCGACGTTGAGCACGACGTAGACGAGGATGAAGGTGAAGAGCGCCTCGACCAGGAAGGCCGGCCCGACCTCGATCTCCTTCGCCGCTGCGGCTGCCGGGAAGATGAGTCCGGCGAGCAGCGCGCCGAGCACGCCGCCGACGAGCTGAGCGATGACGTAGGCCACGAAGTCACCTGCGCTCAGCGCACCGCGGATGAGCGCGCCGAGCGAGACCGCCGGGTTCAGGTGGGCGCCGGAGAGGTGGCCGGTGGCGTAGATCAGCACCATCAGGGTGAACCCGATGGCGAGGGGCGCGAAGTCGCCCGCGTTGTTGATCGCGGCGACGATCGAGAAGACGAACAGCAGTGTTGCGAGAGCCTCGGCCCCAGCGTTGCGAACGGTACCGGTCATCTTCGACTCGCTTTCTCAGGCATTCTGTGCAGATACACAGCTCACACTCATTATGCCGAACGGGAGGCGCCGCGTCACGGGTGGAGTACGTCTCGGTGCCGACCCTAGGCGTGCACGCGCTCTCCCGCGGTCTCGTGGCTGCGCGGCTCCAACTGGAGCGTGACGTGCTCGGTGTCGAAATGCTCGTGCAGACAGGCGCGCACCTCGTCGAGGATCGCGTGGTACCCGCGTTCGCTCCACGCGGCGTCGGCCACCGTCACGTGGGCTGAGAAGGCGGGCACGCCTGAGGTGATGGTCCAGGCGTGCACGTCGTGCACCTCTTCGACGCCGGGCACCGCTTCCATGTGGGCACGGGCGGCGTCGACGTCGACGTTCTTGGGCGACGCCTCGAGCAGCACATCGACGACGTCGCGCAGCAGGCTGATCGCACGGGGGAAGATGAGGAGGGCGATGAGGATCGAGGCGATCTGATCGACCGCGTTCCAGCCGGTGAACAGGATGATGGTGCCGGCGACGATGACGGCGACGGAGCCGAGCAGGTCGCCGAGCACTTCGAGGTACGCCCCGCGCACATTGAGGCTTTCGCGCTGCCCCGATTGCAGAATGAGCAGGGAGATCAGGTTGGCGATGGCTCCGATGACGGCGGCGACCAGCATCGGAACGGAGTGCACCTCGACCTCGGTGCCGAAGCGAGCGATGGCTTGGACGAGGATGACGATCGCGATGACTCCGAGCACGATGCCGTTGATGAGCGCGGCGAGGATCTCGATCCGCAGATACCCGAAGGTGCGTTTCGACGTCGCCGCGACGCCCGCGATGAGGCTCGCGATGAGCGCGATCGCGACTCCGGTGGCGTCGGTGAGCATGTGGCCGGCGTCGGCGAGGAGGGAGAGCGAGTTCGAGACGAAGGCGCCGATGAGCTGCACGACGAAGACCGTCAGCGTGATCACGAGCACCAGCACCAGCTTGCGCCGGTGCTTCGCCGTGCCGGAGGTCGCGCCCTGCAGGCCGTGATCGTGCGCGTGCGATCCACGGGCGCCGGCGTGCTCTCCTGGACGTGAGGGGTGCCCGGCGCTGAACTCGGGCTCGCAGGCGTCGCTGCTCTCGTGCGGCTCAGTCATCGGGTCTCCTTCACGATCGGATACTTCGAGCATACCCACCTGGGGTATCTTTCGTCGAGAGGCGGCCGATGACGACGGGGTCGTGCGACGGAAGGCACCGATCCTGCCACTACGCTCGAAGCATGACTCCCGCAGCACTTTCGATCGGCTTCGTCATGCTGCACACCTCGCCGCTCGATGTGCCGGGCACGAAGGATGCCGGCGGAATGAACGTCGTCGTGCGCGCGCAGGCGGAGGCGCTCGCCCGTGCCGGCCACCGCGTGCGCATCTTCACGAGGCGCAGCGACACCGACACTCCGGCGCGCGTCGAGCTCATGCCGAACCTGACCGTGCTGCTACTCGACGCCGGTGCCCCTCGCCTGCTGGCGAAGGGCGAGCACGAGCAGGTGATGGAGGACTTCAGCCGGCTGCTGCACACCGAACTCACCGCTGACCCGGTCGAGGTGCTGCATGCGGAGCACTGGTTCTCGGGCATCGCCGCACTGCCGGTCGCCCGTGACTGCGGCATTCCGCTGCTCCAGAGCTATCATTCGATCGCCGCGCCGCCCGAGTCGCCGTTCGGTGACGGGGAGCGCCCGGAGTCGCCCGGACGCCTGGCGGGCGAAGCGCGGCTGGCCGCTGAGGCCGACCTCATCATCGCGGTGAGCGAGGCTGAACGGGCCACGGTGCTCGCGAGGCTCGAAGGCGATCCGGATCGCGTGCGCGTGGTGCCGCTCGGCGTCGACACCGACCTGTTCCGACCGTGCGACACCGCGGAGTGCGAGGAGCAGCGCGACTGGTTGCGCGGAGGAGGGAGGCCCGAGGTGATCCTCGTCGGCCGCCTGCACCCCCTCAAGGGATTCGATCTCGCGATCGAGGCGATCGCGCAGCTCCCTCACGCCGAGCGCCCGACGCTCCGCATCGTCGGCGCGCCCCCTCCCGACGGTGATGACTACGCTCGCGCGCTGCACGAGTCGGTCGTCGCGCACGGCATGCTCAGTACGACGGCGTTCGAGGGGGCGCTTCGACGGCGCGAACTGGCTGAGCGCATTCGGTCGGCCAGTCTCATGCTCGTGCCGTCGCACACCGAGACATTCGGCCTCGTCGCGCTCGAGGCGGCAGCATCGGGCGTGCCCGTGATCGCCCGTGACGCCGGCGGGTTGCGCGAAGCCGTCGTCGCCGGGACGACGGGCGTCCTGATCGCCGGCGACGACCACGAGGTCTGGGCGTCGACCATCCGCGAGATGCTCGCCGACGGCCCCGGGTTGAAGCGCATGGGGGATGCGGCACGCGCGCACGCGCTGCAGCGCAGCTGGCAGGCGTCGGCCGACCGTCTCGTCGAGGTGTACCGCGAGGTGATCGCTCGGTAGGAGCGAGCCGAGCGGGGTCCGGACCGTCTGCGCGCTACCGGGAGACGAGTGTGGTCTCGAACGAGTACAGATCCGGCCGGTAGCAGTGATGCCCGGCCTCGATGACACTGCCGCCCTGGTCGAAGGCGACGCGATCCATGGTGAGCACGGGGCTACCCTTCGCGACGTCGAGCAGTTCGTGCTCGTCGCTGTGGGTGCGCCGCGCTCCGATCGTCTGGTTCGCGATCTTGATGGCGATGCCGCGCGCTCGCAGCATCTCGTAGAGCCCGTGCGTCTCGAGGTCTGCGAACGTGATGTCGGCGTACTCGGGCGGCAGGAGGTTCTCGAGGATCGCCATCGGGGTGCCGTCGGCGCTGCGCAGCCGGCGGATGCGCGTGATCTCGGTGCCGACGTCGACGCGGAGTCGCACCGCCGCTTCCTCGTCCGCGGGGATCTTCTCGAGTGAGAGCACCCGCGTGCTCGGGTGGTGGCCCGCGCGGGTGAGATCCTCCTGCAGGCTCGTGAGCTCGACGGGTCGGCTCACCCTGGCCTGCACGACCTGGGTGCCGATGCCCCGGCGCCGTACGAGCAGGCCCTTGTCGACGAGCTCCTGGATCGCGCGTCGCACGGTCGGGCGTGAGAGGCCGAGATGCTGCCCGATCGCGATCTCGTTCTCGAGGCGAGCGCCGGCTGGGATGATGCCGTCGCGGATCGCGCGCTCGAGTCGGCTCGAGATCTGGAAGTACAGGGGGATGGGGCCGCTGCGGTCGAGATCGGTGAAGAGCTCGCTCGGCCAGACGGGTTCAATGCTCATGTGCGGTGCTCCTCGGCGCTGGGGTGGCACGCGGATCGAATGCGGTGGGCCGCGAGCGACCCCTTTGTGATGACAACATTACCCCCGAGCGGAGTGTGCACGTGGCGCCCCGCCGCTTCGTGCTATTGTTAGGACAAATGCAGCGGTGCACGGGGCCCGCCTGCGTCACTACGAGAAGGCGAGTAGCGAATGTCGGAACTGCGGCGTCGGGATGACGTTCTGGCACTGGGTCGGCTCGGAGTCGATATCTACCCATTGCAAGACGGGATCGGCCTCGAAGATGTCACCAGCTTCGGCAAGTACCTCGGCGGGAGCGCGGCGAATGTCGCAGTGGCCGCAGCGAAGTACGGCCGGGCGAGCGCTCTGATCTCACGCGTCGGCGACGACCCCTTCGGCACGTACCTGCTGCGCGAACTCGAACGACTCGGGGTCGACAATCGCGAGGTCCGCGTCGACCCCGAGTACCCCACGCCGGTCACCTTCTGCGAGATCTTCCCGCCGGACGACTTCCCGCTCTACTTCTATCGCAAGCCGAAGGCGCCCGATCTGCAGATCGCGGTCGAGGATCTCGACCTCGAGGCCGTCCGCGAGGCGCGCATCCTGTGGTTCACGCTCACCGGACTGAGCGAGGAGCCGAGCCGGTCGACGCACCACGCCGCCCTCGAAGCACGAGACGGCGCCGCGCACACGATCTTCGACCTCGACTACCGCCCCATGTTCTGGGGCGACGCGGCCGAAGCCACGGAGCAGGTCGCGGCGGCGATCGGCCGCGCGACGATCGCGGTCGGAAACCGCGAGGAGTGCGAGGTCGCGGTGGGGGAGACCGAGCCGGACCGAGCCGCAGACGCGCTGCTCGATCGCGGTCTGCAACTCGCGATCGTGAAGCAGGGGCCCAAGGGCGTACTCGCGAAGACCCGGGGGGAGCGCGTAGAGGTGCCCCCGCACTTCGTCGATGTGATCAACGGCCTCGGCTCGGGCGACGCCTTCGGCGGAGCGCTCTGCCACGGGCTGCTCGAGGGCTGGGACCTCGAGCGCATCTTCCGCTTCGCCAACGTCGCAGGAGCGATCGTGGCCACGCGCCGCGAGTGCTCGACGGCGATGCCCGACGCCGCAGAGGTCGAAACCCTGCTCGCGAAGGGGGCCTGATCGTGGCACTCGACTTCGACCGCCTGCGCCAGCTGCGCGCCGCGGACCCGTCCGGCATCACTCGCGCGCTCGCCGAACGGCGCCGGCGCGACGTCATCGCCGGTGACGGCAGGCTCTTCATCGTGGCCGCGGATCACCCGGCCCGCGGAGCGATCGCCGTTGGCGGTCACGCCACCGCCATGGCCAATCGTTACGATCTGCTCGAACGGATGGCGCTGGCGCTCTCGCGCCCCGGCGTCGACGGCGTGCTCGGAACCCCCGACATCATCGACGATCTGGCAGCCCTCGGCCTGCTCGACGACAAGATCGTCGTCGGGTCGATGAATCGGGGCGGGCTGCGCGGCGCCTCGTTCGAGCTCGACGACCGGTATACGGCCTACGACATCGACGCGATGGTCAGTCACGGCCTCGATTTCGCGAAGACGCTCATCCGCGTCGACCTGAACGACGCCGGCACCGCGTCGACGCTCCAGGCGACCGCTCGCGCCGTCGACGCTGCCGCGGCCGCGGGGCTGCCGATCATGCTCGAGCCGTTCATGAGCAGCCGCATCGGCGGAAAGGTGATCAACGATCTCTCGGCGGACGCGGTGATCCTCTCGACGGCCATCGCCTCCGGGCTCGGCAATTCGAGCGCCTACACGTGGATGAAGCTGCCGGTGGTCCCCGAGATGGAGCGCGTCATGGAGGCCACCACGATGCCGACGCTGCTGCTCGGCGGCGACAACGGCGGCGATCCCGACGAGACGTTCGCCTCGTGGGAGAGCGCCCTCGCCCTGCCCGGCGTGCGCGGCCTCACGGTCGGCCGCACGCTGCTCTACCCGCACGACGGCGACGTCGCCGCCGCGGTCGACACGGCCGCGCGGCTGGTGCACCGCGATCTCCCCGAAACTCCTCGCGAGGCGCAGCCGATACGCGGTCTCGCTTCGATCTCGCACACGAACGACACGAAGGACACTCGCAATGAGCACTGATTCCCTCCCCGTGATCCCGCACTGGATCGACGGCGCACGTCGCGCCTCGACGAGCGGCCGCACCGCCCCCGTCTTCAACCCGGCGACCGGCGAGGTGCAGGCGCTCGTCGCCCTCGCCGACGAGGCGGAGATCGCCGCGGCGATCGCCTCGGCCACCCGCGGCTTCGAGGCCTGGAGCGCATTCTCCATGGCGAAGCGCCAGACCGTCATCTTCAAGTTCCGCGAGCTGCTGAACGCCCGCAAGGGCGAGCTCGCCGAGATCATCACGCGCGAGCACGGCAAAGTGGTCTCGGACGCCATGGGCGAGATCCTGCGCGGCCAGGAGGTCGTGGAACTCGCCACAGGATTCCCGCACCTCATCAAAGGCGCGTTCTCCGAGAACGCCTCGACCGGCATCGACGTCTATTCGATCAAGCAGCCGATCGGCGTGGCGGGCATCATCGCCCCCTTCAACTTCCCGGCCATGGTGCCGATGTGGTTCTTCCCCGTCGCGATCGCCGCGGGCAACGCCGTCATCGTGAAGCCCTCCGAGAAGGATCCCTCTGCGGCCCTGTGGCTCGCCGAGCTCTGGCAGGAGGCCGGCCTGCCCGACGGCGTCTTCACCGTGCTCAACGGCGACAAGCTCGCCGTCGACGGCCTGCTCACCGACCCGGGCGTGCACTCGATCTCATTCGTGGGATCGACGCCGATCGCGCAGTACATCTACGAGACCGCCTCGAAGCACGGCAAGCGCGTGCAGGCTCTGGGCGGAGCGAAGAACCACATGCTGGTGCTGCCCGATGCCGACCTCGACCTCGTCGCCGACCAGGCGATCAACGCCGGATACGGCGCCGCAGGCGAGCGCTGCATGGCGATCTCGGTCGTGCTCGCGGTCGAGCCCGTCGCCGACGCGCTCATCGAGAAGATCACCGAGCGCATCGCGAACCTCTCGATCGGCAACGGCGCATCGACGCCCGAACCCGACATGGGGCCGCTCATCACCGATGCGCATCGCGACAAGGTGACCGGCTACATCGACATCGCCGAGCAGGACGGGGCGACCATCGTCGTCGACGGCCGGGGCTTCTCGGTCGACGGGCACGAGAACGGGTTCTTCGTGGGGCCGACGCTCATCGATCACCTGCCGACGACGTCGCGCGCCTACACCGAGGAGATCTTCGGGCCCGTGCTCGAGATCGTGCGCGTCGAGACGTTCGAAGAGGGCGTCGAGCTCATCAACTCGGGCGCGTTCGGCAACGGCACTGCGATCTTCACGAACGACGGCGGTGCGGCCCGCCGCTTCCAGCACGAGATCCAGGTCGGCATGATCGGCATCAACGTCCCGATCCCCGTGCCGGTCGCATACCACTCCTTCGGCGGGTGGAAGGCGTCGCTCTTCGGCGACTCGAAGGCGTACGGCGTGCAGGGCTTCGAGTTCTTCACCCGTGAGAAGGCCATCACCAGTCGCTGGCTCGATCCCGCGACGCACGGCGGCATCAACCTCGGGTTCCCCCAGAACGACTGATCGAACGCACCGGAGGAGGGGCGAAATGACGTACGACGCGCAGCAGACGGCACCGACCGGCCGATGGTTCCATCGGCGTGGCGAGCTCGCCGAAGGAGGGTGGGAGTCCGTCGTCGACGAGCGCATCCCCGGCTGGGAGCACACGGGTGTGCGGGTCGCCCGGCTCGCCGAGGGTGCGTCCATCGCCCTCGACGGGAGCGGCGTCGAACGACTGATCGTTCCCCTCTCCGGCGCGTTCTCCGTGCGATACCGCGAAGACGGCCGCGCGCCGGCCGCGACTGCTGCCGGGGCCGATGCTGACACCGAGACGACGGTCGATCTCGCCGGACGCGCCTCCGTCTTCGACGGGCCGACCGACGTGCTCTACCTGTCAGCGGTCGCCGAGGCCGAGGTCACCGCGACCTTGGCACCATCGGGCGAAGCGCGCTTCCTCGTCGCCACCTCTCCGGTGCCGGCGGACGACCCGGCCCTCGTGCGCCCCTCCCGCTACATGGCGGTCGAGGACGTGCCGGTCGAGCTGCGCGGCGCCGGTGCTTCGAGCCGCCAGGTGCACAACTTCGGCCGCAAGGAGTCGCTCGACGCGGCACGGTTCATCGTCGTCGAAGTCATCACTCCGGCCGAGAACTGGTCGTCGTACCCGCCGCACAAGCACGACGAGCACATCCCGGGGCACGAGTCGGAGCTCGAGGAGATCTACTACTTCGAGGTCGCGCCGACGAAGGACGCCCCCGCCGGCGTCGATCCCGAGCGCGCGTTCGGCCTGTTCAGCACGTACGCCTCACCGGCCGGGCCCATCGAGATCGACTCGCAGGTGCGCACCGGTGACATCGCGCTCGTGCCGCACGGCTACCACGGGCCCGCCGTCGCCGCCCCCGGGTACGACATGTACTACCTCAACGTGATGGCCGGCCCCGATCCAGAGCGCACCTGGCTCATCAGCGACGACCCGGCGCACGGCTGGGTGCGCGACACCTGGGAGGGTCAGGAACTCGACGCGCGCCTTCCCTTCACCCCGCAGACCCCAGTGACCGAAACGGAGCAGGCACGATGACGACCCGACGGATGACCGTGAGTCAAGCACTGATCGAGTTCCTCGCGAACCAGTGGACCGTCGATCGCGCGGCCGACGGAACCGAGATCCGCGAGCGCACCATTCCCGGAACGTTCGGCATCTTCGGGCACGGCAATGTCGCCGGGATCGGCCAGGCCCTCAAGCAGGTCAACGTCGAGCAGCCCGACCTCATGCCCTATTACCAGGCTCGCAACGAGCAGGCGATGGTGCACCAGTCGGTGGGCTACGCCCGCATGCACCGTCGGCGCGGCACCTACGCCGCTGCTGCATCGGTCGGCCCCGGCGCCACGAACCTGCTCACGGGCGCGGCGCTCGCCACGACGAACCGCCTGCCAGCGCTGCTGCTGCCGAGCGACACGTTCGCGACGCGCGTCGCCGACCCCGTGCTGCAGCAGCTGGAGCAGCCGCACGACATCGGGCTGACGGTGAATGACGCGTTCCGCCCGGTCTCCAAGTTCTTCGACCGGGTGCAGCGCCCCGAGCAGCTGTTCTCGATCGCGCTCGCCGCCATGCGCGTGCTCACCGATCCTGCCGAGACCGGAGCCGTGACGATCGCGCTCCCCGAAGACGTGCAGGCAGAGGCCGTCGATGTTCCGGAGGAGTTCCTGCAACCGCGCGAGTGGCGCATTCGCCGTCCGCGCCCCGAGCGCGATGCGTTCGCCGTCGCGCTCGAGGCGATCCGCGAGGCGAAACGCCCGTTCATCGTCGCGGGCGGAGGCGTGCTGTACTCGGACGCCGAGCAGCAGCTGCGCGCGTTCGTCGAGGCGACCGGCATTCCCGTCGGCTCCTCGCAGGCCGGCGGCGGCGTGCTCGACTGGGATCATCCGCAGTACCTGGGCGGTGTCGGGGCGACCGGCACCCTCGCGGCCAATCGCCTCGCTGCGGATGCCGATGTCATCATCGGGATCGGCACGCGCTACAGCGATTTCACGACGTCGTCGCGCACCGCGTTCCAGCACCCCGGCGTGCGCTTCGTCAACATCAACGTGGCGTCATTCGACGCGTACAAGCACGGGACGCAGATCCCGGTGATCGCCGATGCCAGAGAGGCGCTCGTCGAGTTGCTCGCAGCGCTCGAGGGGGGCTCTGCCGCGCAGCTCGGCGTCGACGCCGCCTACGCCGAGCGCATCGCCGCGGAGAAAGCGGCGTGGGACGGCCTCGTGGACGAGGCGTTCGCCCCCTCCGGCAGGGAGCTGCCCGGCCAGCCGGAGATCATCGGAGCGGTGCAGCGCTCGAGTGCTGCGGAGGACGTGGTCGTGCAGGCGGCGGGATCGCTGCCGGGCGACCTGCACAAGCTGTGGCGCGTGCGCGACGCGCTCGGGTACCACGTCGAGTACGCGTACTCGTGCATGGGCTACGAGATCGCGGGCGGTATCGGCGCGAAGCGCGGCTTGACCGCTGCAGGTGACGACCGCGACGTGATCATCATGGTCGGCGACGGCTCGTATCTGATGCTGAACAGCGAGCTCGTGACCGCGGTCGCCGAGGGCATCAAGGTCATCGTGATCCTCATCCAGAACCACGGCTACGCCTCGATCGGCCACCTCTCCGAAACGGTCGGCTCCGAGCGCTTCGGCACCTGGTACCGCGAGTACGACGACACCGCGAAGAACTTCCAGGGCGAGCGAGTGCTGCCGGTCGACCTCGCGATGAACGCCCGCAGTTACGGCATGGACGTCATCGAGGTCGAACCGACGAGCGACGCGATCTCCGACCTGGAGCGGGCGATCGCTCAGGCGAAGGCATCGGATCGCGCGACGTTCATCCACATCAACAGCGACCCGCTGGTCTACGCCCCCGACGGCGCCGGCTGGTGGGACGTGCCGGTGCAGCAGGTTTCGACGCTCGAGTCGACGCAGCGCGCGCGAGCCGCCTATGAGGAGCAGGCAGCCGCGCAGAAGCCGCTGCTCGGCTGAGCGCCGATCCCTCCCGAATCTCACCGCGTAATACGAAGGACAGGTCATGACTGCAGCGAACGAAGCCGGGCTGCGCATCGGCACCGCCCCCGACTCCTGGGGCGTGTGGTTTCCCGACGATCCCGGTCAGGTGCCCTGGGAGCGCTTCCTCGACGAGGTCGTCGCCTCCGGCTACGAGTGGATCGAACTCGGACCGTACGGCTACCTCCCCACCGACCCGCACCAGCTCGAGGACGAGCTCGGCAAGCGCGGCCTGAAGCTCTCGGCAGGCACAGTGTTCACCGGCTTCCACAAGGGAGACGACGAGTGGCAGCGTGCCTGGGATCAGGCGCTGAACGTCGCTGGCCTCGCATCGAAGCTCGGTGCGGAGCACCTCGTCGTGATCCCGGACCTCTGGCGCAGCGACGCCACGAGTCAAGTGCTCGAGCCGCGCACCCTCACCGACGAGCAGTGGGCGAAGCTCGGCGCCGGACACGATCGCCTCGGCAAGGCCCTGCTCGAGGAGTTCGGCGTCAAGCAGCAGTTCCACTCCCACGCCGACAGCCACATCGGCACCACGCGGGAGGTGCTGCGCTTCCTCGACGAGACCGACGAGCGGTACACCAACCTGTGCCTCGACACCGGCCACTTCGCCTACTACGGCGGTGACAACGTGAAGCTCATCGAGGAGCGGCCGGAGCGCATCGGCTACCTGCACCTCAAGCAGGTCGACCCCTCGCTGCTCTTCGATGTGCTGAAGAACGACGTCCCCTTCGCCGAAGCGGTGACCCAGGGCATCATGATCGAACCCCCCAACGGCGTTCCCGACCTCGCACCGGTGATCGAAGCCGTCGCGAAGATCGACGCCGACATCTTCGCGATCGTCGAGCAGGACATGTACGGCTGCGACGTCGACCGCCCGCTGCCCATCGCGACGCGCACGCGCGAGCACATCTTCTCCTGCACGCACCTCGCCAGGAGGTAGCGCTCGAGCGTCGCATCGCGGCGCGCGCTGCCGGTCCAGGGATCGCCCTCGGGCCCGGATTCGAATCGAAAGGAACCATCGACCATGACTGAAGATCTCCGCGTCGCCGTCGTCGGCGCCGGCAAGATGGGCGCCGACCACATCGCCCGCATCACCGCCCGCATCAGCGGCGCTCGCGTCTCGGCTGTCGTCGAGCCCGACGCCGGCCGAGCGGCCGCGGCCGCTGAGCACGCGCCCGGCGCGCAGGTGTTCGCGAGCGTCGAGGAGGCCATCGCGGCCGACGCGCTCGACGCGGTGCTCATCGCCGTTCCCGGCCAGTTCCACGCGCCGGTGCTCGCTCCGGCGCTGGCAGCGCAGCTGCCGATCCTCTGCGAGAAGCCGCTCACCCAGGATTCCGCGAGCTCCTGGGAGGTGCTGCAGCTCGAACAGCAGCTCGACCGGCCGCACATCCAGGTCGGCTTCATGCGCCGCTTCGATGCCGAGTACCAGGCGCTGCGCGACCTGGTCGCCTCGGGCGAGAGCGGTGAACTGCTGATGGTGCGCGGCGTGCACCGCAACCCCTCGGTGCCCGACACCTACACGAACGACATGCTCATCACCGACTCGGTCGTGCACGAGTTCGACGTCGTGCCGTGGCTCGCGGGGTCGCGCGTCGTGAGCGTCGAGGTGAAGCACCCGCGCCGCAACTCGCTCGCGCCGGAGCGGCTGCACGAGCCGATCCTCGTACTCATGGAGCTCGAGAACGGCGTGCTCGTCGACGTGGAGATGAGCGTCAGCGTGCAGTTCGGCTACCAGGTCGCCACCGAGGCCGTCTTCGAGCAGGGCGTCGCCCGCATCGGCCAGCCCGCAGGATTGCAGCGCTGGAGCGCCGGGCGCTTCAGCATGCAGGAGCACGAGTCGTTCACCACGCGTTTCGCCGCGGCGTACGACGAGCAGATCCAGCGCTGGGTCGATGCGGTGCACCGCGGCGACCTCGTCGACGGACCGAACGCGTGGGACGGCTACCTCGTCGCGCTCTCGTGCGAGGCGGGCGTCACCGCGATGCACGACGGCGGTGTGGTGCCGGTCGAGGCGCCGGAGCGCCCGGCGTTCTACGCCTGATCCACTGCCGCCGTGAGATATTCGGCTTCGGTGGGAGCGATGTGCACGAACACCGCTCACCGATGTCGAATCACTCACCGAAGCCCGCGCTGCCCGCGCAGCCCGCGCGCAGCAACACACTGAGTACTGAGGAGGCCCCATGGTGCGCATCGCACTCGACCCCACGCCGTACAACGATTCGGTGCACCTGCTCGACTTCCCCGACCTCGTCGCGCGGCTGGGATACGAGTACCTGCAGCTGACGCCCAGCCCAGATTTCGGGCGGCACTTCCACCACCCCAAGATGGACAGCGCCCTCATCGCACAGCTGAAGAAGCGGGCGAGGGACGCCGGAGTGACGATCACCTCCCTGCTGCCGGTGCAGCGCTTCGGAGGCCCGGAGCCGCACCAGGTCGACGCCGCAGTCTTCAACACGACGCGCTACATCGAGATCGCCGCCGAGCTCGAGGCGCCGATCGTCAACACCGAGTTCTCGGGTCGGCCCGAGCGCGAGGAGGACTCGGAGGTCGCGTTCTACCGAGCGATGGAGCGTCTCATTCCGGTGCTCGAGCGCGAAGGCGTCACCATGAACTTCGACCCGCACCCAGACGACTTCGTCGAGGACGGGCTCGAGGCGTGGCGCATCATCCGCGGTTTGAACACCGACCGCGTCGGATTCGTCTACGTCGCCGCGCACACGTTCCATTACGGCGACCGGGCGACGAGCCTGATCCCGCAGCTCGGAAACCGCCTCGGCGCCGTGTACGCGGCCGACACCTTCGACCACACGCGGTCGAACGCCCTGCGCTACATCACCAACCCTCCGGGCAACGCGGTGCGCGTGCATCAGCACCTGGCGATCGGCGACGGCGACGTCGACTGGATCGAGCTCTTCACCGTGCTCCGCGACTCGGGGTACCTCGAACGCGACGACGCGCTGATCGTGTCGAACGTGTTCGCCGAAGACGAGCGCGCAGATGAGATCTCGCGCTTCCAACTCGCCAAACTGCGCGAGCTGGCTGGCGTCGTCTGAGCGCGACCGCTCCCGGAGCCGCCGCAGCCGCCGCGCCGCGGCTCAGAAGATGACGAGGTAGAGCGCGGCGAGGATCGTCACGGCGAGCACGGCGCGCTCGAACACGCGCTGCTTGATGCGCATCGCGATCCAGCGCCCGAGCACGGCGCCGATGACGACGCCCGGCACGAGGACCAGGTCGAGTGCGAGGCTCGACGCATCGATCAGGCCGAGACTGACGGAGAACGGGAGCTTCGCGATATTGATGATCGCGAAGAACCAGGCCGCCGTGCCGAGGAATGCCTGCACGGGGAACTTCATGGCGAGGAAGTACATCGACATGACGGGCCCTCCGGCATTGGCGACCATCGTCGTGAAGCCGGCGAGGGAGCCGTAGCCGATGCTGCCGGCGAGACCGCGGCCGGTGGTGCTGCCAGCTCCGGTGGGAGGTGCAGCGCCGTCCGCCGAGTCTCGCGAGGCCGTCATGCCCCGACCGAGCGAGAAGTAGCGCCTCCACATCGTGAAGGCGACCACGAGCAGCAGGATCGCGCCGATCACGCGGCGCACCCAGTCGTCGTCGGCGAACGCGAGGAACACGGCGCCCAGCACGAGTCCTGCGACGACCGCGGGTGCGAGGCGCAGCATCGTCGGCCAACTCGCATGCTTCCGGTAGGCCCACACCGCGAAGGCATCGCCAACGATGAGCAGCAGAAGCAGTGCCCCCGTGGACTGCTTCGCGGGCAGGATCGCAGCGAAGATCGCGATCGACACCGTGTTCGCGCCCGGGAGCGCCGTCTTCGAGAATCCGACGATGCACGCTGCGATGCCGAGTACCACCCAGGCGAGCGGGGCGAGATCGGGGAGGGCTGACATCACCGGACCACTGTACCGCTCGCCAAAGTTTGTCCAAATGTAACGACATTGTTAAGCTCGCATGAGCGGTCCGTTACTCGACGGGCCCGGGCGACGAAGGAGTCAACGAGATGACAGTCGGAACCGCGGGAGAGAGCCGTACGGCACTGCCGCCACTCGGCAACGGACCGCATCGACGTCGACTCGGTCTCGTGGCGCTCATCGCCACCTTCGGCGGACTGCTCTTCGGCTACGACACGGGCGTCGTCAACGGCGCGCTCAGCCCGATGTCGGAAGAACTGGGTCTGACGCCGTTCCTCGAAGGCTGGTTCACCAGTTCGCTCGTATTCGCGGCCGCGCTCGGCGCGATGGCGTGCGGTCGGCTCTCCGACGGCTGGGGCCGACGCAAGACGATCATCCTGCTCGCCGTGCTCTTCTTCGTCGGCACCGCGTTCGTGGTCTTCGCCCCGGGCGGCGAGACCTACGGAACGCACACGCCACTCGGATTCGGCACCCTCATCCTCGGCCGGGTGCTGCTCGGCCTCGCGGTCGGCGGAGCGTCGACCGTCGTGCCCGTCTTCCTCGCCGAGCTCGCGCCCTACGAGATCCGCGGCTCCATCGCGGGCCGCAACGAGCTGATGATCGTCGTGGGTCAGCTCGCCGCGTTCGTGGTCAACGCGATCATCGGCAACGTCTGGGGACACATCGACAACATCTGGCGCGTCATGTTCGCGGTCTGCGCGCTGCCGGCGATCGCGCTCTTCTTCGGCATGCTGCGCATGCCGGAATCGCCGCGCTGGCTCGTCAACCGGGGCGACTACGAGCACGCCGAGCGGGTTCTCGCGACCGTTCGCACCCCCGAGCGCGCAGCGGCCGAGATCGGCGAACTCCGCGCACTCATCGAGGAGGAGCGCGGAGCATCGCAGATCGGATGGCGTGCCATCTTCGCGAACCGCAACCTGACGAAGATCATCTTCGTCGGCATCGGGCTCGGCATCGCCCAGCAGCTCACCGGCATCAACTCCATCATGTACTTCGGCAGCCAGGTGCTCGAGCAGTCGGGCTTCTCGCAGAACGCGGCCCTCATCGCGAACGTCGCACCGGGCATCATCGCCGTGATCGGCGCGATCATCGCGCTGCAGATGATGGACCGGCTGGATCGCCGCAAGACGTTCATCACGGGATTCACGCTCACCACGGTGAGCCACCTGCTCATCGGCGTCGCATCGCTGACGCTGCCGGCTGAGAGCGCTGCCCGCCCCTGGGTGATTCTCGCACTCGTCGTCATCTTCGTCGGCTCCATGCAGACGTTCTTGAACGTCGCCGTGTGGGTGTACCTCTCGGAGATCTTCCCGTTGCACATGCGCGGCATCGGCATGGGCATCTCGGTCTTCGCACTGTGGATCATGAACGGCATCGTCGCGCTCTTCTTCCTGCCGCTCGTCGACGGCATCGGGATCTCGAACACGTTCTTCGTGTTCGCCGCCGTGGGGGCGCTCGCGCTGCTCTTCGTCTGGAAGTGCATTCCCGAGACCCGCGGGCGTACGCTCGAAGCGCTCGAAGAAGAAGTCACCACCGGCGCGATCTACGTGCCGCGAAGCAAGTAGGGAGCGCGCGTGCGCATCGGGATCGTCGGATTCGGCGTCGGAGGACGGCGCTTCCACTTGCCGTACATTCAGGCCGCGATCGAATGGGAGCTCACGGGCGTCGTCGCCCGATCGGAGGCCACGCGGTCCTCGCTCGCCGAGGCGGCGCCGGGCGTGCCTGCGTTCGCGTCGCTCGACGCGCTCATCGACGCCGGCGTCGACGCCGTCGTCATCACGACGCCGCCCGCGACGCGGCGCGAGCTGGTGCTGCGCGCGCTCGAGCGCGGGGTGCATGTGATCGCCGACAAGCCGTTCGCTCCCGACGCCGCTACGGCGCGCGAGCTCATCTCCGCGGCATCCGCGGCGGACCGCATGCTCACCGTGTTCCACAACCGGCGATGGGACACGGATCTCGTCACCCTGCGATCCGTGCTCGACTCCGGTGCGCTCGGGCCCGTCTGGAGCGCCGACTTCGCGCTCGACCAGGACGATCGCGCGGTGCTCGATCAGGGCCCCGACGAGGGGCTGCTGCGAGACCTGGGCGCGCACGTCGTCGACCAGCTGACGCAGCTCTTCGGGCCCGTCGACCGTGTCGATGCGCATCTCGACTGGTTCGGCTCGGGTGACGCGCGCGTCGATGTCGGGTTCTTCCTCGGGCTCCACCACGCCTCCGGCGTATTCAGCTCGGTCTCCTCGACCAAGGGCGCGCGCAGAAACGATCGGCGCATGATCGTCATCGGACACGAGGGCAATTACGAGTCGCACATGGCCGACGTGCAGGTCGACCAGCTGCTCGCGGGCCTGACCCCCGCGGCGAACGCGGACGTGTGGGGCGTCGAAGCGGAGGAGCGCTGGGGCGTGCTCACCACCGGGGCCGGCGCGATCCGCGTCCCGTCGTTGCGCGGAGACTACACGGAGTTCTACCGCGACGTGCACCGTGCGCTCGTCGACGGCGCCTCGCCGAGTGTCACCCTGGATGAAGCGCTGCACACGGTCGCGGTGCTCGATGCGGCTCGCGAGAGCGCTGAGACCGGCGAACGGGTGCGCGTCGCCGTGCGTCCGTAACTCGCCGCCCGCCACGCACCACGCGCCACGCGCCGCCCACCACGAGTCCCCCGCCACGCGCCGCGAGTCCCGCGAAAGCGCAGTTGGTGCGCGCCGCCGCCCGCACACCGACTCCAATTGCGCTCTCGCTGGCCCGCCGGGGCGCCCGGGCCGGCTAGCGGGCGCCCTGCAGCGCCGCGTCGGCCTCGAGCAGCACCTTTGATGCGACCTCGAGCCCCTCGATGCGCCCGAGCGAGACGTCCTCGTGCTCGATGTTGACCCACATGCCGGGGTCGACATCGCGGATCGCGCGGAGGAACTCCGTCCAGAACGCGGTGTCGTGGCCGCGCCCGAGCGCGACGAAGTCCCACGCCGAGCGCTTCGGCCACTCGTTCGCCCACTCGTCGCCGCCGAGATTGGTGCGGGGCTCGTCCGGGCCGAGGCGGCGGAACGAGTTATCGAGCACCCCGTTGAGCCGCGCCCACTCGGGGTTCACGCGCACGTCCTTCGCCGCGGCATGCACGACGAGTTCGCCGAGATGCCGTACGACGGCCACGGGATCCATCTGCTGCCAGAAGAGGTGTGAGGCATCGAGCTCGACGCCGATGTGCGTCGCATTCGTGAGCTCGATGAGCTTGTGCACGTCGGCCGAGTTGAACACGAGATTCTGCGGGTGCAGTTCGAGTGCGATCTTCACGCCGTGGTCGGCGGCGAAGCGGTCCATCTCGCGCCAGAACTCCGCTGCGATATCCCACTGGTAGTCGAGCACGTCGAGGGCGGCCGAGTTCCAGGCGTTGACCACCCAGTTGACCACGGTCGCGCCCGGTTCGCCGCCGGGAAGACCCGACATGGTCACCACGCGATCCTGGCCGAGTCGCTCAGCGAGCCGGATCGACCGCCGCACATCTGCCGCGTGCGCCTCACCGATCGCGCGCTTCGGATGCAGCGGGTTGCCGTTGCAGTTGAGGCCCGCGATGGAGACTCCCGTGTCGGCGAACTGCTCGAGGAATTCGTCGCGAGCGACGTCGGAGTCGAGGACGTCCCCGAGGTTCGGGATGTGCGTGGCGGGGAGGAATCCGCCCGAGTTGAGCTCGATGCCGGTGAGGCCGAGCGAGCGGACGATCTCGATCGCCTGCGGCAGGCTGCGGTCGTGGAGGATCGCGTTGTACACGCCGAGTTTCATGTGAGGGCTCTTTTCGCCAGAGGTGGAAGCGGGGAGGATCAGCGGACGGCGACCGTCGTGCCGCCGTGCGCGGCCGAGTCGGCGACGGCGGCGAGGAATTCCATGTTGTGCACGCCGTCGTCGAAACTCCTGCAGCGGGGGAGCGACGCTTCGGCGGGGACGCCGGCGACCTCTTCGAGAAAGGCGCGGGCCTGGTGCACGAATAGATCGTTCTGGCCGATGCCGACGCCGGGGGCGTCCATCGCCCATCCACCGGCGTAGTGGGGGTGCGCCGGCCCCAGCGGGATCGTGCGGTAACCGGCGACGTCGGCGTTTTCGTCGTGCAGCATGACCTCGACCTGCGCCGGGTTCGTCTGCGACCAGCGCGCGGCCCCGCGCGTTCCGAAGATCTCGAGCGCGAGACCGTTCGGGTGACCGGCCGCGACGCGTGAGACCTCGATCGTGCCGACACAGGCCGCGAAGCGCGCATTGAAGGTCGCGTAGTCGTCATTCGTCACGGGGGAAGTCTCATCGCTCACGTCGCCCCCGGTGTGGCCGATCACCTGGCCGAGCGGCTTCGGGCGCTCGACGATCGACGTGTGGAAGCGACCGCCGGAGACGTAGTGCGCTGGTCCGCACAGGTATTCCGCGATGTAGCTCACGTGGCTGCCGATGTCGCCCAGAGCGCCCGATCCCTGGGGGCCCTGGTAGCGCCAGCTGATCGGCGCGTCGGGGCGGCACCCGTAGTCGGTCCAATAGCGGCCGGAGAAGTGCAGCAGGTCTCCGAGCCGTCCGTCGTCGATGAGCTGCCGCATGAACGCGATGCCGGGGGAGCGGAGGTAGCTGAATCCGATACGGGCCACGAGGCCCTGCGCTTCCGCGGATCGTGCGGCCTCGGCCATGGCTCGCGCATCTGCGATCGTGTCGCTGAGGGGCTTCTCGCAGAGCACGTGCTTGCCGGCCGCGAGGAGACCCTCGACGATTTCGCGGTGCAGCGAGTTCGCGACGACGACGCTGACGACGTCGATGTCGTCTGCGGCGGCGATGTCGCGCCAGTCGACGACGTTCCGTTCGAAGCCGAATCGCTTCGCGGTCTCGACGCCCAGGGGCTCGAAGGAGTCGCCGATCGCGACGAGTCGGATCTCGGGCAGCACGGGCGCGTACACCGTCGAGGCGGCCCGGTATGCGGCGGCGTGAGCTTTGCCGGCCATGCCGGCTCCGATGACGGCGACGCCGAGTGATGTGGTCATGGGGGTTCCTTTCGGGCTTCCTTGCTGGGGAACTTCGGTGCTGGGCACCAGCAGCGCGTCCTTGATTGGAGCGCTCCAATTGGCACCACGGTAGCCGGGCGTCCATGTGCTGTCAATTGGACCGCGGCCTGCGATCGCGCGTCGGCCGCCTCAGGCTGCGTTCGCCAGAGCCCACCGTGCTCACCCGTGCGCACCGTGCTCACCCGCGCGCATCATGTCCACCCGCACGCACCGCGTTCGCCCGGAACCGAAGTCGCGTACCCTGATGTCGGCAGGGGGACCTGCCAGCTGCACGAAAGGCGAACGATGCGACGACCGACCATCTACGACGTTGCCGCGCGCGCCGGCGTCTCGAAGTCCCTCGTCTCGCTCGTGATGCGCAACTCCTCGCAGGTCAGCGACGAGAAGCGCGCGGCGGTGCTCGCAGCCGTCGCCGAGCTCGACTACACGCCGAGCCGGCTCGCCGCCGGTCTCGCGGGAACCCGCACGCGCAGCATCGGCGTCGTGGTCGACGACTTCTCGAATCTGTGGTTCGTCGAGGCGCTCGCCGGTCTCCGGGCGGCACTCCGCGCCGATGGCTACGCACTCAGCATCGCCGACGCGCACCTCAACGCGCACCTCGACATCGATCCGCTCGACGCGTTCCGCGCCCTGCGCGTCGACGGGATCGTGATCGCCGGCGAGGTGAGCGCCGATGCCGTCGAGCGCTCGGGGGTGCCGGCAGTCGTGCTCGGCACGCGAGCCGTCGGCGCGCCGCGGGTGCCCGTGATCGCCAGCGATGAGGCCGCCGGCGGGCGCCTTGCGACGCGGCACCTGCTCGGGCTCGGTCATCGCCGTATCGTCTGCGTCTCGGGGCCGGGAGCGAGCGCGACGGAACGTGCGCGCGGGTACGTCGCCGCCATGACCGAAGCCCGCCTCGAACCGCTCGTCGTGCCGGCGGATGCGACCGGAGAGGACGCCGCCCGCGCGGCGGTGGCGACGCTGTTCGCCGGACCGTCCGCCGGAGAACGCCCCGCCGGACGCTCACGAGCGCGGCCGACGGCCGTCTTCGCGGTGAACGATCCGATGGCCGTCGGAGTGATCGGAGCGGCCGCCGATGCCGGGCTCGCGGTGCCGAGAGACCTCTCCGTCGTGGGGTACGACGACTCGCCGCTCGCCGCCTACGGCCTCATCGCGCTCACGACGATCAGCGGAGACCCCGCGGAGCTCGGCGAGGCTGCGGGGGAGGCGCTGCTCGCGCTGCTGTCGGGAACGGCCGCCGAAACGCGGATCTTCCCGCCGCGCATCGTCGTGCGCGCCTCGACGGCGGGGATCCCGCACGTCTGATCGCGCCGAAAGCGCAATTGCGGCTCTCCCCGCCGCTCGGTACGACACGAAGTGCGCTTTCGGCGCATACGTGCCGGGGCTCAGCCGGGCGCGCGCCACCCGAGTGGCGCTCGGCCTGCGCCGGCCCTACAATCGTACTTTGTACTAACAATTTAGCTCGTGCTAGGCGCAGGAACGGTAGCGCCCGCCCCGGCACCCACCGCAAGGGAATCGCAATGACGCAACAGCCCATCCGCTTCGGACTCATCGGCACCGGCCGCATCGGCCAGGTGCACGCGGCCAGCATCGCCGCTTCGCCGGAGGCGACGCTCTCCTGGGTCGCCGACCCATTCGTCGACGGAGCGCACGCGGTCGCTGCGCGCTACGGCGCAACGGCGACCGAATCCGCCGAGACGCTGATCGCCTCGGGAGAGGTCGACGCGATCCTCATCGCCTCGCCGACCCCCACGCACGTCGACCTCATCGAGGCCTCCCTGCGCGCGGGCCTCCCCGTGCTCTGCGAGAAGCCGATCGACCTCGACATCGCGCGCGTCGACGCCCTCCGGCCGTTGGTCGCATCGAGCGGCGTTCCGGTCGCGCTCGGGTTCAACCGCCGGTTCGATCCGAATCACGCCTCCGCGCAGGCGCGGGTGCGTGCTGGAGAGATCGGCGATCTCGAACAGCTGATCATCGTGAGCCGCGACCCGGCGGCTCCTCCCGCGGACTACATCGGCGTCTCGGGCGGCATCTTCCGCGACATGACCATCCACGACTTCGACATGGCGCGATTCTTCATCGACGACATCGTCTCGGTCAGCGCCACCGGCACGCGCACCTTCGACGCCGGCGCACGCGAGCACGGTGATTTCGACACCGCCGTCGCCACCCTGCGGGCCGCGTCGGGCGCAATCGTGACGATCGTGAACTCCCGGCACAGCGCCATCGGGTACGACCAGCGCATGGAAGCCTTCGGATCGAAGGGGATGCTGCAGGTCGGCAACCCTCTGCAGAACACGGTGGTGCTCTCGAACGGGCACGCCGTGGAAGCCCGGCCGCCCTACCCCGAGTTCTTCCTCGAGCGGTACGCGGAGGCGTATGCGGCTGAACTCGGCGAGTTCGTGAAGCTCGTGCGCGGAGAGTCGTCGACCAGCCCGACGTTCGAGGATGGGCGCGCCGCGTTGATCCTCGCCGATGCGGCGCAGCGATCGGCCGAGACCGGCGCCGCGGTCGCGGTCGAGCTGTGATCCCGGGCACCGAGCGGGCGGGAGTGCGCGCATGAGCTATCGTCTCGCGGCCTGCGCCGAGATGCTGTACACCGACCTGCCGATCGCGGAGCGCGTGCGACGCATCCACGAGCGCGGATTTCTCGTGGAGATCTGGGACTGGAGCACGAAGGATCTCGCCGCCCTCGCCGCGACCGGGGCCGAGTTCTCTTCGATGACCGGCTACCTGCGCGGCGACCTCACGACCGCCGAGGGCCGTGCTGCCCTGCTCGCGACCGCGGGCGAATCGTTGCGGGCTGCAGAGGTGATCGATGCCCCGCGCCTCAACCTGCACGGCACCGGTCTCGGCGAGGGCGGCCTGCCGGTCGTGCCCGGGGCGCGGGTCTCGGGAGCGGACTGGGTGCACGCCGCCGACACCCTCCGCCGAGTGGCCGATCTGGGTGCGGCAGCCGGGCGCACCTTCGTGCTCGAGAATCTGAACACCGCGGTCGACCATCCGGGCACACCGTTCGCGCGGGCTGCCGACACGCTCGCCCTCGTGCGCGGGGTCGACCACCCCAACCTGCGACTCAATCTCGACCTCTACCACGCGCAGATCGGCGAGGGGAATCTCGTCGAGCTCGTGCGCGAGGCGCTGCCGTGGATCGGTGAGATCCAGGTCGCCGACGTACCGGGGCGCTGCGAGCCCGGCACGGGCGAGATCCGATACGAGGCCGTGGCGCGGGTGCTGCGCGAGGTCGGATACGACGGCGTGGTCGGCATGGAGGCCTGGGCGAGCGGAGACGCCGATGCTGCGCTCGACGCGTTCGCAGCCGCGTTCCCGACTGCGTTCGCGCCCTGAGTTCATGAGTGCGGCCCCCATATGATGAACGAGGCATGAGGAGGGACGATGGAGCGCACACCGGGCGAGACGCCTGACGCCCCCGTGCGCCCGCCGACGATCCGGGATGTGGCACGGGTGGCCGGGGTCTCGAAGTCTCTCGTCTCCCTCGTCTTCACCAACGGCGACAACGTCAGCGAGGAGCGCCGCCTCCGTGTGCTGCACGCCGCAGCGCAGCTCGGCTACCGCCCCAACCTCGTCGCGCAGTCGTTGTCGGCGGGGCGCCGCGACATCGTGGCGATTCTCGTGTCGAACCTGCACAACCCGCTCTTCGCGGAGATCGTCGGGGCAGCGAAGGCGCGGCTCGCCGAAGCCGGGCGGCGGACCATGATCATGAGCGCGCAGGTCGATGATGGCGCTGGTGGGGCTGTGCTGGATCGCGACAACCTCGACGTGCTGCGCGACCTGCGCCCGTCGGGGCTCATCGCGGTCGGCACGATCCCCGACTTCCGGGAGCTCGCCGCACTGACCGCGATGATTCCGACCGTGGTCGCCAGCGCGATCGACGCGACGGACGACGTGGTCGCCACGGTGCGCACCGACGACGACGCAGGGCTCGATCTCGTGATCGCGCACCTCGCCGCGCGGGGCGTCGAGCGCATCGCGTTCGTCGGGGGCGACGGCGGGACGGTGGCTGCCGCTCGCGAAGCCGCATTCCGCGCGGCGGTCGAGGCCCGCCAGTTCGGCGGTCGGGCGTGGGTCGAACCGGCCGCGTTCACCGAGGAGGGCGTGCGCGAGGCCGTCGAACGGCTCCTCGCCGAAGACCGCCTGCCCCAGGCGATCGTGGCCTTCAACGATCTGACGGCCGTGGCCGTCATCACCGCGCTCGAGACGGCGGGCGTGCCGGTGCCCGGCGGCTGCCGGGTCGTGGGGTACGACGACACCACACTCGCGGGGATCCCGCGCATCTCGCTGACGAGCGTCGATCCCGACAACCGCCGCATCGGCCGTGAGGCTGCTGAGGCGCTGCTCGGGGCGCAGGCCGGTGATCCCGATCAGCCGGCCGGCGAACTGCTGATCCCGCCCGCTCTGGTGGTGCGCGCCTCCGCATGATCGAGCCGCCGGCTGGGCTTCGTGCTCCGCGCGCGCGGCATCGCCTGCCCGCTCACGGCGCCACCCGCGCGCTGCGTCGTCACGTTCTCATTGCACCGGTGCTCGCACGGGTGCACAGGGTCGGAGCCACCTGGCGCCTGACCGCGGGCGCTCCCGGGTCGGCGAGGCGGGCGCGCAGTGTCTCGACGGCCAACTGCGCCAGATGATCAGGATCGGGTCGCACCGAGGTGAGCGCCACGTAGGGCAGTGCCGCGGCCGAGCTGTCGTCGAAGCCGACGATCGAGACCTCCTCCGGCACCCGCACGCCGGCGCGCACCAGGGTCTGCAGGGCGCCGATCGCGCAGTGGTCGTTCATGCACACGAGTGCCGTCACCCTGCCAGGCGCGTCGGCCGTGCCTCCCCCTCCGCTGCTGTGCTCCCGGACGCTCCCATCCGCGAGGAGCGACAGTGCTGCCCGATGACCGCCGAGTTCGGTGAAGTCGCTCGGAACGACGCGTCCGGGGAGGCCGCGTGAGGCCATCGCGCGCCGGTATCCGGCGAGCCTGGAGGCGGCATTCGGCCCGCTCGCCGCACCCAGATAGGCGATTCTCGTGTGCCCGAGAGCGCTGAGGTGCTCGACGGCGAGGGTGATCCCTCGCTCGTTCTCGATATCGATCCGGTCGTGCGCGTCCGGTGAGGTCGGGCCTCCCAGCAGCAGCGCGGGAAGGCCGGAGGGGAGCTCGGTGATCTCGTGCCCGCCGGTTCCGGCGTCGAGCACGATCAGACCCTCGATGCGCTGGCGCATGAGGCCCGACAGAGCGGTCTCGAGATCGTGCTGCTCGCCGATGGCGCCGAGCGCGAGCGTGAACCCGTGATCGTCGGCGCGACGGTAGAGCGCATCGACGAGATCGACCTCGAACGGTTGCCGCACGGTGAAGAGGACGCCCAGCTGCCCGCTGCGTCGTCGCCGCAGCATGCGAGCTGAATCGTCGGGGTGGTAGCCGAGTTCGCGCGCCGCTGCGAGGATCCGCTCGCGAGACGCGTCGCTCGCGCCCGGTGCGCCGCGCAGCACGATCGAGACCAGTTGCCGCGACAGGCCGACGCGCGCAGCGATGTCGCGCATCGTGGGGCGACGGGGTGCCGGCTCGCGGGTGCTCACGCTCCCATCGTGCCACGGCGTGCCGCGGTCACCGGCACTGCGCGACCCGCACCCGTCCGCGCTCGGTGCGCCCGGGGAGACGCCGGACAGCGGGATACTAGAGGCGGAGGGGTTTCTCGCCGTTCGAAAGCGAGCCGACGCGGCAGCTGCGGCTGGCGCGCGGCGCTCGAGAGCGACCGGCGCTGTCGGCATCGCCCGTGAGCCGCAGCGCTCCGCGGAACGCTGCGAGAGACCGTACGGATGGCTGCAACAGACATGAGCGAGGTGCCGAGTGGTCGTTATTCAACCTTTACCGGAAGAGATGCCGGATCGCGGAAGTTACGGTACTGTAAACGCAGAGCGCAAGCTTTGTAACGACATTAGTTCAATTACACGATGGAGTGCAGCTATGTTGAAATCACGTTTCGGGCGTTGGTCGAAGATCGGCCTCGCAGGCCTCGCGGGCGTCGGAGCACTGGCCCTCGCTGCGTGCGGTACTCCCGCCGGCGCCGGCGGCGGTGCTGCAGGTGGTGGCGGCGGCGGTGGCGTCGACGAAGAAGAGATCAAGGTTGCACTCGTCACGCACGCCGCACCGGGCGACACCTTCTGGGACACCATCCGCTCGGGGGCCGAGAACGCCGCCGAACGCAATAACGTCGAGCTGCTCTACAGCTCTGATCCCGACGGTGCGCGCCAGGCTCAGCTCGTGCAGCAGGCAGTCGACCAGGGCGTGGACGGCATCGTCGTGACGCTCGCGAAGTCGGACGCCATGGCGGGCGAAGTGCAGAAGGCCGTCGACGCGGGCATCCCCGTCTTCAGCATCAACGCGGGCGAGGAAGCCTACAAAGACCTCGGAGTGCTCGCGCACTTCGGGCAGAACGAGTTCATCGCAGGCCAGGCGGCTGGCGAGCAGTTCAACGACGCCGGCCTGAAGAAGGCCGTCTGCGTCATCCAGGAGCAGGGGCACGTCGGCCTCGAAGCCCGCTGCGAGGGGCTCGCGGACACCTTCGAGGGCACGTCGGAAGTGCTCTACGTGCAGGGCACCGACATGACCAACGTCGCCTCGACCATCACGTCGAAGCTGCAGACCAACTCCGACATCGACGCGGTGCTCACCCTCGGAGCACCCTTCGCGATGACCGCGATGGACTCGATCGCCGACGCCGGCAGCAGCGCGACGCTCGCCACGACCGACCTCAACGCCGATGTCTACACGGCGATCAAGGACGGCACGATCCTCTTCGGCATCGATCAGCAGCCGTTCGTGCAGGGATACTCCGCCGTTGAAGCAGTGCGCCTCTACACCGAGGGCGGATACGTGCTCGGTGGCGGCCAGGCCGTGCTGACCGGACCCACCGTCGTCAACGCCGAAAACGCCGACAGCGTCTCCGCGCAGTTCGAGGGCAGCGGCGACGACGAGTCGGCAGAGTAAGAGAAGGGTCGCGCCGGAAGGTCGAATCCATGAGTACAGCAACCGCACCCAAGCTCGATGAGCGCGTCGCCTCTGGCAACCTGTTCACCAGGTTCTTCACGAAGCCCGAGGCGGGCGCCACCGCAGCCGCACTGGTACTCGCGATCATGTTCGCCGTGGTCGCCCCCCAGTTCACTCAGCCGAGCTCGATCGCGACGATCCTGTACGGCGCCTCGACCGTCGGCATCATGGCGGTCGGCGTATCGCTCCTGATGATCGGCGGCGAGGTCGACCTGTCGGCGGGTGTCGGCGTCATCTCGGCGGCGCTCTCGTCGTCCCTCTTCATGTACTGGTTCGGGGGGAACGTCTGGGTCGGAGCGATCGTCGGCCTGGTGTTCTCGCTGCTGATCGGGCTGCTCAACGGTTGGCTGCTGACGAAGACGAAGCTCTCGAGCTTCATCATCACGCTCGCGACCTTCTTCATGCTGACCGGCCTCAACCTCGGCGTGACGCGCGCGCTCACGGGCGGCGTCGCAGCCCCCTCCATCGCGCAGTGGCCCGGGTTCGCCTCCGCGGAAGCGGTGTTCGCGGCCGACATCCCCGTCTTCGGCGTCAACGTCAAGATCACGGTCTTCTACTGGATCATCCTCGTGCTCATCGCGACCTGGATCCTGCAGCGCACCAAGGTCGGCAACTGGATCTTCTCGTCGGGCGGCGCCCCCGACGCGGCTCGCGCCGTGGGCGTCCCCGTCGTGAAGACGAAGATCGGCCTCTACATGGGCGTCAGCTTCTGCGCGTGGCTGCTCGGCATGCACCAGCTCTTCGCATTCAAGACGGTGCAGTCGGGTGAGGGCATCGGCAACGAGTTCCTCTACATCATCGCGGCCGTCGTCGGCGGCTGCCTCATGACCGGCGGATACGGCTCGGCGATCGGCGGCGCGATCGGCGCACTGATCTACGGCATGGCGCTCAAGGGCGTCGTGTACGCGGAGTGGAATCCGGACTGGCTGAAGTTCTTCCTCGGCGCCATGCTCCTCGGAGCCACCGTGCTGAACTTCACGCTGCAGCGCCGCGCGGCGCGAGGAGGGAAAAAGTGAACGCCACATCGACAGCCGCCGCTCCGGCGACGGCCACGGCAACCGCGAAGGCGCCGCTCGTCGAGCTGCGCGACGCCGAGAAGCGGTACGGCAACATCATCGCGCTCCGCGACGTCAGCCTGCAGGTGGCGAGCGGCGAGGTGATGTGCGTGCTCGGCGACAACGGCGCCGGCAAGTCCACGCTCATCAAGATCATCGCAGGGCTCCATCAGCACACCGCCGGCGAGTACCTCGTCGAGGGCGAACCGGTGAAGTTCAACTCGCCGCGCGAGGCGCTGAACCGGGGCATCGCCACCGTGTATCAGGATCTCGCGGTCGCGCCCCTCATGCCGGTCTGGCGCAACTTCTTCCTCGGGTCGGAGCAGACGAAGGGCTGGGGTCCGTTCCAGCGGCTCGACGTCGACTTCATGCGCAAGACGGCGAAGCAGGAGCTGCTCGACATGGGCATCGATCTGCGCGACGTGGATCAGCCGATCGGCACCCTCTCGGGCGGCGAGCGCCAGTGCGTGGCCATTGCGCGAGCCGTGTACTTCGGCGCGAAGGTGCTGATCCTCGACGAGCCGACCGCCGCGCTCGGCGTGAAGCAGTCGGGTGTGGTGCTGCGCTACATCATCCAGGCGCGCGATCGCGGCCTCGGCGTGATCTTCATCACCCACAATCCGCACCACGCCTACCCGGTGGGCGATCGCTTCCTGCTGCTGAAGCGCGGACAGAGCATCGGGTACCACGAGAAATCCGCGATCTCGCTCGAGGAGCTCACCGGACTCATGGCCGGCGGCGCGGAGCTCGAGCAGCTGGTCCACGAACTGCGGGATGTCGGCACGAGCACCGACGCGGTGCGCACGATCCGCGATGAGATCGAGGGCGACGCCGCGGCGGGCGTGGGACGCGTGCAGGTGACCGAGGCCGTCACCGTCGTCCCCGGCGAGTACGCGGACGACGAGGACGACGGGGAGGACGCCCCAGGGCGTTCACGCCGCTGAGCGTCTCTCGGTTCCGCGAGGGCGGGCGCGCGATCCGGATGAGGATCGGGCGCCCGTTCTGCATCCCGGGGGCGCACCGGCCGCCCCCGCTGCACCGGCGCCCCCCGCACCGAGATCGAGCTCGAGTGCTGAGCACGAGGGATTCGGGCGGCGGGATTCGCTCGGGTTCGGCGGACACCCTCGGTCCCACGGGACTGTTGACACCGCAGCCACCATGTCCGTACAATTTGGACCGGTCCAGAATCAAGTCCAGAGTCAGGATCACTCCGGTCGACAGTCGAGGATCCCAGACCCGGGCCCGGCCCCCGGCCGGCCCCACAGTGAGAACCGGTGCACGGCACCACGAAGACGAAACGAGCGAAGATGCGGACACGTGCAGACGGCACCACCGAGATCGGGGTGGGCCTCATCAGCGTCGGGTGGATGGGCCAGCTGCACAGCCGCGCCTACGCCAACCTCAAGTACGCGTACCCGGATCTCGGGCTCGCACCCCGCCTGGTGCACGCGGCGGACCCGGCGCCGGCGCGTACGGATGAGGCGGTGCGCGTGCTCGGGTACGAGCGGGCTTCGGCGGACTACCACGATGTGCTGAACGATCCAGACGTCGACGTCGTGTCGATCTGCGCCCCGAACTTCCTGCACTCGGAGATCGGCATCGCGGCGGCCCGGGCCGGCAAGCACTTCTGGATCGAGAAGCCGGTCGGCCGCGGCGAGCACGAGACCCGCGCGGTCGCGGACGCGGCCAAGGAGGCCGGCGTCGTCACGTCGATCGGGTTCAACTATCGCCATGCCCCCGCGATCGAGTACCTGCGCGAACTCGTGGCCGAGGGCAGGCTCGGGCGCATCACGAATGTCCGCGGGCAGATGTTCGCGGATTACTCGGCCGACCCGCGCGGCGCCCTGTCGTGGCGCTTCGTGCGGGGGCTGGCGGGCAACGGCGTTCTGGGCGACCTCATGGGCCACCTGGTCGATCTCGTCCAGTACACGCTCGGCCCGATCGGCGAGGTCAGCGCAGTCACCTCGACGGTGTACGCCGAGCGCCCCGAGCTTCCGATGGGCACGGGAACCCACTTCGCGCTGATCGAGAACGGCGACATAAAACCGGTCGAGAACGAGGACTACGCCGGGATGCTCGTGCGAGTCGCGGACGGGGCTCCGGCGGCGCACGCCGTCGGCACCCTCGAGGCCTCCCGGGTCTCGGTGGGCCCTCGCGCGAGCTACGGCATCGAGGTCTACGGCACGGGCGGCTCGGCGCACTGGGACTTCGAGCGCATGAACGAGCTGCACCTCTCGGGCGGTCTGGGCGCGGAGAACCAGGGGTACACGCGCGTCATGGCCCGGCCGGGGATGGGTGATTTCAACCGCTTCCAGCCGGGAGCGGGGACCTCGATGGGATACGACGACCTCAAGGTGATCGAGGCCAAGAAGTTCCTCCAGGCGGTGCTCGGGCGCGAGGCCATCAACTCGAATATTCAGGATGCGCTCTCGGCGGCCCAGGTGGTCTCGGCGGCCGAGCGATCGGCCGAGACGCGCACCTGGCAGTCGAGCACGCCGGTCGAGGGCACGACCGCGGCCGGCGCCTGATCCTCATCCACTCGCACTGCACCGACGAAGGAGTCGCACATGGCACATCGCGCACGCATCGCAGCCGCCCCCATCAGCTGGGGCGTCATCGAGGTCCCGGATTGGGGGCTGCAGTTGGAGCGGGAGCGCGTGCTCTCCGAGATGGTGTCGCTCGGGATCACGGCGACCGAGTTCGGGCCGGAAGGGTTTCTGCCCGATGCTCCGGCCGAGCGCGCCGCAGCGCTCGCCGCAGCGGGCCTCGAAGCCGTCGGCGGGTTCTTCCCGGTCGTGCTGCACCGGGCGGCGGTGGATCCGCTGCCGGCGATCGAGCGCGAACTCGAGGCGTACGTCGCCTCCGGCGCCACGACGCTCGTGCTCTCGGCGGTGACGGGAGCGGAAGGGTATGACGGTGCGATCGAGTTGAGCGACCCGGAATGGGTCACGCTGCTCGCCAACCTCGATCGTGCGCACGATGCCGCCGCCGCCGTCGGGGTGGTGGCGACCCTGCACCCCCATCTCGGCACGGTGGTCGAGGCCCCGAATGCGGTGGAGCGCGTGATCGCAGGCTCCCGCATCGGCCTGTGCCTCGATACGGGCCATTACACGCTCGGCGGCGGCGATCCGGTCGCCTTCGTGGAGCAGTACGCGGACCGCATCGTGCACGCGCACCTGAAGGATGTGAGTCTCGCCGTCGCCGCGCGGGTGCGAGCCGGAGAGATCGACTACCGCGAGGGGGTGCGCCAGGGCATGTATCGGTCACTCGGCGCCGGCGACGCGCGCATCGTGGAGATCGTCCGCGCGCTGCGCGGCGTGGGGTATGCCGGATGGTACGTGGTGGAGCAGGATACGGTCATCGAGCACGAAGCTGACGCGGTGGCGGCGTTCGACAGTGCGCGCCGCAGCGTCGCCTGCCTGCGCGAGGCGCTCGGCGCGACCGACATCCCGGAGGCGTCATGAGTGCGCCGCTGCGCATCGGCATGCTGGGCGCGTCGCGCATCGCCGAGGAGTCGATCATCGCGGCGACGGCGGAGACCGGTGACATTCGTGCCGCTGTCGCGGCGCGGGATCCCGAGCGCGCTCGTCACTACGCCGCCGAACGGGGCTTCTCGGCGGCAGCCGAGAGCTACGCGTCCCTCATCGAAGACGACTCGCTCGACCTCGTCTACATCGGCCTTCCCAACGGGCTGCACGCCGAGTGGGCGGCACGAGCGCTCGAAGCCGGACGCAATGTGCTCGTCGAGAAGCCGTTCGCGGCGAACCTCGCAGAATTCGATCGCGTCGCCGCCAGACTCGAGCGCTCGGCCGGCTGGGCGTGGGAGGCATTCCACTACGCCGATCATCCGGCCATGCATCGCCTCATCGGTCACGTGCGCGAGGGCGCGATCGGGGAGATCCGCGGTGTCGACGTGCATATGGACATGCCGGCGCCCGCGCTGCGCGACCCGCGATGGAGCTTCGATCTCGCCGGCGGCACGCTGATGGATCTCGGGTGCTACGCGCTGCACGCCCTGCTCCTGCTCGGAGATCAGCTCGGAGGAGAGCTCGGGGGTGTGCGTCTGCCGACTGCGCCGCCGCTCACCCTCGACTTCGCGCGGGCTGAGGGGCACACGGGTGACGCGAGGGTCGATGCGACGGTCGTCGCCGGATTGGAGCTCGGAGGCGTGCCCGTGTCGATGCACACGAGCATGGCGAGCGACGAATGGAACTTCGGGCTCCGAGTGCACGGAAGCCTGGGCGAGGTCGTGCTGCCGAACTTCGTGAAACCCCAGGAGGACGGGCGCCTCATCGTGCGCACGACGACGGGAGCCGGCGTCGAAGAGCGTTCGGAGCATTTGGGCGCCTCGTCGTCGTACACCCATCAACTGCGCCGCATTCGGTCAGCGGTGCGCAGCGGTGAGCGATCGCGCGTCGGCCTCGAGCGCTCCCGTCGTACGATGGCCCTCATCGACGAGGCGTACACGGCGGCGGGCCTGCCGCTTCGGCCGGGCCGCCTCGCCTCCTGATCGCTGCGTCGGCGGATCGGAAGCTTCCCGAGTCCGCGCGTCCCGGTTCGCGCGTGACGCTGTGGGGCGCCCGAACGGCGCCCCACAGCGTCACGCGGCGTGCGTACGGTGCCGGATCAGTGGGTCAGGGACTTCTGAGTGTCGCTCTCGACGTGCTCGGACTGACCCTGCACGGCGATCTTGCGCGGCTTCGCCTGCTCGCTCACGGGGATCACGACGCTGAGCACGCCGTTGTCGTACGAGGCGGAGATGCCGGCGATGTCGACGCCCTGCCCGACGCTGAACTGCCGCAGATAGGTGCCGGAGGGGCGCTCACGCGTGAGCCACTTCGAGCCTTCTGCCACGTCGGCGGTGCGCTGCGCGCGGATTGTCAGGAGCTGGCCGTCGACATCGACGTCGATCGAGCCCGGGTCGACGCCGGGCAGATCGGCGTTCAAGACGTACCGCTCGTGGTCGCGCTGGAGGTCGACCGGCATCTGGCGCGGACCGGAGCGCGCTTGCTGGAGCGCTCCTGCGGCCCAGCGATCCAGCTCGCTGAAGGGATCGAATGTCATTGCCATGATGATTTTCTCCTTCCAGTGAAACTTGAGTGGAGGTCACTCAATGTGCATATAAATTAGCACTCGGTACCTGAGAGTGCTAATGAAGCTCGCTGCAAGATCTCTGAAAATCGCGGTCTGCCGGCAGTCGCGGTCGAGTTGCCGAGAGGGGCGCGACGGCGCACTCACGGGGACGTGAGCTGCGCCGCGAGTTGCAGCAACTGCGACTCGGAGCCGATCCTGCCGATGAGTTGCACCCCCATTGCGTGCCCGTTCGGCAGCCGCATCACCGGCACAGCGACCGCGGGCAGCCCTGAGACGTTCACCATCGACGTGAAGGGAGCCCACTCGCACTGCAGCCGGTAGTCGTCATCCGGATGCATCGACGTGAAGGCGCCGACGCGCGGGGGGAGCATCGTGAGTCCGGGAGTGAGGACGGCATCGTAGGCGCCCCACTGCTGTCGCGCGTCTGCGGCGAAATCGCGCAGCCGTGCCCCTGCGCGCTCATGCGCCTCGACGGTTCGTGCGCGGGCGCGCTCGCGGAAGAGGCTGGTGAGCGGCATCAGGCGTGCAGCGGCATCGGGAGCGAGCGCCAGACGCGAGAGGCCCGCCGTCCACGAGGTCGTGAACGCCTCGGGGTACTCGGGGTCGTAGGCGAAGGTCGCCTCATCCATGCGGTGACCGCGGGCGGCGAGGCGCTCCCTGGCCGCCTCGAACGCGCAGCCTGATTCGGCACTGAGCGCGATCGGATACACCGATGCGAACGGCGAGGCCGCAGAGTACGCGATGCGGAGTCCGGTGAGCTCATCGGCGGCGCGCACGGCCGCCAAGGCTGGCTCCCCCGTCGCGCCGCGCTGCGCATCGAAGAGCATCGCCGCGTCGGCCGGATCCCGGGCCAAGGGGCCGCTCACCGTCAACCGCGGCGCACCGAACTCGTCGTGCAGGGAGGGAGCGGCCGCGGCCAGATCCCCTGGCACCGCGCCGAGACCCGGCTTGAGTCCGACGAGACCGCAGGCGAGCGCTGGGATGCGGATCGAACCGCCGCCATCCGTTCCCGGACCCATGGGGATGAGATCGGCCGCGACCGCAGCCGCGCTCCCGCCGGAGGATCCACCCGGAGTGCGCGAGGGGTCGAGCGGATTGCGCGCGGGTGGCGCGATGGCGTTCTCGGAGTAACCGGTCAGGCCGAGCTCCGACACCTGCGTCTTCCCGAGCGGAATCGCGCCGGCCGCGCGCAGCATCGCGACTCCCGGAGCGTCGGCGGTGGCCACGCGGTGGCGAAGGGCGGCGCTGCCGCGGGTCGTCGCCATTCCGGCGACCTCTACGAGGTCCTTGACGGCGATGGGCAGCCCATGGAGACGAGGCAGCGTCGAGCGTTCCGAGCGTGATGTCGCCGCGAATCGCGCGTCGGCTGCCGTCGCGTCCGTGTGAGCCTGGTCGCCGATGACCGCGAGGAATGCTCCGAGTTCGTGGTGCGCCTCGATGCGGCGCAGATACCGTTCGGCCACCTCGCGCGCGGAGACGTCGCCGCGGCGGAGCGCGTCGCGCCATGCCAGCGCGGTCTCCGCCGTCGCGTCTTCCATCCGCCCAGCTTACGAGCGCCAGCGCCGGGAATGCGCGTCGAAGCGCGTCCGTTCCTCCGAGGTGCCTGGTGCCGGCGCAGCGAGGACCCGTTCCCGGCGTGGGGTGTATAGTGATACTCGTTCTCATTAGAAAGTGTGTCATGACTCAGAAGCCCCGCTCCGTGAAACCCGCCGTTCTCGCCGCCGCAGCACTCGCATCGCTCCTGGCACTCACCGCCTGCAGCGGCGGCGCCAATGCCGACGACGGCGGCGACGCCGGGCTCAAGGTCGTCGCGACCACGACGCAGCTGACCGACTTCGCGAGCGAAGTGGGGGGCGACGACATCGAGCTCACCGGCCTGCTCGCCCCGAACGCCTCGGCGCACCACTTCGACCCGAGCCCCGCCGATCTGCTGGCGCTCGGGGAGGCCGACGTGCTGATCGTGAACGGGGCCGACCTCGAGAGCTTCGTCGACGATGCGGTGGATGCCTCCGGCTTCGACGGCACCATCATCACGGCGGCCGATGGCATCGACCTCGACGAGGCGAAGCACATCACCGCCGAGGGCGCCGCAACGGACGAGCACGAGCACGAGCACGCTGGCGATGCCGAGCACGCTGACGAAGCGGATCACGACCACGATCACGCGGATGAGGCCGAGCACGACCACGATCACGGCGACGTGAACCCGCACATCTGGACGTCGCCGAAGAACGCCGTCGGCATGGTGACGGAGATCGCCGACGGACTCGCAGCGGCGGACGCGGATCACGCGGGCGACTACGAGCAGCGCGCCGCGTCGTACACCGAGCGTCTGCAAGAGCTCGACACGTGGATCGCCGCGCAGTTCGAACGGGTGCCGGCAGACGAGCGGGTGCTCGTGAGCGGCCACGATTCGCTCCGGTACTACCTGCATGACTACGGGATCGAGTTCGCCGGGTCGATCCTGCCCAGCTTCGAAGACAACGCCGAGCCGAGCGCCGCCGAAATCGACGCGCTCGTCGCCTCCATCGAAGAGCACGGCGTGCGAGCGGTATTCGTCGAGTCGTCGATGAGCCCGAAGCTCGCGCAGACGATCGCCGACGAGGCGGGCGTCGAGGTCGTCGACTCCGAGAACCTCTACGCGGATTCGCTGGGCGCACCCGACAGCGATGGAGCGACCTACATCGGCGCGACGGTGCACAACACGGAACTCATTCTCGACGCGTGGGGCGCCCAGGTGGATGCGGTGCCCGATAGTCTGCAGGGATGACGGCCGCACGCGACGCAGCAGCATCTGATCCCGGCGACGCGCAGCACTGCGCAGCCCCGGAGCCGATGCAGGCAGGCGGGGCCGACGGGGGTGCCGAGAGAGGCGCGCTCGCAGCCTCCGATGCGGCGTTGGTGCTCGAAGGGGCAGCCTTCGGATACCACGGGACGTCGCGGGTCGAGGGCCTGACGCTCGCGGTTCCCGTGGGCGCTGCGGTCGCGCTGATCGGACCGAACGGCTCGGGCAAATCGACACTGCTGCGCGGCATCCTGGGGCTGGCCGAACTCACCGGCGGTTCGATCCGGGTGCTCGGCGAGACTCCGGATCGTGCCAGGCGCCGCATCGGGTCCTTGCCGCAGGCGGACACCCGCGATGCGACGCTTCCGGTCACGCTCCGCCAGGTCGTGACCATGGGTCTCTACCGCTCGCGCGGAGCACTGCGCCCGATCGGCCGAACCGGCCGCGAGGCGGTCTCTCGGGCGCTCGAACGCGTGGGTCTCTCCGCCTGGGCGTCGCGCCGTTTCGGCGAGCTCTCGGGCGGTCAGCAGCAGCGGGGCATTCTCGCGCGGGCGCTCGTCTCCGACCCGCGGCTCCTCCTCCTCGACGAACCCTTCAACGGGCTCGATCGGGAGAACCGCGACGTGCTGCTGCGTCTCGTGAGAGAGCTGCGAGCAGAGGGGCGCACGATCATCGTGTCGACGCACGATCTGGAGATCGCTCAGGAGGCGTGCTCCCACGCGCTGCTGCTCGCGAGCGGTCACCACCCGAATCAGCCGGGCCATCCGGCGGCGTACGGTCCCGTCGAACAGGCGCTCACCCTCGACGCGGTGCAGCACGCGTTCCAGGACACGACGGTGGAACTCGATCACCACACCGTGACGACGACGCGGGAGACCGAGTGATGCCGTCGGTGCTGTCGCCCGCCTTCCACCTCATGCTGCTCGGTCCGATCGACATCTTCTCACTGCCGTTCATGTGGCGCGCCCTGGTCACCGTCGCGATCCTCGCGGTCGCGGCCGGCATCGTCGGGCTCTTCATCAGCTTTCGGGAACTCGAGTTCGTGAGCGACGGTCTCGTGCACTCCGTGTTTCCCGGCCTCGTCGTCGGCTCCGCGATCGGCGGCTCCGCCGGTCTGCTCCCGGGAGCGGTGGTCGCCGCGATCCTCGCAGCCGTGCTCTTCACCGTCATCGAGCATCGGGGCGGCGTCGGGGCCGACGCGGCGATCGCGGTGGTGCTCACCGGGCTCTTCAGCCTCGGCGTGGTGCTCGTGTCGAAGCAGGAGGGCTACGTCTCGGAACTCAAGGAACTGCTGTTCGGGCGTCTCCTCACGGTGACCGAGACGCAGCTCTGGCAGATCCTCATCGTCGCGATCGTCGCGGTCGCGGTCGTGGGCCTCACCTGGCGCGCGCAGTTCTTCCGCTCGTTCGACGCCGCCGGGGCTGAGGCCGCGGGGTTCCGGGTGCTGCGCGCCGACCTCGCACTCTCGGTCGCCGTCGCGCTGCTCGTCGTCGCCGGAGTGCAGGCGCTGGGCGTGCTCATGGTCATCGCACTGCTCACCGTTCCGATGGCCGCGGCGCGACTGCTCACGCGCGGATTCGCGCTGCTCATCCCCGTCGCGATCCTGCTTCCCCTCGGGGCGGGCATCGCGGGGCTGTGGCTCTCATTCGAGTGGTCGACGTCGCTGGGGGCGACGGTGTCTCCGGGGGCTGTCGTGGTGCTCCTGCTCGTCGCCGCCTACGTGGTCGCGGCACTGATCCGCGGAGGTGCCGCGGCCCTGCGGAGGTCGGTCGCGGCATGAGTTATTTCGCACTCGCGTCGCTCGAACTCGTGCTGCTCGGCCTGCTCTCCGGAGTCGCCGGCACGCTGATCGTGCTGCGCCGGCGCTCGTTCTTCGCCGTGGCGCTCAGCCACGCGACCTTTCCGGGCGGCGTGGTGTTCGCGCTGGCCGGGTGGAACCTGCTGATCGGCCAGGCGCTCTTCGCAGCCGTGCTCGTGCTCGCCATGACGGTGCTGGCCCGCATTCCCGGACAGGGCCGTCAGGTCACGAGCGGAGTGGTGCTCTCGTTCGGCTTCGCGCTCGGCACGCTGCTCGCCGCACTGAACCCCGGGCTCGGCGTACCGGTCGAGGCATTGCTCGTGGGCTCGCCGCTCGGGGTGAGCCTCACCGACGTCGTCGTGACCGCGAGCGTGCTGGTCGCAGCCCTCGTGCTCGTCGCGGTGTTCGGGCGCCGCATGCTCTTCCACACGTTCGACCCGGTCGGCTTCGCCGCGGCCGGCTTCCGCAGCTGGCCGATCGAGCTCGCCGTGACCGGAGTGATCGCCGCATCGGTCGTCGTCGCGATGCCTGCGGTCGGTGCGATCCTCGGCGTCGCGGTGCTCATCGCCCCTGCCGCGGCTGCGCGCGCGCTGACTCAGCGGCTCGAGTGGATACCGGTGATCTCGGCCGTGCTGGGGATCGCGGGGGGTCTGATCGGATTGTGGATCTCGAGGGAGTTCTCGATCGCGGCGGGTGGATCGGTCGGGCTCGTGCTCACCGCGATGTTCCTCATCTGCGCGGCATGGGGCGCCCGGAAGGTGTCAGCTCGGTAACGATTGCGTCACCGATTCGGGCATTCCTCGAGAACGCTCGGCACTTCGGTGCGCATCTTCGAGCGTTCTGGCCGATCATCAGGCGTTTTCCCTCACCCTAACCAGCTTTGTGGCAGTGGCACAAGAACTAGCACCGCGAGCCGCTCTGTTTGTACGATCGCAGCATGGGAGACACGACAGCGGTCAGAGTGGTCCGCGACGATCGGGAGCCGCTCGTCATCATCGATTCGGTGAACAAGCACTACGGCGATCTGCATGTGCTGAACAACATCAACACGCAGGTGGGCCGTGGCGAGGTGGTCGTCGTGCTCGGGCCCTCGGGCTCCGGAAAATCGACGCTCTGCCGCGCAATCAATCGCCTTGAGACGATCGACTCTGGCACGATCTCGATCGACGGCCAGCCGCTTCCCGAAGAAGGGAACGGGCTCGCCACGCTGCGCGCCGACGTCGGCATGGTGTTCCAGCAGTTCAACCTGTTCGCGCACAAGTCGATCCTGCAGAACGTCACCCTCGGTCCGATGAAGGTCCGCGGGCTCTCTCGCAAGGATGCGGAGGAGAAGGCGATGGCGCTGCTCGAACGCGTCGGCATCGCCAATCAGGCGCAGAAGCTGCCCTCGCAGCTCTCCGGCGGCCAGCAGCAGCGCGTCGCCATCGCCCGCTCGCTCGCGATGGACCCGAAGCTCATCCTGCTCGACGAGCCGACCTCGGCACTCGATCCCGAGATGATCAACGAAGTGCTCGACGTGATGATCGGGCTGGCCAACGACGGGATGACGATGTTGGTGGTGACGCACGAGATGGGCTTCGCCCGGCGCGCGGCCGATCGCATCATCTTCATGGCGGATGGCCAGATCGTCGAAGAGGCGACACCCGAGCAGTTCTTCACCGACCCGAAGACGTCGCGATCGCAAGACTTCCTGTCGAAGATCCTGGGCCACTGACTCGTCCCCCCCGCAACGAATTCGACGCCGCTGGCCGCAGGCCGACAGCGTCACCGCGCCCCAACTCACCGAAGAGAAAGCAGAAATGATGCGAATTGCTCAGTACGGAGCCGTCCTCGCCGCAGCAGGACTCCTGGCCCTCACCGCTTGCGCCTCCGGCTCGCCGAACGACGCCGGCGAGGAATCGTCGGCGCCGGCGCCGGCGGAGGACGTCAGCTTCGAAGACGGCACGACCATGGCGAAGCTGAATGAAGCCGGCAAGATCACGATCGGCACGAAGTACGACCAGCCGCTCTTCGGCCTGATGAACCCCACCACGAACTCCCCCGAGGGCTTCGATGTCGAGATGGGCAAGATCATCGCCGCGAAGCTCGGCATCTCGGAAGACCAGATCGAGTGGAAGGAAGCGGTCTCCGCGAACCGCGAGCCCTTCATCGAGAACGGCGAGGTCGACCTCGTCATCGCCACGTACACGATCAACGACGACCGCAAGAAGGTCATCGACTTCGGCGGCCCCTACTACACCGCGGGTCAGGATCTCCTCGTGCTCTCGGGCAACCCCGACGGCATCACGGGCATCGACGATGTGAAGGGCGAGAAGGTCTGCTCGGTCACCGGTTCGACCTCCGAGGAGAACCTGAAGGAGGCCGGCGTCGAGGTCCTCGCCACGGACACCTACTCCAACTGCCTCGAGCCGCTTCGTTCGGGTGAGGTCGTCGCAGTGTCGACCGACAACGTGATCCTCGCCGGCCTCGCCGACCAGAACGAGGGCGAGTTCGAGGTCGTCGAGAACCCGTTCACCGAGGAGCCCTACGGCATCGGGCTCATGAAGGGCGACGACGAGTTCCGCGCCTTCGTGAACGACACGCTCGAGGAGTCCTTCGACAACGGCGACTGGGCGGCGGCCTGGGAGAAGACCGCCGGCAAGGTGCTGGAGACGCCGGAACCCCCGGCGATCGACCGCTACTGACCTCGCTCGACACCTTTTCTCCTATCCATCCACTCGTTCGGAACTGAGCTGACCCGGGGGCGGTGCGAGCCGCCCCCGGGATCCGCCCTCAAGAAGGGATCCCGATCGTGGACGTCCTACTGGCGAACGCCGACGACATTCTCGCCGGCTTCCTGATGACGCTGCAGCTGCTGCTCTTCGGAGGTGTCGGCGCGCTGCTCATCGGACTCGTCGTCGCCGTGCTGCGCATCTGCCCGGTGTCGTCGCTGCGCGGCTTCGCGACGGCATACACCGAGCTGATCCGCAATATTCCGCTGACCCTGCTGCTGCTCTTCATGGTCTTCGTGCTGCCGCTGATCGTGCCGGACAAGCCGCCCTACGCGCTGCTCGCCTCCATCGGGCTCGCCGTCTACACCTCGCCATTCGTGGCCGAGGCGCTCCGCAGCGGCATCAACGGCGTGCCCGTCGGTCAGGCCGAGGCCGCCCGTTCCATCGGGCTCGGCTTCGGGCAGACGCTCTCGTTGATCGTGCTGCCCCAGGCGCTGCGCATGGTCGTCCCGCCCCTGATCAACGTCTTCATCGCGCTGACGAAGAATACGTCGGTCGCCGGTGGGTTCTTCGTGGTCGAGCTGTTCGCCACCGCACGGCAGCTCACCAACAGCAACGGCCAGGCGGTGATCCCGATTCTCGTCGGTGTCGCCTGCTTCTATCTCCTGATCACCATTCCGCTCGGCCTGCTCGCCGGGCAGATCGAGAAGAAGGTGCGGGTGCTGCGATGAGTGCGACCGTTCTCTACGACGCCCCCGGCCCGAAAGCGCGTCGGCGATCCCGCATCATCTCCGTCGTCGGAGTCATCGCGCTCGCGGCACTGCTCGGCTGGGTGGTCTGGCGGTTGGCTCAGCCGCAGATCTCGGTCAACGGCAACGAGAACCCCGGAATGTTCGACGCGTCGCGCTGGGACGTGCTCGCCTACGGCGAGGTCTGGCAGTTCATCGGACGGGGCGTGTGGAACACCCTGCGCGCCGCTGCGGTCGCGATGGTCGGCGCGGTGCTGCTCGGCATGGTCTTCGCGTTCGGGCGACTGGCGACGAACGCATTCATCCGCATCCCGACGACCGTGCTGCTCGAATTCTTCCGCGGGATGCCCGTGCTGCTGATGATGCTCTTCATCCTGCTCGTGGCGTCGACCGGTGCGTTCGGCGCGGTGGTCATCGCACTCATCATCTACAACGGGGCGATCATCGGCGAGGCCCTGCGCGCGGGCATCGTGGCCCTCAACAAGGGCCAGCGCGAGGCGGGGCTCTCCATCGGTCTGACCCCGGTGCGCACGCGCTTGCTCATCGAGTTCCCGCAGGCCTTCACTCAGATGCTGCCGATCATCATCGCGCAGCTCGTCGTGCTCTTGAAGGACACCTCGCTCGGCTACATCGTGGCCTACTCCGAGCTGGCCTCGACGGTGAAGCAGGCGTCCACGTTCTACGGCAACCGATACCTCTTCACCTTCTGGGTGGTGGCCGTCGTGATCTACCTGGCGATCAACCTCACGGTGTCGTGGCTCGGTCGTCGTGCAGGCCGGCTCGCAGCGACGCGCAGCGGAAAGCCGACGGCCGCGGCCAAGCCGGCAGCGGTGGCGGCCTCGATCGGCGGTGAGCTCGGTGCAGGGCTCGGCGCGACGGACGGCGACGACGATGCCGGTGGCCGCCGCCGGACCCGTTGATCTCTCGCTGAGGCGCACGTGAGCGACGACCTTCCCTACCTCGACCCGGCGACGGGTGCACGATACGCGCTCGAGCCGGGTCGCTGGCGTTCGGACTCGGGAGGACCGCTGCTGCTCGCGCCGGGCCGGGGGATCACCCGCGCGGATATCGAGCACGGCGCTCCCGGGCTCTGGCGGTACCGGGCCGCCTTCGCCCTCGACGTCGACGAACCACTCGTGCTCGGCGAGGGGCGGACTCCGCTGGTGCCCGGCGTCTGGGGGAGCGCTCGGCCGCTGTGGAAACTGGAGTGGTGCTCCCCGACCGGCAGCTTCAAGGATCGGGGCGCCAGCGTGATGCTCTCGGTGCTGCGGCAGCAGGGGGCGCGCGCGGTGATCGAGGACAGCTCGGGCAACGGCGGAGCCGCGATCTCCGCCTACGGGGCCGCGGGCGGGCTCGACGTCACGGTCTTCGCGCCGGCGACCACCTCGCCCGGCAAGCTCGTGCAGGCGCGCGCGTACGGGGCGCGCATCGAGCTGGTGGAGGGACCGCGCGTCGCCTCGCAGGAGGCGGCGATCGCTGCGGCTGCGCACGGTGCGGGCTGGTACGCCAGCCACAACTGGCAGCCGTTCTTCTTGGAGGGTACGAAGACCCTCGCCTACGAGATCTGGGAGGACCTCGGGTTCCGCGCTCCCGACGCCGTCGTGCTGCCGGTGGGTGCGGGGAGCAGCCTGCTCGGGTGCGCGTTCGGCTTCCGCGAACTGCTGCGCGCCGGCCAGATCGAGCGCGTGCCGAGGCTCTACGCCGCGCAGCCGCTCAACTGCTCGCCGGTGGATGCGGCGTTCCACGTGAAACCAGGAGAACCGGTGCCGAACCGCCCGGTGCGCGCGACCATCGCCGAAGGCACGGCGATCTCCCACCCACTGCGGCTCGGCGCGATGCTCGACGCACTGCGCGAGAGCGGCGGCGGCACGGTGGCGATTCCGGAAGCGGACATCCGCTCAGCGCACGCGGAGCTCGCCTCGCACGGACTCTACGCCGAGCCGACGAGCGCGACGGCTGCCGCAGCGGTGAGCGAGCTCGTCGCGCGCGGCGCGGTCCTGCCCTCCGAGACGACGGTCGTGCTGCTCACCGGGTCCGGGTTGAAGGCCGCGGCGTGAGGCACCGCTCATTCGTCTCGCGCCGTCGCCCCTTCGCGCCATTGCGCCGAGGCTGAGCCTTCGCGCCGCGCAGTCGAGCACCCGCGGCGGGGCGGGGCGCACCAAGGTGCAGCGCTACTGCCCGGCCTCACCTGCCTCGCCGCTCTCGTCTTCCCGACTGCCGCTCTCCCTGCGCGCCGCGCGAGCATCCCGGCGGGCCGCCTTCGCCTCGCGCTTGGCTTCGCGTTTCGCCTCGCGGGCGGAGCCCTTCGTCGAGCGCTGTTCGGCAGCGAATGCTCGCTGGGCCTCGCGGGCCTCGCCGGGAGCGCCCGCGCCCTCGGCCAGGCGCTCCAGCTTTCTCGCGCGACGCGCCTCGCGCTTCGCGATCTTGCGGTCACGGCGGCGCTCGACGAGCGTGTAGAGGATGGGCACCAGGATGAGCGTGAGCAGCGTCGATGACACGAGGCCGCCGATCACGACGATCGCGAGGGGCTTCGAGATGAACACACCGCCCCCGGTCAGGCCCAGCGACATCGGGATCAGGGCGAACACCGTGGCTGCCGCGGTCATGAGGATCGGGCGCAGACGCAGTCGGGTGCCGTGCTCCACCGCCTCGTCGAGGGTGGCGCCGGCCTCGCGGAGGCGGTTCACGAGGTCCATGAGCACGATGGCATTCGTCACCACGATGCCGATGAGCATCAGCAGGCCGATGAGGGCGGGAAGCCCGAGGGCTGTGTTGGTGACGAGCAACCCGATGATAGCGCCGGTCGCGGCGAACGGGATCGAGATGAGCAGCACCAGGGGCCCGCGGAAACTGCGGAAGGTGGCGACCATCACGAGCAGTACGAGCATGATCGCGGCGAGCATCGCGAGGCCGAGTTGGCCGAACGCCTCGTCTTGCTGGGCCGCCGCGCCGCCCTGTTCGAACTGCACGCCGGCCGGCAGCTCGGTCTCGGCGATCGCGGTGTCGATCGAGAGGCTCGCGGTCTCGAGCTCGCCCTCCTTCGGAGTCACGGTCAGCGAGACCTGACGCTCGCCATCGGCGCGCGTGATCGTCGGCGCGGTGAGTTCCTCCTCGACGGTCGCGATCGCGGAGAGGGGGATCGCGGCGCCGGTGACCTCGGCGGCTGCGCGCTGTTCGGCCTCCGCCGCCTCGGCTTCGGCCTGCTGCGTCGCCGCATCGTTCTGCGCCTGGCGGAGCGAGGCGATCTGCTCATCCATGCCGGTGATGCCCGACTGGGCGCCTTCGAGCGCGCCCTGCAGCGAGGCGAGTTGCTCAGCGCGTTCCTGCTGCGCCCGCAGCATCGCATCCTCGTCGGGGGTGCGCGGCTCCTCCGGGACGATCGGCGCGCTCGAGAGCTGTGCGAGCTGCTCGTTCAGCGCTCCGATCTGGGACACCAGCTCGGCCCGCTGATTCGCCGCTTCGGCGATCTGGGAGTCGAGTTCGTTCGCCGCCTCGATGCGCGCGGTCTCCGCTTCGGCTTTGGCTCTGTCCTCGAGCACCTGGTTCGCGGCCTTCTGCGCCTCCGCCGTCTGTTGAGCTGTGACGGGCAGCAGCACCTCGCCGAGCTGGTCGGCGGCGCGCGCAGTGCCGGGGGTGCGCACGATGATGTCGCGCTCTTGGCCGTCGAGCATGAGCGAGCCCACGGTCGATCCCGTGAGGGCCTCTTGCACCGCTGTCGCGATGGTCGTCCGGTCGAACCCGAGACGCGTCGCTTCGAGCTCGTCGACCCGCACGCGCAGCACGGGTTGTTCCCCCGAGAGTTCACTCGTCACGGAGCGGACCCCGTCGGCGTCGGCGAGCTGCTGCTCGAGCAGGTCGCTGGCCTCGCGGAGCGCCTCGGAGTCGTTGCCCGAGATCTGCAGCGCGATGCCGTCGCCCGCCCCCGCGACGAACGCGTCTTGCGAGGCGAGCGAGATCTCGCCCGAGTCCGGCAGCGCATCGATCGCGTCTTGCACGGCCGATTCGACTGTGGCGACCTCTGCGTCATCGGCGAGCTGCAAATCGTAACTGATGGTGCTCGGGGTGCCCGGGGTGGGCATGGGGATCGACGTCATCACATCCGCGATGCCAGGGATCTCACTGAGTGCGGCCTCCACGGGCTCAGCTGCGGCGACGAGGTCATCGCCGGTCTCCTGGGGCGGCGCCTGCGTGAGCTGCAGGCTCTCCTGGCCGGAGGAGCCGAGGAAGTCCGTCTGAATGAACGCGGTCATGCCGAGTGTGGCGACGAGCAGCAGGCCCGACACGACGAGCGTGATGGCCGGGTGGCACCGGGTGGCGTTGAGCGCGGGCATGAAGGTGCGCTGCAGTCGGTCGGGTGCGGTGTGGATCTCGTCGAGTTCGGAGACCGCGGCGGGATCCTGCTCGGCGTCGTCCGACGCGTCGGTCTCGGCGCTGGGCTCGCCCCGATGGGCGGGAGCGTTCTTCAGGAACCAGAAGGCCAGCACGGGCACGATGGTGAGTGCGACGACGAGCGAGGCGAGGAGCGCGATCGATACCGTGATGGCGAACGGCCGGAAGAGCTGGCCCGCGATGCCCGACACGAATGCGATCGGCAGGAACACCGCGACGGTGGTGAGCGTCGATGCGGTGATGGCGCCGGCCACCTGCCGCACCGAGGCGACGACGCCCTCGATCGTGAGCGGCCCGTCGCCCCTCCGGCGGCTGATGTTCTCGATGACCACGATGGAGTCGTCGACGACACGGCCGATCGCGATCGTGAGCGCGCCGAGGGTCAGGATGTTGAGCGTGTTGCCGCTCGACCAGAGGCCGATGAGGGTGATGAGCAGGGAGAGCGGAATGGACACCGCGGCGATGATGGTCGACCTCCACGACCAGAGGAACGCGAGAATCACCAGCACGGCGAACAGGAGTCCGAGCCCGCCCTCCACCGAGAGATCGTGGATCGACTGCTCGATGTACGGTGCCTGATCGAAGATGGTGATGAACTCGGCGTCGAGGGTGGGGGCGAGGCGATCGAGCTCGGCGTTCACCGCGTGCGAGATGTCCACGACGTTCGCGCCCTGCGACGGCGTGATCTGCAGCGTCAGCGAGGGGTTGCCGTTCACGCGAGAGATGTTCTGCGCGGGAACCGCTTCCATTTCGACGTCGGCGAAGTCGGAGATGCGCACCGCGCCCTCCGCGGTGGGCACGGGCAGATTCGAGATGTCTTCGATCGACGTGAGCGCGGCCCCGACGGTGACGGAGATCGGCCCCTCGGCGGATTCGGCTTGACCGGCGGGAAGCGCCGCGCCGTTCGCCTGGAGGATGGGCTGCAGCGTCGACGGATCGACTGCGAGGCGGGTGACGTCTGCGGGGCGGAGGTCGATCGAGATCCGATGCTCCTCCTGCCCGGCGAGCTCGACCGTGCGCACGCCGGGGACGTTCTGCAACGCCGGGACCACGGTCTGGGCGAGCGCGTCGCCGAAGGCCTCCTGGTCGCCCGACGTTCCAGCACTGAGCATCATCGCAGGCATGTCGTCGGCGCCGCCCGACATGACCTGGAGCTCGCTGCCCGAGGGGAATGTCGGCCGCAGCGCCTCGGCCGCACTCCGAATGGCGCGCAACGTCTCGTCGTCGTCGGTGCCGAACGTCCATTCCGCGAGGATCTGCGCGTCACCGCTGGCTGTCGTCGACGTCACGCTCGTGACACCGGGCACGGCGAGCAGCGCTTGCTCCACCGGCTCGGTGACCGTGCGCGCCATCTCCTCGGGCGCGAGCCCCTGCGACTGCGCCATGACATACGCCATCGGCACCTGCATCGAGGGCATCAGCTCCTGCTTGAGCGATCCCATCGAGACGACGCCGATCACGGCGATCGCGAGGGTGGTGAGCCCGACGATGAGTCGGTTCTTGAGACTGGTGCGCGTGAGGAACGACATGAACGCTTTCGGCTGGGGTCTCGCACTGCGTGATGGATCGGGGCCGACGGATCCGAGGATTCGTCGGCGACCGTGCATCGTGGAGCGGCGTGACGGGGAACGCAGCCGGGCGCGGGCCGAGCGGCGAGATCAACCCTTTCAGCTTGGCCGGTGAACCGTTCGACGGCATCGTGCTCCGGTACCATTTCGGATCATCCCGCGGGATGATTCCGGGAAGCCGGAAGCGGCTCCCACGCCGATTCTCCGAGGCATTCGCGCTCCCCGGGTGGCTCCCCGCGTGGCTCCGTGCGCCGGGTCCGCCCCGGTCACCGCACGTAACGGTCGCGGCCCGCGAGCACGCCGAGGCCCATGACCAGCACGCCGATGCCGCCCAGCGTCCAGAGCGCCGGCGCCCATGAGCCGGTCGCGTCGTGCAGCAGCCCGATGGCGGGAGGCCCGGCGGCCGCGCAGAGGTACCCCACCGCTTGGGCCATGCCCGATACGGCAGCGGCGTGACGGTGATGATGCGTGCGCAGGCCGAAGAAGGAGAGGGCGAGCACGATGGAGATTCCGCCCGAGAGCCCACCGCAGCCGGCCCACAGCGCTCCCCATTCGGGCGCGAACGCCAACCCGACCGCCGCCACCACGAAGAAGACGCCGGAGACGGCGCCGAGGCCGCGCTGATCGCGGAACCGGGGGATGAGGGCCGAGCACACCGTGCTGCCGACGATGGCGACGGCGTTCATGATGAGCAGGTGGAAGCCGGCCGCCGCGGGGGATATGCCGGCGGCGATCTCGATCGAGGGCAGCCACAGAATCAGAATGTAGTAGGCGACGGATTGCACGCCCATGAACGCGGTGAGCTGCCAGGCGAGTGCCGATCTCCACGGGGAGAATCGGTCGCGCGAGGTGCCGCCGCCGGGCAATGCGATGGTCTCACTCGGCGGCTCGTTGCGCGGTGATCGCGAGCGCAGAATCCGTGGAAGGAGCGCGGCAAGCCCGAGGAGTGCGAACCCCGCCCAGATGCCGAGCGACGCCCGCCACCCCAGCTCTGAGGCGTCGGCGAGCGGCACGGAGACGCCGGCTGCGATCGCCGCGAAGACCGATTGCACCACGGAGTACGCACCCGTCACCTGCCCGATGCGCTTCGGGTAGTCCCGCTTCACCAACGAGGGCAGGGAGACGTTGAGCGCGGCGATCGCGACGCCGAGCACGATGGTCCCCGCCCAGAGCCACACCCCTCCGACGGACCGGAGCGCGATTCCGGCGGCGAGCAGCGCGAGACTCCCGCCGAGCAGGCGTTCGAGCCCGAAGCGGAGCGCGATCCTGGGCACGAACGGTGAAACGCCGGCGAACGCGAGCAGCGGCAGGCTGATGAGCATCGACGCGGCGAGCGAGCTCAGTTCGAGTTCCGTCTGCAGGCGATCGAGGATCGGGCCGACCGAGGTCAGACTCGCTCGGAGGTTGCCGGCGACGAGCAGCAGCCCGGCGAGCGCCAATGCCGCTGCGAGCGGCCCCGTGCGGCCGGCGCTCGAGTCGCGGGGCTGGGTCATGCCTCGGGGTCGGCGCCGAGTGCGCGCGGCTCCACACGCGTCCACTCGGCGTACTTCGCGGTGCGTCCGTCTCCGCTGGAGCGCCCGGTGAGGCGGCGCTGCACCCAGGGGACGACGTGCTCACGGGTGTAGCGCAGCTGATCCCTCCGAGTCGGGCGCGGGATCGCCGCGGCGTTCAGCTCCCAATCGGCCGGCGCGGCGTAGCCCATCGCCCGCAGCACGTTGGCGGCGACGCGGCGATGCCCGACCGGCGCGAGGTGCAGGCGATCCGGCGACCAGTACTGCCCGCCGGCGAGTTCCGGATCGTTCCAGTTGTCTGCGAAGCGCACGTCGAGGCGCTCGGCGATGGCGCGCGCGGCTCGCACGAGTTCGTCGCCTTTCACTCGCACACGGGCACCGCCGGGTAGCCCCGCCGTCGGATTGGCGCCGGCGAGCAGAATCGGCTCGGCGCCCGAATCGCGGATGCGCATCAGCGCGTGCTCCGTCTGCGCGGCGACCCACGCGATATTCGTGCGCGGGCGCAGCATGTCATTGCCGCCGCCGTTGAACGTCACGACCGTCGGCTGCAGGGCGAGTGCCGGCTCGAGCTGCTCGGCGATGATGGGAGCGAGCAGTCGCCCCCGAATGGCGAGGTTCGCGTAATCGACGGCGGCGCCCGTTGCATCCGCGAGCCCCTGCGCCACGAGGTCGGCCCACCCGCGAACGGAGCCGTCGGGTCGCTCATCGCCGACCCCCTCGGTGAAACTATCGCCGATGGCGACGTACCGGATCGGGGCGCGTTCAGTGGCTTCGTGCGGCTCGCTCACGGGCCCAGCCTACGCCCATCGCCGATGCGGGACCGCGGCGGCCTAAGCTGGGCGGGTGGTGAAGCAGCTGCCCAGGATCCCTCCGGATCGCGACCTCTCGATCGACGCGGTGCGCGCCCTGTGCCTGCCGATCGTCGTCCTGCTGCACGCGCTGCAGATGGGAATCTCGGGGGATCCGCTCCGCGCGCAGAACGCACTCGCAGAGTGGCAGCCGCTCGTCTGGATCACCTGGGTCGGCATGATCATGCCGACGTTCTTCATCGCGGGCGGCTTCGCGGGGATCACGACGTGGCGACGTCTGCGCGGCCGGGGCGGCACCCCGGGCGACTACCTTCGCATCAGGGCGTTGCGGCTGGCGCGCCCCGTGCTGTCGGCCATGCTCGCAGTGCTCGTGACCCTCGGCGCGATGCGGCTGTGCGGCGCCGATCCCGATTTTCTCCGCAGCTTCGCCTTCCGTCTCGCAGAGCCGCTCTGGTTCATCGCCGTCTACGCGATCTGCACCGCGTTCGTGCCCGTGATGGCGCGCCTGCACCGTCTCGCCGCATGGCCCACCTACTTCGGTCTCGCCGGTGCGGCCGTCTCGGTCGACCTGCTCAGTCGCTTCGCCGACCTTCCGATCGCGCCGCTGAACTGGGTGCTCGTGTGGCTCTTCGTGCAGCAGCTGGGATTCGGCGTGCGGGACGGCTGGTACGCGAAGCGGCCGCGCTGGCTGCTGGTGGCTCTCGCCGTCGCGGCGTACGCCCTGATGGCCGTTGCGGTGTGGGGGCTCGGGTACTCGCCCGACATGCTCGACAACCTGAACCCGCCCACCGTGCTGCTTCTCCTGCTCGGCCTCGCGCAGGTCTACCTCTTCACACTGCTGCAGCCCGCGATCCGCCGTGTCGTGCGACGGCCTCGGGTGCTGATCGTCGCGGGGATGCTCGGCGCCTTCGGCATGACGATCTACCTGTGGCACGTCGTCGCCATGGCGATCGTCGTCGGTGCGCAGATGGCGCTCGGCCTCCCGTTCCCAGAGCCGCTCACGCCCGTGTGGTGGGTGACGCGGATCCCCTGGATACTGGCGATCGCCGGAGTGCTCGCGGTGCTGTGCCCCGCCGTGTCGTCGCTCGAGCGTCGCTGGCCGCGGGAGCGAGAGCGCGACATGCCGGCCTGGGCGGCGCTCACGGCGACCGGCCTGCTCGTCGGGTCGGTCGGATGGGTGCTGACGCAGGGCTATCTCACCGGCGGGACCGCAGGTGCGATCGTGGCGCTCGCCGCGGCGATCGCGTGGCTGACGGCGGGCGGCCCGGCGCGCAGACGACGTGTTTCCGGCACTGCGGACGACACGCCCGGCTTGCGCGCCGTGCGATCCTGACGTAGGCTCGGTCTTTGGCTGTGCGCCGTCCCAGTGCGCAGACCGCGCGAACTGATCGCAGCGAATCGATTCTCGATCTCGCCGCGGGTTCGTGCAGACAAGAAATCTTGGGTGAGGCCGTCCGGTCTCACGGTATGAGAGGAAACATCATGGCAGCAGTGTGCCAGGTGACCGGCGCCGTTCCCGGCTTCGGACACAACATCTCGCACTCGCACCGTCGCACCAAGCGTCGGTTCGATCCGAACATCCAGAAGAAGACCTACTTCGTGCCCTCGCTCGGCCGCAAGGTGACCCTGACCCTCTCGGTCAAGGGCATCAAGATGATCGACGCTCGCGGTATCGAATCGGTAATCGCTGATCTGCAGAAGCGCGGGGTGAAGCTCTAATGGCTAAGGATAAGGACGTACGTCCGATCATCAAGCTCCGTTCGACGGCCGGCACCGGGTTCACCTACGTGACGAAGAAGAACCGTCGCAACACCCCCGACCGTCTCGTGCTGAAGAAGTACGATCCGGTCATCCGCAAGCACGTCGACTTCCGAGAGGAGCGTTAATCATGGCGAAGAAGAGCATGATTGCGAAGAACAAGCAGCGCCAGGTCATCGTTGCGCGTTACGCGGCGAAGCGCCTCGAGCTGAAGAAGGCCCTCGTGGACCCGAACGGCACCGACGAGAGCCGCGAGGCCGCACGCGTCGGCCTGCAGAAGCTGCCCCGCAACGCATCACCGGTGCGCGTGCGCAGCCGCGACGTCATCGACGGCCGCCCCCGTGGCGTGCTGACGAAGTACGGCGTCTCGCGTGTGCGTTTCCGCGACATGGCGCACCGCGGCGAGCTGCCCGGCATCACCAAGTCGAGCTGGTAACGACTCGTAGCTGGCGCTTGAGCTGAGAATGGCGTGGATCCTTCGGGGTCCACGCCATTTTGCGTTGCCGGCGCCCCGCACCCGAAACGGTCTCCGATCAGCCGCAATACCAGGTCGCAGTGCGTCACTCTGGGGAATCCCCGACCGAAGTTCCGCATCATTCCGCCGAATTGGGGTAGATTCGAACCGATCAATCGATCGGACTCTCCATCCGGAGGGAACCCTGAACCAAGATCTAGGGGCGTGCCCGGTTGCGGCGCATCGCCTTGGAAGGACACAACATGGCACTCAACAAGACCGAGCTTGTCGCGAAGATCGCTGCCGAGACCGGCCAGAGCCAGGCCGCCGTCTCCAGCGTGATCGACGGACTGTTCTCCGCTGTTTCCGAGACCGTCGCTTCGGGCGACAAGGTCTCGATCCCGGGCTGGATCTCCTTCGAGACCGCGACCACCGCTGCTCGCACCGGCCGGAACCCCCGCACCGGCGAGTCCATCGACATCCCCGCTGGCAAGCGCGTCAAGGTGTCGGTCGGCAGCAAGCTCAAGGCTGCTGTCAAGTAACATCGTCTTCCTCAAAGCTCCCGGGCCGCGTTGCGGCTCGGGAGCTTCGTCGTTTCGGGGCCCGTCGGGCGGCGTGGTGAGCCGGACCGCAGGCGACGGGGCATCGATCACGCTCCCACCGCACTACGCGTAGGCTAGTCGGGTGCCCCGTTTCGTCCGCGTTCTCGCCCCCGCTGCGCTGCTCGCGGCGACCCTCCTGGCGCTGTGGCTCGGTCTGAGCATCGGCGGTGCGGCCGCCGAGCGCTCGCTCGCCGACCCGGGTGCGATCGTGCGCGTCGGCCTGCCGCTCACCCGGACGATCGTGAACATCGCGATGGCTGCTCTCATCGGCTCCATCGTGATGTCGGTGTGGGTGTTCGCGAGCGATCGCCCGGAGACGCGTCTCGCGATGGATCTCGCTGCCGGTTCCGCAGCGGTGCTCACCGTCGCGAGTGCCGCGGCCACGCTGTTCACTTACCTCGACGTGTCGAGCCAGCCGCTCTCCGGTGACGCCTCGTTCGGTGCCGGCCTCGCGCAGTTCCTGACGGAGATCGAACTCGGTCAACTCTGGCTGCTCGAGTTGCTGCTCGCGGCGGTGACGACGGTGCTCGCGTTCGCGATTCGCGGCCGCAAGCTGATGCTGATCGTGCTGGTGGCGGCTCTGGCGACCGCGCTTCCACTCGCTCAGCAGGGGCACGCGGCCGGGGCATCGGGTCACGGTGCGGCGGTGAACGCGCTCCTCGTGCACATCGTCGGCGCCGCAGTGTGGCTCGGCGGTCTGCTCACGCTCATCTTCATCGCGCGCGCGGTCGACCACAGGCGACTCGCCGCGGTCACCGCCCGCTACTCCTCGATCGCGCTGCTCGCCTTCATCGGAGTCGCGGCGTCGGGAGTCGTGAGCGCGTGGTTGCGCGTCGGCACCTGGGATGCTCTGCTCGGCACCGGGTACGGGCAGCTCGTGCTGCTCAAGACGGGATCGCTCGTGGTGCTCGGGGCGTTCGGCGCGATACAGCGCGTACGCCTGATCCCGCGCATCGCTGACTCCGCACGAGGCATGCGCCCGTTCGCCTGGTTCGTGGTGTGCGAGCTCGCCGTCATGGGCGTCGCGAGCGGCATCGCGGGCGCCCTCGGCCGCACCGCGACACCGGTGGCCCTCGAACCGGTGCGCGACCAGCCGGGCGGGATCAGTCCGGCCGAGTGGCTCACGGGCGACCCCCTGCCGCCAGAGCTCACGCCGCTGAGCTATCTCACCGAGTGGAAGTTCGATCTGCTCTGGGTCCTCGTCTGCGTCTTCGCGGTCGGCATGTATCTCGCCGCGGTGGTGCGCCTCGCCCGCCGGGGCGACCGGTGGTCGGCTGGGCGCACGACCGCCTGGATTCTCGGCATTCTGCTGCTCGCCTACACGACGAACGGTGCGCTCAACGCGTACGAGCAGTACCTCTTCAGCGTGCACATGCTCGGGCACATGATGTTCGCGATGCTGATCCCGCTCTGCCTCGTTCTCGGCGCTCCCGTCACACTCGCGCTTCGGGCGACGCACAAGCGATCCGACGGCTCGTGGGGCGGTCGCGAATGGATTCTGTGGGCCGTGCAGACGCCCTTCTCGAAGATCGTGACGCACCCCGCCTTCGCCGCCGTCATGTTCTCCGGTTCGCTGTGGGTGTTCTACTTCACGCCGATCGCCCGCTGGGCCGCCGAGGAGCACCTGGGGCACCAGTGGATGATCATCCACTTCCTGATCTCCGGCTACCTCTTCAACCTGTCGATGATCGGCGTCGACCCGGTGCCCTACCGCTTCCCGTATCCCCTGCGCATCGTCACCCTGTTCGCCACGATGGCGTCGCACGCCTTCTTCGGCGTCACGATCATGACGGGCGACGGACTGCTGCTCTCCGACTGGTACGGGGCCATGGGGCGCACGTGGGGCGCTCCTCCCCTCGAGGATCAGTCGACGGGCGGCGGCATCGCCTGGGGCATCGGCGAACTGCCGACCCTCGCGCTGGCCTTGATCGTGGCCGTGCAGTGGTCGCGGAGCGATGAGAAGGAGCAGAAGCGCAAGGATCGCGCGGACGACCGCTCCGGCGGCGCCGAGCTCGAGGCGTACAACGAGATGCTCGCCCAGCAGGCCCGCCGCGACGGGAAGCGCGCGAGCGACCCTCAGCGCCGCTAGCCGCGCGCGCGACGCGGGCGGAGCGGGGCGGCATGCGGGCCTCCGACGCTTGATAGCCTCATGGTCATGACGCAACACGACGTGCACGGCGCACCGCCCCTCGACGCGACCGGCAGGCAGGAGATGCACGCGCTCACGCGGGAGCGCATGCGGTTCTTTCTGCGGTTCGCGCTGACGGAGGGCGCAGTGCTCGCGATCCTCATCGTGCTCATGTACGCCGCGCGCATCATCGACCCGGATCTCGGCCTGTATCTGCTCATCGGGGTCGCGCTGGTCGGCGGCGTTGTGCTGTCGGTCGTGCTGTCACGTCAGATGAAGCGGCAGCAGGCGATCGTCGCAGCGTCGGAGGCGCGTCAGGAAGCGGTGCGGATCGAGGCATCGCGCCAGCCATAGGCAGCCGCGACGGGGCCCAGCCCCGTGCTCAAGCGCCGATCGCGCCGGCTTCGGTGGAGCGCACATCGGCGCGGTGGAAGTTGAGGTGCGAGCGCGAGGCGGTCGGGCCCCGCTGACCGAGGTAGCGAGAGAACGTCGCGCCTGATCCGTACGGGCGCTCAGCAGGCGAGGTCAGCTTGAAGAAGCAGAGCTGGCCGATCTTCATGCCGGGCCAGAGGCGGATCGGCAGGGTGGCCACGTTCGAGAGCTCGAGCGTCACGTGGCCCTCGAAACCGGGGTCGATGAAGCCGGCGGTCGAGTGCGTGAGCAGGCCGAGCCGCCCCAGCGAACTCTTGCCTTCGAGACGCGCCGCGATGTCGTCGGGCAGCGAGACCTGTTCGTACGTCGAACCGAGCACGAATTCGCCCGGGTGCAGGATGAAGCCTTCTTCCGGGTCGACCTCGATCAGGCGCGTCAGCTCCGGCTGCTCCTCGGACGGGTCGATCACCGCGTACTTGTGGTTGTCGAAGAGGCGAAAGTAGCGATCGAGTCGCACGTCGACACTCGAGGGCTGCACCATCGACGGCTCGCTCGGCGAGAGGCCGATGCGTCCTGATTCGAGTTCGGCGTTGATGTCACGATCTGAGAGCAGCACGGGACGATTCTACGGGGTGGGCCGCTTCATGCGGGTCAGCCCCGGAAGGAGCGGAGCACGTCCACGGCAGAATTGAGGGTCTCGCTGCGGGTGACCGGAGCGACGACCCCTTCACCCGACGATGACCCCTGGCGCGCAGCAGCCGCGCGCCCGGTGATGTACCACACGCCGATTGCGGGGACATCGGCGTGGTTCACGAACAGGTGCGGGCGCTGAGAATCGAATACCATCGAGTCGCCCGCCTGAATGACATGCGCGTCGAAGTCGAGCCGGAGCGTCAGCTCGCCGCTGATGAGGTACACGTGTTCGATGCCGAAGTGGCGCATCAGGCGACCCTCGATCGAGCTCGAGGCGCCCGGCTGGTAGGTGACGCGAAGCGCTTCGACGTCGGTGCCTTCGATGACCGAGAGACGTTCCCACTTCACGCCGTTGTCCATCTCCAACGTGGGGTTGTCCTCGGACCCCTGGTGCAGGAAGGAAGTAGCGAGCTGCTGCGGGGAGGAGGCCACCGCGGCGACCGGTTCGGGAGTCTGCATGTGGGATTCACGTCCGAGCAGCATGTCCGTCGATATGTCGAGCTGCGACACGAGCGAATAGAGTGTGCTGACCGAGGGCTTGGTCTTGCCCGTTTCGACCTGGGAGAGCAGGCTCGGAGAGACTCCGATCGAGGACGCCAAGGCCCGCAGGCTCATTCCTTTGCCTTCGCGCGCTTCGCGAAGCCTCGCGCCGATGGAGTCTGACATGGCTCTCCTTCAATCGATCCACACCGTGGAGTATTCAACGTCGGTGTTTAGTTTCAGCTTACAGTGGGCAGGTACTGCCCGGGATCAGGCGATGAGCCACCGTACGTTCTCGGGGCCGGGGGTGTGCGCTCCCGATTCGATGCGTCGAGCGAGACGGTGAACTCGATGGTTCAATGGTGCATGCTCCGGCCCTCCAGCTGCGTCGACCACGAAACCGTTCAGTGCGTCGACCTCGGCCCGGCGTCCTTTGCGCCAGTCCTGCAGCACGGTGGTGAGTGTGCTGGCGGTCGTATACTCGCTCAGCACGATGTCGAGCAGATGCTCGACATAGCATTCTCGGGTCAGCACCGCCGTGGTAGCGTCCGCGCCGAAGATCGGGACGATGCGCTGGCCCTGGGCGAGCGCCGTGTCGAGAGCCTCCTGACCGCAGGCCAGCATGAACTCATGCATGCCTGGCTGCGCGATCGCCTCGGCGAGCGGCAGATCGAGAATCGCCGAGGGGACGAGTTCGCAGGCGTTGGCGACGAGCTTCATCCATTTGGCTGATCGAATATCGTCGACCACGGTGACACTCGCTGTCGGCGCGAGGATCTCGGCAGCGACGAGAGACCGCTCCTGCGCCGCTGCAGTTTCCCCGCCGAGCGCGAGCCACATCGGGGCTTCCTGCACGATCTCGGCCGGCGTGAAGAGGTTCGCCGCCACCTCGATGACGCTACCGACGACTCGGTCGCGCCCGAAGACCGCGGCCACCGTGTCGAGCGTGATCCCGTTCTGCACTGCGACGACGGTGCCATCGGGAGCGAGGTAGGGCTCGAGCAACAGGGACGCCCAACCAGTGTCGTACGCCTTGACCCCGAGCACGATGAGGTCGAAGCGTCGTCTCGTTTCGGCCAACTGACACGCATGCAGCGATTCCACCCGCGTTGTCACTGCTGCAAGGCCGGTTGATACCGTGAGGCCTCGATCACGCATCGCCTCGATGTGGGCGGGCCACGGGTCTATGGCGACGACCTCCGCACCCGATCGCGCAAGCGCCGCGGCAATGGCTCCGCCGTTCGCCCCGGCGCCGAAAACGGCGATGCGGGGTGAGGTCATTGCGCAGGCTCGGCAGCGGGCCCCTGAACCGGGTAGTCGACCACGGACTTCATATCGACAAGGCTTGCGACGACGTCGAGCGCGGCGACGTGCTCTGGATGCACCTGGTACGCGGCGAGCGCATCGGCGGAATCATGGACGGAGATGAGCACGGCGTCCCAGTGCCCCTCGACACTGCCGTCGTCGATTCCGATCTCGAGCGATCGCACCCCTGGCACCAGCGAACCGAGTGGCTCGAGCGTCGCTCGCAGTTGTGACGCGGCTGCCGAATGCTGCTCGGCGTGCTCCGCCTTGAACTTGAAGGTCACGACGTGGCGGATCATTCTCGGTCCATTCTCTTGAGGGCTGGGCGCGACTCTTCGCGCGCGGGGACGAGCATCGGCTCGCGGATGATCGCACGCATGAGTTCGGCATTCGCCATACTGGGCACGAGCTCTCCGCGTTCGATGCGTTCGCCGATACGAAGTATCGCTTCATTGACGGGGGCTTCGCCGCCCAAGCGCTTTCGCAATTCGACGATGTAGCCGTTGAAACCGTCGAGCTCTGCTCTGCGGCCCTTCTGCCAGTCCTGCAGCACCGCTACTCGGGTGTCGGGCAGCGAGAAGGATTCGAGCACGGCGTCGAGCAGATCGAGTGCGTACTGATCGGAGTCAGGGACGTCTGCTTCCGTCTTTCCGAAGATCGGCATCATGGTCACCCCTGCTTCGATGGCGAGCTGGTAGGCCTCTCGAGAGGCGGCATCCATGACCCGTCGGATTCCGCGCTCTTGCACGGCTGCAAGCAGCGGCGCACCGAGGATGGCGGAGGGGAGCATCTCAGGGATGTTGGCGATGAGCTTCATCCACTTCGAGGAGCGGATGTCATCCGAGACCTCAGTGGTGCCCGCGTGGCTCAGTGCTTCTGCGACGGCTTCGAGCTGCGGCGTACGCGTTCCGTCCAGGGTGCCGACAGTGAACCAGGTGCCCTCCGGAGGCACCTGACGTACAACGTGCCCGGGCTCGTATACGTTCGCCGCAATGCCGAGCACTGCGCCGATGCTGCGCTCTGGGCCGACGATGTCAGCGACTGCATCGATCGTCATACCGTTCTGCAGCCCGACGACGACGGAGCGCTCATGGAGGAGCGGCTCGATGAGCTGCACCGACCACCGCGTGTCGTACGTTTTCGTCGAGAGGAATACGATGTCGAACGGTTCTCGCAGCTCGGCGACCTGGCAGAGGTGGTACGCCGATACTTCAGTGACCTCGGTGCGATCGGGCATTTCAATAGTGAGTCCGTTCGCGCGCATCGCCTCGACGTGAGCCGGCCACTGGTCGATGAACGTCACGTCCAACCCGGCCCGCACGAGATCCGCTCCGATCGAGGCGCCGTTCGCGCCGGCGCCGAGCACGGCGATGTTGAGCTGAGTCATCGAGTGCCATCCCTTTCACGTCGTTGTGCAGTTAAGATTAACAAAACATACACTAACACTGTTCGATGAGGAGCATCATGAGTGAGATCGCCACCCCAGAAGAACTTCGCGTTGCGGTACTCGGCGCCGGCTCGAACGGCGCCATCGTAGCCGCGGACCTCGCGGAGGCAGGAGTCGACGTCACCGTTATCGATCAATGGCCTGCGAACGTCGAGGCAATGCGCGCTCATGGGATCCGTGTACAGCTCGGAGAAACGGTTCGGGCGACCGCAGTTCCGGCATATCACCTCTGCCAGGTGGCCGAGTTGCGCGAACCGTTCGACGTCGTCTTCCTGCTGGTCAAGGCGTACGACACGAGGTGGGCCGCAGAACTCATCAAGCCGCTGCTGCACGAGAACTCGGTGGTGGTCGGTGTGCAGAACGGCATGACCGGGGACGCGATCGCCGAAGTCGTCGGTCGCGAACGTGCACTCGCCGCGGTCATCGAGGTGACGTCGGCCATGTACACGCCCGGTCTGTCGGAGCGGCACTCGGCCCATGAACGTTGCTGGTTCGCGGTGGGTGCGCTCGATCCAACTGCGGCGGCTCACGTGCCGACGGTGGCGGCCCTGCTGAGCCACGTGGGAATCGTGGAGGAGGCCGACGACATCCAGTCGGCGAAGTGGATGAAGCTGGTCCTGAACGTCGCGGAACTGGTGACCTCCGCCGTGCTCGACCTCTCGATCTCCGATTGCGCGCGACACCCCGGGATGCGCGATGTGATGCTCGCCGCTGGTAACGAGGCGATTGCAGTGGCTCAAGCACATGGATATCAGGTGAGACCCATCTTCGGCATGGAGGGCGAAGCTGCGGCGTCGCCCGAGACGTATGTATCTGCAATCCTGGACAACCTCGTCGCCAACTACATTCGTACTGATTCCCGGGCAACGGTACTGCAGGACTGGATGAAGCACCGTCGAAGCGAGGTCTCAGAGCTCCATGGCGAGGTCGTGCGATTGGCGAGAGAGTACGGCGTCGCGGCACCAGTGAATGAAAAGGTCTGGGAGCTCGGAATCAAGGTCGAGGAGGGCGAACTCATTCCGAGCACCGTCAACGTGGAGCTCATGCGGGACGCGCTTCGGCAACCGATGCTCGTTCCGGCGCGCGCTGCCCAGCCCTCGTCTCCCAGACGCGAGGAGCTTCGCTGAACCGAGACGTCAGCCTCAGGCGGCCGCAGGCCCGCGGCGAATGACCTCGGCGATGATCGACCAATCGCCATCGGACAGGTCGGGGTCGTTGAGGGCCTCGGTGAACATGCCGCGCATGATCGAGACCGTGGGAAGCGAGGCGCCGAGCTCATCGCTCGCGGCTTCCGCGAGGGAGAGATCCTTCAGGCCGAGTTCGACCGAGAACCCGGCTGGTCGGTACTCGCGGCTCGCGATGAGCGCTCCGTACCCCGTATATGCGGAACCGGTGAATGCGGCATCCGTCAAAATGTCGACGAACATGCGCGAGTCGACGCCGCCGTGTTCGACCAGGGAGAGCGATTCACCCAGCGCCTGGAGGGCGTGGATGAGGTTGTAGTTGACTCCGATCTTCACGAGATTCGCCTGCGCTGGATCATCGCCAACGCGCCACACCTGCTTGCCGAGAATGGCGAGAATGGGCTCGGCGCGATCGATGAGTTCAGCGGATCCTGCAGCCACAATGTTCAGTTGACCGGCCGCCGCAACGTTCGGTCGCCCGAGCACTGGGGCGGAGATGTATCCGGCTCCTGCCGCAGTGTGGCGGTCGAGTAAATCGCGGCTCGTCTTCAGACTGAGGGTCGCCATGTTGACGTGGAGTTTGCCGGACGCGGCGTCGAGACTCGGCGCATCGAACGCGGCGTCGACGGCTGCGTCATTCGCAAGCATCGAGAAGACGATGTCGGAAGCTTCGAACACGTCGGCAACCGTGTCGCACTCGATCGCACCGGCAGCGATGACTTCCCCGCCTTTACCGCGGCTCCGATTCCACACGCGAAGCTCGAGCCCCGCCTTTGCGAGGCGCAGCGCCATCGCTGATCCCATCGTTCCCAGGCCGATGAACCCGACACGTGCACTCATGGGTTTCCTCGCTTCCTCGCTTCCAAGACTTGCAGATGTGTTCTCGCTGAGTTTAGTCTACCTGTACACAAGTGCAGAGGCGCACTCGAAAAATGCCGTCACGGTGAACAAGAGCAAAAGGATTTGGTGGGTCATGGCAATTCCTACATTCGGAACGAATGACGTCGATTGGGAGAAGCGCATCGACCGTGACGTGCTTCGTGAGGGTCGGCTCGCGAAACTGCGGGCGGAACTCGAACGCAGCGACCTCGGGGCGCTGCTCGCCTTCGATTTCTCGAACATTCGTTACATGTCGGCGACGCACATCGGAACCTGGGCCATGGACAAGGCGATTCGATTCGCCCTGGTCACGCGCCATAGCGACCCGGTGGTGTGGGATTTCGGCTCGGCGGCGAAACATCATGACCTCTTCAACCCGTGGTTGCACACGACCACTGCGGAGATGGACGCGGATCCGCACCAACCGCATCATGGCGCAGTGAAGCCCCGAGCGGAGTCCGGCGCGCGAGCTGGCATTTCAACATTGCGCGGCGCCTTTCACCCTGACGCCGGCATCGCCGAGGAGGTCGCTCGCAAGGTGCGTCGAGAGCTCGAGAAGTACGGTCTGCTCGGCGAACCGCTCGGCATCGATATCGTCGAGCTGCCGATTCTCTTCGCGCTGCAGAAGGCGGGGGTCTCGGTTGTCGATGGTCAGCAGGTGTTCCTCAACGCTCGTGCAGTGAAGATGACGGAAGAGATTCAGCTGCTCACCCAGGCCGCCTCGATGGTCGATGCTGCGTATGACGAGTTGTACCGCTTCCTGCGACCGGGCGTTCGAGAGAACGAAACAGTCGGGCTCGTCTCGAAGGTGCTGTACGACTTGGGCTCGGAGTACGTCGAGGGCGTCAACGCGATCTCCGGCGAACGGTGCTCTCCGCACCCGCATGTGTTCTCCGACCGGCTGATTCGACCGGGCGACCCGGCCTTCTTCGACATCCTTCACAGTCACCAGGGATACCGAACGTGTTACTACCGCACCTTCGCGGTCGGTTCGGCGAGCCGGGCTCAGGTCGATGCCTACAAGCGTGCGCGCGAGTACATGGATCGCGCAATTGCGCTCGTGCGCCCGGGAGCCACCACTGCCGACATCGTTGCGGTGTGGCCGAAGGCGGAGGAGTTCGGGTTCCCGAATGAAGAGGCCGCATTCGCCCTGCAGTACGGTCATGGCGTCGGCCTCTCGATCTGGGAGAAGCCGATCTTCTCGCGACTGGTCTCGTTCGATCATCCAGAGGAGCTCAAGGAGGGGATGGTGTTCGCCCTGGAGACGTACTGGCCCTCTGCCGACGGCATCGGCGCTGCCCGAATCGAGGAAGAAGTCGTGGTCACCGCTGACGGCTGCGAGGTCATTACGAAGTTCCCGGCAGAAGAGCTGCTGGTCGCCGGGCCGAAGTACCACGCGGTCGGGTTCGACCTCCCGACCATGCGCGATTCGCAGTCCCACCTGAACACGACGTGGGGCCGCGGCGAAGCCTAGGGCGCCGAGAGGAATGCGAGATCACATGAAAGCCGCCGTCTACTACGGAGCGGGTGACGTGCGCGTCGAAACTGTCGAAGCTCCGGTCGTGAAGCCCGGGGAAGCACTGATCCGAGTCACGCGAAGCGGAGTGTGCGGCACCGATGCCTCGGAGTGGAAATCGGGACCGACGATCTTTCCGGTCAATCGCACGCACCCGCACAGCGGCCATCACGGGCCGCTCATTCTCGGGCACGAGTTCATCGGCGAGATCGTCGAGAGCGAGGGTCCGGGGTTCACACCGGGCGAACGGGTCGCCAGCGGCGCCGGAGTCTGGTGCGGCGAATGCCCCAGATGCGTCGAGGGGCGAACCAACCTCTGTCAGAAGTACCGCACGCACGGATTGAATGTCGAGGGTGGCATGGCAGAGTACGTGGCTGTGCCGACGAAGACGCTGGTGCGGATTCCTGACGAGCTCGAGGACGACGCCGCAGGGCTCGCTCAACCGCTCGCCGTCGGCCTCCACGCAGCGCGACGCGCCCGCGTTCAGCCTGGCGATCGCGTTGTGCTCATCGGAGCTGGTGCGATCGGAACATTCGTGCTCGCGGGACTCACGCATCTCGCGGACGTGGATGTGACCGTTATCGACTTCGCCGGGAGTCGACTCGAGCGCGCGCTTCGCCTCGGGGCCGCAAGGGCGATCGCGGTCGATGGTGAGCATTTCGAGAGTGAGATCGCGCAGCTGCACGGAAGGCTCGACGTCGCCGTGGAAGCGAGCGGGGCGCGCGGCCAGCTCAACCGGGCGATCGGACTCACTCGAGACGGCGGCACGGTGCTCCAGGTGGGTCTTCCCACGAGCCTGCAGGAGGTGGACATCCACCAGCTCGTCTTCCGAGAGATCACTATTCGTACGACCCTTGCTCACGTGTGCGCCGACGACATGCCTGACGCGCTTCGCATTCTTGAAACGACCGGCCTCGCCGCCGAAATGATCGACTCCGTCCGAGCGCTCGAGGAGTTGCCCGCGCAACTCGACCGCCTGGCGACGGGACAGCTCGAAGGCAAGGTGCTGTTCGATCCTCGCCTGTAGCGGGAGTCTCGCGGCCCGAGACGCGGACGTTTCGTCTTCATGACCTTCGGTGAGTGAAGGTCCGTCAAACTGCACGAATTGTTGCCGCATGGTAACAAATAGCGTACGCTTGTACATGTCTACTAAACATAATCGCGGTAGTAACGCCGTGTCGGATGCATGAAGCTCATCTCAAAGAGGAGAAATTATGGCCAGAATCCGTACCAGCATCACCGGGCTCGCCCTGGTGGGAGCCATCGGCCTCGCGGGATGCTCCGGCGCTGCCGGTGACGCCGCGGGGGACGAGGTGACAAGTGCCGATGATCTCACCGGTACCGTCGTGATGCTCCTTCCGAACACGACGACCACCCGATTCGTCGAGCATGATGGTCCGGGATTCGAGAAGGCGATGGCCGAAATCGCCCCGAATGTCAAGGTGGACATTCAGAACGCCGAGGGTGACGCAGCGAAGCAGCTGACGCAGATCGAGACTGCCGTGAATCAGGGCGTGGATGGCATCGTGCTGGTGACGGCGGATCCGCTCGTGTCGGCCGCAGGCCTGGTGCGCGCGGGTGATGCGGATATTCCGGTGATCAGCTACGAGCATGAAGCGCTCGACGGTCCTGTCGCGTATCAGTTGATGTTCGACCCCTACCGCGTCGGTATCGCTCAGGGCGAGTACCTGCGGGACCATCTCCCCGAGACAGACGGACCGTTGCAACTCGCACGTGTGTACGGCAACGCCGGAGACAACTACACGACCGAGGTGCAACGTGGTCAAGACGAAGTGCTGACCGAGCTCTTCGATTCCGGAGAGATCGAAGTGGTGTGCGAAGACAACGCCGCCGGCTGGGATCCTGCCAATGCTCAGCAACTCGTCGAGCAGTGCCTGACAAAGACGCAGAACGAGGTCGATGCGGTGCTGGCCTCGAACGACGGTACGGCCTCCGGCACGATCGCCGCTCTCGAGGGTCAGGATATGGCGGGAACCGTGCCCGTATTCGGCGGCCTCGACGCGAACCTCGAAGCACTGAAGTTCGTACTCGAAGGCAAGCAGGAGATGACCGTCTTCAAGAATTTCCCCGTCATGGGTGCTGGCGCAGCCGAGCTCATGACAGATGCGCTGATGGGCGTCGATGATTCCGAGCTCATCAACTCGACGTTCGACAACGGGTTCGGCGAGATACCCGCTGCGATGTTCGAAGTGGAGGCGGTCGACGCGGAATCCATGGGCGACATTGTCGACGCCGGGCTCTACACGAAAGAAGAAATCTGCGAAGGCGTCACCGCCTCCGGATTCTGCGACTAGCTGGTTCGAGAGGTGCGCCTCGTCAGCGGGGCGCACCCCGCGCCTGTGAATGAGAGTGAGAAATGTCGAATCGAAATGGGATGGAAGCCGCGCCAGCGCTCGAACTCCGAGGAATCAATAAGCACTTCGGCGGGGTGCACGCGCTTCGAGATATCGATCTCACCTTGAAACGGGGAGAGATCACAGCGCTCGTCGGCGACAATGGCGCGGGTAAGTCAACGCTGACGAAGGTGATTTCGGGAATCTACGCTGCAGACGCCGGTGAGACCCTCATGGACGGGAAACCGGTCCGCTTCTCGGGTCCCGCGGATTCCGCCGAACACGGGATCCAGACGGTGTACCAAGACCTCGCACTTTGCGACAATCTGAACACGATTCAGAATCTGTTCCTCGGACGCGAACTCGGTGGAGGCTTCCTCTCGCTCGGGCAGCTTTCGTGGGCAGAAATGGAACGTCGCGCCATTGAGACGCTTTCGAACCTCGGCGTGCGGATCCGCAATCTGCGGAGTCCGATAGCCACGCTGAGCGGCGGGCAGCGCCAAGGCATCGCCATCGCACGCAGCATCCTCACCGATCCGGCCATCGTGCTGCTCGACGAACCGACGGCCGCACTCGGCGTCACGCAGAAGGCGCAGGTCAGGAGCCTGCTGAACCGCTTACGCGACCAGGGCCTCGCCGTGATGCTGATATCCCATGACATGCAAGATGTCCGCGAACTGGCAGATCGAATCGAAGTCCTGCGGCTCGGAGCGAAGGCGGCCACGTTCACACGAGGCAACTACTCGACGACGGACCTCTTGGGAGCAATGACTGGTGCCACAACTCAAGAACGGGAGGCCGTTGCATGACCGTGACGTCTACTACTGATCGGACCGGCGCGGTCAAGGTCGCTGAGTCGAATGCGTCATTGCCACGTCGCGAGCGCATCAAACTCCTGCTCACCCAATTTCGGCTGGGGCCGGCGCTCGTGGTGCTCGCGATCGTCTGGTTGTTCTTCACAATCCAGAACCCGCTCTTCCTGTCGCCGGGCAACATCTCGAACCTGACCCAGCAGACTGCCGTGACGGCGACACTCGCGATCGGGCTCGTCTTCATTCTGCTGCTGGGTGAGATCGACCTGTCCGTTGCGGCGCTCAGTGGGGTAGGAGGCGCAGCTGCCGGAGGGCTCGCTGTGAACTCGGGGTGGAATCCGTTGCTCGCGGTGCTCGTCGCGCTCGCCGTGGGGATCGGGTGGTCGCTCGTGCAAGCGGTGCTGGTGCTGTACGGTGCGCCGTCATTCATTGTGACTCTGGCCGGATCACTCGCGCTCGCAGGAGTGCTTCTGATGTTGCTGCCAGACAGCGGGCAGATCAGCCTTGCGACGAACGATCTTCGATTGATCGCCGGAAGCTACCTTCCCGTGTGGGCGGGTTGGGCTTTCGGCGCCTTCGGGGTCGCCGTAACTGCGCTCTTCTATGTACGGCAGTACCGGTCGCGCGTGCGACAGCAGGTGACCGTGCACTTCCGTCGCAACCTCATCGTGCCGATCGTGGCGACCGCGGTAGTCGTGCTCGGGGTGGTGGCAGTCATGAACAGCCACCGAGGCATGCCGGCGGTATTCGCGGTGATCATCGCGATCATGGGTGCGCTCTCGTTCATCACGACCCAGACGAAGTTCGGTGTCAACATCTATGCCGTCGGGGGCAACCGCGAAGCGGCACGTCGCGCTGGCATTCCTGTGAACTCGACGATCCTGTGGTGCTTCGCCCTCGCCGGACTCTTCGCTGCACTGGGAGGCGTGTTCGCGGCCTCTCGCCTCCTGGGAGTCTCCAATCAGTCAGGTGGCGGCTCGCTGCTCCTCGAGGCAATCGCGGCGGCGGTGATCGGCGGCACGAGCCTGTTCGGCGGCCGCGGAACAGTGTGGTCTGCCCTGATCGGTGCGTTGCTCATCGGTTCGATCAGCAACGGCATGGATCTCCTCGGATTGCCGACCGAGGCCAAACTCGTCGTCACGGGCGCCGTGCTCGTCGTCGCGACGCTGTCAGACGTTGTGATCAGCCGCGGCTCCTTCTCGTGGCGCAAGAAGTGAATGGAGCGGTTCATGAGTGAAACGCAGTCGATCGTCGGAACGCGGGTTGAGACGCATGCGGACGACGGGTTTGAGCGAACGAGGCTCACCGTGCATGTCGGTGATGCGATTGCGCCGGCTCGCAGTGCGCTCCTCACTGCGACGGTGTACTCCGTCGTCGAGTTCCTCGCTGCAGTCGAGCACGCCCCGCCTCAGGGTTCGGCCGTGATCGACATCCGACTCCCGCCGTTCACTGGGGCGCGTCAAGCCGCGGAAGCGGAAGCGTTCGTGCACGCCGCGAAAGGCCTCGTGCAGAGCTGGACGCTCGAGCGCGGATCCGCTTCGAGCCCCGCCAACGTCGTTGTCTCCGAGAGCGGCCAGGACGCGGCCCGAGAGGCCGCGGTCGAGTACTTCACCAGCGAACTCGGCGCATTCTCGCGAGGTTCTCTGTTCGACCTTCGGGAGGAGCGAAAGTGAGCGTGTTGGTAACCGGCGCAACCGGAGGTATCGGCGGCGCGATTGTTCGAGAACTGCAATGCTCGGGCCACGAAGTCATCACCCAGGATCTCAGAGCGACGGATGCGTTGACGCCGGACATCGTGGGAGACCTGCTCGAATCCGAGACGATGCGCGAAGTGGTGGAACGCTGCCGCCAGGACGGGGTGACCTCGGTCATCGCCGCTCACGGCATTGCAGCTGCTGCCGCAGTATCGCAGACCTCCCGTGAGTTCTCAGACCGAGCCATGCGGATCAACACCCTCACCTTCATCGAACTCTTCGACGCTCTCGAAACGTTGATCGAGGATCGCGATGGCGCCTATGTCGCGATCTCGAGTCAAGCAGGCTTGGTCGGCGAGGCGAATAACGGCGCGTACTGCGCGTCGAAGTTCGCGCTGGTCGGCTGGGCGCGGAAGCGACTCGACGACGGACGCGGACGGTTGCGGATTCTCTGTCCCGGCGCGACCGAGACTCCGCTTCTCGAGGACGCGCTCAGGGGTATGGCCGAGGCGCAGGGAATCCGTTACGAGGATCTCCTCTCCGCTCGAAACGCGCAGACACCTGCGGGTCGTCTGGGCAGCACAGCGGAACTCGCCAGAGCGGCGCGGCTGCTGGTCGAACTCGACAGTCCGCGGCTGCTGATCGCGCCGGTAACCGGCGGAGAAGTCATGTATTGATATCCGCACATCGCGCCGCGCACGGCGCCAGGCGAAACACCGACGTGACATCTTCTCGCAATATTCGTCCATCGGTATCGGCGACCCCGCCGATACCGCCACCGCAAAGGAGCAACATGACTCACGCAGCACCCTCGGTTCTGATCACCGGCGCTACCGGCGGAATCGGGCGCGAGACCGCCCGCCGGTTCGCCCAAGAAGGTCACCGCATCGTCGTAGCGGATCTCGCGCAAGCAGGAGTCGATGCCTTCGCCGAAGAATTGCGCGGCGAATTCTCTGGCATCGACGTCTTGCCTCTCGTCGTCGACCAATCCGACGAGGATTCACTCCGTTCAGCCGCGGAGACCGTGCGTACCTGGTCGGGAGGCGAGTTGAACGCTCTCGCGCTGGTTGCCGGAACCGTTCAGGCCGAAGGGGTACCGGTCGAGGAACTTTCGGTCGAGGAGTGGGATCGCGTGCACTCGGTCAATCTTCGCGGCGTGTTCCTGGCCTCGAAGCACTTCATTCCGATCATTGCGACGGGTGGCTCAGGTTCGATCATCGCCATCGCGTCTTATTGGGGCCGGGAGGCTCATCCGTTCTTCGCGTCCTACTGCACGTCGAAGGCCGGTGTGATCAGTTTCGTGCAAGGCCTGGCCGGCGAACTCGCGGACCGGGGTATCCGCGTGAACGCGGTCGCCCCGGGCAATATCGACACGAACATGCACCGGAAAGCACTGACGGAGGAAGCCGAGACGCGTGGCATCTCCTTCGAGGAGATGCGAGATATCGAATGGGCGAAGATCCCGCTCAAGGCCGCCGGCCCTCCACGTTCGATCGCGGACGCCGTCTACTTCCTGTCGACCGAACACGCGTCGTACATCACCGGCGCAACGCTCGACGTCAACGGCGGCGTCGTCATGACGTAAGCCGGCAGCGGCCGCGAGGCCGGACGTTCGGCCTCGCCCCAGTTTCGACCACGTGTTTCAAAGGAGAAAGAACGATGGATCTCAAGCTCAACGGTAAACGAGTACTGGTGACGGGCGGTGCTTCTGGCATCGGCGATGCCATCGTGCGCACGTTCGCGCACGAGGGGGCCTTTCCGATCGCGGTAGACATCAACGAAGCGGGTCTCGAGCGGCAGGCGAGCGAACTGGAACGCCTCGATCTGCCGTCTGCACGCATCGTCGCCGACCTGTCGACACAGGAAGGAGTCGACCGCGTCGTCTCTGAAGGTGCGGCGATCTTCGGAGCGGCGCCCGACATTCTCATCAATAACGTCGGCACGGGGACGCTCCGCACGCTCGATGAGACGAGCGATGAGGACTTCCACCGCACGCTCGAGTTGAACCTGTTCGCGATGGTCCGCATCTGCAAGGCGTTCCTGCCGGAGATGAAGGAAGCCGGGGGCGGCTCGGTGGTCTCAGTGACGTCGGATCTCTCGCGGCAACCGGAGGATTCGATCACCGATTACGCCGCTTCTAAGGCGGCCGTCGCCTCGGTGGCGAAATCGCTCGCGCGCCTCTACGCGCCGACCGTTCGTGTGAACTGCGTCGCCCCAGGGCCGATCTACACGCCGTTCTGGTCCGATGAGCAATACGGATGGCAGAAGAAGGTGGAGGGGGCGTACGGCAAGGAGGGCACGGCGGCGCTCGACGCCCTGATCGAGGACCGCGGCATCCCGATGGCTCGCATGGGGACGCCAGAGGAGGTCGGCGCCGCGGTCGCCTTCCTCGCTTCCGAGGTTTCAGGGTTCACGACCGGCGCGACGCTCGGCGTCGACGGCGGCAGTATCCGAGCATTGTTCTGAGGCGGGGAGCCACTATGGATATTCGACGACGCGATACTGAACTCATTTCCGAGCACGGCGGAACCATCAAGAGCCTGTTCTTCTACAAAATGGAAGAACTTCGCACCGAGACGATGGGGGGCTATCTCGAATTCATCGATGAGTTCACGCTGGCGGCTGGTGGCGCCCTCGAACCCCACTCGCACGACTCCGACGAGTTCTACTACCTGCTCGAGGGAAGCGGCACGATGACGGTCGCCGACGAGAGCGAAGTGCTTCGGGCGGGGGAACTGGTTCGGATCCGCCCGAACCTGATCCACTCGATTCGTGCCGATCAGGGCTCTGATATCCGGGCCGTCGCTTTCGCCGTGAGTTACATGCCGGAGGACAAGGTCGGGTACACCGCGCACCCGACCGACGGCAGGGAACCGCATTTCGTGTCGACGCACTACTGGGAGGAAGGCCGCTCGAAATGAGCGCGTCGGTGAGGGCAGATCTTCTCGCCACCTGCTGGACGAGTGCGGGGAATGCCGCCCCGCAGCGCGGGAACGAGGAGAGCTCGTTCCCGATTCTCGAACGCGTCGAAGAGCTCGCCCGTGCGGGATGGAACGGCATCGGGCTCGTGAACGCGGATCTGCAACGCGCGAAGCGCGAGCTGGGATACCCCGCACTGCGGACGGCCGTGGATCGAGCCGGCCTCGAGTATCGAGAAGTGGAGATCCTCGACAACTGGTGGACGGTGGGGGAGGAGCGGAAACGGGCAGATCGACTGCGCGACGAGCTGTTCGAAGCGGCTGCAGAGCTCGGGGCGCAGCGCATCAAAGTCATGTCGTGTCTCGACGCATCGCCTCCGCCGCACGAGCGCTTCGTACGGGAATTGCGGGAACTGAGCAGGAGGGCGGCCGATGCAGGTGTCGTGCTCGCGCTCGAGCCCATGCCCTTCTCTTCGAATGTAGCGACCCTTGAGGCGGGAGTGCGGTTGCTGGAGGAGGTGGATCACTCCGCCGCAGGGCTGACCATCGATACCTGGCATGTGTTTCGAGCAGGGACGCCGTACGAGCGTATCCCCGAGATCGTGCCCCTGGAGTTCGTCGCGGTCGTCGAGCTGAACGACTGCGCCGAGGAGCCCGTTGGATCTCTCTGGGCCGACACTGTCGACAATCGGCGGCTCCCGGGCGAGGGCGACGCGAGTGTCGCTGAGTTCGTTCGATGGGTCGCTGCAACGGGCTTTCAGGGCCCGTGGGGGGTCGAGATCATCTCGACCGAACTTCGGGCCTTGCCACTGCGCGACGCGCTCGAGGTTTCGGCGCGAACAACGCGTGAGGTCATCGACGCGGGCCTGCAACTTCGCAGCAACTGACCGCTTCGTTAACTGAAAGCACACATTTCGGAACCTTTACCGAGCCGTTACGAAACATGCCGGCGAAAACAGGCCGCATGTGTATCATTACTGAACAGGCTTGCGCGCTACTGAACAGGCTTGGTTACCTACACAAGGAAGTGGATTCATGCGTAACAAATATTCACGCTCCGCAGCGGCCGTTGGCGCAGTCGCCGCCGGCATGCTGGTGCTGAGCGCATGCAGTGGAAGCGGTGCTGGTGGTGGCGAAGCTGCCGCTGATCTGCCCGAATCGGTCGACCTGCAGGGCGAAACCGTCGCCTCGTTGTTCACCAGTCTCAACAACGATTATTACTCCAGCTGGGACCAGGGCGCGAGTCGCGCAGTCGCAGCCTTCAACGGCGAATACGTCGCTATGACCAATGAGGGTGACCCTGCCACTCAGATCTCACAGTTCCAGCAACAGGTTGATGCGGGCGTCAAGATTATCTTCGTGACCGCACCGGACCCGTCGAGCGTGGGGGAGATGGCTCGCATCGCGAACGAGAATGACGTCTGCTTCGCCAATACCTGGGAGATGGTGCCTTGGGAGTCTCCCTTCGACTTCGGTGATCAGTACGTCACCTACCACACGAATCACTCCTACGAGGCGGCGTACGAAACCGTCACCGCGCTGTTCGAGGAGATGGGCGGTGAGGGCAACTTCGTGCACCTGACCGGCCATCCCGGATCGACGCCCGACACGCAGCGCACCCTCGCGGTCGATGATGCGCTGGAGGAGTACCCCGACATCACGCTCGTCGACCGGCAGCCGGGCGAGTGGAACCGCGATGACTCCCGCAACGCCATGGCCGGCATCATCTCCCGGAGCGGCAAAGATATCGATGGGGTCTTCGGTCAGAACGACGATGTCGCGATCGGTGCACTCAATGCACTGACCGAAGCCGGCGTCGAAGACGTGCCGATCACGGGCATGGACGGCAACGAGGGGACCATGGAGCTTATCCAGTCGGGCGACATCTTCGGCGCATACTCCTCGCTTCCGCAGTGGTCCGCCGGGTTCTCGTTCGTGCAAGCGCTCGACGCCTGCATGAGCGGTGAGACTCCCGAACCGCTGAACCGACAGCTCTGGTCGGGCGGCATCTTCGTGTCGGAGGACAACGTGCAGGACTACCTGGACACGTATGTGGGCGACAACGATCCGTACGACTGGGTGAAGATGAGCCGAGTGGCGCACCCCGATGACTGGGACCCGCAGAACAAGGTCGAGGCGCTCGTCATGGACGACATGTGGTCGTGGGAGCCGCAGCCGTCAGGGTACGAGCTGCCTGATGAGTACTCCGGTGCACTTGGAGACCTGGACGCGGTCAACGCCGAGTGGGATGAGCACTGGAAGATGCTTCGACGCGACTAACTGAGCTCGACGCCTCGTACGGTTCGTCTTTCCGCGGCTGTGGTGGTCGATCGGTGCCCATCGGCACCTTCGGCCATCACAGCCTCACTTGAACGCAGTAGCACCCAGCTGAAGGGACCCATCTCCCATGACACTCACTCAATCCATCAATATCGGGCGTGCTGAAAGAAAGGAGACGATCAAGTCGGTCGGACTTCCGCTCGTCGCCATCGTCTTCCTGCTCGTTCTGTTCTCGATTTTGAGTCCCACGTTTCTGCAGGGCAGCACGTTCGTAACGATTCTCCGGGAGTCATCGGTACTCCTCGTCGTCGCCGTTGGCATGACGCTCGTCATCATTCAGGGAAGCATCGACCTCTCGGTCGGCGCAACCGTATCGCTCGCCGGGCTTGTGGCCGCGTCGGTCACGAAGGAGGCGAATGTGTTCGTCGCAGTGCTTGCAGCGCTCGCCGTCGGTCTCGTGGTGGGACTGGTCAACGGTCTCATCTTCGCGTATGGAAAGGTGCCGAGCTTCCTGGTGACACTGGGTATGTCCATGGTGGTCGGCGGTATCGGCACCTGGCTGGTGAACGGCCGTCCCGTGCAGGTCTCCGACCCGGGCATGCGCTGGGTCTCGCAGTCGCAGTTGATTCCCGGCATTCCGACACTGGTGATCTGGGCTGTGCTCGTGTGGCTCATCTTCTCCTTCGTCGGCATGAAGACACGGTTCGGTCGGTACGCCTTCGCCATTGGCGGCGCCGAGGCGGTGAGCTCCCTTGCCGGCATTCCCAATCGGAGAGTGAAGCTCTGGGCGCTCACCATCGCCGGTCTATGCGCGGCGGTGGCGGGCATTCTGCTCACGTCTCGCATCGGTGCTGCCACTCCCGGGATGGGCGATCGTCTGACGCTGGACGCTATCGCGGCCGTCGTGATGGGCGGCACCGCGATCACCGGCGGCGTCGGCGGGGTGCAGCGCACCGTGCTCGGCGTGCTGGTCATCACGATCCTCAGCGTCGGCCTGAACTCCATGGGCGTGCAGCCCTACATGCAGGCGATCATCCAGGGTCTCGTTGTTGTGGCGGCGGTCGCCTTGACGCTCGATCGCGCCAAGCTCACGGTCATCAAGTAGCTTCCGAGATTCGGAGAAGCAGTCATGAATGAGACACCCATCCTGGTCGCGAGAGGGCTCGACAAGCGTTTCGGGCCGGTGCACGCCAATAAGGCCGTCGATCTCGATCTCCGCGTCGGCGAAGTGCTCGGCCTTGTCGGCGAGAACGGTGCGGGGAAATCGACGCTCCTGTCGATGTTGAGCGGAACGCTCGAGGCTGATGAGGGCACGCTCGAACTCAACGGTGAGGTGGTGAAGTTCGGCACCTATCACCAGGCGACGAAGAGCGGCGTGTTCCGCGTCTATCAGCACCAGGCGCTCGTTCCGAATGTGACCATTGCGGAGAATATCTATCTGGCGCAGGAGACCGAGTTCACCCGCTTCGGCGTCCTGAGCAAGCGCGCGATGGAGCGGAGTACCCAGGAGATCTTCGATGATCTCGGAGTGACGCTCGAGCCGAGCGCGCAGCTCAGCCGATTGAGTTTCGCCGAACGGCAGGTGGTGGAGATCGTGCGCTGCCTCGCCCAGGCGCGGTTGCTCGGAATCGCCCACCCGGTGATCCTGCTCGACGAACCGACAAGCGCACTCACTCGTGGTCAGATCGACTTCTTCTTCGATTTCGTGAACCGTATCAAGCCTCAGGCGGCGCAAGTATTCGTGTCGCACCGCCTCGAAGAGATCGTCGCGTTGTGCGACCGACTCGTGGTGCTCAAGGACGGCGAGAAAGTCGCGGAGAATGACCGCCCCCGTGAGTTGAGCGAGAGCGAGATCCACTCGATGATGGTGGGTCGGAGTATCGCGATGCACAGCCGGAGGCGCGCAGTGACGGCTGAGGTCCGTGCCGCTGCGGAGCCCGTGCTCTCGTTGCAGGAGTTCTCGAGTGAGAGCTTCACGGACGTCTCCTTGCAGGTGGTTCCCGGCGAGATCGTTGGCATCGCGGGTGTGGTCGGTTCCGGGAAATCACATCTCGGTCGCGCGATCTTCGAACTTGGAGAGGGCTGCACCGGCACGATTCAGGTTCGCGGCAGCAGCCCCCGTAAGACAGGATCACGGTATGGGATCCGAGAGTCGGTGGGGTATGTACCGACCGAACGCCATCGTGAAGGTCTCGTGCTGGGGATGACGGTCGCGCAGAACCTCTCGCTGCCGTACGTCGGGGCTGCGATCGCGCCGTCACCGGTCATTGACGGAAAGCAGGAGCAACGCCAAACGGTCGCGGCGATCGAGCAACTGAGTATCAAGACGCCCGGCCCGAACACGCTCATCCGCAACTTGAGCGGCGGGAATCAACAGAAGGTGATCCTCGCACGGTGGTTGACGCTCGGATCGAAGATCCTGGTGCTCGACAACCCGACGAACGGCGTTGACGTGGGCGCGAAGGGCGAGATCTACTCCATACTCGATGACATCACCGCTCAGGGGATCTCGGTCATTCTGATCAGCGATGATCTGCCCGAACTCATCACGATGAGTGACCGGATTCTTGTGATGAAGGACGGCAGGATCCGCGCGGAATACGATGTCGCTCCCGAGACCCCGCTCACCGAGGTCGATCTCGTCGCCGATATGGTCTGACCCGCACCCACGAGTAGAGGAGCCGCAATGGAATATCGCCCACTCGGAACCACCGGCGTTGACGTCTCAGCCATCTCGTTCGGCACTTCGCCGCTCGGGCAATTGTTCGGTCCCGTCCCGTTCGAGCAGGCGCGAGACGCGGTCTTCGCTGCGGTCGATCTCGGCATGAACCTCATCGACACCTCGTCGTACTACGGGGATGCGGAGGAGCGCCTCGGGCGGATCATCGGAGACCTGCCCGACGATGTGCTGACCGCGACGAAGGGCGGTCGGCTGGGATGGGACGAGTTCGACTTCACCCCCGCAGCGATCCGGTCGAGCCTCGAAGCCAGCCTGGAACGACTCGGCCGCGATCACGTCGACGTCTTTCAACTGCACGACATCGACTTCGTGCCGCTCGGCCCGGTACTCGAGGACGGGTTCGCCGAACTCGTGAAGTTGCGCGAGGAGGGGAAGTGCCGGTTCATCGGGATGACCTGCTACTCGCTTCCGACGATCCGACGGGTCCTGCTGGAGACCGACGTCGACGTAGTGCTCAACTACTCGCACGGCACGCTGCTCGACGACTCCATGACCGACGAGCTCGCACCGATCGCGAAGGAGCGAGGCGTCGGGCTCATGAACGCGGCTGCCGTGTCGCTCGGCATGCTGACGCCCGGGGTGCTGGGGATGGAGAAGCACAACATCGCATCCGACGTCTCCTTGCGCGCGGCGCAGGCGATGGCGCGCACCGCCGAGCGGAGAGGTGCCGACATCGCATTCGTCGCGAATCAGTACGCGCTCCAGCGGGTGCAGTGCGACACGACCGTGATCGGTTCCACGAACATCGAGCACCTGACCTCCGCCGTATCCGCGCTCACAACGCCGATCGACGAGGAGCTCCTCGCGGAGCTGCTCGCATCGCGTTTGCCGCTCGAAGAGCAGCAGTGGTCGGTCGGTCTTCCTGAGAACAATCGCTGGGAGTGGCGCGACGGAGCATCGGCGTGACGCCCTGACCGGGCGGAGGCGCTCGAATGGCGGCCGACGACGCCGCGTGAGCCTGGTCTCGGCGCTCGTCTGCGGTTCGTTCGGCATCGGAGTGAGTGAGTTCGTGGTCATGGGGCTGTTGCCCGACATCGCTGCCGATCTCGAACCCGCGTTGACTGCTGGGTCACCCGGCACGGCTCTGGCGCTCACGGGGGGCATGGTGTCGGGGTACGCGCTCGGCGTCGTGGTCGGGATGCTCGTGACTCCGCTCGTGCTGCGGCGGTGCTCTGAGCGGACGATTCTGCTGGTGTGCGCTGCGGTGATGCTGGTCGGCACCGGGTTGACCGCCGTCAGCCCGAGTCTGTTCATCGCTGTCGTGCTGCGCTTCGGTTCGGCGCTGACTCACGCGTCGTACGTCGGAATCGCTTCGTCGGTCGTCGGCCGGGAGCTGGGTGACGCGCATCAGGGTCGAGGGGCGGCGATCGTGGTCGGCGGGCTGTCGGTCGCGAACCTGCTCGGGGTGCCCGTGCTGACGGCACTCGGCTCGGGAAGCGACTGGCGTGCGGTGCTCGCGATCTGCGCGGTACTCTTCGCGGTTCCGATGGTCACTCTGTGGATCTCACACGCGCCGTTGTCCGCGCAACGTCCTCGCCTGAGCGGCGGTCGTGCGGCTCCCGGCGGCAATCGACTCTGGATGCTGGTCGTGGTCGTCACTGTGCTGGCGAGCGGGTGCTTCGCTGTCACGACCTTCGTCGCCCCACTCGCAGATCTGTCTCGGGGCGTCGGAGGGCCCGTGCCGGTGGCGGTGCTCATGCTGCTGTTCGGGATAGGGATGAACCTCGGAAACGTCGGGGGCGGGTGGGCGGCCGACCGGTCGGCGGATCGAACGCTGCTCGCGAGCGGGATTGCGGGGATCGCCGGCGCGGTACTCGTGCTGATTCCGTCGGCGTCCGGAGTGACGATGAGTCTGGGGATCTGGGGTGTCGGTCTCAGCCTGGGGCTCCTGACGCCCGCGGCGCAGGTGCTCTACATGCGCACCGCTCGGCCCGACTCCCGGTTGGCCGCATCGCTCGCACCGGGCACGATCAACCTGGGCAGCTTCCTCGGCGCGGCGGTCGGCGGCGCTGGTCTGGCCGTCGCCGGTGCTGCATCGGTGGGGGCGATCGCCGTCGCGCTCATCGGAGGGGCCACGCTCATGCAACTCATCCGTGCCTGCTGGTCGCGTTCGCGAGCGAGCGCTCAGGGTGAGGCAGGCGACTCCGCACGCACACCGGCGAAGTAGATCTCGAAGAGCTCGTCCGCGATTTCACGGTCGCTCAGCTCGTGACCGGGGCGGTACCACTGGTAGCTCCAGTTGCACATGCCGAAGAGCGCGAAGGCGGCGATGCGGGGATGCTGCGGGCGAAGTGCTCCGGTGTCGACGCCGGTGCGAATGCGGGATTCGATGACGCGTTCGTAGTGGTCGCGTTTCGACGTCGCGACCGCGCGGAGTTCGTCGGGCAGTTCGCGGTAGTACTCGAAGAAGACCCGCACGTGGTCGGATTTCGTCTCCATGAGTTGCAGGATGTCACGGAAGACTTGACGCAGGAACTCCGAGAGCGGCACGTCGTCCGAGGTGTCGGCGACGTGGGCGGAGAGCTCTTCGATCCATTGGTCATGGATTTCGAAGAGGATCTCCGGTTTCTGGCGAAAGTAGTGGTACACGGTAGCCTTCGCGCACCCTACCCGCTCGGCGATCATCGCCGTCGACGTCTGGTGATAGCCGTGCTCGTTGAACAGTTGCGCAGCGGCATCGATGATCGCCGCACGCCGCTGCTGGCCGCCGGGGGTGAGATCGTTCGGGCTCTGGCGCATCGCATTCCTTACTCTGAGTCCTCCGATTGTAGAGGGAGATACCGTGACCGACCGGCTGGCCGGTCATTGCCGGGAAAAGGCCCTGATGAGGGGTGAGAATGTCAGAATGTAGAGTTCGGTTAAACATCTACGCGGGCGGCACCCGAGCGTACAGGAGGCGCAAGTTCTGCACAGAAATCCTGATGGCAGCGGTATAGATTGGAATGCGTCTCTGGACATCGGTGGTATCGGCTGTAAAGTGTTACTCGAGGCGTGTAGCCTCAGTGACCCCGGCTGCGGCGGTTGCGCGGTGTGCTGCAGTGTTGCGGGCGCCCGTTGCACGGCGGCCGGAATACGTGCGGCCCAAGAAGGAGAATGCAGACAATGGCGTCAAGACTTTCAGGCAAGACCGTCATCGTGACAGGAGCGGCTTCGGGAATCGGTGAGGCAATCGTGCGCGGTTTCGCGGACGAGGGGGCGAACGTCGTCATCGCCGACCTCAACGCCGAAGCCGCGGGGGTCATCGCGGACGAGATCGGCGCCGCAGGCGGGTCGTCGCTTGCGGTGCAGGTGGACATCACCGACCGCGACCAGGTCCGGGCGGGCATCCAGTCCGCGGTTGAGCGCTTCGGACGCATCGATGCGTACTTCAACAACGCGGGCATGAACGTCCCCATGAAGTACCTCGACATCACGGAGGAGAATTTCTCGAAAGTGCTCGAGGTGAACGCGTTGGGAACGCTGATCGGTGCGCAGGAGGCGGCGAAGCAGTTCATCGCGCAGGGCGGCGGCGGCAAGATCGTCAATACCGCGTCGATCGCGGGCCGCACGGGGTTCCCGAGCTTCGCTCCGTACTCGGCCGCGAAGGCCGCGGTCATCTCGTTGACGCAGGCGGGGGCCAGGGCGCTCGCAGAACACGGCATTACGGTGAATGGGTTCGCGCCGGGCGTTGTCGCGACGCCGCTGTGGAAGAAGCTCGATGAGGATCTGGAGCGCATCGGCGAGGGCGACGCCGGCTTCGATTCCATGGCCGGCGATATTCTTCTGGGCCGCCCCGCGCAGCCCGCCGACATCGTGCCGACGGCGATCTTCCTCGCCGCGCCCGACTCCGACTACATCACAGGTCAAATCGTGCCCATCGAGGGAGGGATGATCCTCGTATGAGCGATTCACGAGTCGTGCTCGTCACCGGTGCGGGCGGGGGCATGGGCCGCGAGGTCGCAGCGCGCTACGCCGCCCAGGGCGATCGTCTGGTGCTCGTCGATCTGACCCAGGAGAGTCTGGATCGTGCCGTGCAGGCGCTCCGACAGGAATGGCCGACCACCGAGGTGCTGCTGATTCCGGCTGACGTCTCCAAACCCGAATCGGTGCGAAACGTGGCCGATCAGGTGCAGGAGTGGGCGGGCCGGGTCGATGTGCTCGCGCTGATCGCGGGAGTGCTGCAGCGCGCGAACAAGGTCACCGACATCGACATCGACGAGTGGGACCGTGTGAACGATGTGAACGTTCGCGGCGTCTTCCTCATGGCCAAGTTCCTGGTGCCGTTGATGCCGAAGGGCGGTGCGTCGAGCATCGCCACGATCGCGTCGTGGTACGGCCACTCGGGGCACGGCTACTTCGCCGCGTACTGCGCTTCGAAGGCCGGTGTCATCAGCCTGACGCAGAGCCTGGCCGATGAGCTCGCCGAAGACGGGATCCGGGCGAACACGGTGTGCCCGGGCAACATCGACACGCAGATGCACCGCGACGCGCTCGCCGCCGAGGCGAAGGAGCGCGGCATCACCTTCGAGGAGATGAAGGCGATCGAATGGGCCAAGATCCCGCTCGGGATCGCCGGTCCGGCGGGTTCCATCGCCGACGCTGTTGAGTTCCTCACCTCCGAGAAGGCGAGCTACATCACAGGAGCATCGATCGACGTCAACGGCGGCGTGCTCTTCCACTGAGAGCGGCCCGTGGCCGCTCCACCCAGCACGCGACGGGCGGAAAAAACCGACCGGCCAGCCGGTTGAACTTCAGCGTCAGAGAGGACGCAGCATGGCGAGTACCGAAGCATCCGCGTCGATCGTACCGACCTCGGAGATCGAGATCGACGAATTGCTCGAAGCGTTCCGCGTCATGGCACGGATCCGCGCCTTCGAGACGACGGTGTCCCGCGACTACGCGGCGGGGAAGATCCCCGGGTTCGTGCATGTCTCCCTGGGACAGGAGGCCACGGCCGTCGGCGCGTGCCTCCGACTCGAACGGTCGGACATGATCACGTCGAACCACCGAGGTCACGGGCACTGCCTGGCGAAAGGACTCGACGCGTTCGGCATGTTCGCCGAGCTCTACGGGAGGGCCGCGGGCACGGTCGGCGGGCGCGGGGGGTCGATGCACATCGCCGACCCCGACCTCGGCATCCTCGGCGCGAACGGCATCGTCGCCGCCGGGCTCCCGATCGCGGTGGGCGCCGGGCTCGCAGCGCAGCACTTCGGCGACGGCCGAGTCACCGTCTCCTTCTTCGGAGACGGAGCGGTGTCGCAGGGCGCCTTCCACGAAGCGGTGAACCTCGCATCGCTCTGGTCGCTCCCCGTGGTGTTCTTCTGCGAGAACAACGGGTATGCGGAGTTCACCGCGGCTGACGACGGGCACCCCGCGATGCTCGAACAGCGGGCGAGCGGGTACGGCGTGCCGTACGTCGGCGTCGACGGCGGAGACGTCGCGCAGGTGATCGGCGCGATGACCGCGGCGACGAGCTATGCGCGCACCGGTGGTCCCGTGATCGTGGAGGCCAGAACAGTGAGGTGGCACGGTCACTACGAGGGCGACCAGCAGAAGTACCGCGACGCCGGTCATCTTCGCGCGGGTCTTGAGGTCGACTGCCTCGAGATCACACGACGACAGCTGCTCGAACGCGGTGCTGACGCCGACGCCGTCTCGGCGATCGAGGAAGAGGAACGGAATGCAGTGGCCTCGGACGCGGAGCGCGCATTCACGATGCCCGATCCGGAACCCGAGAGCGTCGGCGACTACGTCATCGAGCCCCGGAAGCCGGCCGCGGTCGAGGAGCCCCACCCCGGCGGTGAGCCGATGAAATACCTCGCCGCCATCCAACTCGCCATTCACGACGAGCTCACCGCCGACTCCAACGCGGTGTTCGCGGGTATCGACGTGGCGGCGGGAGGCGGCGTGTTCGCGGTGTCGCGCGGCCTCGCGCAGGTGTTCCCCGATCGAATGCTCGACACCCCGATCTCGGAGTCGGCGATCCTCGGAATCGGGGTCGGCGGTGCGATGGCCGGGCTGAATCCGCTCGTCGAGATCATGTACCTGGACTTCATCGGAGTCGCGTTCGACCAGATACTGAACCAGGCGGCGAAGCTGCATTTCATGACCGCCGGGCGAGCCAAGATGGGGCTCACGATCCGCACCCAATTCGGTGCCGGGCGATCCGCCGGGAGCCAGCACTCGCAGAGTCTCGAGGCGATTCTCGCCCATATTCCCGGACTCACCGTGGTCATGCCGTCGAATTCGGCAGATGCGTACGGCCTGCTGCGCAGTGCCATGCAGGATCCGAATCCCGTGATCTTCATCGAGAACCGCATGCTGTACGGGCGACGCTCCCCGGCTCCCGTCCCCGGATCGCTCGTGCCGATCGGCGTCGCGCGCGTCGCGCGGCCCGGAACGCAGGTCACCGTCGTCTCGTACTCGCGCATGGTCCTCGAGTGCGTCGAGGTCGCTGAGCAGCTCGCCGAAGAGGGAATCAGCGTCGAGGTCGTGGACCTGCGTACCGTGGCGCCGTGGGATCGTGATCTCGTACTCGACTCCGTTCAGCGCACGAGTCGGCTCGTCGTCGTCCACGAGGCGGTCACCGACTTCGGCGTCGGGGCGGAGATCGTGGCGACGGTGGCGAAGGACGGGTTCTGGTTCTTGGACGCCCCGATCGAGCGCGTCGGCGCGAGATTTCAGCCCGCGCCGTACACGCCCGTGCTGGAGCGGGAGTGGCTGCCGGGGCACGATGATATCGCTGCGGCGATCCGGCGCACGGTGAGCATCTGATGGTCACGCGACGGACCGTTGGAGGAGCACGATGATCACGCCGACGTGGCGAGGTGGCCACGCGTTCGCAGCTTCCGCGGCGCAGGATCGGACGATCACCGAGCGACTGCGGGAGGCGGCCGAGCGGGAACCTGATCGCGTATTCGTGATCGACGGCACGGCGCGATTGACACTCGCCGGACTGGTGGAGGAGGCCGCCCGATGGCAAGCGCGCCTGCGCGAACACGGGATCTCGCGCGGAAGCCTCGTCGCGGTCCAGCTTCCGAACTGGTGGGAGACGGTCGCGATCATGTACGCGGTGTGGGGCCTCGGAGCGACCGTCAACCTCCTCACGCCGATCTATCGCGAACACGACCTGCAGGTGCTCTTCACGATGCAACCGCCCGACGCAGTCGTCGCACCGCACCGGTACCGGGGCACCGATCATGCATCGATGATCTCCGAGGTGCTCCGGAACTGCGGGAGCCGCGCAGCGGTTCTCGAGGTGCGCGGGCGAGCCGAGGGCTCGCGAGAATCCTCGCCGAACCCTCCCCGGTACCGATCGGAAACGGGCGCTCCCGACGATGTGTGCATGTTGATGTACACATCGGGAACGACCGGCCGCCCGAAAGGAGTCCTCCACACGCACCGCTCGCTGCTCGTCGAAGCCCAATCGATCGCCGACGCATTCGCGACCAGCGGTGCGCTGGTCTTCATGCCTTCGCCGCTGACGCACATCACCGGGCTGCTGTACGGAGTGCTCATGCCGGTGCTCACCGAGGGTGGGGTGGTGCTGCTCGACAGATGGGACCCGGACGCCGCGCGCGAGCTGATCGAGACCCACCGATGCGAGATCACGGTCGCCGCGACGCCGTTTCTTCGCGGGCTGACTGATGCCTACACGGAGTCGGGGGCACCGTCGTCGTTGCACTACTTCCTCTGCGGCGGCGCCGAGATTCCGGCGTCCCTGATCGAGCGTGCAGAACTCGCGATGGGGACGCGCATCTCGAGAACCTACGGATCCACGGAGTTTCCGACCCTCTCCACCGTGCACCCGGGCGCGACCGACGCCCACCGATACAGCACGGACGGCACCCCGATCGGTGAAGCGCGAGCGCGGCTCGCGGGAGGAGCCTCGTTCGGGACCGGCGAGCTCGAGGTCTCGGGCCCGGAGATGTTCGCCGGCTACCTCGACGCGAACGACAACACGCACGCCTTCACGGCGGACGGCTGGTTCAGAACAGGAGATCTCGTGCGAATCGACGACGACGGCGCGCTCACCATCGTCGGCAGGGTGAAGGACCTGATCATTCGCGGCGGTGAGAACATCAGCGCGAAAGAGGTCGAGGACCTCTTGGTGCAGTTCGACGAGGTCCGGGATGCGGCCGTTGTCGGATACCCGGACGAAGTCATGGGGGAGCGAGCGTGCGCGGTGATCGTGAGTTCCGATCCCGAATTGCGCCTATCCCGTCTCGCTCGCGGGCTCGAGAAGCTCGGGGTCGCCATGCAGAAACTCCCGGAGGCGCTGCTGCTCGTCGACGAGCTTCCGCGAACGGTCTCCGGAAAAGTGCAGAAGTTCGAGCTGCGAGCGCGAGTGCGCGCAGCGATCGCCGAGGGAACCGCGGAGACCCGGGTAGTGCCGGCACCAGTCGGAGCTGCGCACAGTGAGCAGAGAGAGCAGTGAGCAGAGAGAGAGGAGTCGCAATGCGACAGGAGATCGAATTTCAGAGCAACGGGGACGCGGTGCGCGGTTGGCTCTACACCCCGGACGGTGGAGAGGGCCCCTTCCCCACCATCGTCATGGCGGGTGGGTGGTGCTACGTGAAGGAGATCGTGCAACCGCACTACGCGCAGATGTTCGCAGAGAACGGCTTCGCCGCAGTGCTGTTCGATTATCGGAATTTCGGCGACAGCGACGGCCAGCGCCGACAGCACATCGATCCCACCATGCAGATCGAGGACTACCGGAATGCGATCAGCTTCGCCGAAACCCTGAGTGAAGTCGATTCGGATCGCATCGGTGTCTGGGGACTCTCCTACAGCGGCGGGCACTCGTTGGTGCTCGCAGCGATCGACTCGCGCGTGAAGTGCGCGGTGTCGCAGATCCCCGTCATCGACGGATATCTCAACATGCGCTTGAACAATGGCACGGTGAATTTCCGGCGCCTGGAGCAGGCGATCCTCGAAGCGCGGCGACGACGTTTCTCGACCGGCGAGGACACGATGGTGCCGCATTTCACGCTCGACACGGAGAACGAGATCTCTGCGTGGCCCTTCCCCGAGGGATACGAGGTGTTCGGCAATTTCCAGAAGACCGTGGCGCCCAACTATCAGTACGACGCGACGCTCGAATCGGTCGACCTCCTCATGTCGTACAACGTCAAATCGTTTCTGCCGCGTATCGTCAACACCCCGACCCTCGTCATCGTCGCCGAGCAAGACGACATCACACTCTGGGAGGAGGAGATCGGCGCGTACAACGCCATTCCCACCGCCAAGAAGAAGCTCGTGGTGATCGACAAATCCGATCATCTGGCTCTGTACAGCAAGCAGACACTGCTGCTGCAGTGCGCTACCGCGGCGACCGAGTGGTTCTTGGAGCGGTTGATGCCGCTGAACCAGTCCCTGTGAACGTGTCACATCCAGGAGGAAGACCGATGGAACGCTCCCCGAACCCTGCCGTGAGCGGCCGCAGATTCGCCGGACAGGTTGCGATCGTCACTGGGGCGAGCCGCGGCATCGGTCTCGCAACGGCGATGCGGTTGGCCGACGAAGGGGCGTCCGTGTGCATTACCGCGAGAGGTGCTGAGGGCTTGGACCGCGCACTGGAACGTCTGCCCGAGGGGCGTGCGTTCGGCGTCGCGGGCAAAGCGGATGATCCCGATCACCGAACCGCGGTGCTCGACGCCGTGCGCGACCGCTTCGGCGGGCTCGACGTGCTCGTCAACGCGGCCGGCGCGAACCCGGCCTTCGGGCCCCTCCTCGATCTCGAACTCGCGGCCGCCCGCAAAACGATCGAGGTGAATCTTCTCGCGGCATTGGCCTGGGTGCAGGGGTCGGTGCGCCACGAGGGTCTGGACTTCGCAGCGCGACGCGGGCGGGTGGTCAACATCTCGTCGTCGACAGCCGAGACGCCGTCGCCGGGAATCGGCCTCTACGGCGTCGCGAAAGCCGCGCTCAGCCACCTCACTCGCACTCTGGCCGCGGAGCTCGGTCCCGCGATTCGGGTGAATGCCGTGGCGCCGGCGGTCGTGAGAACCCAGTTCGCCTCGGCCCTCTACGCGGACAAGGAAGCCGAGGTCGCGGCCAAGTACCCGCTTGGACGACTGGGAGAACCCGAAGATGTCGCCGCCGCAATCGCGTACCTGGCATCTGCCGATGCCGATTGGGTGAGCGGACAGGTGCTCACGCTCGACGGCGGACTGGCGGCCGTCGGCGGCACCGCCTGAGACGAAGGACGAATCATGAACGCCACCGCCCGTTGGACGCCCGACCGCGTCGAAGATCTTCGGATCGAAACCCGGAGGTTCATCCGAGATCGGGTGATGCCCCATGAACCCGCACCGGGCACGCACGTCGACGACGAGCTCCGGGTCCGGTTGCAGTCGGATGCTCGCGCTGCCGGAGTATTCGCGCCTCAGGTTCCGACCGAGTTCGGCGGCCTCGGCCTCCCGATCGAGCACTGGTCTCCGGTATTCCAAGAGGCCGGGTACTCCCCGCTCGGCGCGCTCGCCCTCAACTGCATGGCCCCCGACGAGGGGAACATGCACATGCTCGGAGAGGTCGCGACCGCGGCACAGCGCGAAGAGTACCTGAGGCCGCTCGCCGCGGGCCAGACCCGTTCGTGCTTCGGCATGTCCGAGCCGCACCCAGGCGCAGGATCCGACCCGTCGGCGCTCCGCACCGTTGCAGCGCGCGACGGGGACGGGTGGGTCATTTCGGGAGTGAAGCGCTTCAGCAGCGGGGCCGTCGGGGCGGCCCTCGCCATCGTGATGGCGAGAACTCTCGGGGACGACGGGGACGGCGGGGACGGCGCGACGATGTTCCTGGTGCCCATGAACACCCCCGGTGTTCGCGTGGGCGCGCCGCTGCGCACCATGGATCGTGCCATCGTCGGGGGCCACCCGCACGTGCATTTCGACGACGTGCGCGTGCCCGAGACCGCGGTGCTCGGCGAGGTCGGACTGGGGTTCCGCTACGCGCAGGTGCGATTGGGGCCGGCCCGTCTCACTCACTGCATGCGATGGCTCGGTCTCGCCCGGCGTGCGCACAGCACCGCCCTCGACCGGGCGGCGGCGCGCGAGCTCTTCGGTTCCCGCGTGAACGAGCTCGGCATCGCGCAGGGGATGCTCGCGGACTCCGTGATCGACATCGAGACCTCCGACGCGATCATCTCGCGCACGGCCGCGCTGCTCGCGAACGACCCGCGCGCCGGTGCGGCGCTCTCGTCGGTCGCGAAGGTGCACTGCTCCGAGGCGATCGTGCGGGTCGTCGATCGCTCGATGCAGCTGCTCGGCGGTGAAGGGGTCTCCGAGCACCTGCCGCTCGCGAGCTTCTTCAACGAGGTGCGCCCGTTCCGCATTTACGACGGCTCGAACGAGACGCAGCGATGGGCGATCGCCCGACGAGCGGTGAAGTCTCGCTCCCGGGAGCGAGCGGCAGGCGAACCTGCGCTGGATGCCCTGCGCGAATGGGGGGTCGGAGATGCATGATCGCGGACCTGACGAGCTGTTCCATCGTGGGCGGGTGAGGCGCTTCCTCGAGTCTCACGGCCTCGGCAGCGGAGCGGTCGAGGCCGAACGCATCGGCGACGGGCAGTCCAACGTGACCTTCAGAGTCACGCAGGGGGATCGAACCCTGGTGCTCCGCCGCGGTCCCCGCCCTCCGCTCCCGAAGTCGACGCACGATATGGTGCGGGAGGCCCGGTTGCTGCGTGCGCTCGCAGCCAGCGGTGTGCCCGTTCCCGAGATCCTCGCCGTGTGTGAAGACGAACACGTGCTCGGCGTGCCGTTCTACGTCATGCCCTTCTCGGAGGGCGTGATCCTGACCGACACCGAGCCCGAACCCTGGTGCAACGCCGAATCGCGCACGAGCGTGAGTGCGCAACTGGTCGATACGCTCGTCGATCTCCATCAGCTGCCCATCGCGGCCGAGCCGATTGCCAGCCTCGGCCGCCCAGCCGGATACCTGGAGCGCCAGGTGCGGCGATTCGGTGCGCTGTGGGACGTGAACTCGACCCGTCGCGTCCCACTCGTCTCGGAGCTGGGCTCGTGGCTCGCTGCGCGCGTTCCGACGCCGCAGGCGGCGTCCATCGTGCACGGCGACTATCGCCTGGGAAACGTCATGTTCGCGAAGCCCGACGGGGGTGGTCCGCGCGTCATCCTCGTGCTCGACTGGGAGATGGCGACCCTCGGGGATCCTCTCGCGGATCTCGGGTATCTGATGGCGACCTACGCGGAGCCCGGGCGAGCGGGATCGGTGATGCAACTCAGCTCGGTCACCGCGCTTCCCGGGTATCTGACCCGGAACGACCTTGCGGAGCGGTACGCCGTGCGGACGGGTCTCGACCTCTCGGCGATCGCGTGGTACCAGGTGCTGGCACTGTGGAAATCAGCGGTCTTCTGCGAAGCGATCTACTCCCGGTGGCTGGCCGGAGAACGGCCCGGCGACACGGCATTCGCGCCTCGGTTGGAAGCGGGCGTGCTCGAACTGCTGGACCAGGCGCACGGAATCATGCGCGGCGGGGAACCCGAAGCTCAATGAAGAAGAAGGAGAGGTACTGACCATGAGCGGACGACTGAACGGGAAGGTGGCACTCGTCACCGGAGCGGCGAACGGAATGGGAGAGGCGATCTCGAAGCTCTTCGCCGCGGAGGGAGCCGTGGTGGCGCTGACGGATATGTCGCCGAGGGGCGAGGAGGTCGCCGAAGAGATCCGACGCAGTGGCGGTCACGCGGAGTTCTGGCAGATGAACGTGACTGACGAGGCGACGGTCGCGGAGGTGTTCGCGGCCGTGTTCGAACGCTTCGGGGCCCTCAACGTGCTGATCAATAACGCGGGCATCTCTGGGCCGACCGATCCGGTGGAGAACGTCGATTTCGAGGACTGGAAAACGGTGTTCACGGTCAACGTCGGTGGGCCGTTTCTGTGCACGAAGCACGCGATCCCGTACCTGCGGCGCACCGAGGGAATGACGAGCATCGTCAACACGTCGTCGATCTACGGCCTGATCGGCAATGCGGACGTTCCCGTCTATCACACGACGAAGGGAGCGATTCGCATGATGTCGAAGACCGACGCGATCACGTACGCCTCCGAGGGGATCCGCGTGAACTCGGTAATGCCCGGCACGATACTCACGCCGCTCAACCTCGAGAAGGGCAAGCTGCTGCCCGGCGGGGTCGACGCGTACCTGGAGAAGATGCGGGGGGAGCATCCCCTCGGTGTCATCGGCGACCCGGAGGACGTCGCCTACGCGATGCTCTACCTCGCCTCCGATGAGTCGAAGTTCGTCACCGGCACGGAGATCGTGGTCGACGGAGGGTACACGGCGCAGTAGCCCACGCGAGCGGACTCACTGGGGCCGTGGATACTGCCAGAGCTCCAGCTGCACGTTGTCAGGGTCGCGCAGATACGCCCAGCGAGATCCTGCCAATGCTCCCTCGGTCAGCTCGACCGGGGGAGCATTGAACACCGCCCCGCGCTCCTGCAGCACGCGGTACGCCTCCTCCAAGTCATCCACCTGCAAGCAGAGGTGCGTCGCTCCGATGTCGCAGTTGCGCGGCGAATGCTCCTCGCCGTCCGGCTCCGCGTACTCGAGGAACTCGACGTTCACCGACCCGATGCGGATCATGGAGTAGTCGAGTACGGCTCCGGGTACCTGCACGCCGGCCTCGAGGTCGGGGCCCTCGTTGTGATTCACGGGGCCGGGCTCGAACCCGAACATGCGGGAGTACCACTCGAACGAGCGCTGCATGCTGCGCACGGTGATCCCGACGTGGTGCACGCCTTCGACGACGAATGCCATATGAGCTCCTGTGGTGGTGGAATGGGACACCGCTACTTAACACGGTTTCGTGGCTGTGATCAAGGGCTACAGCTGAGAAGTGCGGGAGATCCCTGCCCACGTAACGAAGAGCAAATATCGCCCGCTCGAATTTGCTCGAACAAGGTCGCGGAATGCGCAAAAAGTGTAGTTATACTGAACAGTCGAACGCCCCTGCGATGACGCATGGAAGTCGTCTTGCAGAGGTCGTCTACCGGAACTCGAAGGAGAGACTGAAATGAAGGCAGCAGTGTTCTACGGTGCTCGAGATGTACGGGTCGAAGAGGTTGCGGAGCCGACGGATGTGAGTGCGCACGAGGTGCGCGTGAGGCCGATCTGGTGCGGCATCTGCGGAACAGACCTGCACGAGTACGCGCAGGGTCCGATTGTGATCCCGAGTCACCCCCACCCGCTGACTCACGCCGAGGCGCCGCAGATTCTCGGACATGAGTTCTCTGCCGAAGTGCTCGAAGTCGGTGCTGCCGTCACGAAACTTCGCGTCGGCCAGAAAGTCTCCGTGATGCCACTCATCTTCTGCGGCACGTGCTATCAGTGCCGACGGGGCCGCGGACACCTCTGCGCGACCATGGCTTGCGTCGGACTGAGCTACCGCTGGGGCGGCATCGCCGAGCAGTGCGTCGTGTCTGCCGCGCAGGTGACACCGCTGGCCGAGGGCATGACCGACCTGCAGGGCGCCCTCGTGGAGCCGACAGCTGTCGCAGCGTACGGCGTCGACCGCGCGGGAGTGCGCCCTGGAGACGAGGTGCTGATCACGGGCGCCGGGCCCATCGGCGTGTTGGCGGCGCTCTACGCCGCGTCGCTTGGAGCCAACGTCACGATCTCGGAGGTGAACCCGAGGCGTCTCGAACTTGCGCGAAGCCTCGACGTCGGAGCGGTGCTCGACCCCACGAGCACCGACGTCGTCGCGGAGCTTCGAGACCGGACCGAGGGGGTCGGTGTCGACGCGGTGATCGAATGCTCGGGAAATGAGCGTGCGCTGCAGACCGCGCTCTCCGCAGTGCGAGCTGCCGGCCACGTCTCTCAGACCGGCTTGCACACCAAGGCGGCAGCGATCGATCCGATGGTGCTGTCGGAGCGCGACATTACCCTTGCGGGCACCTGGTGCTTCCCGGTCACCGATTGGCCGCGCATCATCGATCTCATCGGTCGGGGGCGGCTGCCCGTCGAGAAGGCGGTCAGCGCACAGATATCGATCGACGACGTCGTGCAGCAGGGTTTCGATGCACTGCTCGACCCGGCCGGTGACCAGGTGAAGGTGCTGGTGCAGGCGACTCCGAGCTGAACCGGCGGCGGCGAGGGAATGCCGGGACCCGAGTCGATACCAATTCGTTATTGTTTCGGGTTTGTGAACGCTGGCACACAGAATGTAAAGTCACACTCAACATAACGCGCGCTGTGTGTTCACTCGCGCGGGTGACGATCTTCAAAGGAGAGAGAATGGCACCCGAGTCCCAGCGACCCGCGCTCAGCGGCTCACGTCTGCAGATCTCGCAGGGGCTGGTGACCATGGTCATCGCCGTCGTCGCAGTGCTGGTGCTGGGCTTCCTCGTGGCTCCCTCGAGCCTGGCTCCCGGAGTGCTCCTGGGAATGATCCCGTTCGCGTCGGTGCTCGCGATCGCAGGCCTCGGGCAGATGCTCGTCGTCCAGCAGGCCGGTATCGATCTGTCAGTGCCGGGGGCCGTCTCCATCGCAGTGGTGCTCACCACCCATGTGCCGAACGGGGACTCGAGCCGGCTCGGAATCGCCGTGCTGCTCTGCATCGCGTTCGCCGTGGTCGGTGGTCTCGTGAACGGATTCCTCGTCGGGGTGATGGGGCTCAACGCCGTGATCACGACACTCGGCAGCAACGGGTTGATGTTCGGAGTCATCCTCGCCATCTCGGGAGGCGTTCCGCGAACGACGACATCGCTCCTCGCGAGTATCACCAACGGCACCGTACTCGGGATCCCGAACAGCCTGCTCCTGCTCGCCGTGGCGCTGATGCTCGTGTCGCTTCTCCTCAAGAAGACGGTTCCTGGTCGTCGATTCGAAGGTATCGGCGCGAGTCCTGCCGCGTCCCGGGCCATGGGTCTCCGGGTGCGCACGCACAAGGTCAGCGCGTACGTCTGGGCGCAACTGCTCTACTCGCTCGCGGGTATCATGCTCGCCGGGATCGTGGCACAGCCCACGGCCTATCTCGGCAACAACTACCTGCTCCCGTCCGTTGCCGTCGTGGTGCTCGGCGGAACATCACTGCTCGGCGGTCGGGGCTTCCCGATCGCGACGATCGTCGCGGCGTTCTTCCTGACCCAGTTGGAGCAGTTCTCGCTCGCGCTCGGCGTCCCGTACGCCGCGCGCACGCTGATGCAGGCTGGCGCGCTCGTACTCGGCGTCGCGATCTACACCATCAACTGGGGTCGAGTGCGGCGGTGGCTGCGGTCTCGAGGTCGGGCGTCAGTTCAGCCCGCGGCGGCATGACCCGATGCTCCTCTGAACGACGCTCCGACCGAAACTCGCACGTGATGTGAAAGGAAAAAACATGAAAATCTCCAGGAAACTGCTCACCGGAGCTGCGGCGCTCTCGGCGGGCCTGCTGCTGCTCACCGCGTGTTCGGGCGGCGGCTCAAATGAGGCCGGCGGCGAATCGGGTGCCGACATGGGCGACGCACCCGCGTGGTGCGGGCCCGATGAGGCGAGCGTCACGTTCCTCGACGGCTACATCGTCAACGGCTGGCGCAAGATCGCAGCCGAGACGGGCAAGATCGAAGCCGAGATGTGCCCGAGTGTCACGTCGTTCGAGATCATCGATGGTCAGGGCGACACGCAGAAGGCGATCTCTGATATCAACGGCGCAGTGGCGACCGGCTCCAGTGCGATCGTCGTGCATACAGCGTCTGGCGAGGCGATCCTGCCCGCCCTCCGGTCGGCGCACGACGCGGGCGTCGTCACGGTGCCGTACCGCGACGGGGTTGGCGGCGAGGACGAGAAGGACTACGACGTCTGGATCGGCTCCGACTACGTCGAGGATGGGCGCACGTTCGGAAACTGGATCAAGGAGCAGTTCCCCGACGGAGCGAAGGTGCTCTTCCTCAGCGGGCCGGCGGGAACGACCCAAGGCCTCGACGAGAAGGCCGGACTCGACGAGGTCCTGAGCGACGAGAAGTACGAATTCATCGGCGAGCAGCCCTTCGAAATCACCGATTGGGATCCGTCGAAGACTCAGCAGGTGCTCACCGCTGCAATCGCGAAGTACCCGGAGATCGACGTGATCGTCTCCGATTACGGGCCTTCGCTGGTCGGCGCGCTTCCCGAGTTCGAGAAGGCGGGACGTTCGATCCCGGCACTCGCGGCATCCGACGGCAATGTGCTCGGCTGCTTCTGGACGGACAACCAGGAGTCGAACCCCGATTTCAAGATGATGACCATCAAGACGGGTACCGACAACATCGCGCTCGCCGTGCAACACGCGATCGCACGCGCGACCGGTGGCGAGGTGCCCGCAGAGACGGCGTACGCGGGCGGCGTCTTCGAGGACTCGACGTCGGACGACAAGCCCGTGCAGTGCGAGCCGGATCTGCCGGACGACATCTACCTCTCCTCCGCCGCGCTCTCGGGCGAGGAGCAGGCAGAACTCATCGGCAACTAGTCAGAGAACCGTTTCCGTCGGCGGGGGCCCCGTGGCCGTCGCCGACGGATTCGCAATCAGAATCGAAGGAAACCAACGTGCAGCAGAGCGATGCCAACGCGCAACAGCCGGTCATGTCACTCGCTGGGATCGGCAAGAGCTTCTCGGGGGTCCCGGCGCTCACGGATGTGTCCCTGGGGATCCACGCCGGTGAGGTTCACGCGCTCCTGGGCGAGAACGGCGCGGGCAAGTCGACGCTGATGAATGTCGCGACGGGATCGCTGACCCCGGACACGGGGTCGATCACGGTCGGAGATGAGACGTTCACCGCGATGACGCCGACCCAGGCGACCGCGCTGGGGATCGCCATCGTGCATCAGCACCCCGCGGTGCTCCCCGACCTCACGGTGCTCGAGAACCTGCGCGTGGCACTGCCGACTTCGGTCTTCGCCGGACGTCCCACGAATGAAGTCGCTCAGGAGCTGCTCGGACGCGTGCGCCTGAACGTGCACCTCGCCGATCGGGTGGAGAACCTGAGCGTCGCCCAAAAGCACCTGCTCGAGATCGCGAAAGCGCTCGCGGTGCAGCCGAGGGTGCTCGTGCTCGACGAACCCACAGCCCCGCTCGGCAGCGATGCGGTGAACATGCTGTTCGATCTCATCGCCGAATGGACCGAGGATGGCACGGCGATCATCTACATCACCCATCGCATGGCGGAGGTGCGCCAGCTCGCCCAGCGTGTCACGGTGCTGCGTGACGGTCACGTCGCTCGGGCTGACGCGCTGATGTCGGAGGTCACCGATGACGAACTACTCGCGCTGATCGTCGGTCGACGCCTGGCGTCCGCGTTCCCTGAGAAGTACCACGCCCCGAGTGATGCGGTTCCCAACCTCGTGATCGAGCACTTCAGCGCCGAGGGCGTGCACGATGTCTCCTTCTCCGCGAGACCGGGCGAGATCATCGGCATCGCGGGCGTCGTCGGGAACGGGCAGGAAGAACTCATGCGCGCGCTCGCCGGTCTTGCTCCGCATGAAGGCTCGGTCGTCATCGACGGACGCGAATTCAGCGCGAAGCAGCTCCTCGAGACTTCGGGCTACATGCCGGCCGACCGCCACCACGAAGGTCTGATCATGCGTCTGACCGTGCGCGAGAACGCCGCGATCGCTGCGCTGAAGCGGTTCCGAAAGGGGCCCGTCCTGAGTCGCCGAGCCGAGCACGACCTGGTCACCGAGCAGTTGCGCGCACTGGCGGTGAAGGCACCATCGCTCGACGCAGAGGTGTCGGCTCTGTCGGGTGGAAATCAGCAGAAGGTCGTCATGGCTCGAACGGTGCTCGCCCAGCCGAACCTCGTCCTGGCACACGAGCCGACCCAGGGCGTCGACGTCGGAGCCCGCGCCGAGCTGTACCGCATCATCCGAGAGATTTCGTCGCAGGGCACCCCGGTCATCGTCGCCTCGTCCGACGCGAAGGAGCTCGAGGGCCTGTGCGATCGGGTCATCGTCCTCTCGCGCGGGCAGGTCGTTGCGGATCTCGTCGGGGATGAGATCCAGGAGGATCGCATGGTGCACACCGCGGTGAGCTCCACGACCGAGACCCTCTCGACCGTCGCGAAGCGCGATGTCGGAACGAGCAAGCTGTCGAGATTCTTGCAGGGCGATTATGCGCCGGTGCTGCTGCTCGGGGTCGTGATCATCGGGCTCGGAGCCTACATCCTCGGGCTGAACGACAAATACCTCAATGCCTTCAACGTCTCCTCTGTCTTGATGCTGACCACCGCGCTCGGGTTCATCGCGCTGGGGCAGACGATGGCGCTGCTTCTCGGCGGCATCGACATGTCGGTCGGCCCCCTGGCCGGGGTGCTCGTCGTCATCGCCTCATTCCACTTCTCCGGCGGGGCTCATGCGGCGTCGATGCTGCTCGGACTCGCGGCGATGATTCTCGTGTCGATCCTGACCGGGCTGATCAACGGGCTCTTGATCCGCTATCTGAAATTCACGGCGATCGCGGCGACGCTCGCGATGTACTTCGCCCTCCAAGGGTTCAGTTTCATCCTCCGCCCTACTCCTGGTGGGAACATCGATAGCGCGGTCTCCGACGTGATCCAGTTCAAGGTGCTGGACATGGTGCCGGTCGCGTTCATCGTCCTGCTGCTCTGCACCGCTGGGCTCGAGTTCGCGCTCAAGAAGACGGTGTGGGGCTGGCGTCTTCGTGCGACCGGCTCGGAAGAGGCCAATGCGCGCCGAGTCGGCGTGAAGATCAATCGCACGGTCATCAGCGCGTACATCTTCGCCTCGTTGCTCACGTTCTTCGGAGCGCTCATGCTCATGGCGCAGCTCGGTGTCGGCGACGCATCCCAGGGGGTCAACTACACGCTCACGAGTGTGACCGCGGTCGTGCTCGGCGGGACCAGCCTCTTCGGCGGGCGAGGCACGTTCGTGGGGAGTCTTCTGGGCGCGCTGCTGCTCACCCAAGTACTCAACGCGATGTTCTTCTTGAAGCTCGATCAGTCGTGGCAGTACTACCTGCAGGGGCTCATGATCCTGGTCGCCGCCGTCGTCTACTCGGTCGTTCGCGCTCGCGTGAAGCATCGAGTCTCGGCTGCATAGCTCGAGAACGGTTCGGGGGCGCGGCGGCCGGGTAACGGCTGCCGTGCCCCCGACATCGTCAGCGCTGCGGAAGAATGCCGGCGGCGCGATACCGGTCGAAGGCGGTGCGGAAACTCTCCAGCGAAATGCGATTGTTGTCGAAACCGCGCTCGCGGCTGCGGCGCATGTCGGCGAAGCACTCGATCGGGCGTCCGAGATCGCTGTCGGTGTGCCACCAGGAGGCGACGCGTGAGAGATCCGGCTCGACAAGCTCATGGGCGGAGACGATCTCATCCCACGCGGCGGCAGCGCTCCCCATCCGGGGTTCGAGCGGCCGATCCTCGCCGTTGTGGCCCTCCCACGGCACGTCGAAGTACTCGGCGATGCGCCGCCACATCCACCGCCAGCGGAAGACGTCGCCGTTGGTGATGTTGAAGGCCGTGTTCGCCGCGGCCGGGGTCGCCGCCGCCCAGACCATCTGCTCGGCGAGGAGGTCGACGTCGGTGACGTCGGTCACCCCGTTCCACTGCGTCTCCGAGCCCGGGAAAATGAAGGGTTCGCCGGTCGCGCGGCAGATCTCCGCGTACGCGCCGAGCGTGAGGGCCATGTTCATGGCGTTGCCGGTCGCGAAACCGACGATCGTGTGCGCCCGATGGGTGCTCCACGTGAAGCCTGCGCGCTCTGCGGACGCGAACAGCTCGTCCTCCTGCGCGTAGTAGAAGTTCGGGATCTCGATCCGCGGTTCCTCTTCGTGAAAGGGCGTGTCGGCTGATGCGCCGCTCGCATAGGCCTCGAAGGGGCCGAGGTAGTGCTTGAGCCCGGTCATGAGGGCGATGTGCGACACGGTTCCAGCCGGTTCGAGGGCCGCCAGCAGGTTCGCCATCGCCAAACGATTCACCCGGATGTTCTCGGCCTCGGTGCTCATGCGCATCCAGGTAGTGATGAAGACAGTTTCCGGTTTGAGCTCGGCGAGCCTAGTCAGCGTCTCGGGATCGAGCAGATCTGCTCCGACCGGCGTGACGCCTTCGAGAGGGCGGGGCGACCGGCTGAGCCCGAATACCTCCCACCCCTGTGCGACGAGTTCTCGGCAAACCGCCTGGCCGGAGATGCCGCTTGCGCCGACGACGAGCGCGCGCGGAGCGCGATGATTGGATGACATGAATTGATGCCCTTCGAGCGTGTGAGCTATGGACCGGATCGCAGTTCAGTGTACGCTAGCACTGTACGTTTTGCGTAGTAAGCCTGAATCCTTGTGGGTCTCCGCGGGAGGCCCTGCGGGCTGAACGGCAAGTCGAACCGACAAAGGAGTGATGTGATGAAAGCGCTGCAGTTCGTCTCGGAGAACGAGCCCCAAGTATCCGAGCTGCCCACCCCCGAAATCGGGGCGGACGAGGTGCTCGTCGCCGCTCGTTCGGTCGGCATCTGCCATTCCGACATCGAGCTTCTCGAGGGCCGATACATCATTCCGTTCAGCTACCCGATCATTCCCGGGCACGAATGGGCCGGCGAGATCGTCGCCGTGGGCGAGAAGGTGACGGATTTCACCGTGGGCGACCGCGTCGTAGGCGAGTGCGTGATCGGCGAGGATCACTTCGGGTTCTCGATCAGCGGTGCGATCGCCGACTTCTTCGTGGCGCGCCCGGAGTGGCTGCATCGCATTCCCGAGAGCATCGACTATTCGAGCGCGGCGCTCATCGAGACGTTCACCGTCGCTTATCACGCGCTCATGTCGGTGGGGAACATCAACGCGAGCGATACGGTAGCGGTGCTCGGAGCCGGTCCCGTGGGTCTCATGACCACCGCTGCTGCTCACGCACTCGGCGCGGTGGTCGTCACGGTGGAACCCTCTGCTCCGCGTCGCGAGGCGGCACTGCAGCTGGGAGCCGACCACGCCGTGGATCCTGCTGAAGCCGAAGCTCTCCTGGCGACCCTGACCGACGGTCGGGGGCCGAGCGTGGTGATCGAGGCGAGCGGCAACCCGGCGGTGATGGCGAACGCGATCCGCATCGCCGCACACGGTGCGCGTCTGGGATTCATCGGCATCAACGTCGGGAGCGAGGCGAGCGCGCCCCTGGGCCTCATCCAGTCCAAGGGGCTGCGCATTGTCGGCACCATCGGGTCTCCCGGGGTGTGGCCGGAGGCGATCCGATTCCTCGAGCGGACCGGGATCGACCTGTCGCCGCTCGTTACGGAACGGTTCGCGATCGACGATGCGATCACTGCGCTGGACGCGTCGAGGGACGCTTCGCGCAATCTCAAGGTTCACGTCGAACTGAGCGCGGCGCTCTGAGCGCGCTCCGAACGCCGTGCAGTATCACCGGGTCGCTGGGGGGAACGCAATGAGACTGAATGACAAGATCGCGCTCGTCACTGGAGCGGCCGGGGGTATCGGGCGGGCCACCGCGGAACGGTTCGCTGAAGAGGGTGCCACGGTCTTCGCCGCGGACGTGCAGCCGGCGACCGGATATACCTCGACGCGCATCACTCCGGTGGTGCTGGACGTCACGTCGGAGGCGGATTGGAAGAAGACCGTCGACCTCGTCATCGCGCAGCACGGGCGCATCGACATACTCTTCAACAATGCCGGCGTAGTGCAGTCGTACGAGCCGGTGGCGACGATCCCGCTCGAGGACTGGCGCAGCGTGATCGACGTGAACCTCAATGGAGTCTTCTACGGGTGCCGCACCGTGATTCCGCACATGCAGGCTTCGGGGGGCGGATCGATCATCAACACCTCGTCCATCTGGGGGATCGCCGGTGCGGCGGGGGTCGCAGCGTACACCGCCTCGAAGGCGGCGGTGCGTCAGCTCAGCAAGAATGTGGCGCTGTCGTACATCGATGACGGTATCCGCTGCAATTCGCTGCATCCCGGCCTCATCGACACTCCGCTCATCGCAGCTCAGCATGCGGACATCACGGCCGACGTGTTGGCGAAGACGCCTCTGGGACGGTTGGGTACACCGAGAGAGATCGCGAACGGCGCACTCTTTCTCGCGAGTGACGAATCGAGTTACATGACGGCCGCAGAACTCGTGCTGGACGGCGGGTACACCGCGCAGTAAGCGCGGTGCGTTTCAGTGACGTCCGAACGTGAGGAGAGTGACATGTCAGCACACGACGCGACGCAGCGACCGGCTCGACCGGACCTGTCGCCAAATTACGACTGGACGAGACCCATTCCCGCTCCGGGGCACAGCGGGGTCGACTACGAGTCGCGCGTCGATTTCGACCGGTTGCGGCGGTACCGTCTGGCGCGGGCGCACGAGTCGCTCGAGCGCTCCGGATGCGGCGCCTTCCTGCTCTTCGACTTTTACAACATTCGCTATACGACGCAGACGTGGATCGGCGGGGCGCTCGGTGACAAGATGATCCGCTACGCGCTCCTCTTGCCCGGCCAGGAGCCGATCCTTTGGGATTTCGGGTCTGCCGTGAAGCACCATCAGCTCTACTCGCAGTGGACTCCCGAAGACCATTACCGAGCCGGATTCCTCGGCTTCCGTGGAGCGGTCGCGCCGCGCGCCGGACTCATGCAGACGGCGGTGGCGGAGATCGCCTCGATCCTGGCCTCGGAAGGGCTCGCTGACGCGCCGATCGGCGTCGACATCATCGAACCGCCGTTCCTCTTCGAGATGGAACGCCAGGGACTGAGGATCGCGGACGCCCAGCAGCCGATGCTGGACGCCCGCGTGATCAAGTCGATCGACGAGATCACGCTGCTGAATCAGGCCGCTGCGATGGTCGATGGCGTCTATCAGGATATCGTCGACGTGCTGAAGCCCGGCATCCGGGAGAACGACATCGTCGCCCTCGCCAACAAGCGCCTGTACGAGATGGGGTCGGAGCAGGTCGAAGCGGTCAACGCGATCTCCGGCGAGCGCTGCAACCCGCACCCCCACAATTTCACCGACCGGGTCATTCGGCCGGGTGACCAAGCATTCTTCGACATCATTCACTCGTTCAACGGATATCGCACGTGCTATTACCGCACTTTCAGCGTGGGGTCGGCGACCCAAGTGCAGAAGGACGCGTATCAGCAGGCGCGCGAGTGGATGGACGCCGCGATCGATTCCATCCGACCTGGTGTGGGAAGCGATGATGTCGCGAAGGTTCTGCCGAAAGCCAGTGACTTCGGATTCGAGAGCGAACTCGCCGCCTTCGGGCTGCAGTTCGCGCATGGGCTCGGACTCGGGTTGCACGAGCGGCCCATCATCTCGCGCCTGAACTCGTTCGAGGACCCGGTTGAGCTTCGACCGGGCATGGTCTTCGCGATGGAGACCTATTTTCCTGCTGCCGATGGCTTCTCGGCCGCCCGCATCGAGGAGGAGCTCGTGGTGACGGAGACGGGGACCACCGTGCTGACGAAGTTTCCGGCGCAAGAGCTCTTCATCGCGAACGAGTACTAGGAGCCCGCCCCCTCGAATATCTCGGGGTGCTTCGAGAGCTGACGGCGTGTGCGACGAATGTGACCCGCGAGCACCCGTTCTGCCTCGTCGAGGTCGCCGTCGCGCAGGGTCTCGATCAACATATTGTGCTCGTCGTTCGCGAGCCGGCGCAGTTCCGGCGACCAGGTCGCGATATAGGCGCGCCGATACGGAGCCGTGCTGTTCCACAGTTTCGAGATGACATCGCCGAGCTGCTGCGTGTGAGCATGCGCGTAGCTCACGAGGTGAAACTGGCGATCGAGCCGGAGAAAGCCGTCGACGTCTCCCTCGTCCGATGCGCGGGCGACCTGCGTGGCGAGCGTTTCCAGTTCGACGAAATCGGCGTCGGTGAGCGACGGGGCGCTGCACCTGAGGAGTAATGGCTCCAGGCGCTCACGCATCATGTAGACCTCTTCGCACTCGGCGAGAGTGAGCCGCGCGACCCACGAGCCGGCATTGGCCTTGGAAGTGACGAGACCCTCATGCACCAGGATCCGGATCGCCTCTCGAATCGGCACTCGGCTCGCCCCGAATCTCTCGGCCAGATGTTCTTGACGAATCCGTTCGCCCGGGCTCAGCACCCCGCGGAGAATCTCGTCGCGCAGCAGGACGGCGACGCGCTCGCCAGCATCGCCGCCTCGTTGGCCGGGAGCCTCAAGCGTTGCCATATCGTCTCTTCGGGAGTTCTTCACCCACTCACCGTATGTCATCGGTGGGGATGCGCCGGGTGCCAGAGCAACCGATCGGCTTCCGCTTCGTACGCCTTGCCGCCGGGGAAGCTCACGAGTTCGAACTGCATACCCCAGGGCGAGCGGAAGTAGATCCAGCGCTGGCCCTCCGCTGATTGCTTGCTCGCGGTCGGATCACCCATCACCTCGACACCCTCTGTGCGCAAGTAGGCAACCGCAGCATCGAGATCGTCGACGTAGAACGCGAGGTGGTGACCGCCGATGTCGCTGTTGCGGGGCTCGGGCTGCTGCCCGTCGGCCGACTCGTAGAGGAATACCTCGAAGTTGGTACCGTGACCGAGCCGGTAGAAGCGGATCTCGGTGATCTCCGTCCGCGGGTGCACGCCGAGATGCGTTTCCATCCAGTCGTCGTCGGACTGCTTGGAGCCCAGCGTGTAGATCTGCTCGCAGCCGAGGACGCCGACGAGGAATCGATGCGCCTCGTCGAGGTCGGGCACCGTGAATCCGATGTGGTCGGTCCCGCGCAGTCCTGGAATTGCCATGACATCTCCTCGCTCTGATTGCGTTTTATTGTATCCAAAGAAGGGGCCTAGATGGGACAAATGTCCCGTGTTACGGTCGCTTTGCTTGTGATTGGATCCAATTCGACGTAAGGTCGGTCACGTACCCGCCGACAGATCAACGGAGAAGTCAATGCCGCGACGCCGCAAACTCGATACCGGGGTTCCCTGGGTCGAGCTGACCACCACCGCAGACGACTGGAAGCAGGCGGATCCGCAGCTCCTCGCCACAATGCTCGGCGAGATGCAGCTCATCCGCTCCTTCGAGGAGTCGGTGCTCGATCTCGCCGGTGCCGGCCTCGTGCACGGCCCCGCGCATTCGAGCATCGGCCAAGAGGGCGGCGCAGTGGGGTCGATCCTCACGCTGCGATCGAGCGATGGCGTGAATGGGTCGCACCGCGGACACCACCAGTTCCTCGCGAAGGCGATCACCCATGTCTCGGGCGGATCCCTCGATCTCGGAGCGCTCGTCGACGACGATATGCAGGCGATGCTCCAGCGCTCGCTCGCGGAGATTCTCGGGCTCGCTCAGGGCTTCTCGGGTGGTCGCGGCGGGTCGATGCATCTGCAGTGGCTCGAAGCGGGAGCGCTCGGCACCAACGCCATCGTGGGGGGTGGTGCCCCCCTCGCCGCCGGTAACGCGTGGGCGCAGCAGTTCGCGGGCACCGACGGCGTCGCGATCAACTACTTCGGCGATGGATCGAGCCAGATCGGCTCCGTGCTCGAATCGATGAATCTCGCGGCGACCTGGAAGACCCCGGTCATGTTCTTCATCGAGAACAACCTGTACGCCGTCTCCACGCACGCGAGCGAGGCATCAGCGGATCAGCGATTCTCGATTCGCGGTCAGGGTTTCTCGATTCCAGCCTGGCGCGTCGACGGCATGAATCCGCTGGCTGTGCATCTCGCGACGCAGGAGGCGCTCGAGCGCATGCGCGCCGGCGACGGGCCCGCGATTGTCGAGGCCGAGGTCTATCGCTTCTTCCATCAGAACGGGCCGTTCCCAGGCAGCGCGTTCGGGTACCGCACGAAGGACGAGGAGAAGGAGTGGCGCGGCCGGGATCCGATCGCGCTCGTCGCGGCGAAAATGCAGCAGCTGGGCCATGCGACCGAGGCTGAGATCTCTGCGGTGCGGGATCAGGCGAAGCAGGCTATGGCCGACGTCGTGCGAGCGCTCATCGAGGATGATCCGGAACGCGAGGGAAAGCGCCGCATCGTTCCGTCGCTTTGGCCCGATCCGTCCGTTGTCGACACGGGGATCCGGAGTGACGGAACCGAGCTCGAATCGCTCACCGCGCAGGAGCCCGCGGACATCTCCGGCGAGTGGCGCGATGTCAAGCTCGTCGATGCCATCGCCCAGACGATCGACCGCCGCATGGAGCTCGACGACCGGATTGTGGTGCTTGGCGAAGACGTGCACAAGCTCGGTGGTGGCACGAACGGTGCGACCAAGGGCCTCGCCCAGAAGTACGGTCCGGAGCGAGTGATCGGTACGCCGATCAGTGAGAACGCGTTCTTCGGGTTCGCGACCGGAGCGGCCCTCGACGGACGCATTCGCCCCATCGTTGAATTCATGTACCCCGATTTCATGTGGGTCGCGGCCGACCAGGTGTTCAATCAGGCAGGCAAGGCGCGGCACATGTTCGGCGACAACAACGCCGTGCCGCTCGTGCTGCGCACGAAGGTGGCCATGGGCTCGGGCTACGGGTCGCAGCACCTGATGGATCCCGCAGGCATCTTCGCGACCCAGGCCGGGTGGCGGATCGTCGCGGCGTCGAACGCGGCCGACTACGTGGGACTCATGAACGCCGCGCTGGCACTCGAGGATCCGGTGCTCGTCATCGAGCACATGGATCTCTACGGCAAGGCCGACCGCGTGCCGAGCGGAGACCTGGACTACATCATCCCGCCGGGCTCCGCCGCAGTGCGGCGCTCGGGCGCCGACGTGACGGTCCTCACCTACCTGTCCATGGTCGATCGCGCGCTGGAAGCGGTGGAGCAGACGGGCGTCGATGCCGAGATCGTGGACCTCAGATGGCTCGACCGCGCGTCGATCGACTGGGACACCATCGGTGAGAGCATTCGAAAGACGAACGCGGTGCTCATCGTCGAACAGGGAGCTCGCGGTTCGTCGTACGGTACTTGGCTCGCCGACGAGATACAGCGCCGCTTCTTCGATTGGCTGGATCAGCCGGTGGAGCGCGTCACGGGCGGCGAGGCGAGCCCGAGCATCTCGAAGGTGCTTGAGCGTGCCGCCATCGCGGGGACCGAAGAGGTCGTCGCAGGACTCGAGCGCGTGCGCGCCGCATGGGGAGGCAAGTGATGGCCATCATCGTTCGAATGCCCGAGATCGCGACCGGGTCTGCTGAGGCCGCTATCGCGAGCTGGCTCGTCGCCGCAGGTGATGAGATCAGTGCTGGTCAGGCGATCGTCGAGATTGAAACCGAGAAGGCGACGGTCGAGTACGAGGCCGAGGACGGGGGGACGCTCGCGGGGATTCTGCTCGGGCCCGGCAGCTCGGCCGACGTGGGAACCCCGATCGCGGTGCTCGCGACCGGGGGTCAGTCGGCGAAGGAGGCGCTCGCCGAGGCGGGCGCCTCGGCACCGCGCGCGGCGGCAGCCGCCGTTTCGGAGGAGGATGCGGAATCGCCGGCGGCCGAAACGGCAGCCGGCGAACCTCCTCAGGCCTCTGCGCCGGCCACCGGTGCCGGCGTCGAACCGGAGGTTGCCTCGGTCGAGCCGGGAACCGAGGCGGCGGCCGCCGCGGATCCCGAACGCGACGGCGAACGGCGCTTCGCGAGTCCGCTCGTGCGCAAGCTCGCCCGCGAGCGAAGCCTCGATCTCGCGAACGTGTTGGGCAGCGGACCGCACGGGCGCATCGTGCGCCGAGATCTCGAGGGTCTCGAATCCGCAGCATCGTCGGCGCCGCTATCCGAGAGCGACTCAGCGGCCCCCGCGAGCGACGTATCCCGCCCGGTCGCTGCACCGGCACCGCGACCTGAGTCCGAGCCCGAAGACGCCGCCGGCTTCACTGACACGCCCCACACGGGGATGCGCCGGGCCATCGCCCGACGACTCACTGAAAGCAAGAGCACCGTTCCGCACTTCTACCTGGTGGCTGAGTGCCGAGTCGATGCACTGCTCGCATTGCGAGGCCAGGTCAACGAACTCGAAGGCACGAAGGTCTCAGTCAATGACTTCGTCGTGAAGGCCGTTGCCGGAGCCTTGCGCGACGTGCCCGAGGCGAACGCGATCTGGACCGATGACGCGACCCGCCGCTTCGACGGAGTCGATATCTCGGTCGCGGTGTCGGTGCCGGGAGGGCTGTTCACCCCGGTGGTGCGAGGCGCTGACGCCCTGTCGATCGGTGGCCTGAGTGCAGTGATCAAGGAGCTCGCTGCGCGCGCTCGTGAGGGCAGGCTGAAGCAGCACGAACTCGAGGGTGGTTCGTTCTCGGTGTCGAACCTCGGAATGCATGGCACGACGGAGTTCTCGGCAATCCTGAATCCGCCGCAGTCAGGCATCCTCGCAGTTGGTGCCGCGACCAAGCGTCCCATCGTCGAAGCGGATGGCTCACTCGGAGTGGGCACGGTGATGACGGTCACCCTTTCCGCCGACCATCGTGTGCTCGACGGGGCACTCGCAGCGGAGTGGCTCGCTGCATTCCGGAAGCGCATCGAGCGACCGATGAGTATCCTCGTCTCGTAACGAGGGAAGGGGAAGTCATGCCGACTCTGCTGCAGGTCGACGGCGCCATCGCCGACCGCGCGTCGCGCACTCGGATGCTCACGAACGCGGTCGCGGAGGCCTGGATCGACAGGGGGGACGAGTTCGTCGTGGTGCAGCGCGATCTGCATTACGACCAACCGCCGCACTTGACCGAGCGCTCGCAGCACTGGCCCGCCGAGTTGCGAGGCGGTGAGAGCCTTCGCGCCTCGCGGCAGCGGGTGCAGGATCAGCTGATCGCCGAACTGCTCGACGCGGATGCGCTCGTCGTCGGTGCGCCGATGTACAACTACGCGATGCCCTCGACGCTGAAGGCCTGGGTCGACCTGGTCCATGTGCCAGGGCTCACGTCGTCGTGGGCCGGATCGCCGCGGCCGCTCGAGGGCAGGCCCGCCGTGATCGTCACCGCCCAGGGGGGCCCGCTCGAACCCGAGGTGCAGGATTTCGTGACGGCGCCGCTCGCCCATCTGTTCGGAGCGGGCTTCGGCATGGAGGTGTTCGTGGTGGGCACGAGTCGCACACTCGCTGAGATGCTGCCCGAGCTCGGCCTGGAGTGGGCTGCGGACGATCTTCGGCGCGCGCGAGCGGAGGCGGCCGAGCTCGGCCGCACGATCAGCGCGGGCTGAGGGGTTCGGTGACGGCGAAGAGCAGTTCGCCGATCTGGTGGGGGAGCGCCACGATGCCGCGCGGGTGCTGCTCGCCCTCGAGTGCGGAGACGCGCGCGGCGCGCTCGCACATGCCGTTGATGATCTCGGTGGTGCGATCGGCGGGGAAGATGAAGCGGCGACCCGCGGCGGCGATGGCCGTCTCGACGAGTTCGGCGAGGCTCGCCGTCGCGCGGTCGAGCAGGGCGAGGTATCCCGGCGCGATGTCGGGATCGCGCATCGCGAGCAGCGCGAATTCGTTCTCGAGAATGATCCAGTGGGCATCGCCCTGCTCGACGGCGATGAATCGCGTGATGTACTCGGCAGCCTGTTCCGCATCGATCTCGCCCTGGAGTCGTTGCAACGCCGGCGTGAGCTCGGCGATCGTCGATTCGACTTCTTCGATGCGTCGATCGAACTCGCGTTCGAGCACCGCGAGGAACAGTTGCTCCTTCGTGGAGAAGTTCGAGTAGAAGGCGCCGCGTGAGAATCCGGCGCGGGCGCAGATCTGCTCGACTGACGCGCCCTGCACTCCGGCCTCGGCGAAGACCTCGATGGCGGCGTCGAGCAGGCGGCCGCGCGTCTCTCGTCGCCGTGCGGTCGGCGGATCCTGGTGCGGCTCGTTCGTCATCGCAGCCCCTTCTCGTCTCGGCAGACAGCATGCAGAGCCTAGCCTGAAAGATTCCCGATACATCAGTGTACCCAATCGGATACACTCGTGTATCGAAACGGATGCATTCGTGTATCGATCGCTGGATCGGCGGTCAGGCGCACCGATCCGTTCCCCTCCCGCCCGAGATCGAAAGGCCTCACCCCGCATGTCGACACTGCTGCACGCCATCGGACTCTGGGCGACCCGCGCGAGATGGCTGGTGCTCGCGACCTGGATCGCGATCCTCGCGGTCCTCGGCATCGCCGCCGGCCTGTTCTCGCAGGGGGCGAACGCGCCCATCACGATTCCCGGCACGGAGTCGCAGGAGGCGATCGACACGCTCGGGCGCACATTCCCCGAGGTGAGCGGCACGAGTGCGACGATCATCGTCGTCGCCGCAGACGGCGAGCGGGCGGACCAGCAGCCCTACGAGCAGACCATCGTCGACGCCGTCGACGAACTCGAGCAACTCGACGACGTGAGTGCGGTGACCCACCCGTTCGACGAGCAGGCCGCGGCGGGCCTGAGCGACGACGGGCAGGCGGCGCTCGTCACCGTGCAGATCACCGGCGCGCAGAGCGATGTATCCGACGCGACGGCCGACGGCATCATCGCCGTAGCCGAACAGCTGCAGGATCGCCTGCCCGCCGACGCGGAAGTCTCGTACGGCGGAGACGTGTTCTCGGTCTCGATCCCCGGCTTCACCGCGACCGAGGCGATCGGCGTCGTCATCGCGTTCGTCGTGCTGCTCTTCACGCTCGGGTCGCTCGTCGCGGCGGGCATGCCGCTCATCATCGCCATCATCGGCGTTGGCGTGACGATCGCGGGTCTGTTCGTCACGACGGCCTTCGCCGAGATGACCTCGACGACCCCGATGCTCGCGCTCATGCTCGGGCTCGCGGTCGGCATCGACTACACCCTCTTCATCGTGAGCAGGCATCAGGAGCAACTGAGGTCGGGGCTCGGAGTCACCGAGTCGATCGCCAGGGCGACGGCGACGAGCGGCTCGGCCGTCGTGTTCGCGGGGCTCACCGTGATCATCGCCCTGCTCGGCCTCGCGGTCGCGGGCATTCCGTTCCTCACCGCGCTCGGGGTCGCCGCCGCCGCCGGTGTCGCAGTGGCCGTGCTCATCGGGGTGACGCTCACGCCTGCCGTCCTCGCCATGGCCGGGCTGAAGATCCTCCCGAAACGGCAGCGCGACGCGCTCGCCGCCGGCGCACCGATCGAGTCAGCACCGGCCAGCGCCTCCCACGGCCCCAGCCGCGCCGACCGCTTCTTCGGCGGATGGGTGCGCGGAGTGACGGCGAAGCCGGTCGCGACGATCCTCGCCGTTCTGGTCGTGCTCGGCGTCGCAGCGATTCCGATGACGCAGCTGCGGCTCGCGCTCCCCGGGGCCGAAACACTCGAGGAGACCGACCCGGCTCGCGTCACCTACGAGCTGACCGGGGAGCACTTCGGCGAGGGCGCGAACGGGCCGCTCATCCTCACCGGATCGATCATCACCAGCGATGATCCCGTCGGCCTGATGGAAGACCTGGCCGACGAGGTGCGCGACATTCCCGGCGTGCACGATGTGCCGCTCGCGACCCCGAACCAGAACGCGGATACCGGCATCATCCAGGTCGTCCCGGAGGACGGGCCGCAGGCCGAGAGCACCTCCGAGCTCGTCGCCGAGCTCAGAGCGCACCACGACGAGTGGCTCGACGACTACGGGGTCAGTCTCGCCGTGACGGGATTCACCGCGGTGGGCATCGACGTGTCGAACCTGCTCGGCGAAGCGCTGCTGCCGTTCGGGGTGCTGGTGGTCGGACTCTCGCTGATCCTGCTCGCCATGGTCTTCCGCTCGGTCTGGGTGCCGATCAAGGCGACCCTCGGCTACCTGCTCTCCGTGGGCGCCGCCTTCGGAGCCGTGGTCGCCGTCTTCCAGTGGGGATGGCTCGGTGATGCGCTCAACGTGCACGCCACCGGACCGGTGCTCAGCTTCATGCCGATCATCTTGATGGGGGTGCTCTTCGGGCTCGCAATGGACTACGAAGTGTTCCTCGTCTCGCGCATCCGCGAGGAGTACGTGCACGGCGCAGATGCTCAGACCGCGATCCGGCGCGGCTTCGTCGGCAGCGCGAAAGTGGTGACCGCCGCGGCGCTCATCATGTTCGCGGTGTTCGCGGCCTTCGTGCCCGAGGGCGACCCGAGCATCAAGGTGATCGCGCTCGGGCTCGCGGTCGGCGTCTTCGTCGACGCCTTCATTGTGCGCATGACGCTCGTGCCGGCGGTCTTGGCGCTCCTCGGCGACCGCGCCTGGAGCATGCCGGGCTGGCTGAGCCGCGTGCTGCCGTCGTTCGATGTGGAAGGCGAAGGTCTCGCCCGCGAGATCGCGCACGCTGCATGGCCGGCGGATATGCCACAGGCGCGGATCGCGGCGGACGCGCTCGTCCTGCCCGGCGACGCCGCGAGCACGTCTGGCGGCGCGGGTGGCGCGGATGCGGCGGGTGTCGGAGCGCCGACGATTCGCGTCGGAGTCGGCGAAGCGCTGGTGCTGGACCCGCAGCAGACGGGCCGAGCCGTGCCGATCGCCGAAGCGCTGTCGGGCCGCGGGCCGATCATCGCCGGTACGGCGAAGGTGGCCGGCCTCCTGCTGCCGGAGCGCGCGGCATCCCTGCGATCGCGCGCGGCCTGGGCGACGCCGGCGACGCTGCGCGAGGCATTGCAGGATCGCCCGGCCGTACTCGTGCTCGACCTGCGCGAGGCGGGGCAGGCCGATGCCTCGTCGGCGGCCGTCGACGGCATGCGTTCGGCGTTCGCAGCGCATGCGGTGTCGGTCGCACGGGGAGCGGCGCCAGAAGTCACGCCGGTCGTGCTCGGCGGCGCCGAGCTCGCGCGGCGGATCCTGCCAGAGGGTACGGAGCTGGTGACGCTCGACCGTACCTCGGCCGCGGCCTCGGCCCGCGTTCCGTCCCCCGTTTCGACTCCGCCCGCTGAAAGCGCGACAGAACGTCCGCTCATCAGCCCCGTGAAACCAGAAGTTGTGTCGCATTTCAGCGACAGCGAAGGGAGCGCACGATGAGCGCCGCGTTGACCCGACTCAAGAGCGACCGACCCGTGCGATGGACGACGATCATCGGCATCATGCTCGTGCCCCTGACGGTGGCCGGCGTGCTGCTGTGGGGGCTCTGGAACCCCACGGAGCGCCTCGAGAATGTGACCGCTGCCGTCGTGAACCTCGACGAGGCCGCCGAGGTCGACGGGCAGACCGTGCCGCTCGGACGGGTGCTCGCGGGCGAGCTGATCGGCGAGCCCGAATCCGATTCGTCGGCCGGCGACGACGGCACCGCGAACTTCACGTGGGTGCTGACCGATGCCGAGGACGCGGCTGAGGGCGTCGCCGATGGCCGGTACGCGACCGTCGTGACGATTCCGAGGACCTTCTCCGCCGATGCGACGTCGCTGTCGGGCGAGCCGGGAGACGCCAGGCAGGCGCGGATCGACGTCACTGAGAGCGATCGGGGACGTCTGATCGATGCAGCGCTGTCCGGCATCGTGACGCAGACCGCGACGCAGGTGCTGAACGAGCAGCTCGGCGAGCAATTCGTCGCCGGCGTCTACGTCGGGTTCAATGAGCTCGGGGACGGAGTGGGCGACGCCGCCGACGGAGCCGATCAGTTGGCGACCGGGGTGTCAGAACTGTCGACGGGCACCGCGCAGCTCGACGAGGGCGCGGTTCAGCTCGCGGACGGCACGCAGCAGCTCGCGGACGGCACGCAGCAGCTCGCGTCCGGCGCCGGAACGTTGGCGAGCGGCTCCGGCGAATTGGCCTCCGGCGTCGGGCAGTACGTCGCCGGCGCTCAGCAGCTGGCCGACGCGTATCCGCAGCTCTCGGCGGGTGCGACCGCCGCGGTGCAGCAGCTGCAGACGCTCATCGGGGCGATGACGCAGCTGCAGGCGGCTTCGGCCGAGCCGTCGGCGCAGCTCGAGCAGGGGCTGACGGCCGCAGGCACCGGCGCCGCTTCGTTCGGCACGGACATCGAACCGTTGGTGACCGACTGCGTGGTGTCGACGGGCGACATCGAGTACTGCGAACGGCTGAGTGAGGCGCTCACAGCTCATGCTGGAGCGATTGGCGGCGGGCTTGAGATGGCGAGCGACGGCGCGGCCGGGGTGGCGGAGGCCACGCAGGCGTTGCAGCAGCAACTCGGCGGTGCGACCCCGCCTGGTGTCGACCCGGCGGCGCAGCTCGGCCAGCTCACCGCGGGCCTCGCCGACTTCGGTTCCGGATTGCACGAACTGGCCGCGCAGGGCGGGCAGCTCTCCTCCGGCGCGGCACAGCTCGCCGACGGAGCGGCGCAGTTGAGCGCGGGCACCGGGGAGCTCGCCGCGAACGCCCCGCAGCTGGCTGACGGGGCGTCGCAGCTCGCGGACGGCACTTCGGAGCTCGTCGAGGGCACCGCGCAACTCGAAGCCGGAGCCGGCGAGCTCGCGACGGGGCTGCAGGCCGCGGTCGACAACGTGCCCGTCACCACCGACGCGGAGCGCGAGCAGCTCTCACGCGCCGCGGCGACGCCGGTGCTGGCCGAGGGCGCGAGCGACGAACTGTTCACCGCATCGGGCGTGCCGCTCTTCGCTGGCATCGCGCTCTGGGCGGGAGCCCTGGCCGCGTTCCTCGTGCTGTCACCGCTCTGGCGACGTGCGCGCGACGCGGCCCGCGGAGTCGGGTACATCACGCTGCGGAGCGCGGTTCCGGCGATCGCGCTCGGCGCGATCCAGGGGGCCGCCGCCGGGGTGGCGATGCCGATCGCACTCGGGTACGACTTCGGTCAGGGGGCGCGGTTCTTCGGGTTCGCGCTGCTCGCGGGGATCGCCTTCACGCTGCTCGTGCAGGGACTCTCCGCGCTGCTCGGCGGCCTCGGCCGGTTCCTTGCCTTCGTGCTGCTGGTCGTCGCCTTCGCGGTCGGTATCGTCTCGACGGTTCCGGGTGCGCTCGCCGCAGTGGGCGATGTCAGCCCGCTGGGGGCGGGGCTCGACGGCTTCCAGTCGATCGCCACGGGTGCAGGATCAGCCGGGAGCGCGGCGTTGCTGCTGGTGCTGTGGGCGGTGGCCGGCCTCGTGCTCACCGGGCTCGCCGTCGTGCGAGCTCGCCGGTCTGCGGCGCGGTAGCGGGAGCGGGGCCGTGCCCGTTCCCGCTCCGTGAGCCCGAGGCGCCCGCCGAGCGTGACAGGCCCGCGGCTCGCGACCGCGCGCCCGCGAGCGCCGCGAGGACGCAGACGCCCGCCACCAGGGCCACCGGCATCCACGCCGCCCCGAAGAGCAGCACGCCGGCGGTGGCCGTTCCCGCGGAACCGGCGGCGATCTTCAGTGCGCCGACCCAGATGAAGACCTGACCGCGGGCCTCGGCGGGTGCGTACTCGCTGCGCGCAGCGAGCGTCGCAGCGAAGAACAGTGCGTTCGCGATTCCCGCCGCCCCGCAGGCGACGAGCGCTGCGACGAAGCTCGGCATCGCGGCCACGACGGCCAAGGCGGCGGCGACGACGAAGCACAGCATGACGACGAGTCGATCGGCGTCGCCCGGGAGCGGTTTCACCATGAGCAGCGCCGACCCGATCAGGTTGCCGACGCCGTAGCCCGCGACCAGCGTCCCGGCCAGAGCGGCGCCGCCGAACTGCGGAGCGATCGCCACGGCGTAGATCGGCAGCACGGCGACGGAGAACGCGACCGTGACGGTCAGCGCGAGCGTGCGCCGCAACGGGCCGGAGCCCCAGATCTGCCGGAAGGTCTGCAGCGGCGAGGGCACTGCAGACGCATCGGTGACGGGAGGCTGACGGGGGAGTGCCAGCACCGCTGCCGCCCCGGTGATCGCGGCCGCGGCGAGTACGAGGGCCGCCGTCAGCGGCCCGGGTCCGGCGGCGATCCATGCCACCGCGGCGGGGCCGAGCGTGCCGCTGATGCCGTAACTCGCGACGTCCCAGCTCTGCGCTCGCCGCTGGTGCTGCCGTGACGGCCCGGCGATCGCCGGAAGCCTGCTGCTGATGCCGCCGGTGAGCATCGGGCCGAACAGGCCGGAGACGAACAGGAGGACGGCGGGCACAGCCGCCCAGGTGTGGGGCAGGAGGAGCGCGGCGACGCCGAGAAGCGCACCGTGCACCACGGCGGAGACGGCGATGACGACGCGCCCGTCTCGGGCGGTGTCGAGCCGCCGGGAGATGAACGGGCCGAGCAGATGGGGCGCGGTGATCGACGCGCCCAACAGGCCGGACACCCATGCTGGCAGACCGGTGTGCTGCGCGAGCAGCACGATCGCGACGACCGCGCCGCCGTCGGCGCTGCGCACGAGCGTCGCGGCGAAGACGTATCGCGCGAGGCCGCCGCTCCGCCGGGTGGCGCCGGAGGCGGCGGGCGCCTCAGCCGCCGAGGCCGAGCTCATCTGAGACTCGCGCAACCTCTGCGCGCTGCGCTGCGGTCAGGCCGAGGATCGGCAACGGGAGCGATCGCGGTGCGACGAGTCCGAGCAGTTCGGCGATTGCGGCGGTGACGCGCAGGCTTCCGCCCATCGTGCTGAAGAGACTCCAGAGCGGTTGCAGTTCTGCTGATGCTTGGAGCGCCGCGTCGCGATCTCCCGACTGCGCCGCGCGGGCGATGCGCAGGGCGACCTCTGGGAGGGTGCCTGCGATCACCGAGTACCAGGCGTCGCACCCCGCGGTGAGACCCGCGGCGGCGGATGCGTCGCCCGAGATGCCGACCGTCACGTGGTCGGGGAGCACCGCACGAATCTGGGCCATGCGATCCGACGCTGCGGGATCGCCCTCCGGGAGGGCGGGAATCTTGACCGAAGCGATGCCGGGCAGTTGCGCGATGCGGCCGTAGAGCTCGGTGGTGAAGGTGAAATGCGTCGTGCCGGGATTGTCGTAGACGATCACGGGGAGCTCCGTCGCGTCGGCGACGGTCGCGAAGAGCTCGAAGACGTCATCGGGGGTCAGCGGCTGATAGGTCATCGGCGCGAGCAGCACCCCGGAGGCGCCAGCGGCCTCGGCGCTCCGCACGTTCTCGAGCACGTGGGAGGTGCGCAGCGCCCCGACTCCGACGTGCACGGGCGTCGCACCCGCGTGGGCCACGGCGAGGCGGGCCACCCGGGAGCGCTCTTCCAGACTGAGGTAGGCGTACGAGCCGGTTGAACCGAGTGCCGTGATCGAGTCGACCCCGGAGGCGGCGAGTCGTTCGATCAGCCCCGCGTACGCGGCCGCGTCGACCGCATCGTCGACGAAGGGGGTGAGGGGAAACGCGCTGAGACCGGTGAACACGGGTGGACTCCATTCCTGGGGGCGCGCGCCGGGGCGACGCGGATGGCTTGTGGACTATCGTGCCGCGTGAACTGGTTGTACCGTTACTCCAGAAACGTTCGACTTCAGTAGACCAGAAAGGCAGTGATGCGGCATCGGATCCCGGTAGACCTCGTTCTCGACACGGGGGTGCCGCCCGGGGTGACCGCGAGGGAGCACCTGGTGATCCAGCTGCGCGACGTCGTGCTCGCCGGGCAGATCGCGGCAGGCGCCCAGCTCCCGTCCTCGCGATCGCTCGCGGCTGCGACCGGATACTCCCGGGGCACCGTCATCGCCGCGTTCGAGGAGCTCATCGGCGAGGGGTACTTCCAATCCATACCGGGATCGGGCACCTTCGTCGCTGCGGACCTGAGCACCGGCTCCGTGCGCCGGGCGGCGCCGGAACGGGCGCGAGCGGACCGCGGACTCGCCGCGCCTTCCACGTCGAGCGGTGCGACCTCCCCTCACACGCAGAACCTCTCGCCGGGAAGCCCATCGACGCGCTTCAGCAGCACTCGGGAGTGGCAGACCGCCTGGCGCCGGGCACTCCGGCGCGAGCTCCCCTCGGTGCCGCCGCCGCCCGCGGGTGACGAGCGCCTGCGAGAACTCATCGCCGATCACCTCCTGCAGGCCCGCGGGGTGCAGTGCGGGCGAGACGACGTGCTGCTCACCGCCGGCACGAATGACGGGATCGGGCTGCTGATGCACGGGCTCAGCGCTGAGGGCCCCGTCGGCGCGCGGATCGCGACCGAGGAACCCGGGTATCCGGCATCGCGCCGGGTGATCCGGAGACTCGGCGGGCAGTCGATCGCCATTCCGGTGCGCGACGGCGGGATGGACGTCGAGGAGCTGCGCTCGCGGGGCGGGCGGTTCGCGGGGGCGCTGCTCACTCCGAGCCATCAGTATCCGCTCGGCGGGCGCATGCCGGTCGCCGCCCGGCTCGCCGTTCTCGACTGGGCGCGCGACCATGACGCCCTGGTGATCGAGGACGACTACGACAGCGAGTTCCGGCACGGCGCCCCGGCGCTGCCGGCGATCGCATCGCTCGACGACGAGCGCCGCGTCGCGCTGGTCGGCAGCTACTCGAAGACGCTCTCGCCCTGGCTTCGGTGCGGCTACGTCGTCGTGACGAATCCGGAGATCCGCGAGCGAGCGATGGCGGCGCGCGCCGACCTCGGGCTTCCGCTCTCGGGAACGGTGCAGCATGCGCTCGCGGAGTTCTTGGAGAGCGGCGGCCTCCGCAGGCATCTCGCCCGGGTCGGACGCGAATACGCGCATCGGCGCACGCTCGTCATCGCCGCGTTCGACGGGGTGCCTGGGGTCGCCGTGCACGCGGTCGAAGCGGGCCTGCACGCGACGCTGACATGGGAGCCCGGCCCGTCAGCCACTGCGGCGGCGCGCGGTCTCGCGGCACGAGGGGTGACCGTGGCGCCGCTGCACACCTACTACGACGCTCCAGCGAACGCGCCCCATGGCCTCGTGCTCGGCTACGGAGCGTCGACCGATGTGCAGCTGCACGATGCCCTGCGGCACATCACCGACGTGCTCGTCGGGCCGGGGAGCGCGACCACGGCCGACGATCAGGGCTGCAGGTCCGTGCGGGCGTGATCCGGCATCGGCTTGATGAGGTTGCTCATGCGCATCGTGCAGCAGCGGCGGCCGGCCTCGTCGGTGACGACGATCTCGTGCACGGCGAGACTGCCGCCCAGGTGCACCGGCGTGCAGACGGCGGTCACGAAGCCTTCGGTCGCCGACCGGGTATGGGTCGCATTGATGTCGACGCCCACCGCGAGGCGGCCGGGGCCGGCATGCAGATTGGCGGCGAGCGATCCGAGCGTCTCGCCGAGCACCACGTAGGCGCCGCCGTGCAAGAACCCGACGGTCTGGCGGTTGCCCAGCACCGGCATGCGGCCGACCGTGCGCTCGACGGCGAACTCGAGGAACTCGATCCCCATCGCCTCGGCGAGTTCGCCGGCCCCGTTCGCGGCCACCCAGTTCTCGTCGGCGGCCGGGGCGCCTCGATCGGCGCCGCTCACGCGTGGGTTCCTCGCCGCGAGCCGCCCGTGAACTCCGGACGTCGTTTCTGCTGGAACGCCGCGAAGCCCTCGCGGTAATCGTCGGTGTCGCAGAGGGCGGCCTGCACGCGGTTCTCGTGCGACATCGACCCCCAGAGGCCGAGCCGTTCATCGCGCAGCTCGGCGACGAGCGCTTTCGACGCGAGATACGCCTCGGTGGCGCCGCGGGCCGCGCTCGCCGCAGCAGCCCGGGTCGACTCGAGCACCTCGGAGTCGGGCAGGGACTGCGAGAAGAGGCCGGCTGCCACCGCCTCGACGCCTGACATGAGGCGTCCCGTGTAGATGAGGTCGAGGGTGCGGTGCGCCCCGAGGCGTTCGAAGAAGAGCGCATGCCCACCCGAGTCGAGCGTTGCGCCGAGGTTCGCGAAGGGGCTGCCGATCTTTGCGGTCTCGGCCACGTAGACCACGTCGCTCGCGATCAGCAGACCGAGCCCGACGCCGAGACACGCTCCGTGCGCGACGGCGAACGTGGGGGCGGGGAAGCGGCTCATGCGTTCGAGCAACGGCTGCACGAGATCGTGGAGATAGCCGAGCACATCGTCGGAGCGGGGGTCGACGCCGGAGATGTCGCGCCCTGCGCAGAAGGCGCGCCCCTCGCCGCGCAGCAGGAGTGCGCGCACCCGCTGCTGTTCGGCCTCGGCGTAGGCCTCGGAGAGCTGGCGGATGTCGTCGGGCCCGAGCGCGTTCAGCCGCTCGGGGGCGTCGAGCGTGATCTCGGCGATGTCGTCGGCGACGGTCAGGGTGATCATGCTGGCTCCGATCGGGTCACGCGTCGTAGTCGACGACCACGCGGTCTGATTGCGGGTGGGATTGGCAGGTGAGCACGTACCCGCGCTCGAGCTCTTCGGCCTCGAGCGCGTAGTTCTCGGTCATCGACACCGATCCGGTGACGACTCGCGCGCGGCAGGTGCCGCAGACGCCTCCGGCGCAGGCGAACGGCACGTCGCTGCGCACGCGCAGTGCCGCGTTCAGGATCGTCTCACGTGCCGCGACCGGGCTCTCGACCGACGCGGAGGTGCCGTCGAGGGTGAAGTCGATGGTGATCGTCTCTTCTCCGGTGCGCACCTCGACGGGTCTCGCCCGCGTCGGAGCGGGCTCGCCCGTGGAGAACAGCTCGAAGCGAACATGCGATGCCTCGACGCCGTGCTCGGCGAGGAGGTCGCGGCACAGCTGCACGAGCTCGAAGGGGCCGCAGAGCACCCATTCGTCGGCCATGCCGACCGGGATCACGGTGTTCAGGATGGTGCGCAGTCGCTCCTCGTCGAGGCGGCCCGACATCACGGGGGCTGACCGCTGCTCGCGCGAGAGCACGTGGTGGATGGCGAAGCGCTGCGGAAAGCGGTCTTTCAGATCCGCGAGCTCTTCGACGAACATGACGTCGAGGGAGGAGCGGTTCGTGAAGAGCAGGTCGAACCTGCTGGTCTCGCTGTGGGTGAGCACGCGATGCGCCATCGTGATGATGGGCGTGATGCCGGAGCCTGCGGCCACGCCGACGACGTGCCGGCCGTCGAGCTCGTCGAGATTCGAGGTGAAGGCTCCCTGCGGGGTCATCACCAGCAGCGTGTCGCCGGCCCGCAGGGACTCGTTGGCCCAGCTGGAGAAGCGGCCTCCGAGGTCTCGTTTGATCGCGACCGAGATGCGCCCGAGCGTCGGGGGCCTACAGATTGAGTACGAGCGGCGAAGGTCCTCGCCGTCGATGGTGGTGCGGAGTGCGAGGTACTGCCCGGCGAGGTACGTGAACTCTGGCGCGAGCTCGTCTGGCACCTCGAAGGTCACCTCGACGCTCGATTCGGTCAGCGGGCGCACTTCCGCGACTCGCAGCTCATGGAATGTCGCGCGCTGCTTCGCGCCGAGATTGATGGCGGCCATGGTGCTCCTAGTGAACCTTGAAGTAGTCGAACGGCTCGAGGCAGTCCTGGCACTCGTAGAGGGCCTTGCAGGAGGTGGAGCCGAAGCGGGCGATCTCGCGGGTGCGGGTCGAGTGGCATCGCGGGCACTTCACGGCGAGCGCGACGGTGATCGGGCCACGGCGCCCAGCCGCACGGAAGTCGGGGGGAGCGATGCCGTAGGCCTCGAGCTTGCGCTTGCCCGCGTCACTCATCCAGTCGGTGGTCCAGGCCGGGCTGAGCGTCGTATCGACGCGCACCTGCGGGTAGCCGGCCTCGTGCAGTCGCGCGGCGACGTCTTCGCGCATCTGATCGATGGCCGGGCAGCCCGAATACGTCGGTGTCAGCACGACGCGCACTTCGGCGTCGGTGGCCACCACCGAGCGGAGCACTCCCAGGTCTTCGATGGTGAGCACGGGCACTTCGGGATCCGGCACCTGCGCAGCGATATCCCACGCCAGCGCCGCTGCTGGTTCTGCCGGGCGCAGCGGGGTCACCATGACGCTCCCGGGTGCCGCCGCGGAAGCCACTGCATCTCGGCGAGGATGTAGCCGAGGCGCGTGCTGTGCTGGCGCTCGCGCCCGCGCGCTCGGGCGGGCTGCACGTCGGGGAGCTCGAGTTCGGCCTCGGAGAGCACGGTGCGCACGGTGTCGTCGAAGCCCGCTCGGAGGTCGCTCGGTCGCGCGGCGATGCCTGAGAGGCGGTCGATGAGCGGATCGTCGGCGAAGAGCTCGTCGACGTACGGCCACAGGTCTCGCAGCGACATCGTGATGCGCTCGCGCGACTCCTCGGTGCCCAGGGCGAGGCGGAGGATCCACTGAGCGGAATGGTCGAGGTGGTAGCGCACCTCCCGCTCGGCCTTCCCGGCGATCGCGCGGAGTGTCGCATCGGTGCTCGAGAGCAGCTGGCGATACAGCTCGGCTTGATAAGCGGAGAAGATGAACTGACGGGCGATCGTGTCGCCGTAGTGCCCGTTCGGCTGCTCGACGAGCCAGCAGTTGCGGAACTCGGGCTCGTCGCGCCAGAACGCGAGGTCGTCTTCGCTGCGACCCGTCGCGCTGCCGGCGTAGCGCAGCAGCGATCGAGCGTGACCCAGCACGTCGAGCGCGATGTTGCTCAGGGCGAGGTCCTCCTCGAGCTCGGGCCCGCGCGACACCCACCACCCGAGTTGCTGGGAGAGGATCAGCGCGTCGTCTCCGAGACGCAGGGCGTACTCGGCGACGTCGGGTGTCGCTACCTCGCCGGAGCCGGTCAGCTCGTCGGCGAGTTCGAGGTCGTCGACGCTGACGTCGCCGTGGAGGTCGGCGGCGGCCGCGGCGGGCCCGGTGCTCACAGGTGCTTCACCCCTTCCGCGCGCGAGTAGTAGACGGCGTGCCTGAAGTTCTTGCCCGCCGGTGACTCGAAGAACACGCCCTTCGAGTCGGGGTCGCTCGTGGTGATCGCCGCCGCGGGAACGACCCAGATCGAGACGCCCTCGTGGCGTCGTGTGTACAAGTCTCGTGCGTTGCGCAGCGCCATCGCCTCATCGGGTGCGTGCAGCGATCCGGCGTGCACGTGGCTCAAGCCGCGGTTGGCGCGGATGAACACCTCCCACAGGGGCCAGGACTCCGTGCCCGTCTCTCCGGGTGTTGACATCTGTGTCTCCTCGTAACGTGTGCGTACTGCCTACTGCCTACTGCGTACTGCGTGCTGCGTGCTCGGCCGAGGTCAGGCCGCGAAACGGCGGCGATCCTGCATCTTCTGCGCGTAGGCGGCCGCGGCCTCGCGCACCCAGGCGCCATCGTCGTGCGCGTCACGGCGATGCCGCAGTCGCTCGGCGTTGGCCGGCCCGCGACCCGCGAGCACCTCTTCGAACTCGGCCCAGTCGATCTCGCCCATGATCCACTGGCCCGACTCCTCGTCGTAGCGCAGCTCCGGGTCGGGGCACTCGAGCCCGAGCGCCTCGAACTGCGGCACGCACATGCCGACGAAGCGCTGGCGCAGCTCGTCGTTCGAGAAGCGCTTGATCTTCCACGCCATCGACTGCGCGGAGTTCGGCGACGCGTCGTCGCTGGGGCCGAACATCATGAGCGACGGCCAGTACCAGCGATCGACCGCATCCTGCGCCATCTGCTTCTGCTCCGGGGTTCCGTGCGAGAGCTCGTACAGAATCTCGAATCCCTGGCGCTGGTGGAACGACTCCTCTTTGCAGATGCGCACCATCGCACGGCCGTAGGGGCCGTACGACGCGCGGCAGAGCGGCACCTGGTTGCAGATCGCGGCGCCGTCGACGAGCCAGCCGATCGCCCCCATGTCGGCCCACGTCGGCGTGTGGTAGTTGAAGATCGATGAGTACCGGGCTCGGCCTTGGATGAGCGCGTCGGTCATCTCCTCTCGAGTGATGCCGAGCGTCTGCGCGGCCGAGTAGAGGTAGAGCCCGTGGCCCGCTTCGTCTTGCACTTTCGCGATGAGGATGGACTTGCGCTTCAGGCTCGGTGCGCGGGTGATCCAGTTCGCCTCCGGCTGCATGCCGATGATCTCGGAGTGCGCGTGCTGGGAGATCTGCCGGATCAGGGTTCGCCGATACTTCTCGGGCATCCAGTCGCGGGGCTCGATGCGCTGCTCGTCGGCGATCAGGGCGTCGAAGCGCTCCTGCTCAGCGGTCTCCGTGAGTTCTTCAGTCGTCGTTGCCATCTGGTGCCTCCTTGCATCGGTGCAATGCGCTGCGACTCTCGCTCTGGGTGGAACAGTGGTGGTAGAGTTTCCAATGGAATTACTGACCGACCATTCAGTCAGTATACGCTTCCCCGCCCGTGACTGCAAAGGGGAGTGAGCCTTCCCGCAATCGACGCAACGGAGCGCCATATGAGTTCACCGACGAACGTTTCGCCGCACGGCGGCATCGAGGATCGCATCGCCTTCGACCCGAGCTGGTCCGCAACCGCCATGCTCCGCTCTGACACGGCCAAGACGGCCTTCGGCATCCGACTCCAATCGCTCGAGCGCGGCAGAGCCGAGCTGTCGATGGCGGTGCGGGACGACATGGTCAACGGCTTCGGCATCACCCACGGCGGCATGGTCTTCACCCTCGCCGACACCGCCTTCGCCTACGCCTGCAACGAGGGCGAGAACGCCGTCGTCGCATCCGGCGTCGACATCACCTTCACCCGAGCCAGCCGAGCAGGCGACACGCTCACCGCAGTCGCCGAGCGGCGGTGGGTGTCGGGCCGCAACGGGCTCTACGACATCACCGTCCGCGACCAGCACGGCGACACGATCGCCGAATTCCGAGGCCGCTCGTTCGCCACCGACCGGCCGCTGCCCGCCTCCTGAGACTCCGAATACGAAAGAGCGCACCCATGATCACTGAGACTCACGCACCCGCGATCCCAGCCGCCCCTGCCACGCGCGCAGCCACTGAGGACGCCCCCATCGAGGCCGGCCTCCACCCGGCCGAGCGCCTCACCCGCGCCGAACTCGAGGCGCTGCAACTCGAGCGTCTGCAGTGGACGGTGCGCCACGCCTACGAGAACGTGCCGTTCTACCGCGAGAAGTTCGCCGCAGCCGGCGTGCATCCCGACGACATCCGCTCCCTCGCAGACATCGAACGGCTCCCGTTCACGACGAAGAGCGACCTGCGTGATCACTACCCGTTCGGGCTCTTCGCCGTTCCGATGGAGCAGGTGCGCCGCGTGCACGCATCGTCGGGCACGACCGGGCGGCTCACGGTCGTCGGATACACCGAGCGCGACCTCGACAACTGGGCGGACCTCATCGCGCGATCGCTGTACGCCGCAGGCGTGCGGCCCGGCTGGCGCGTGCACAACGCCTACGGCTACGGCCTCTTCACGGGCGGGCTCGGCGCCCACGCCGGCATCGAACGCCTCGGCTGCATGGTGATCCCCATGTCTGGCGGCCAGACCGAGAAGCAGGTGCAGCTGATTCGCGACTTCGAGCCCGACGCCATCATGTGCACGCCCAGCTACCTGCTGACGATCGCCGACGCGTTCGAGCGGGCCGGGCTCGACCCGCGCGGCACGAGCCTGAAAGTGGCGATCTGCGGAGCAGAGCCCTGGACCGAGGCGATGCGACGCGAACTCGAGGAACGCATGGACATCCGCGCCGTCGACATCTACGGACTCTCCGAGATGATGGGTCCGGGCGTCGGCAGTGAGTGCGTGGAGACGCAGGACGGTCCCCACATCTGGGAAGATCACTTCCTGCCCGAGATCATCGACGATCAGCTGCAGCAGGTGAGCGACGGCGAGACCGGCGAGCTCGTCTTCACGACGCTGACGAAAGAAGCCTTCCCCATGATCCGCTACCGCACACGCGACCTCACCTCGCTGCACGCCGGCACCGGCCGCCCGGCCCACCGCCGCATCGCCAAGATCACGGGACGCAACGACGACATGATCATCCTGCGCGGCGTCAATCTCTTCCCCACCCAGATCGAGGAGATCGCGTGCGAGGTCGACGGGCTGACGAGCCACTTCGTGCTCGAACTGACGAAGCGGGGGGCGCTGGATCACCTCACGATCAAGATCGAGGCCGATCCAGATGCGCACCCCGACGGTGCAGACGCCGCGCTGCGACGGCTGCAGAAGTGCGTGAAGGATCGGATCGGAGCGACGATCGGCGTGGAACTGGCGCCGATCGGGTCGCTGCCGCGCTCGGAGGGAAAGCTCAAGCGCCTCTACGACCTGCGGTAGATTTGCGTGCAGCGCGGAAGACCGCGCTCACGCTTCTGGAGGTGCGGGTCACCGAGCCTGAGGGGAACAGATCCATGGAGAGCTCGGACGCAGCACCCCGCAGGGGCCGACCGGGATACGACCAGAGCAGCATGCTCGAAGTCATCGTGCAGGTCTTCACCGACCACGGGTACGACGCTTCGTCGCTCGGCATGATCTCGAACAGGCTGGGGCTCTCAAAGTCGGCGGTCTACCACCACTTCGCCTCGAAGGCCGAGATGCTCGAGATCGCGCTCGAACGCGCCCTCGGCGCGCTGGAGCGCGTGTTCGACGAGGCCGAGGGGCGCGACACCGCCGAGGGCGGGGAACGCGAGGCGTCCGGTCGAGCCGATGCGGTGGGGCAGATCCGGGAGATCGTGCGCGCCGCCGTGCTCGTCGCCTGCGAGCAGCAGCCCTATCTGATTCTGCTGCTCCGCCTGCATGGCAACTCCGACGTCGAGCTTCGTGCGCTCGAGCGGCGCCGTGCGCTCACCGCGCGGCTGCGCGCCATCTTCGAGCGGGCGCGCAGCGAGGGCGCGCTCCGCGACGACCTCGATCCAGGGCTCGCCGCCCGCTTCACGTTCGGCCTCGTGAACTCGCTCGTCGAGTGGTACCGGCCGGATGGCCCCGAGACCCCCGACGCGCTCGCCGACGCGGTGCTCGCCTACGTGCGCTCCGGGCTGCGGGTCAACGAGGTCGCCGACTTCAGATGACCCCGCCCGGGGCTGTCAGGCGGCCACCGCCTCGTGCGTCTTCGACACCAGCGTCAGCACGTCGTAGGTGGCGACGATCTCGCCCTCCTGGTTCGTGAGCACCGCGTCCCAGTGCACCTCGCCGTACTCGTCCGTCTCGCGCGGAATGATCTGCTTCGCCGTGAGCGCGACTCTGATGCGGTCGCCCGGCGATACGGGCGTGATGAAGCGGAGGCTCTCGAGGCCGTAGTTCGCGAGCACCGGCCCCGGCTCGGGTGAGACGAAGAGGCCTGCGGCGAATGACAGCAGGAGGTAGCCGTGCGCGACGCGGCCCGGGAAGAAGGGGTTCGCAGCCGCGGCCGCCTCGTCGGTGTGGGCGTAGAACGTGTCGCCGGTGAAGTCGGCGAAGTGCGCGATGTCGTCGAGGGTGATCTCGCGCTCCTCCGATACCACCCGATCGCCGACGCGCAGCTCCTGCAGCGATTTGCGGAAGGGGTGCGCCTCATCGCGCGTCGCGGCTCCTGCGTGCCACACTCCGGTGATCGCGGTGAGCATCTCCGGGCTGCCCTGGATCGCCGTGCGCTGCATGTAGTGGAACACGCTGCGCACGCCGCCGAGCTCTTCACCGCCGCCCGCACGGCCGGGGCCGCCGTGCACCAGGTTCGGCAGCGGCGAGCCGTGGCCGGTCGAGCTGCGCGCGTCGGTGCGGTCGAGCACGAGCATGCGTCCGTTCGCTGCAGCGCTCATGCGCGTGAGGCCGGCGACGAACTCGGGGTCGGCCGAGGCGACGCTCGTGACGAGCGAACCGCCGCCGCGCACGACGAGCGCGGCCGCCTCCTCCGGCGTCGCGTACCCGATCACCGAGGCCACAGGCCCGAACGCTTCGGTGTCGTGCACCCGGGGCGCCCAGGCGTCGTCGAAGCGGAGCAGGATGGGCTCCAGGAAGGCCGTCTCCTCGCCCGGATTCTGACCGTCTCCGAGCGCGATGCGACCACCGCCGTCGACGAGCGCCTGCACCTGCCGCAGCACCTCGTCGCGCTGCTCGATCGAGGCGAGCGCGCCCATGGTGGTCCCGTCCGCGCGCGGATCGCCGACGACGACCTTCGACGCGATCCGGTCCCGCACGGCGGCGATGAGCGGGTCGACCAGCGTGAGCGGCACGATGGCACGGCGAATGGCGGTGCACTTCTGCCCGGCTTTCGAGGTCATCTCCGTGACCAGCTGACGCACGTACGCGTCGAACTCCGGCGTCCCAGCCACCGCGTCCGGGCCGAGCACCGAAGCGTTGATCGAATCGGTCTCCGCGCTGAAGATCACCCCTCCGGCCTGCACTGCGTCGTGGCGGCGCAAGCCGTCGGCCGTCGATGCCGAGCCGGTGAATGCGACGACGTCGCCGAGACGCGCATGGTCGAACACCTCGCGGATCGATCCTGTGACCAGCTGCAGGGATCCGGCGGGCAGCAGCCCGGATTCGACCATGATGCGCACGAGGTGCTCGGTGACGTATGCGCCCGGCGTCGCCGGCTTCACGATGGTGGGCATGCCGGCGAGGAAGGCGGGCGCGAGCTTCTCGAGTGCGCCCCACACCGGGAAGTTGAAGGCGTTGATCTGCACCGCGACGCCGGGGAGCGTGGTGCGGATGTGCCGGCCGAGAAACGTGCCGTCCTTCGACAGGGGCTCGACGGGACCGTCCAGCTGCACGCGCGCGTTCGGCAGCTCGCGCCGCCCCTTGCCTGAATAGGTGAAGAGCACGCCGATGCCGCCGTCGATATCGACCCAGGAGTCGGCCTTCGTGGCGCCCGTTCGCGTCGAGAGCTCGTACAGTTCGGCCTTGCGCTCGGTCAGGGCCAGCGCGAGCTGCTTCAGGATCACCGCGCGCTGATGGAAGGTGAGTTCGCCCAGATGGCGCTGGCCGACCGTCCGTGCGTATTCCATCGTGCCCGCGAGGTCGAGACCTTCGCTCGACACGAACGCCACCGGTTCTCCCGTGGTCGCGTCGCGCACCTCCGCGCCTCTGGTGATATCGGCCGGGCTCCACCATGCGTCGTGGACGTAGCTCTGCAGCGTGCGGGTCATCGGTGACTCTCCTGTCGTGCTGGTGCTGGTGCTGGTGCTGGTCATGCTGGCCAGGTGTAGAAGCCGCGGCCGCTCTTGCGTCCGAGGCGCCCGTCCGCCACCAGGTCGCGCAGCAGTTGCGGCGGGGCGAACGTCGGGCCGAGATCGCGTTCGAGCTGCTCGGCGATGCCGAGTCGCACGTCGAGCCCCACGATGTCGGTGGTGCGCAGCGGACCGACGGGGTGCCGGTAGCCGAGCTCCATCGCCAGGTCGATATCGGCGGCCGAGGCGACGCCCTGCTCGACCATGCGGATCGCCTCGAGCGCGAGCGCCACACCGAGGCGGCTGGAGGCGAATCCGGGCGCGTCGTGCACGGTGATCGGTGTTTTGCCCAAGGCGCGCGCCCAGCCGGCCGCGATCGCGGGCAGCTCGGGCGCGGTACCGGCGCTCACCACGACCTCGATGAGCGATGAGGCCGGCACCGGATTGAAGAAGTGGAGGCCGACGAACCTGTCCGGGCGGTCGAGGGCCTCGGCCAGTCGGGTGAGCGGGATCGACGAGGTGTTCGACGCGATCACGGCATCGTGCGGGAGCTGCCGCTCGATCTCTGCGAGCGCCTCGGTCTTGAGCTCGAGCGATTCCGGCACCGCTTCGATCACGAGCGAGCAGGCGCCGAACGCGGTGATGTCGGTCGCGACCGTGAGCGCCTGCTTGAGCAGCGCAGCGTCGCCCTCGTGCCCGCGCGCGATCGATGCGTCGATGCTCCGCTCGATGCGCTCGCGCGCCGAGTCGGCTGCCGCGACGTGCTGCTCGACCACCACCACGTAGGCTCCCGCGAGCAGGAAGGCGTGCGCGATGCCGCCGCCCATGCGGCCGCCCCCGAGCACGCCGACGCGCGATGGAACGGTATCGATGCGCGGATTCTCGTTCGCTGCGTTCATCGCTGCTGCTTTCGCTCGAGGAAGGCGGTCATGCGCCGATGCTTCTCCGGGCTGTCGAAGAGGATCGCCTGTTCGGTGAGATCGACCTGCGGGTGGGCGGAGCGGGGCGCGCCGAGCACGCGCTTCGACGCCTGCACCGCAGCCGGGTCGAGTGCTGCCACGCGCTTCGCAATGGAGACCGCCGTCGCGAACGCCGCGTCGCCGTCGGCGTGCAGATGGGTGACGATTCCGGCGGCGAACGCTTCGTCGCCTGACAGGAGGCGGCCGGTGAGCACCATCTCCGCGGCGATGCCCTCGCCGGCGATCTCCCGCAGCCGCCAGCTCGCTCCTGCCGCCGCGATGATGCCGAGGCCGGGCTCCGGGTTGCCGATCGTGAGGGACTGCGCGCCGATGCGGATGTCGGCGCTGTACGCCAACTCCGCGCCGCCGCCCAGCGTGTGCCCCTCGAGCACCGCGATCACCGGCATGGGGAGGGCGTGCACGCGCATGAACGCGCGGGTGTTGATGCCTGCGCGGGCGTCAGCGGCAGTCCGCTCCCGCAGCTGCGCGATGTCCGCGCCGGCCGCGAAGGCGCCGCCGGCGCCCCGCAGCACCAGCGTTCGAGGGTGCGCTTCGAGCGAGGCGCACAGCTCGTGCAGTGCGTCGATCACGGCCAGGTCGATCGCGTTCCGCTTCTCGGGCCGATCGAGTGTCGCCAGCACGAAGTCTCCGCGATCCTCGACGCGCAGGGCCGCGCCGGTCATGAGGCCACCCGCTCGATGATCGTCGCCGTTCCCTGGCCGACGCCGACGCACATCGTCGCGAGGCCGTAGCGCGAGCCCTCGCGCTCCATCCTGGCGAGGAGCGTCACGAGGAGGCGCGACCCCGAAGACCCGAGGGGGTGCCCCAGCGCGATGGCGCCGCCGTCGGCGTTGACGCGGGCGGGATCGAGACCGAGCCGTCGCATGCAGGCGAGCGACTGCGAGGCGAAGGCTTCGTTGAGTTCGATCGAGCCGATGTCGTCGATCGTGAGCCCAGCGCGGGCGAGTGCCTTCTCCGTCGCGGGAACCGGCCCGAGTCCCATGATCTCGGGGGCGAGGGCGACGGAGACGCTGGTCACGATGCGGGCCCGCGGCCTCAGACCGTGGCGCTCGACAGCCTCGGCGCTCGCCACGACGACCGCCGAGGCGCCGTCGTTCAACGAGGAGGCGTTGCCCGCCGTCACGACGGTGCCGCCGTCGACGACCGGGCGCAGGTCGGCGAGCACCTCGATCGATGTGCCCGGCCGCGGTCCTTCATCCGTGTCGACGATCCGGGCCTCCCCGCGTCGTCCTGCGACCGCGACCGGCACGATCTCCTCGATGAAGCGGCCGCCTGCGATGGCTGCCAGGGCGCGGCGATGGCTTTCGGCGGCGAACGCGTCGGCGTCCTCCCGGCTCACGCCGTCGACCCGGGCAACCTCCTCAGCGGTCTCGGGCATCGAGTACGTCGCCTTGTCGCGGCGCTGCAGCTCGGGGTTCGTGAAGCGCCAGCCGATGGACGTGTCGAATTGGGCGCCGGGTTTCGCCCATGCCCGATCGGGCTTCTGCTGCACCCAGGGCGCACGGGTCATCGATTCGACGCCGCCGGCGACGATCAGGTCGGCGTCGCCTGCGCGAATCGCCTGCGATGCGTTCGCCACCGCGGTCATGCCCGACGCGCAGAGTCGATTCACCGTGTAGCCGGGCACGCTGTCGGGGAGACCAGCGAGCAGGACGGCCATGCGTGCGACATTGCGGTTGTCCTCCCCGGCCTGGTTCGCAGCCCCGAGGATCACCTCATCGATCTCAGAGCCGGGAATCGCGGCTCGTTCGGCCGCCGCGCGCACCACGATCGCGGCGAGATCGTCGGGGCGCATCGCGGCGAGAGCGCCCCCGTGCCGGCCGACCGGCGTGCGCACGCCGCCTACGAGAAATGCCTCTGGCATGGGCGGTGACCTCCGTGTCTGCCCGAGTCAGTCGAATTAGTGACTGACCGTTCGGTAATGAATACCAGAATAGGGGGCCGCGTCACCGCGCGCAAACACGCCCCGATACCGCGTTCCGATACCGGTCGCTGCGAATCGCGCCTTTCCGGCCTTCTGCCCGAGCCGGAAATGTCTCTACGGTGAGCAGAGGCCGATGACGGGGAGCATCGGCTGATCCGATCAGCCACGTTCACTTGAGAAGGCCACCATGACGCGCACCGCACCCGACGGCGATTCGTGAAGGCGGCCGACCGCGGAGCGCTCGTCTTGGTCGCACTGCTCTGGGGCGTCAACTTCGTTGCGGCGAAAGCCGCCCTCGCATCCTTCACGCTGTGGGAGCTGCGCGTCATCACCTTCGGCGGCGCCGCCGTCGTCTTGGTCGCGATCGCCCTCTGCACCCGCACCAGACTGCGCATCGGCGATCCTAGTGACCTGGTCCGCCTGCTGATCGCAGGCGCGTTCGGGATCGGAGGGTTCGGCGTGTTCTCGGCGCTCGCGCTGCTCAACACCACCGCAGGGCGCGCCACGATCTGCGTCTACACCATGCCGATCTGGGTCGTGCTGCTCGCACGCTTCGTGCTCCGCGAACCGATCACCGCGAGACGGTCGGCCAGCCTCGCCCTCGGTGCTGCAGGGCTGGTGATCCTCGCGTGGCCGCTGCTCGGCACCGGCGACTGGCTCGGCGCGCTCTACGCGCTGGCCGCCGCGGTGAGCTGGGCCATCGGCACCGTGTACCTGAAGCGCATCGATGTGGACGCCCCTCCGATCGCGACGACCGCATGGCAGCTCGTCGCGGCTGCTGCGGTCTCACTCGTCGGGCTCGTCCTCGACCCGAGGACCGCTCCCTTCCTATTGACCGGCAGCGCAGCCGCAGGGCTCGCCTACAACGCCCTGCTCGGCACCGTGATCGCGTACCTGATCTGGTTCGGGCTCCTCCAACGGATCTCGGCGGGTGCTGCGGGCCTTGGAAGCCTCCTCGTGCCGCTCTTCGGAGTCCTCGCCTCCGCGGTGCTCCTCGGGGAGATCCCCACGGCGCCCGACCTCGTCGGCCTCGGCCTGATCCTCGTCGCTGCGGCGATCCCGCTCATCGCACCCGCGAAGCGCAGCTAGCAGGTGGTGTCGGGCGTCACCGTCGTCCACGGTGAGTGCCTGCCGTCGAGCGAGAGCAGTCGCATCTCGATCATGACGTCAGTGATCGGAGCATCGTGCAGCCCGTCCCACTGCGAGAGCGGAGTGAGGGAGGGTGTCCACCACCACGGATTCGGGTCGGGATCGGTGCCCGTGAATACGTTCTCGAAGACGACGCCGGAAGGGTCCTGCACGCTGGGATACGCAATGAGGAGCACGGGAGCAGTCGACGGCAGCTGCGTGATCCGCGCCTGCAGCGCGCCCGCCGTCGACGACGTTCCGGTCAGCACGAAACCCTGGTCCGGGTTCTCGGCGTAACAGGCGAAGCCGACGAGCAGCGTGGGATCGGCATCATCGACCGGCTCGCCGCCGGAATCGCCGCCCGCGTCTGCGTCCGCACCGCCGCTCGCATCGGCGTCCGCGGTCGATGCGGCTGTGTGCGCTCCGGTGGCTCCCGCATACGCGCCCCCGGCGGAACCGGATGCACCGGATCCGTCGCTCGACGCGGTTCCCGTTGAGTCGCCCTCCACGCTGCCTGATCCATCGGCCGAGGCATCACCTGTCCCTCGCGAATCGCCCGACTCATCGCCGGCAGGGTCGGGACCCTCGGAGGGCCCCGGGACCGGTGCGGGTTCGACGCCCAGAATCTCGACGAACGCTCGGCGATCATCGTCCGCTCCGGTGTGCTCGCGCTGATCGGATGACTCAGAGCCCCCATCCCCGGAGTCGGAGTCGGAGTCGGAATCCGAGTCGGAGTCGGACTCCGCTCCGCCGCCGAGCGGCGCATCTGCGGCGTCACTCGACGACCCGGGCGCTGCTGCCGAGATCCCGGAGCCGGTGGCGGCAACGGGTGCCGTCGACGCGCTCAAGGCCAGTGCCGCGGTCACCACGGCGGCGATGCCGACGATGGTGGCGCCGGCGATCACCGCGGTTCTCGCGGGTGCGCTCGAGAGATGCTTCCGGATCGTGCCGCCGGTACTCGCGGCCGCCGGCGTGCTCCCGGTGAAACCGCCCAGCAGGGCGGTGGCCGAACCGCCGCCGACGAAGATGGTCGCCAGGATGAGGGCGAGCTTGCGGTTCAGGAGCGCGACCTCATCGGCGGCTGCGGCGCACGAGCGGCAGGTCTGCAGGTGCGCCTGCACCGCGCGCGAGCGCGCACTCGTCAACTTTCCGCGTTGATACCGCTGCAGATCCTGCAGCGTGGATTCGCACTCGGCGGAGGCGAGTTCGCGCTGCACGTGCGCTTCGACCCATGCGGATGCCAGAGCCTCGCGGGCACGTGAGGCGAGGGCTGACACGGCGTTGGGCTTGATCCCGAGCAGCTGCGCCGCCTCTCGAGGGGGCAGACCCTCGACTTCGGTGTACCAGAGCACCGATTGCCAGCGCTCGCTGAGCGAGTTGAAGGCCTGCGCCGCGGCGTTGCGGTCGAACGCATGGTCCTCCCACGGATCTGCTTCGGGGATCTCGTGGGATTCGTGCAGTTCTGCAACGTGCGTCTCCGGGCTGCGGAGCTTGTCTGCGGCGACCGACTGCACGACCCGGTACAGGTACGGCCGAAAGGCGCCGTGCGGCCCCCTGCCCTTCTCGATGCTCTCGATGATCTTCAGGTAGGCGTCTGACACCACGTCTTCCGCGTCCAGCGATGGCGCGATGCTTCTGGCCGCAACGATCGCCGGCCGAACGTGCCGCTCCCACAGCACGGCGAGCGCCGCGGAATCTCCTGCCCGGTACGCGGAGAGGAGGTCTTCGTCGGAGTCGTACTGCTGGTCGGCCACGATCTCATCCTCCTTCGCGCTCCCGATGTTGCGATGCCGGAGAGCACCCCGATGCATTATGAGTCCTTTTCTCTCGGAATGCACGTCTTCCCCGGAATCCGCGCCACGCCATCGCGGGATCTCCGGTACGCGACCTGAGCGGGCTCCGGAGAGTTTTCTCGAGCATTTCGTGAAACGTGCGTCACGAAACGGGGCGTGCGCCGTGTTATCGGTGAGTCGGCTCCTGTGGACCGTTCCCCGACGTACTCCGGGAGCCGACCGTTGCCTGCTCCGAGGCGCCCGAGACATTCCACGGGCGCCCCGGAATCGCCGCGTCGACGCGGTCCATCCATGCCACGAGCACGAGGAGAGTAAGCGCGCACATGCGTTCCCACAGCACACACGGACATCAGGTCCGCCCCTTCCGAATCGGAAGGATCATCTCAGCGCTGACCGCGGCGCTGCTCGCCGTCAGCGGTCTGCTGACGATTCCCGCGGCGGCGAACGCCGCTCCGAACCCCGAGATCGCCGTCACGAAAGTGGTGATCGGCGCGGGAAGCGGGCCCGACGGGCAGTTGGTCGTCGGCGACACGGTGTCGGTCACGGGCAGCTGGGATGCGGCCGCGGCGGACCCGCAGCCGGGAGACGTCTTCACGATCGGCCTTCCCAAAGAACTGCGGATCCCGGCCAACGTGCCGTTCTCGCTGAGCGGGCCGACGGAAACGGGAGAGGTCGTCGATTGGGCGACGTGTCTCGCGGACGCGTCGACGGGGATCGTCACGTGCACGCTCACCGAGGAAGTCGCGCTGTATCCCGAGCTCGTCAGCGGCGAGTTCGCGTTCGACGTCACGGCAGTGGAGGCGACGGACGAGCAAGCCCTCGTCTTCGACCTCAACGGGCAGGACGTCCCCGTCGAGCTGCCCGGTGGCGGCGGAATCGATGACGGCATCGAGATTCCGGACACCTGGAGCAAGACGGGCGAGATGAACGCCAACAACTGGTCCATGAAATGGACGATCGACCTCCCGGGCTCGCGCATGCAGGCCCACGACGTCATCAACGTCGCCGACACGCTCGGAGCGGGGCACGCGCTGTGCACGCCGTCGAACATGAAGGTGGAGACGGTGCGAGGCAGCGCCGTCGCCGACGTGACGAGCGTCGCCGAGATCGTGCCGGGCGCGGATGCGCAGCACTTCACGATCAAGCTCACTGCTCCCGAAGGCGGCTTCGATCCCGACGTGACGTACCGCATCACCTACGACACCTGCACGCCCGACGGGCAGATCGACCCCGAGAGCACCGAGTACACGAACGAGGCCAGCATCGATGTGTGGGGCGAGTCCTCTGGCATCATCGGGCTGCATCCGCGACCGTGGCAGGGGTCGCTCACCAAGTCGGGCACGGTGCTCGGCGGTGGAGAGCGCAACGGAAAGATCGCTTGGACGGTGAGCGTGCCGGGCGACCAGCTGCTGGGCAAGGACGGCTTCGTGTTCAGCGAACAACTCGGAGCCGGGCACGAGGTGTGCAGCGACACGATCAGCGGGATCAGGATCACCGAGCGCTACGGCCCGAGCAATCAGCTCCAGCGCGACGTCACCGGAATGCTCGCCCCGACTGTGACGTCTTCCTCGGCGCAGGCATTCGCGATCGATTTCGACATCTCCGATCCGGCATTCTCCTTCAAGGCCTCGGACTACCGGTACGTCATCACCTACTCGACGTGCGTGAGTCAGGACGGGCTGCCAGCAGGCGGCACCGCGTACACCAACCAGGTAGAGGTCGACGGTCAGGTCGCCGGCACCGAGACCAAGGTCCCCGGACGATCCGAGGGCAAGAACGGCGCCATCAACGGCAGGTCGGTCACGCTCGACGGCGTCGAGCACCTCCCGCAGACGACCATGAACTGGAACATCACCGTCCCGGGCGAGCGGCTCTCGGCGGTGGACAGCGACCTCGTCGTCACGGACACCCTCTCAGGTGCGCACGAAGTGTGCGTCGCCGGTGATCCCACGAGCGGATTGGCTTCGCAGCTCGGCCTGAAGGTCGAAGCTCGCGACCAGGTCGGAAACGGGGGGCTCGCGACTGTCGATCTCACCGACTCCGTGACCGCGTCGCACGAGGATGGGGTGATCACGCTCGCGATCCCGCGCCCGACGCTGGCGCAGCCCGGTGGGGGCCAGGCGACCGGGTTCAGCGCCGAGTACCAGTACGTGATCAGCTACACGTCGTGCACCTCGAGCGGTGGCATGGACGCGCCGGGCACCTCGTACGGCAACTCCGCCGAGGTCGCTGGGAAGACGTATGAGAAGTCGGTGACGCAGAGCAACCGCGGCAGCGGCACGGGTCAGGGCGTCTCACGCGGTTCGGTGGGGATCAGCAAGACCCTCGCCGACACTGCGGGAGCAGCATTCGTTCCCGAGGGCACGATGTTCACCGTGCACGTGCAGGAGATCGATCCGCAGGGCCAGATGCAGCTCGAGTACGACCTCCAGGTGCCGTTGAACGGCGATCGGATCAGCGGCCCGAACTCGCGCGGCCTCGGCTGGACGGTGGCGCTGTCAGAACCGACCTTCCCGGCGATCCCCGGCGTCGTGTTCGGTGATCCCGTATTCGCCGAGGGCGACGGCGTCACGGTGGGCGACGGCGGCAAGACCGCAGTCGCGGCACTCACACCGGGCCGCAACATCACCGTCGACCTCATCAATGAGGCGCAGCTCGGTGGTGTGTCGCTGGTGAAGCAGGTCGCAGGCGGGGCGGCGAGCCAGGTCGACACGGATCGCGCCTACGAAGTGACCGCGGCGATCGATACGACCGCGCTGGGCGAAGGGTTCCCGAAGCAGGCGGATCGCACGGTCACCGTGCGGGCCGGAGCACCCGTGCTCATCGATGATCTGCCGATCGGGGCGACGGTCGCGTTGAGCGAAGCGCGCCCGGTCGACGATGACCGGTTCACCTGGGGCGACCCGGTCTTCTCCCCGGAGAGCATCACGATCACCGGCGACCACGCAACGGCCCCAGCGGTCGTCACCCTGATGAACAGCGTCGAGCGGACCGTGGGAACGTTTTCGATCGTGAAGAACGTGACCGGCGCCGAGGCTGATAATCCGGCCGTGCCCGATGCGGTGACAGTCACCGCGGTCTGGGAGCAGGAGGGCGTACCCGGCTCGAAGACCCTCACGGTGCCGACCGATGGCACGCCCCTCGAATTCGGCGAGCAGTTGCTGGTCGGCACGCAGGTCGAGTTGATGGAGGCTCCGCTCGAAGATGCTTCTGGCATTGCGTGGGGGGCACCCGTCTGGTCCGGTGACGGCGTCGTCGTGACCGAAGAGTCGGCGACCGTGACGATCGGGCGCGACGCGAGTGCGCAGGTGTTCTTGGAGAACCACGCTGCGACGTCAGTCGCCGGCATCAGCGTGCTCAAGGGGCTCGGAGGCGCGGCAGCGGGAGAGGTCGATCCCGAAACGCAGTTCCCGGTCACCGCTACGTGGACCGACGCAGACGGTGAACAGTCGAAGGAGCTCACGATCAACGCGGTCGAACCGACTCCACTGGGAGTCGACCTTCCCGCTGGCACCGTCGTCACGATCACCGAGGGCGACCGCCCCGGCATCGACACCGTCATCTGGGACACGATCGCCATCTCCGGCGACCGGGTGACCGATAACGGTGACGGCAGCGCTGAGATCGTGGTCTCGGATCAGCAGGGCGAGATGACCCTGGTCACCGTGGTGAACGAGGCGACGTGGGCACCGGGCACCTTCTCCGTGGCGAAGCATGTCGACGGCGTCGAGCTCGGAGCGGCGGGCGTCCCCGAGTCCGTCGCGGTCACCGCTTCGTGGTTCGAGGCCGGTGAGCCGCACTCGGCAGAGCTCGCTATCCCGACCGACGGCACTCCGGTGCAGTTCGACGGGAGCCTTCCGCACGGCACGGAGGTGACGCTCTCCGAGGCTGCCTCCGATGACACAGATGCGTTCAGCTGGAACGCTCCCGAATGGGAGATGGATGGACTCGTCGTGCACGACGACGGCACCGCCACCCTCACCATCGGGGCCGCGCAGACGCTGGCCGTCGACCTGATCAACACGGTGACGCCGAAGCTCGGAAGCCTCTCGGTGACCAAGTCGCTCACGGGCGACGGTGCATCGCAGGTGCCCGCGGACACCGTGTACCCGGTGAGCGCGAGCTGGACCGACCTGATGGGTGAACCCCAGCGCGTCGAGCTCGAGCTCGTCGCCGGCGAGCCGACGGTGCTCGACGGGTTGCCGCTCGGCACAGAGGTGACATTCACTGAAACGGCGGCGGATCTGCCCGCAGCCGTCAGCTGGGTCGTAGCGGACTGGTCGACCGAGTCGGCGGGTGCGTCGATCGACGGAGCGGGCGAGCGGATCGTGCTCACCGTCACGGGAGACGCGGGTGCTCAGGCGCTCGTCGATCTCGAGAACGAGATCGGGGTCGCCCCCGGGCTCGCGGTGACCGGCGGTGAGTTGCTCACCGGTGCTCTGCTCGCAGCCGGGCTCGTGGCCGGTGGGGTGCTGCTGCTCCTCGCACGGCGCCGTCGCGCGCTGTAAGAGACGCATCTGACAGGGGCGGCCCGGGCGAGAGCCCGGCCGCCCCTGATCCGTACCCGCCCTCAGCGATCGGGTGTTTCCGCGTTGCGGGTGGGGAAGAAGTCGATGAGCGCTTGGCTCAGGGGCGCAGGCGCTTCCTCGGCCACGTGATGACCCGAGTCGATGCCGTGCCCTCGTACATCGACCGCCCAGTCTCGCCAGATCGCGAGCGGGTCGCCGTAGAGCTGTTCGAGGTCGTCTTGCTCCGACCACAGCACCAGTACCGGCATCGAGAGCCGACGGCGAGCGGCGCGGTCGGCCTCCTCATGGGCGCGATCAATCGTGAGTCCGGCGCGATAGTCCTCGAGCATCGCCCGCACGACACCTGGTGTGCGGATCGCCGCCAACCATTCCGCATGGTTCTCAGCACCCATGCGCTCCGGGTCCGCGCCGTACCAGCTCTCGGGGTCGGCGTTGATGACGCGCTCGGGAGTCTCGGGCTGAGCGTAGAAGAACCAGTGCCACCACAGCGCGGCGAACCGAGCATCTGCGCGAGCGAGGTGCTCACTGATCGGAATGCAATCCAGCAGCGCCAGATGATCGACTCGTTCTCCGTGGTCGAGCGCGAGGCGGAGCGCGACGTAGCTGCCGCGGTCGTGTCCGACGAGGTGAAAACGATCGTGACCGAGGATCGTCATGAGCTGCGTCAGATCCCCGGCCACCGCGCGTTTCGAGTGAGCGCTGTGATCCTCGGTCGGATCCGGTCCCCGCGATCGGCCGTACCCCCTGAGATCCGGGCAGATCACCGAATACCCGGCGTCGACGAGCCTGGGGGCGACGCTGTGCCAGGTGGCCCCAGTGCGCGGATGCCCGTGGAGGAGCAGGACCGGCGGCCCGTCGCCGCCGTACCGCACGTGGATGGTCGCCTCATTCGTCGCGATGTCTTCGACGGCGAAGTTCTCGAACATGCTCCCATCATGCATGCGATGGGTCGTATTCGTGTACGCTCTATTACTGGCCGAACGGTCGGTAACTTGGCCGTCCATACGAACAACGGAGTTCACATGACCATGACTGCTGCTGCCAAGCAGGCGGAACGGCGCAAGGTGCTCGCAGGCACCGTCGTCGGTACCACCATCGAGTGGTACGACTTCTTCATCTACGCGCAGGCGGCGGGCGCCGTCTTCGCGACGCTCTACTTCGCCCCCGCGGGTGAGACGGTCGGCCAGATCGTCGCCTGGGCGTCCCTCGGCATCTCCTTCCTGTTCCGCCCCCTCGGCGCCATCGTCGCCGGGCACCTCGGCGACCGGCTCGGGCGCAAGCGCATGCTCGTGCTCACGCTCATTCTGATGGGGCTCGCCACCGCCCTGATCGGCGTGCTGCCGACCTACGCCCAGATCGGCGTCGCGGCGCCGGTGCTGCTCGTGCTGCTCCGCGTGCTGCAGGGCTTCTCGGCCGGCGGCGAGTGGGGCGGGGCCGCCCTCATGTCGGTCGAGCACGCGCCCGAGAACAAGCGCGGCTTCTTCGGTGCGTACCCGCAGATCGGCGTGCCGCTCGGCATGATCCTCGCGACCGCGACCATGTGGGTCATCACCACGACGCTGACCGAGGAGCAATTCCTGACCTGGGGCTGGCGCCTCCCGTTCCTCTTCTCCATCGTGCTGATCCTCGTCGGCTACTTCATCCGCCGCGCCGTCGAGGAGTCCCCGGTCTTCAAGGAGCTGCAGGAGCGCAAGGGCGAATCTGCCGCACCGCTGAAGACGCTCTTCTCGAAGCACGCGAAGGAGGTGGTGCTCGCCGCACTCATCTTCATCGCGAACAACGCGGCCGGCTACCTGCTCATCGCCTTCTTCTCGGCGTATGCGACGCGGCCGGAAGCCGAGGGCGGGCTCGGCCTCGAGCGGCCCCCGGTGCTGCTCGCCACCACACTGGCCTCCTTCGGGTGGCTCGCGTTCACCCTGTTCGGCGGCATCGTCTCCGACCGCATCGGGCGCGTTCGCACCTTCCAGATCGGGTACGTGCTGCTGGGTATCTGGGCCGTGCCGATGTGGTTCCTCATCGACACCGGCAACATCTTCATGTACTTCCTCGCCCTGTTCCTGATGACCGTCGGGCTCGGACTCTCCTACGGCCCGCAGGCCGCGCTCTACGCCGAGATGTTCCCCGCCGACGTGCGCTACTCCGGGGTCTCCATCGGGTACGCGATCGGCGCGATCTTCGGCGGTGCGTTCGCTCCGCTCATCGCCGATCTCGTGTTCGGCGCCACGGGAGCGTCGTGGACGATCGGCCTGTACATCCTCGGCGTGACGATCGTCTCACTCGTGGCCGTGTCGCTCGTGAAGGAGCCGAAGGGCGTCGCGCTGAACACGCGCTCGAACGAGGTCGTGACGGTCTAACCGCCCACCCCTCGACGCAATGCGGCAGAAGGTCCGTTCCCCAGCTCTCGGGGAACGGACCTTCTGCCGCATTCCTGGTGGCTCGTGGGCTCCGGCCCGGCCTCACACCCGGGAGTACGCGCGCAGCGGGTGCTCGAGCATATCGGTCACCGCGCGCAGGAACCCGGCCGCATACCCGCCGTCGCAGACGCGGTGGTCGAACACGAGCGAGAGCTGGGCGATGCGCCGCGCCTGGACGCGGCCGTCAACCACCCAGGCACGCTCGAGCACGCGCCCGATCCCGAGCATCGCGACCTCGGGGTGGTTGATGATCGCGGCGGAGCCGTCGACCCCGAGGCCGCCGTAGTTGTTCAACGTGAACGTGGAGCCTCTGAGCTGCTCAGGGGGCGTGCGCCCGTCGCGCGCGGTCGCACTGAGCGACCGCAGCTCGCGGTCGAGCTCGGCGATCGACATCGCGTGCGCATCGCGCATCACCGGAACCATCAGCCCGCGGCTCGTGTCGACGGCGATGCCCAGGTTCACGCCCTCGTAGATCTCGATCGCGTCACCGGTCGGCGTCAGGCGGCTCGCGAGAATCGGGTACTGCTGCAGCGCGAGCAGCGTGTAGCGGGCGAGGATCGCCGTGAGCGATGGCGGCCGCTCGCCGTCCGCCGCCATGAGCGGGCGCAGCTCCCAGAGCTCGGTGAGATCGACATCGACCCACACCGTCGCTTCGGGAATCTCGGCCCTGCTGCGCGAGAGCGTCTCGCTGACGACGCGCCGGAGCGGGCTGAAGTGCTCGACGCGGGCCACCGGCAGCGGCGACGTGTGCGCGCCTGCGGTGACGGGATCCTGCTGAGTGCCCTCGGAAGCATCTGCGCGAGGCGCATCCGCAGCGCGCAGCACGTCGGCGCGAGTGATCGCGCCATCGCTCCCCGTCGCGCGCACCCGGTGCGGGTCGACCCCGAGCTCCCGGGCGAGACGACGCACGATCGGAGACCGCACGGCGACCGTGCGGCGCGGTGCGTCGCTGATCCGCACCGGGGCGGGGGCTTCGTGCACCAGGGCGGGAGTCGAGGTGGCGCCGCTGCGCGCCCCGCCGATGCCGCCCCTGGCCCGGCGGCGACGGCCCTTCGCGGGCCCGCGGCCAGTGCCGTAACCGATCAGCACGTTGCCGGATCCCGCCCGTTCCTCGTGACGGTAGGCCTCGCGCTCCTCGTCCGGCGACGGAGGCGCTCCGGGTGACTCGGGCGAGCCGCCCGCGGGCTCAGCGGCTTCGGGCGCCCGCTCATCGAGCACCTCGAGCACCGGGGAGCCGGTCAGCAGTGCATCGCCCTCGGCGCCGTGCAGCTGCACGACCACGCCGGCGTAGGGCGAGGGCAGCTCGACGATGCTCTTGGCCGTCTCGACCTCCGCGATGGGCTGGTCGATGCTGACGGTGTCGCCGACGGAGACCATCCAGCGCACGAGCGCGGCTTCCGTGAGGCCCTCGCCGAGGTCTGGCAGGTTGAAGACGCGCGTGCTCATCACTGATCCTCCCAGTGCAGGGTTTCGATGGCGTCGAGTACGCGCTCGGCGTCGGGCAGGTACCAGTGCTCGAACTTCGGTGAGGCGAACGGGGTGTCGAATCCGGTCACGCGCCGCACGGGCGCCTCCAGGTACTCGAAGCACTGCTCGAACACGCGGGCTTGGATCTCCGACGCGACACTGGCGAAGCCCGGAGCCTCGGCGATGACCACAGCGCGGCCGGTGCGCCGCACAGACTCCATCACGGTGCGATCGTCGAACGGTGTCAGGGTGCGCACATCGACCACCTCGACGCTGCGCCCCTCCGCTTCCGCGACCTCGGCTGCCTCGAGAGCGATCGGAACGGACGGGCCGTAGCTGATGAGCGTCACGTCGCTGCCCGGCCGCACGACGCGGGCGCGGCGCAGATCGGCGGCGATCGACGTATCGACCGGCCCGGTCGACCAGTAGAGCTTCTTCGGCTCCATGAAGACCACGGGATCCGGGGAGGCGATCGCCGCGCGCAGGAGCGAATATGCGTCCTGCGGCGTCGACGGGGACACCACGGTGAGCCCGGGCGTGTGAGCGTAGTAGGCCTCGGAGGAGTCGCAGTGATGCTCGACGCCGCCGATCCCGCCGCCGTACGGGATGCGGATCACCATCGGCATGCGGAGATCGCCGCGGGTGCGATTGCCCAGTTTCGCGACGTGACTCACCACCTGCTCGAACGCCGGCAGCGCGAAGGCGTCGAATTGCATCTCGACGACCGGGGCGAGCCCGTTCATCGCCATTCCGACCGCAGTGCCGACGATGCCCGACTCGGCAAGGGGTGTGTCGAAGCAGCGGTCTTCGCCGAATCGCGCGGTCAGGCCATCGGTGATGCGGAAGACGCCGCCGAGCGCTCCCACATCCTCGCCGAAGACGACGACGCGGTCATCGCTCGCGAGAGCGTCGGCGAGGGCGAGGTTGAGGGCGCTCGCCATCGTCAGCGTCTCGACCGTCGTCGCCCCTGCTTCGGCGTCGCGAGCGGATGGCGCAGCGCCGGCGGGCGTTCCGGCCGGAGCGGCGCCGTGCGCCATCGTGGTGCTCATGACTCGACCTCCGTGCGCTCGATCTCGTCGCGCAGCGCGTCCCACTGCGCGTCGAGCATCTCGGGTCGCTGCGCGAAGACGTGGGTGAAGAGGTCCTCGGGGTTCAATTCCGGGTCCGCGTTCATCGCGTATCGCAGTTCGCTCGCGATCTCCTCCGCGGCAGCGGCGAGCTCCGACTCGTCGGCCTCGGTCAGGGCGCCTGACTCGCGGAGGTGGCTGCGCAGGCGGGTGAGCGGATCACGTCCGACCCACGCCTGCACCTCCTCGCGGTCGCGGTAACGGGTGTCGTCGTCGGCGTTGGTGTGCGCGAGCATGCGGTACGTGTGGGCTTCGATGAAGCTCGGGCCCTGACCGGAACGGGCTCGATCGACGGCCGCTCCGAGCACGGCGAGCAGCGCGGCGACGTCGTTCCCGTCGACGCGCTCGCCGGGCATTCCGTATCCGATGGCCTTGTGCGCGAGAGACGCCGCCGCGGTCTGCCGTGAGAGCGGCACCGAGATGGCGAACTCGTTGTTCTGCACGAAGAAGACGACCGGGAGGTGGAAGACGGCGGCGAAGTTCATCGCCTCGTGGAAGTCGCCCTCGCTCGTGGCGCCGTCGCCGCACATCGCGAGCACCACGGTGTCTTCGCCCCGGAGCCGAGCGGCGTGCGCGAAGCCGACCGCGTGGAGCAGCTGCGTCGCGAGCGGAGTCGCCTGCGGCGCGATCCCGTACTCGGTCGGGTCATAGCCCGAGTGCCAGTCTCCGCGCAGCAGGACCATCGCATTCGCCGGCTCGACGCCGCGAGCGATCACCGCGACCGAATCCCGATAGGTCGGGAACAGCCAGTCGCCGCGCTCGAGGCACAGCGCCGCGGCGATCTGGCAGGCCTCCTGGCCGGTCGACGCCGGGTAGACGGCCAGCCGGCCCTGGCGCACGAGCGCATTGCACTGATCGTTGATGCGGCGGCCGTTCACGAGTCCCGCGTAGGCGCGTCGCAGCGTCTCGCGATCGGGCAGGGCGAACTCGGGGTCGGGCTGGACGACACCCTCGGCGTCGATCAGTTGCACGGGGGTGTCGCGCGGCAACAGCGCGTCTGCTGATCGGGACACGGTTCCTCCTTGAATCCGTCCGTCAATGTGTCGCCTATTGTGCTCGCAATTCACGCGCCTGCGCACGATTTCGCTCGACTTCTGTATGTTTGATTGCAGAACAGCCTGAATACTGGATATCTGTATCGGGCGACGAGCCGGTCTCCAAGGGAGCAGACATGCAGGTAGACGACACCGATCGAGCGATCCTGGCAGTGCTCAGGAACGACGCCAGAATCTCCATGACCGCGCTCGCCGAGGCGGTGCACATCTCGCGCGCCGGAGCGCATGCCCGCGTGCGCAAGCTCGTCGACAGTGGCGTCATCATGAACTTCACGGTGCGTACCGACCCGGTGCGCGCTGGGGCTCACGCCTCGGCCTACGTGACGCTGCTGATCGACCAGACCGGATGGCAGGAGGTGCGCGCCCGGCTCGGCGAGATCGCGGAAGTCGAGCACATCGCGCTCGTCGGCGGCGACTTCGACGTACTACTGCTCGTGCGCGCTGCCGACAACAGCCACCTGCGGCGCGTCGTGCTCGAGGACATTCAGTCGATTCGGTGGGTGCGCAACACCCGCACCATTCTGATCTTCGAGGATTTCGGCGGCGGCCAGCCGCCCGAGCTCGCCGCGGATCGATGAGACGGCGGCCGGCCACGCATCGCGAGGCGCGGTGAGGCGCGGCTCCGGAAACGGCACGGCCGCCGGTCCCCTCGACGGCGGAGGGGATCGGCGGCCGTGCTGAACATCGCAGCCGTGCGAGTCGCGGTCAGGCGACCGCTCCGGCCACCTCCGGCACCGAGATCTGATCCATGTCGGCGAACATCTGGTTCTCGCCGGCCATGACCCAGAGGAACGAGTAGTTCGTAGTGCCGGCTCCGAAGTGCATCGACCACGCGGGCGAGATGACGGCGTCGCCATCGCGCAGGACGACGTGCCGCGTCTGCCCGGGAACCCCCATGAAGTGGAACAGCCGCTCGTTCTCGTCGAGATCGAAGTACACGTAGACCTCGGTGCGGCGGTCGTGGGTGTGCGGGGGCATGCTGTTCCAGATGTTGCCGGGCTCCGGCGCCGTGATGCCGAGCACGAGCTGGCTGCTGCGCACCCCGTCCTCGTGGATGTGCTTGCGCACGATGCGACGGTTGGCGTGCTCCTGCTCGCCGGTCTCCGTTGTGAGCGCTTCCGATGCCGGGACGAGCGTCGTCGGGTGATCGGTGTGGGATACGGCGGACGACAGGAAGAAGCGCGTCCCGGTCACGTCGGCCTCGAAGGAGATGTCACGCGCCCCGCGGCCGATGTAGAGCACATCCATATGCCCGATCGGGTAACGGGTGCCGTCCACGACCACGGACCCCGACCCGCTGAGCCCGGAGACCGCGAGTTCGCGGCGCTGGCAGAAGTACTCCGCCCGGAGGTCGGGGAAGTTCTCGAGCGCGACGGCCGTGCCGGGGATCGGGCTGACCCCGCCGAGCACCATCCGATCCTCATGGCTGTACACGGCCCGCAAGAGGCCAGGGGTGAACAGGTCGCTGATGACGAAGCGGGCGCGCAGCTCTTCGTCGCTCATTCCGACGAGTTCGTCGGGGTGGGTGGCGTGACGGATTTCCATGAATCGGTTCTCTTTCTGGTTCAGAGTGCGGTGCTGGTGACGACGTTGACGGGCTCGCCCGCAGCGAAGGCGATGATGTTGCGGCCGGCGATCGCGAAGACATCGTCAGCCTCGTCGGTGTGGAACCCGATGTGCGGGGTCAGGACGAGGTTGGGGAGATCCAGCGGGATCGTGTCGAGGGCGGGCGGCTCGGACTCGAACACGTCGATGCCGGCGCCGAAGAGTCGCCCGTCGCGCAGCAGCGCGAAGAGGGCGTCGCGATCGAGGATCTCGTCCCGCGCGGTATTGACGACGATCGCGCCCTCCGGCAGCAGCGCGAGGAGATCGCTCGAGATGAGGCGCTCGGTCTCCGGGGTGTGCGTGAGGTGCAGCGATACGGCGTCGCTCAGTCGGAAGAGCTCTTCGAGCTCGACGCGCCGCCCGGGAAGCGCGGCTTCGACCTCAGGGCGCTCCGTCCGGTTCCAGTACACGACGTTCATGCCCAACGCGTCCGCGATGCGAATGACCTCGGAGCCGATGGCTCCGGTGCCGACCACGCCGAGCGTGCGCCCGGCGAGCTTGACACCCTGATGCTTCGCCCATTCGCCGGCGCGCACGATGCGGTCGCCCTCAGGGATGCGACGTGCGACCGCGAAGAGCAGCCCGATGGCGTGCTCGGCCACGCTCCGGCTCGCGAAGTCGGGCACGTTCGTGACGGTGATGCCGAGCGATTCCGCCTCCGCGACGTCGACGAAGCGGTGCGCACCGGTGCCGACGAAGCTGACGAGCGACAGGCCGGGAACGGAGGAGAGAAACCCCTGCGGGAGAGGCCCCTGGTCACCGATGATGTAGACGGCATCGTAACCCTGGGCCCGGGCGATCGTGGCTTCGGCATCGGCGAACTGCTCTTCGAACCAGTCGAGCCGATGGCCCGCAGCCTTGAGCGGTTCGATCACGTCGCGGTGGACGATGTCCGAGTACTGCGCTTCGCCGTCGATGCATACGATGTTCATGGGAGTCCTTCTCTGATCGGGTGGGAGTGAGACGGGGCCCGCGCCTCCGGTGGGTGGCGGGGCCCCGAGGCCGGCTACTGCGCGACCCAGCGGTTGAACTGATCAGTCAGTTCGGTGTTGTTCTCCTTGTAGTAGTCGGCATCGAGCGTGATCGCGGTGTCGGTGTTCTCGCCGACGGGGAGGAACGGCTGGATGTCTTCGGGGAAGTCGCCGACTCCGACGCCGGTGCTCGCCGCCGGGATGGGGGTCGGCACCTGGGATGCGAAGGCGACCTGGCCCTCGGTGTTCTCGATGACGCTCTTCAGCAACTGCTGGGCGGCCTCGGGGTTGGGGGCATCGGCGGGGATCGCCCAGACGCTGTTCGCATAGCCGGCCTGGTCCCAGCTCACCGAGATCGGGAAGCCGTTCTGGCTCGCCGTGAAGGCCCGGTTCGCCCAGACGATTCCGAGGTCGCAGGAGCCGTTCTCGAAGCTCTCGATGGACTGCGCACCGCTCGACCACCAGGTGACGTTGTCCTTGATGGTGCCGAGCTTCTCGAATGCGCGGTCGGTGTCGAGCGGGTAGAGGTCGTCGGCGGCGACCCCGTCGGCCAGCAGCGCCGACTCGAGCGTCCAGCCGTACTGGGGGTTGTTGAAGAGGCAGCGCTGGCCGGGGAACGCTTCCGTGTCGTACAGATCTTCCCAGGTCTCCGGGTGCTCCCCGTCGACGGGCCAGGTGTCGGTATTCCAGGCGAGCACCATGCCGAAGGTGCCGACTTCGATGCCGGTCTTCGAGTAGGTGCCCTCGACGAGCTGGTCGACGGGGACGATGCTCGTATCGATCTCCGCGAGGTAGCCGTCATCGGCCGCCTGCTGGGCATCGCTGAGCGAGGGCAGGAACACGAGGCTCCAGTCGACGGCGCCGTTCTGCGCACCGGCGAAGAACTTCGTCGAGGCCTCGTTGTAGTCGTCGACGACCTTCACCCCGGTCTCCTCGGTGAAGTCGGCGAAGAGGGTGTCGTTCAGTCCTTCCCAGACGTCACCGCCGCTGGTGTCGTAGAAGAGGATCTCACCGGAGATGTCGCCGCCGCTCTCGGCATCCGCGGCGTCGGCGCCTCCGCTGCACGACGTGAGGGCGAGCGCGCCGGCGAGGGCGAGTGCACCGAGCGAAGCGGTGCGGGTCAGTGTGGAATGCATATGCAGGTCCTTCCTTGGATGCATGCGTTGAGGAGGTAGTGCGAACTGGGGACTACGGAGTGGGGAGCAGGACGGCGCTGCGTGCGCGCACGCTCATGACCGCGGGCGTGCCGACCTCGGGGATCGCCTCGGCGCTGTCGAGATCGACGAGGTAGGAACCGCGCTCGTCGGCGAGGCGGACGCGGATGGTCTGCCCGAAGAACCGGGCATCCGTGATCGTGACGCGCGCGACCGCTTCGTACCCGACCGGGGCGGTCTCGACGCTCGGGCTGAGCCGGATCTGCTCGGGTCGTGCGCTGAGCGTGCAGGCGGATCCGACAGCGAGGGTCGGCCCCTCCGTCGCGGTGACGACGAACTCGCCGGTGCGCACCTGGGTGCCGGAGCGGCTCTGGCCGACGACCTCCGCGACGAAGCTGTTGGTCTCGCCGAGGAAGTTCGCGACGAAGTCGCTGTTGGGAGCGCTGTACACCTCGCGCGGTGCCCCGACCTGGCGAATGTACCCGGCCTCCATGACACCCATGCGGTCGGAGAGGATGTACGCCTCCTCCTGGTCGTGGGTGACGTAGATCGCCGTCGTCTCCGATTCCTGCTGGATCCGTCGGATCTCGGACCCGAGATCCTGCCGCAGGCGCCGGTCGAGCGCACCGAGCGGCTCGTCGAGCAGCAGCACGCGGGGGCGCTGGGCGAGCGCCCGGCCGAGCGCGACGCGCTGCTGCTGGCCGCCCGAGAGCTGTGACGGGTGCCGATCTCGCAGCGCCCCGAGCTCCGTGAGCTCGAGCATCTCGTCGACCCGCTTCGCCAGGGCGGCGCCGCGCACTTTGCGGATCTTCAGCCCGAACGCGATGTTCTGCGCGACGGTGAGGTGCGGGAAGAGCGCGTAGTTCTGGAACACGAACCCGATGTCGCGCTGCTGCGTCGGCAGATGCGTGACATCGCTGCCGTCGATGGCGACACTGCCCGACGTGAAATCGATCAAGCCGGCGATGATGCGCAGCAGCGTGGTCTTCCCGGACCCCGAAGGGCCGAGCAGGGTGAAGAACTCGCCCGCCTGCACGGCGAGGTCGGTCTCATGCAGCACGCGCGTGCCGCTGAAGTCGCAGGTGATCCCGTCGACGATCACTTCGCCGCGCTTTCCGACGGTCGCCGCGTTTGCGTGTGTGGGGGACATGCCGGTCCTCATTTCTGGTCTGCCAGGATCGCCGACCGTGAGCGTCGCGACTGGATGATGCGCTGAGTGATGATGACGGCGATGACGAGCAGCGTGAGCAGCGCGGCGATCGCCGGGACAGTCGGCACGATGCCGCTCTCCAGGTACTGATAGATGGTGACGGGCAGTGTCTTCACCGGTCCGGTCTGGAGGAAGAGGGCGAGCACCACTTCGTCCCAGGAGGTCACGAACGCCAAACCGAACGCCGAGAGGATGACCGGGATCATGCCTCGCACCGTCACCGTCCAGAATGCGGAGATCCGCGACGCCCCCATGGTCCAGGCCGCCGTCTCGAGGTCGAGACCGCGCGATGCGAGTGCGGTGTTCACGATGGCGAACGCGAGGGGGAACGATACGAGGGTGTGCGCGAAGACGAGGCCGGGAATCGTGCCGGCGAGGTCGAGCCGGAGTTCGACCGCGTAGATCCCGATCGCGAGCAGGATGGCCGGCGTGATGATGGGCGCGAAGGCGAGCCCGGAGATGATGACCTTCGTCCGCTCGGATTTCGCGGTCTGCACGACGCGTGCGAGGTACAGGGCCAGGGCGGTGGATGTGATGCCGGTCAGCGTCGCGATCAGCAGGCTTCTCGTAATGGGATCGAGCCAGGTGCTGGTGGTGAGCGCCTCCCCGTACCATTCGAGGGTGAAGCCGCGCGGAGGGAACACCACCGTCTGCGTCTCGCCGACGGAGAGCGGGAAGACGATGAGCACGGGCAGGAGCAGTACGAGCAGTGAGATCAGTGTCAGCACGCCCGTGGTGACCGTGCCTGCCGACCAGGTGAAGCGCTGCTCTGCGCTGACGCCTTTCGCCTGCCCGCCGATTCCGGGGGCTTGGAACCCGCCGCCGATGCGGATGACGGCGACGTAGAGGATGAGGGTCGCCGCGAGCAGCACGACGCCGAGAGCTGAGGCGACACCCCATTGGAACAGGTCGATCTGCTGCTGGATGTACACGGCGACGGTCTGCTCCTGCGGGCCGCCGAGGATGGCGGGGACGATGAAGAAGCTGAGCGCCAGGATGAAGCAGAGCAGAGCGCCGCTGAGGATCGATGTGCGCACGAGCGGCAGGAAGACCTTGACGAAGATCTGGAAGCCCGATGCCCCCATCGTCTTGGCCGCGAGGATGACGTTGTGGTCGATGCCCGTCATGCCCGAGTAGAGGATGAGGATCATATAGGGCAGCAGATACATCACGGTGCCGACGAGGGTGCCGCCCTGGGTGTAGAGCAGGGAGAAGCGCTCGCCGCCGAGCGCCTGGCTCGCCTGGCTGAGCAGCCCGTTCGGGCTCAGGATCGAGGTGACGGCGAAGAGCCGCACGACGATGGAGACCTGAAACGGGATCAGGATGAGGAGGAGCACGATCCCGGCGGCGCGGCTGGGGAGCCGCGAGATGAAGTAGGCGGTCGGGAATCCGAGGAGCAGCGCGAGGAGCGTCGAGTTCACGGCGAGCACGATGGTGCGCCACTCGACGAGATGCAGGTAGTCGTCCTGCAGGATCGTGAGGTAGTGGTCGAGCGTGAGCTGGGGCTGACTCCAATCCCAGACGCCGTCGAGGCTGATGCTGCGGAGCACGACGTCGAGCAGCGGCCAGAAGAAGAAGATCACGAAGAAGCCAGCGGCGGCGAGTGCCATCGCGATCTTGGGGAGGCGAACGGGGTCGAGGATCGATCGCCGCGGAGGGCGAACCGTCGGGATCCCGGTAGTGCTGAGGCTCATCATTGATCCTTGTCGGCGCGGTGGATCAGGCCGCGGCCTGCGTGATGACGTACACCTTGCGGGCGGTCTCCTCGACGTTCCACACGACGTGCGAGCCGTCGGGGAGCGACACGAAGGCGTCCGGGCGGATCTCGATGACTTCGCCGTTCTCACGGGTGATCGTGCCTGCGCCGCTCACGAAGTACATGAACTCGGAGACGCCGATCTTGCTCGAGTGGAAGCTGCCAGGGCTGATCTCCCAGACTCCGATCTCGGTGCGGCCGTCCTCGTGGAGGATGGACTCGTGAGCCTCGGGATCGCCGGAGATCACGCGGCTGGGCGCCGGGCTCGTCTGGAGGGTCATCGTCGTGAGCCCGTGCAGTGTGACCGGATTGAAGAGAAGCTCGGTCATGAGGTATCAGCCCTTTCGGCGGAGTGCTGCAGTGCGACTCTGCGAATTGAAATTTGAAACACTGTCTCATAAGTGCAGAAATAATGTCAAGATAGAAACGACCGGCGATACCGGTTCGTAAAATTGCAACGGTGAGGAGACCTCGCGATGGAGCGTGGTACCGAATCGAAGGATGGAGACCGGAATGGCCGAACGCGTGATATCCACTGGCGGACTGACATCGTCGGAGCGAGTCACGGGCACGCAGAGCCTGGAGAAGGCGGTCGACATTCTCGAGTACATCGCCTCGGCGCCTCGCCCGGGCGTCACGCTGGCCGAGTGCACCGGCATCCTCGGCTACAGCAAGGCGACGACGCAGCGCATGCTCCTCACCCTGGCCCGACGCAATCTGCTGCACTTCGATGAGGATCTCGGGGTGTACTCGCTCGGCATGCTCACGGCGAAGCTCGGATCGGAGTACCTGAGCCGACTCGACACGCGAAAGGCCGCGCTGCCGGTCATGCGCGACATCGTGAGGGAGACCGGCGAGACAGCGCACCTGGGCGTGCTCTCGGGGAAGGATGTGGTCTACATCGAGCTGGTCGACAGCCCCCAGCCGATCCGCATCTTCAGCAAGGTCGGGGATTCCATCCCGGCATACGCCACCGCCATCGGCAAGTCGATCCTCGCTCAGCTGCCCAGTGACGTCCGGCAGCGGCACCTGCCGGACTCTCTCAGCGGCCGCACCGCGAACACGCTGACGACGTTCGAGGCCCTGCATCGGGATCTCGCGTTGACCCGGGAGCGCGGGTACGCGATCGACAACGGCGAGAACCGCGACGGGATCCGCGGATTCGCGGCGCCGATCTTCGATTTCTCCGGTGCGGTCTGCGCCGGCTTGAGCCTCGGCGGCCCGACGGCGCGCGTCGAGGCGGAGGAGGATGAGCAGCGTTTCGGCGAGCTCGTGAAGCGCGCGGCGCGCCGTGTATCCCAGGTGCTCGGCGCTCCCGGGGCGTAGTCGATCGAGCACGTCCCATCGTCTCCGGCGACGGTTTCGAGAGCGTTTCGCGCGCATCTCCGGTTGGCGAACTCCGCAGTTTATGAAATGATGTTTCAAATTTCATTCTCCGATGGGGGCTCCAATGCAGCAGCAACGTCGTCGCGTGGTCATCACCGACTGTGATCACGGCAGTGTCGATATCGAGCGGGAGGTCGCCGCCCGGTACGGGTACGACCTCGAGTTCGCCGAGTGCACGAGCGAGGAGGACGTGATCGCGATTGCCGCGGATGCGGCCGCGATCCTCACCCAGTACGCGCCGGTCACCGAGACGGTGCTCTCGCGACTGCCCGGGCTCGTCGCCGTCGGCAGATACGGCGTGGGCGTCGATACCGTCGACCTCGACGCCGCAAGCGCGCGGGGAGTCGCCGTCTGCAATGTGCCCGACTACGGCACTGAGGACGTGAGCGACCACGCGATTGCGCACGCACTCGGACTGCTGCGCGGGCTCCCGGCACTCGATAAGGGCGTGCGCCGCGGCAGCGCCGATCTCGCGCCGGTGCGACCGCTCCATCGCTTCTCGGCGTCGACCTTCGCGGTCTACGGTCTCGGGTTGATCGGTGAAGCGACGGCGCGGAAAGCACGCGCGCTCGGCTTCCGAGTGATCGGAACCGATCCCAGGTACGCGGCAGGCGAGGTCACCCCGGACGGAACCGACGTCGTCGCGCCTGACGAGCTGCTCGCGCAGGCCGATCTCATCTCGCTGCACCTGCCGCTGATCGCGCAGACCAGGCACCTCATCGACGATGCGGCATTCGCGCGCATGCGCCCGGGCGTCAAGATCGTGAACACATGCCGGGGCGGCGTGATGCAGACGGAAGCGCTCGTGCGCGCACTCGACTCGGGCGTCGTCGCCGCTGCGGCGCTCGACGTCTTCGAAGAGGAACCCCTGCCCCTCACCCATCCGCTCCACCGGTTCGAGCAGGTCATGCTCAGCCCGCACGCGGCGTGGTACAGCGAGGAATCGTTCGTCGAGCTCAAGCGCCGCGCGATGGAGCACATCCTCGACGTCTGCGAGGGGCGGCCGGTCGCGTACGTCGTCAACCAGGCCGATCTCCGGGCCCGCGACCTCGAGAGGATCTGAGATGTTCGACGCGACACTCACCGGGCGCACGGCCGTGGTCACCGGCGCCTCCCGCGGCATCGGCGAGGCCGTCGCGGCCGCGCTGCTCCAGAGCGGTGCCGATGTGACCACGTTCCAACGCGGCCCGAATTCGGACGCACTGCGCGCGATCGCTGACGCGAGCGGGCGCACGCTCGCGCACGTGGCGGTCGATTTCGCGGATCCGAACTCCGTCGATGCAGCGATCGACCGGGTCGGCGCCGTCGACATCCTCGTCAACAACGCCGGCACGCAGATCAGGCACGACGCCGTCGACTTCCCCCTCGGCGACTTCGAGCGGGTGCTCGCGGTCAATGTGAACGCGGTGTTCCAGCTCAGCCAGGGCTTCGGGGCGGGGATGGTCGAGCGCGGGACGGGGAAGATCGTGACGCTCGCCTCGCTGCTGACCTTCCAAGGCGGGCTTCGCGTGCCGGCCTACGCCGCATCGAAAGGCGCCGTCGCGCAACTGGTGAAGGCGCTCAGCAATGAGTGGGCCGGCCGAGGCGTGAACGTCAATGCGGTCGCTCCCGGCTATGTGGAAACGGAGATGAACGAGGCGCTGCTCGCAGACCCCGTGCGCTTCGCGCAGCTCAGCGATCGCATCCCAGCAGGACGGTGGGGGAGCCCGCAGGACATCGCCAGCGCGGTCGTCTTCCTGTGCACGCCCTACGCCGAGTACATCCACGGCGCGGTGCTCCCGGTCGACGGCGGATGGCTCGCGCGATGAGTCCTCGCGAGCGCGCAGGGGTGCCCGCGGAACTGCGCGCCAACCCCGTGATCGCCGTACTGCGAGCGCCCACGGCAGCTGGATACGCTCCCGTGATCGATGCGCTGCTCAGGGGTGGCGTGCGGTTCGTCGAGGTGACGCTCAGCACTCCGGGCACGATCGACGAGTTGCCGATGCTCGTTCGCCGCTTCGGCGACGACGCGCGGATCGGCGTCGGCACAGTCACCGAGACGAGCCAGGCGCGGGAGGCGATCGCCGCCGGTGCGCGGTACCTGGTGACCCCGACGACCGATCCGCGGATCATCGACGTCGCGGTCGACGCCGAGGTGCCCGTCTACCCCGGCGGCTTCACGCCGACCGAGTTGCACACCGGGTGGCGCGGCGGCGCGACGGCGGTGAAGGTGTTCCCCGCTTCGAAGCTCGGGCCGAAGTACGTCGCCGACCTGCGCGGGCCGTTCCCCGATATCGAGGTGATTCCCTCGGGGGGCGTGGACGCAGAATCCGCGCTCGATTGGCTGCGCGCCGGTGCCTGCGCGGTGAGCGCCGGAGGCCCGCTGCTGCGCGATGCGTTCGACGGGGGAGACCTCGGCGAGCTGACCCGGCGCGCGCAGGCGCTGCAGCAGTCCATCGTCGATGCCGGGCTCGTCGCGCGAGTCGATCTCGGACGGACGGGGGCGTGACGATGGCGACCGCACCCGGGCCGAGCGCAGCGCCCTACGTGCTGACCCTCGGCGAATCGATGGGCCTCGTGCGCCAAACGCAGGCCGGCAGACTCATCACGCAACGCGCAATCGAATTCGGCTTCGGCGGTGCCGAATCGAATGTGGCGATCGGCCTGAGCCGTCTCGGCACGGATGCCGTGTGGTGCGGCAGGCTCGGCGCTGACAGCGTCGGAGACGTGATCGCGCGCGAGCTGCGGGCTGAGGGGGTGCGCACCGTGGCGATCCGGGATGCCGGTGCTCCCACCGGTCTCATGCTCAAGGAGCGCCCGACCGCAGGCACCTCTCGCGTCGTCTACTACCGCACGGGCAGCGCCGGCTCTCGACTCGAGCCGAGCGACCTGTCAGATGCACTGATCGCCGGGGCCGCACTCGTGCACGTCACCGGCATCACTCCGGCGCTGTCGGAGAGCGCCGATGCCGCCGTCGAATCCGTCATGCGTCGAGCGCGCGGCGCCGGCGTGCCGGTGTCCATTGACCTGAACTACCGATCCGCGCTTTGGAGCCGAGCGGCCGCGGCCGTCCGCCTCGCCGAGCTGGTGCCGCTCGCCGACATCGTCTTCGCCGGCGATGACGAAGCCGCCCTGCTGCTCGGCGACCGCCCGCTCGCGGAACTCGGGAGCGGACTGCAGGCACTCGGGCCGACCGAGGTCGTCGTCAAACTGGGCGCGCGCGGGTGCGCCGCGTTTCACGGCGGTACCCGCATCGACCGTGCGGCGATCCCCGCCGACGTCGTCGACACCGTGGGTGCCGGGGACGCGTTCGTGGCCGGATACCTCTCCGAGCTGGTCGGCGGCGCGGAGCTGGAGCAGCGCGTCACGACCGCCGTGACGGCGGGAGCGTTCGCCTGCACGATGAGCGGTGACTGGGAGGGTTTGCCGCGACGCAGCGATTTCGCGTCGCTGCAGTCGAACCTCGATCCGGTGCAGCGCTGATCGAGCGATCGCCGTAGGCTGAAATCATGACGAAGATGCGCGCGATCACCGTTGCCGAGGCCGGCGGCCCAGAGCTGCTGCAATTCACCGAGGTCGAGAGCCCCGCGCCCGGGGCGGGCGAGCTGCTCGTGCAGACCCGCGCCGTCGGCGTGAACTTCATCGAAACCTACCAGCGATCGGGCATCTACTCCGTGGAGTACCCCTTCACCCCCGGAGGAGAAGCCGCCGGCGTGGTGCTCGAGGTCGGGGACGGCGTCGAGGGGTACACAGCCGGTGACGTGATCACCACAGCAGAGGCCTCGCGCACCTACGCCGAGCGCTTCGTCGTTCCGGCCGATCGAGCGGTGCGCGTGCCCGAGGGCATCGCGGCCGACGTCGCCGCGGCCATTCCGCTGCAGGGGATCACCGCGCACTATCTCGCCACCTCGGCCGCGCAGCCCCGGGCAGGGGAGACGGTGGTCGTGCACGCAGGAGCCGGTGGAGTCGGCCTGCTGCTCACCCAGCTGCTGGTCGCGCGCGGGGTGCGCGTGTTCACGACCGTCTCGACGGCCGAGAAGCGCGAGCTGAGTCTCGGTGCAGGGGCCGCCGAGGTCTTCGACTACGACGACTTCTCGGCACGGGCGCGTGAGCTCACCGACGGGGAGGGCGTCGCGGTGGTCTACGACGGAGTCGGGGCGCGTACGTTCGACGATTCGCTGGCGGCGCTGCGCGTGCGCGGCGAGCTCGTGCTCTTCGGCGCGGCGAGTGGCCCAGTGCCGCCCTTCGACCTGCAGCGCCTCAACGCGGGGGGATCCCTGTCGGTCACCCGACCCTCGATGGGGCACTTCGTGCGCACCGCTGAAGAGCGGGCGTGGCGCTATCGCGAGCTCTTCGCAGCGATGGAGGCCGGCCAGCTCGACTTCCGCATCGGCGCCCGGTTCCCGCTGGCTGAGGCGGCTGCCGCGCATCAGGCGCTCGAGTCGCGAGCCACGACGGGCAAGGTGATTCTCGAGCCGTAGCGGCGGCCCGCCCGGCAAGACGCCGGCGGCTTCGGCAGGAGATCTCGCGTCGGTGCGCAGCTGCGGGCGCGAACCGACTCACCGAAGCGGCATCTCTCACCGAAGCGTCACGAGGCGCGGGCGTAGGCGCAGGCGCGGGCGCAGCGTGGCGAAGTGGAGGCCGAGTGCGAGCAGCGCGAGAGCGGCTGCGTAGGGCAGGGGCGAGGCGATCCCGGCGAGCAGTGCACTGGCGGTTCCGCCGATGCCGCACAGCACGCTGAGCGACGCCGACCAGCCCTGCATCCCCCGCATCCCGCGCATCCCCCGCATGCCGGCGCGGCTCCCGAAGCCCGTCGCCGTCGCCGTAGCCGTCGCCTGAAGTCGCGCGACTATCCGCTGCTCGAGCGGTGCGATGCAGGCGGCCACCGGCAGCACGCAGCACCCGATCACGAGGAGCCACAGCGGGCGCGTCGCCCACCACGCCTCCGAGTGCGGGGCAGGCAGGGGCAGGCCGGCGCTCCACATGAGGGCGACCAGGCCGAGTACGACGGGCATGTGCCAGAGATACACCCCCATTGCGACAGCGTTCGCCCGTGAGATGACGCGCGTGAGGCGGGGCGCGCGGGTGAGCGAGTCGAGTCGAGGGCGCAGCAGTTGGAGCACGAAGAACTGCGCCGTGCCGAGCAGCATGATCGCCGTCGTCGGCGGGTTGAGATTCACGAGCATGTCGGGCGACCATCCGCGCCCGATCAACGCGAGCAGCAGCGCCAGCGACGCGAGCAGGCCGGTGATCAGGCCCCGCCGGCGCCACACGGCGAACGACAGCCCGTCGCGCATCAGGAATCCGAGTTGCTGCATGAGCGGCCAGACGAGCACGAGGTTGAGATACCCGACCGGCGCGCCGAGACGTGCATGCGCCACGTCGACGATGATGACGCCGACGGCGAGCGCGAGCACGGTGATCAGCGGGATCCGGTCGTGGAGCCACGCCATCGCCGGCACCAGCGCGGTGACTCCGAAGTAGGTCGCGAGGAACCACAGCGGCTGGCCGATCCGCAGGCTCGCCTCGTCGATGAGGGCGGCGTCCGCCCCGAGCGCTCGGGCGAGCAGCAGTGCTCCGCCGACCGATCCGATCATGAGGATCGCGGGCACGGCCAGGCGGCGCGTGCGTGCGGTGACGTACTCGGCGGCGCTTGCACCGCGTTCGCGCATGCGCCGCCACTGCGACAGTGAGGCGAAGCCGCCGGCGATGAAGAAGAGGGGCATGATCTGCAGCACCCACGTCATCGGCACGAACCAGGCTTCGCCAGAAAGCGCGACACTCGTGCGCAGCGCCCCGGTCGGTGCGATCTGCGCGCCGACCATGAGGGCGTGCAGCACGACGACGATCAGCAGAGCGCCCGCGCGCACCGCATCGACGGTGGGGTCGCGGTGCGAGGCTGGCCGCGCAGGCGAGGCCGGTCGGGCGGCCGGCGGCGGTGAGGCCGGGCCGTCGAGCGCGAGCAGGTCGGGCTGCGAGTGGGTGAGTGTCACGGTGGCTCCTTGTATCGGGTACAAGGAGAGACGGTAGAAGCGGGGTGGCCCGCTCCGCGTCACTCGCGCGGGTGAACCGGCCGAACTGCGGGGTGAGGCGGATCAGCGCCCGACGCCGACGAGCCCCGATTCGTACGCGGCGATGACGACCTGCGTGCGATCCCGCAATCCGAGCTTTCCGAGCACCCGGGACACGTGCGTCTTCACGGTCTGCTCGGAGAGGAACAGGTGCTCCGCGATCTCGCTGTTCGACTTGCCCACCGCGACGAGCTTCATGACTCCGAGCTCGCGCTCCGTCAACGGCGAGAGCAGCGCTGAGGTGTCGCGGGGCGCCGGGCGCGCGACGTAGTCGGCGATCAGCTTGCTCGTGATGGAGGGCGCGAGCAGCGCGTTGCCCGCGGCGACGACGCGGACGGCCGCGATGAGGTCTTCCGCGGTCGCGTCTTTCAGCAGGAACCCGCTCGCGCCGGCCTGCAGCGCCGAGAAGACGTACTCGTCGGCGTCGAAGGTGGTCAGCATGATGACCCGCGGGTGATCGAGCCCGGGCATCGAGAGCACCGCCCTGGTCGCGTCGAGACCGTTCATCTGGGGCATGCGAATATCCATGAGTATCACGTCGGGCCGCGTTCGCCGCACCAGTTCCACGGCCTCGCTGCCGTCCGACCCGCTGCCGACGACGGTGAGGTCGGGCTGCGCGTCGAGCAGCGCGCCGAACCCCTGGCGCACCATCGCCTGATCGTCGATGATCGCCACCCGCACGGGGGCATTCTCTCGGTCTGACGGCACCATGAACTCGATGGTATCGAGAAGATCGAGTGGGAGGATCACCCGGAGGTACCACCCGAGTCGACCCCTGAGGGTGACGCGCAGATGCGTGAGCGGCTCGTACGGTGAACCGCATGGTCCTCCTCCCTGTGCTTCTCGCCGCAGTCGGCGCCGTCGGCCTGGCCGCCGGCACGCACCTGCAGCATCGCGCGGTGCGGCTCGGCGCGATGCATCGCGACCCGGCGTCGCCGCCCCGCCCGAACGCGCGGATCCCCGACGGGCTCCTCCAGATGTGGCGATCCCCGCTCTGGCTGCTCGGCGGCGCCGTCATCGTGGGCGCGACCGCACTCAACGTCGTCGCGCTGGGTCTCGCCCCGATCTCCGTCGTGCAGCCCGTCGGCGCACTCGCCCTCGTCGTCGCGGCCGTCATCAGCGCAGGTTCGTCGGGGCTGCGGATCACTCGCGGACTGGCATCCGGCATCGCACTCACCGTGCTCGCCGTCGTGGCCTTCGTGCTCGTCAGCGCCGGGTTCACCCGGGATGCGCACCCCGCTGATGCTCAGGTGCTGCAGCTCTCGGTGGCGCTGGGCGCCGGCATCGTGGCCGGGGGGCTCGTCGCGGTGAGCCGAGCGGGTCACCTCTCCCGCGTGGTGACCGCCGGCATGATGTACGGCGCCGTCGCAGCCGCAATGCACGTGGTGGCGGTCGAAGGCGTCGCGATCCTGCATCGGAACGGAGCGGGGACGCTCGGCGATCACGGCGCACGTCCCATCGCCCCCGGTGCGATGTGGGCGCTCATCGCACTTCTCGGAGCCGCCGCGCTCGTCGGTCTCTGGCTGGTGCAGACCGCCTACGCGAGCGGACCGCCCGAGACGGTGCTCGCGGGGCTGACGGTGCTCGATCCGCTCGTCGCCGTGGGGGTCGGCGTCCTGCTGCTCGGCGAATACGCACCGCTGCCACCGATCGCTCTGCTCGGGCTGGTGACGAGCGGCGGGGCCGCGGCGGCGGGCATTCTGCTCATCGCGCACCATCACCCGGGCTTCGCACCAGCACCGGCCGCATCAACACGACACGACGCCGTTGGCGTCGCACCTCAGAATAGGAGAAGCTGACATGGTGAACGACTCATCGGGCAGCACCCGACGCTTTGCCCGCATGCTGTCAGGCATGGGGCGCGATTACGCCCTCATCGTGCCGGGCTTCCTGCTCTCACTCGCAGCGTTCGTCGTGCTCGTTCCGCTCGCACTGCTCTCGATCGGAACGCTGATCGTGTGGATCGGCGCTCTCCTGCTCCCGCTGACGCTGCGCGCCGCCTCCGCCGCCGCGCAGCTTTCGCGGGCGCGGGTGCGCCGCTGGGGCGGGCAGCTGCCCGCGGCGCAGTACGCGGCGCCCGCACCGGGTCTGCGCGGACAGCTGCGCGTGCTCGGCGAGCCGCGCCGCTGGGCGGATCTCGTCTTCGAGACGCTCATCGCATTTCCACTGCGCACCGTGAGCGCGGTGCTCGTGATCGCGTGGACGGCGGCAGCGCTCGGCGGCCTCACCTACGTGGTGTGGGGCATCTTCCTGCCGCCGCACGAACAGACCTTCCCCGGGATCGCCATCGAATCCGCGACCGGGGCCGAGCCCGGCACGTACACGCACTCGCACCTCGTCAACGCCGGATTCAATCTCGTCGTCGGCGTCGTCTTCATCCTGCTGCTGCCTGCGGTGCTGCGCGGCCTCGCACGCCTGGACGTGCTCGTGACGACCGCAGCGCTCGGGCAAGCGGTGCCGGTGGGGGAGCGGCCACCAGTCGAGCTCCCAGCGGCGAGTGCCCCGAACCGCACGCCGGCGACGGCGCCGGCGAGCGCCGCATCGTCGTGGTCTCCCGAGAACTGGTCGTGGATCGCAGCGGCGTTCGTGGCGATCGTCGCCGTCGCGGTCGGCTGGCCGGTGCTCGCGTCCCTCTACGGCATCCACGTCGCGATCGCGATGCTCATCGCGGTGGGGCAGGCGCTCGCCGTGGTGCTCGTCGTTCGCTGGCCGGCGGCGGGCATCGCGCTGCAGTCGATCGCGGCGGTATCGACCGTGCTGGCGAGCGCAGCGACCGGGCTCTCGTGGCCGTGGCCGTGGCCGGTCATGGCGCTTCTCGTGCAGGCCGCGCTCGTGATGATCGTCGCGCTGCGCCGCCACTGGGTGTGGGCGGCGATCGCGTGGGCCGCACCGCAACTGGCATGTGCGATCGCCGCGCTGCCGGGCGGCATCGATGGTGCGGGGTGGGCCAATCTCATCGTCTCGGCCGCGGTGTCGGGCGCGATGCTCGTCGCAGGCGTGCTCGGGCGGCAGTGGCTCGCGAACCGCGGCGCCCTCCGCGAGGAGCGCCGCATGAGCGCCGGGCTGAGCGCGCAGCGCCGGGAGCTCGAAGAGCGCAACCGCATCGCGCGTGAGCTGCACGACGTGGTCGCCCACAGCATGTCGGTTATCAGCGTGCAGGCGACGACGGCGAAGTACCGGTTTCCGGCGCTCGGAGATGACGCAGAACGGGAATTCGCGTCGATCGCCGGGTCGTCACGGCAGGCACTCGCCGAGATGCGCGGGTTGCTCACGCTGTTGCGATCCGGCGATGAGGATCGCGATGCGCTGCTCGCCCCGCAGCCGTCGATCGCGGATATCCCGTCGCTCATCGAGTCGACCCGCCACTCGGGGGTGCGCGTCGACCTCGTCGTCGAGGGACCTGAGGAGTCGGGCAGCGCCTCGCCGTCGCTCGCGCCGGCGCTCGGGCTGACCGCGTATCGGATGGTGCAGGAGACGCTCAGCAACGCGATGCGACACGCGCCAGGGTCTGAGATCACCGTCTCGGTGCGATCCGACGCCGAAGCGCTCGATGTCGCGGTGGTGAACGGGCCTGCGGACGCGACGCGTGCGCAGCACCCAGCCCCCGGCTCAGGGCTCGGTCTCGCCGGGGTGCGCGAACGCGTCGAAGCCCTCGGAGGCGCCGTCACCGCTGGCGCCACCGGCGCCGGCGGATTCGCGGTGCGCGCCCGTCTCCCACTGGGGTGACGCACTGCCCGGCACGGGCGGCGCCCTACGGCACGCGGCGGATCCACTCCTCCGTCAAGAACTTCTTCTCGACCAGCCGCTCAGCGGCATCCCACTCGCCCTCGGTGACCTCGCCATCGGTGCCTCCATGCCGGCGCTTGAAGACCTCGATCATGCGCTCGATGATCTCTTCGCGCGGCAGACCGGTCTGGCTTCGCAGCGGATCGACGCGCTTCTCAGCGCTCGCGGTTCCCTTGTCGGAGAGCTTCTCGCGACCGATGCGCAGCACCTGCGTCATGGCTTCGGCATCCATGTCGTACGCCATGGTCACGTGGTGCAGCACGGCGCCCGACCCGAGGCGCTTCTGCGCCGCGCCGCCGATCTTGCCGTGGGGGCTCGTGATGTCGTTGAGCGGCTTGTACACCGCGTCGATGCCGAGCGACTTCAGCGCCTCGAGCACCCATTCGTCGAGGTACGCGTACGAGTCGGCGAAGCTCATGCCCCGCACGAGCTCTCCCGGGACGTAGAGCGCGTACGTGATGCAGGCCTCCGGCTCCATGTACATGGCGCCCCCACCCGAGATGCGGCGCACGATCTGCGCGTGGCGCGCCGCGGCCTGCTCCTCGTCGACCTCGTTCTTCACCGACTGGAAGCTGCCGATGAACACGGCGGGGGCGTTCCACTCCCAGATGCGCAGAGTCGGCCCGCGAAGCCCCTCGCCGACGGCTGCGGTGAGCACCTCGTCGAGCGCGGCGTTCAGCACGGGGGCGATGGGCGGTTCGTGCACGATCTGCCAGTCGTAGTCGCGCCAGTGCGCGGCGCCGGTGACGGCGCGGCGGATCGCCACCCCGACCGAGTCGGGCGTGAACCCGAGCAGGTGCACCTCGCTCGGGAGCGCCTGATGGATGGCGGTCGAGAACTCCTCGATCGTGCCGTTCGGGTGGTGCCCCTCGATCGCCTCGTTGATGCAGCCGAGCGCATCATCGGGTTCCAGGAAGAAGTCGCCGGAAAGGCGGAAGTCGGTGATGCGATCGTCGACGACCTCGAAATCGACGACGACCAGCTTGCCGCCAGGAACCTTGTACTCGCCGTGCATGCTCATGACTTCAGAGTACGCCCGCGCGGAGCACAGCGACACTGCGGCTTCGGCGATCAGTCGCTCGCGACGCGCTCCTGGATCCAGGTCGCGATGTCGGCGAACACCTCGTCGCGGTTCGTCTCGTTCAAGATTTCGTGCCGGGCGTCGGCGTAGACCTTGACGGTCACGTCGCGCACGCCCTTCGCCCGATAGGCATCGGCGAGCAGGCGGATGCCGTCACCGCGACTCAACGGATCGTGCGATCCGGAGACGATGAGGATCGGCACGTCAGGCGCGAGGCCGGATGCCGGCTTCCCGAACAGGCGAAGGCCGTCGGCGACGCCGAAGAGTCGCAGGATGTCGGCTTCGAAGCACAGGGGATCGTTCGCGAACGCCTCGGAGACCGCGGCGTCACGGCTGAGCCACTCGAACCCGTTGGCCTCGGGAGAGGCCCACTTCGCGTTGAGATTGCCGCTCTCCATGTGGCGGAAGGTGCGGAACGCCGAGCCCGAGAGCACCACCGCGTCCCACGTGCGCGGGTGCTCGTTCATGATGCGCTGGGCCATGAGCGAACCCCAGGAGTGCGCGAAGGCGACGAGGGGCAGGCCGGGGTGGCGCTCGCGGGCGATCTCGGCCAGTCGGCGCACCGCTGCTTCTGCGGCGAGGAGCCCGCCGACCCCGAGCCGGCCCAGTCGGGAGAGATCGCCCTCGTGCTGACGGCGTCCCGTCTCGCCGTGCCCGCGGTGGTCGTCGGCGACGACGGTGAACCCGATGTCGGCGAGGAAGCGCGCGAACGCCTCATAGCGCAGCGCGTGCTCCCCGATGCCGTGAGAGATCTGCACGACGCCGACCGGTTCGGCCGCGCGCCACTCGTAGTAGCGGATCTCGACACCGTGTGCGTCGACGAAGTCGAACTCGACGCGCTCTCCCGTGATGCTCATCTGCCCATTCTGCTGTCTCGTCGGTGCCCGCGCCAGGGAGCGCGCTGAACGCGCGTCGGAGTTACGAGCCGTCGCCGACGCCCCAGCCGTACGCGAGCTTGTGCGCCTTCAGTACGAAGAAGGACTCGGTCGAGACGACGCCGGGCACCTGCTGCAGGGTGCTGAACATGAGGTCGGTGTAGTGCTCGATGTCGCGGCACACGACCTCGACCATCACGTCGAAACCGCCGCTGGTGAGCACGACGTAGCTGGTCTCGGGGAGCGCTGCGAGCGCCTCGCACACCCCGGGCGCGGTGCCCGCCTCGCACTTGATGCCGATGAGTGCGAGGCGGTCGAAACCGATGTTCAGCGGATTGGCGATGCCGACGATCTGGAAGAGCCCGCTGTCCTGCAGGCGCTGCACCCGGTAGCGCACGGACGACGCGGAGACGCCGAGATCCTGGGCGAGGCTGCTGAAGGGCGTACGGCCGTCGACCTGGAGCGCGGCGATGAGCTTGCGATCCAGCTCGTCGAGATCGAGGTGGGCTGCGGCGTGTTCGCGCTCCGTCATTGGGGCCTCCTCGGCTGATCGACGACGGAACCAGTCTATTGATGCGAGGATCAGTCGGCCGTCGCCACCTCGCCGTCGACGACGGTGAGCACCGCCGATGCTCCGAGCAGCAGTTCGGGGGCCTCGACCAGGGGATTGGCCGCCCAGACGACGAAGTTGGCGCGGTAGCCCGGGACGATGCTGCCGAGCTCGTCGTCGCGTCCGGTCGCGTACGCGGTTCCGACGGTGAAGGCCTCGAGGGCCTGCGGCGGGGTGAAGACGCGCTCGGGCTGGTAGGGCGCGCGATCGCGCTCGAGCACCGACTGTGCGGTGAGCGCGATGAACAGATTGTCGGCCGCCTCGTGCGGAGCGGTCGGCGCGTCGGTGCCGAGGGCGAGTCGCACGCCGGCTTCGCGGAACTTGTGCCAGGGGAACCCGGTGACGGCGCGCTCGTCTCCGAGCACCGCCTGCCAGTTGTCGAGCACGGCGGGATCGCAGTGCACGGGCTGCATCGAGGCGGTGACTCCCAGTTCGGCCATGCGTGCAATGGTGTCGTCGGCGACGTATTCGAGATGCTCCACCCGCGCGCGGCGGTCTGCGCGAGGGCCGTTGACGCGTTCGGCTTCGGCGACCATGTCGAGCGCGATGGTGCTCGCCTCGTCGCCGATGGCGTGGAGGGCGAACTGCAGGCCGGCCGCGTCTGCCGCGACGGCGACGGGCAGCGCGAATTCGCGCTCCCAGATCGGACCGGGGAGCGCACCGTTCGCGTACGGTGCCCGCATCGCGGCGGTGCAGGCATCGATGACGCCGTCGAGAATGAACTTCACGCCCGCGATCCGCAGCCACTGGTCGCCGTACTTCTCGGCGACCTCGTCGCGGATCCGCGCGACCTCTGCGATCTCGGCGAGGTCGGTGTCGAGATCGCCCGATGCGGTGAGCAGCCAGTGCGCGTTCACGGGGAAGGGCAACCGCCCGTCGCGGTCGAGGAGGCGGCCGTAGGTCGCGAGTTCGGCGTGGCCGAACGACATCTCCGTCGCCCCGGTGACGCCGGTCTCGAGATATGCGGTGAACGCGTTGTCGAGGAAGCGGTCGCGGTCAGCATCGGTCGACATCGTCTCCAGGTAGCTCCAGGCGTACTTGACCGCTGCGGTCTCGAGCAGGAAGCCGGTCGCGTTGCCGTCCGCATCGCGCACGATCTCGCCGCCGACCGGGTCGGGCGTCTCGCGGGTGATGCCCATCGCGTCGAGTGCCGCCGTGTTCACCCAGACGGAATGTAAATCGTTCGCGTCGAGCACGACGGGCACGTCGGCTACGACGGCGTCGAGCATCGCCGCGGTGGGGCGCTCGCCCTCGGCGAAGATGTCGAAGCGCCAGCTCACTCCGGTGAGCTTGACCGCTTCGGGGTCCGCCTCGCGAGCGGCGGCCAAGCGGCGCTGCACTTCGGCCACGGAATCGGCGTCGCGCAATTGGACCTTGCCGAGCGCTTCACCCAGCATGAGCATGTGCGCGTGGCCCTCGGTGATCCCGGGGGTGACGAAGGATCCCGCGAGGTCGATCTCACGGGCGTCGGGGCCGGCTGCGGCGCGCACCGTATCGAGGTCGCCGACGGCGAGGAAGCGGTTGCCGGCGACCGCGAAGCTCTCCAGCGGGGCGCGGTCTGCCGGTCCGGTGAAGACGACGGCGTTGCGGTAGACGGTGGTGGGGGCCGACATGAGGGGCTCGCTTTCGGTGCTGGTGCTGGTGCTGGTGCTGTTGCTGGTGCTGGTGCTGAGTTCCGCGTCCTGGGTGCTCGGCGGCTGGGGCTGGGTGTTCAGTGGACGGGCTCGGCGGCCCGCGCCGCCGAGCGGGCGAGCGCGCGCTCGGCTCCGGTCGATACGCGAGCGACGAACACCATCGGAAGGATCACCACGAAGCTGACGATACCGGTGATGAGCGTGAACGGGCCGATGCCGAGACCTTCGATGAGCACGCCGCCGATGAGCGGTGCGAAGCTGGAGCCGACGAGGTAGGCCCCGAGCAGTGGCCCCGACCAGCGGCCGCGGGCATCGAGGCCGGCTGCCGTGGCGATGAACAGGGCGAAGGCGAAGGCGTAGATCGAGCTCACCGCGATGATCAGCACGGCGAAGGTGGTGGGGTCGGCCGTGAGACCGGTCCAGATCTTGAGCACCCCGCCGATCGCGAGCGCGATGGTCAGGGGCCAGGCGCGTCCGAAGCGGTTGCCGATCACCGCGGCGATCAGCATGCCGAGGATCCCGCCTGCGGCGGAGAGGCTCAGCGTGAAACCGAGCGACTGCTCGCCGATGGCGAGCGCGTCGCCGAGTACCGGGGCCATCGTCCAGATCGCGTCTTCGCTCGTGCCCCAGACCGGGAAGAGGAAGAGGATCGCGACGCCCGCGAGCGTGATGCGTCGGGGCTCGGCGATCTGCAGGCTCTGCGTCACGTCGACGGGCGCCGCGTGCTCGGGCGCGTTCGGCAGCCACACCGCGAGTGCGAGCCCGACGAGGGAGATCAGTGCGAGCGTGCCGAACACGCTGCCCTGGGTGATGCCGATCAGGGGGATCACCGCGAGGATCACGGTGATGAGTGCTCGGTTGACGAGACCGCTCGTCGCGGAGATGCGATTCGGGTTGCGCAGCGCCGCGATGGCGGCGCCCGATGTCGAGATCGCCGCGCCGACGCCTGCGCCGCCGACGATGAGGCCGGTGACGATGACCGTCGATGACGGCACGAGCGCGGCGACGCCGAAGGCGACCACGGCGACGATGAGCCCGGTGATGGCGAGCGGGCGGCGGAGTCGGCCGGAGGCGATGCGGCCGGTGCCGAGGCCGACGACGGCGGAGGCGAGCAGCGCCCAGGTGAGGATGTTGCCGGAGGCGACGGGGTCGAAGCCGAGGCTGCCGAGCGCGGTGATGATGAACGGTGCGAGGTTCGCCATCATCAGGCTGGCGAGTGCGATGAGGAAGGTCGCGCTGCCGTTGCGGAGGGTCAGCGGGAGCCGGGGATCGGCGTCGATCTGCGTGCGTGACACGGGAACTCGTTTCTCCGGCTGCGTCGCCGGGTGGATGCGTTAACCGAATTGGTTTCGGTTTAACCGCAACCATGTTCTCCCCGTGTGGGAGGATCTGTCAATACGGACCTGCAGTGCACCGGCATTGCGCGGCGACGGGAGAGGGAGACGTGGCGCGACCGAAGACCGCACGACTCAGCCGGGAGATCATCGGGCGCGCAGCGATCGAGCTCGCCGAATCCGGTCGCGAACTCCAGCTGGTGCCGCTCGCGAAGAGGCTCGGGGTGAGCGTGTCGTCGCTGTATCACCACGTCGACGGACGCGACGGCGTGATCAGGGCGATGCGCGAAGTGCTCGTGCCCCGGTACCTCGTGGACGTGCCTGCGGGGTCTGGTTGGGAGCAGCGCATTCGCCTCGAGGTGGAGCGCACCTGGCGCATGTACGCCGATCATCCGCGGGTGCTCCAGTACATGGTCACCTCGGTCATCGACGAGCCGGACGTGATGCGCTTCTACAACGCGCTCGCCGACGCGCTCGCCGAAGCGGGCCTCCCGGCGGGCGAGCTGCTCACCACGATCGAGGTGATCGACGCCTTCACCTTCGGAGCGGCGCTCGACACGCTCTCACCCGACTCGATCCTCGATGCCGCGAGCGCCGGTGAGGTGCTCAGCGGGTTGCTCGCGAATCACCCAGCGGGTGCCGAACGCAATCGACGACTGTTCGACCGCGGGCTCGATCTGCTGCTCGCGGGAATCGCCGCGCGCGTCGGGGCGTCGCGCTGACCGGTGCGCTGCCCGAGGCGCCGCGGCGAGCCGCGAGGCCCCGTTCGCCGGCCTTGAGCGAGTCGGGACCGCGACGTACGCTGGAGCCCACGGAGGCGCTCGCAGTGGAGTGCCGGGATGCCGAGTGAGGGGAGTCGCCGTGTCGATGCGAAGACGTGCCGCCCGGTGCGCAGGCGGAACCGCGGTGGCAGGGGTGCTGCTGGTCCTCCTCACCGGATGCGTGCCGAGCCTGAACACCCCCGATGCTCCCGACGCTCCCGATGCCCGCGACGATGCAGCTGATTCCGCCCTCGCCTCCGAAGTGCTCGGAACGTGGGCGGGGCAGGCCGAGGGAGATGCCGCTCCGGAGCTGACGTTCGTCGACGACGGCACCTTCTCGGGCACCGACGGCTGCAATCGTCTCGCCGGCCGGTGGGAGGCCGACGATGCGGAGATCGAGTTCGACGACGTCGCGATCACCCAGATGGCATGCGGCAATTTCACGTCGTGGCTCGACCGTCTCGACACGGCTTCGGTGAGCGGGAACACGCTGACGGTGTTCGACGATCCGGGCGCTGAGATCGGCACCCTGACCAGAAGCTGAGGCGCTAACCCCGCCGCCTCAGGCCTGTCGGGCGAGCTCGTGGTAGGCGCCCCGGTAGAAGAGCAGAGGGTCGCTCTCGACCCCGGTCGAGATCCCGGAGACGGCGACGAGGAAGATCAGGTGATCACCGGCTTCGATCTCCTGCTCGACCGCTCCCGCGACCCAGCCGAGTGCGCCCGCGAGCACCGGCGCGCCATTGATCTCAGACGGGGCCCACTCGACGCCCGCCCATTTGTCGGTCCCCGAGCGCGCGAACTGCCCGCTCAAGTCCCGTTGCTGCGCGCCCAGGACGTTCACGACGAGACTGCCGTGCGCGCGCACAGCAGTGAGGCTCCTCGAGGTTCGCGCGATGGAGAAGGAGATGAGCGGCGGGTCGATGGACACGCTGGTGAATGATTGGCACGTGAAGCCGACCGGGCCCTCGGCGCTCTGGGTCGTGATGACGGTGATGCCGGAGGCGAAGGCGCCCATGGCATCGCGGAACTCACGCTGGCCGAATGGTGCGGCGGGGGGAGGTGAGGCGGAGGCGGGCGCGGCGGGGATGAGCGCGGAAGTGGTCGCAGAGCTCATGCGTCGACCTCCGATCGTGCCGGTGCGGAAGGCAGCCACCGGCCCTCCGACTCCAGCCAGGCGTCGAGAATCACGTCGCGGCGATCGAAGTGCGGCGTCGGGAACGCGAGCCCGCGCGTCGGCACGCTCGCTCCGAGCTCCACCAGCAGGGGGCGGAGCGTGAATTCGACGGCGAGCGCGTGCTCATCGGAGGCGGTGGTGAAGACCGGGACGGCCGTGACGCCCCGGAGCGCGTTCGCCGGGTAGCGGTCGAGGAATGCCTTCAGGAGCCCCGTGTAGCTGGCCTTGTAGGTCGGTGTGGCGATGATCGCGTAGTCGGAGGCGCGCAGCTGGGCGCTGATGGCGTCGACGCGCGCTGCGGGCCAGGCGAAGAGGTCGGTCGCGTGATCGATCAGATCGACGGTGGGCAGGGTGTCGGCGCCGGTGCGGGCGGCGATGCGTGATGCGAGGGCTTCGGCGAGTTGCCGGGTGCGCGAGTGCGGCTTCGGGTTGCCGACGATGACGGAGAGGGTGGACACATCGTTCCCTTCGGGAGGGCAGCGGCACGCGAACGGCCTGTGCCGAGGGCGCGGCTGCGCGGCGGGGGCGGGCGGGGGCCGCGCGGCACCACCGCTGCTATGGGCGGGCGGTCGTGATCCACGGTGAGATGTCGCGGAGTCGCCTCGGGATCTCATCCCGGGAGCTGCTGCTCAGTGTAGGTCGGTCTTCACGTCGCTCGGCGAGTGCAGCGCAACAGTGCGTAATGGTCATCGTTCGTCATGTTCCTTCCCCGATCGCGATTTCGCGCCATAAGCTCACCGCATGTCTTCCATAACCGAACCCAATCAAACTGGGGCACCCTTCACCGTCGGCATCGCGCTCGACGGCGCCGGTTGGCACCCCGCCGCCTGGCGCGACGGCAGCGCGCGACCCGACGAGCTCTTCTCCGCCGCCTACTGGGAGCAGCTGGTCGGCATCGCCGAAGCCGCCGGAGCCGACTACGTCACGTTCGCAGACGAGCTGCGGGTGCAGCCGGCGACCGGATCCCCGGCGCACGTCGATCCCACCGTCGTCCAGGGGCGTCTCGACGCGCTGCTCACGGCGAGCTGGATCGCAGCGCGCACGCACCGGATCGGGCTCATCCCGACGGTGACCACGACGCACACCGAACCGTTCCACGTTGCGACTGCGCTGCAAACGCTCGACCACATCTCGGCGGGCCGCGCCGGGTGGCAACTGCGCATCTCAGCCGACCCGGAATCGGCTGCAGCCTTCGGACGCAGGCCAGCGCCCCGCGTCGACACCGCAGCGGTCCTCGCCGGAGAGCGGGACGCCGGGCTGGCAGAGCTCGTGTCCGGTGCGGCCGATGCCGCGGAGGTCGCGCGGCGGCTCTGGGACAGCTGGGAGGCCGACGCGGTCATCCGCGACGCATCGACGGGCCGGTACCTGGACCGCGACCGCGTGCACCGCATCAACTTCGTCGGCGAGGAGTTCTCGGTCGTCGGCCCTTCGATCGTGCCGCGCTCGCCGCAGGGTCAGATCGTGGTCACGCTGCTGGCGCACGCCACGCCGGTGTACGAGCTCGCAGCGCGGGCGGCCGATGTCGTATTCGTCACACCCGAGCACGACGCACGCCCGGCGGGCGCATCGTCCGGCACAGACGTCGCCGAGATCGTCGCCGAGGTGCGCGCGGCCGAAGCGGCGGTCGATCGTGCGACGCTCGGGTTGCCGCCGTTGCGCGTCGTCGCAGACCTCGTCGTGGCGCTCGACACCCCTGCTGAACCGGGCGCGCATCGCATCGCACGTCTCGACGATCTCGCCGGAGCCCCGTTCAAAAGCGACGCGCGCATCGAGAGCGGCCCCCCGACGCACATCGCCGAGACCATCGCCCGATGGCGCGCCGCAGGCATCGACGGAGTGCGCCTCCGACCCGCAGCACTGCCGCTCGACCTGCAGCTCATCGCCGCAGAACTGCTGCCGCTCCTGCGGGCGCGGGGACTCGCGAGCCCGGAGACGCAGGAGACGGTCTCCCTCCGCGAGCGATTCGGGCTCGCCCCCGCCCCGAACCGATACGAACGAGAGCGCACCGCACGGGAGGTCGCAGCATGAGCGCACGACAGGCACGACTCGTCGCCCATTTTCCCGGCGTCAACAGCACGACGGTGTGGAGCGACCCCGCCTCCGGCAGCCAGATCGACTTCGCCTCGTTCCAGCATTTCGCGCAGACGGCGGAGCGCGGGCTGTTCGACTACGTCTTCCTGGCCGAAGGGCTCCGCCTGCGCGAGCACGGCGGCGAGATCCACGATCTCGATGTCGCCGGCAGACCCGCGACCCTCGCGATCCTGGCCGCGATGGCATCGGTGACGCGGAGCATCGGGGTCGTCGGCACCCTCTCCAGCACGTTCAACGAGCCCTACGAGCTCGCGCGGCAGCTCGCCACCATCGACCATCTCTCCGGCGGCAGGGTCGGATGGAACGTCGTCACCTCGTCCGACGCCTTCCACGGGGCGAACTTCCGCCGCGGCGGGTATCTCCCGTACGACGAGCGCTACACCCGAGCTGAGGAGTTCGTCGCACTCGCCAAGCGCCTGTGGGAGTCGTGGGAGCCGGGCGCCGTGCTCGCCGACCGAGCGGCGGGGCGCTTCGTCGACCCGCACCGCGTGCACGAGGTCGCCCACCGCGGCCAGCAGTTCGACGTCTCCGCGACGAGCACCGTGCCGCGGAGCCCGCAGGGCTTCCCCGTGATCGTGCAGGCCGGAGACTCCCCGGCCGGCCGTGACTTCGCGGCGGCCAACGCCGAGATCATCTTCTCCCGGCACACCGGGTTCGACGAGGGTCAGGCGTTCTACCGCGATGTGAAGGGTCGACTGCCGGCGTCGGGGCGCACGGAGGACTCGCTGCTGATTCTGCCCGCGGCGACGTTCGCGATCGGCGACAGCGATGCCGACGCTCGGGAGATCTCTCGGGAGATCGGCTTCGCGCAGACGTCTCCGCAGACCGCGGTCGCCTGGATCGAGGCGATCTGGGGTCGAGAGCTCCCCGGGCTCGACCCGGACGGACCGCTTCCGTCGGTCGAACCCGCGGAGGGCGATCAGCGCCTCGGTCAGGTCTCCACGAGAGTCGAGGATCGCGTCGCCCGCGCCGCGGCCCTGCGGGATCGGGCGGCGACCGAGGGGCTGACGCTCCGACAGCTGGTCGCCGCCGAGACAGCGTCTCATACCTTCGTCGGTTCGCCCGAGACGATCGCGGCGGAGATCGACCGCTACGTGCAGGGGCGCGCATCCGACGGGTTCGTGCTCGTGCCGCACCTGACTCCGGGCGGCCTCGACCCGTTCGTCGACCGAGTCGTGCCCGTGCTGCAGGAGCGCGGCGTGTTCCGCGACCGGTACGAGACCGACGCCGAGACCGGTGCGCCCGTCACCCTGCGGCGCACGCTCGGGTTGCCGCAGCCTCCCGCGGCGGCGGCACCGGTGCGCCGGGACGAGGTCGCGGCATGACCGCGGCTCCTCCGTCGCTCGCGACCTCGGCGGCTGGGGGCGCGACGGCGGATCGCGAGGCATTCGAAGTGCGCATCGTGCACCCGTCGGATCCGCTCGCCCAGCCGCTGCTCGCCGACCTGGAGCGCGAGTACGACGCGCGGTACGGCGTCGAAGTGTTCGGCGAGCCTGCGGCGGTCGAGATGAATCGGTACCCGCTCGACGCCTTCGCGGCCCCGAACGGCGCGTTCATCGTGCTGCTGCTCGATGGCGAGCCCGTCTCCGGCGGTGCGTGCATGCGATACGACGAGCGCACGGCGGAGTTCAAGCGCGTGTGGACCCGTACGGACCTCCGCGGGCGCGGGCTCGCGCGGCGCGTGCTGAGCGCGCTCGAGCAGGAGGCGGGTCGCCTCGGCTATCAGCGGGTCACGCTCACGACGGGGCCGCGCCAGCCCGAGGCGGTCGCGCTCTACCTCAGGGCCGGGTACACACCGCTCTTCGACCAGGCGCTCGACGCAGCGACCATCGGCATCCACGCATTCGCGAAGACGCTTCCGCCGATCGTCGGCCGGGCGGCGCCCGTGGCGCAGGGCATCACCGGGATCGCACCGGCACCACTCACTCCCACCGCGCAGAAGGACCCATCATGACCGCAACACTCGAGACCCCGACGACCGAGGCGGCGGACCGCGCTGCGCAGCCGCACCAGCTCGACGTCGTACCGCTGCGCCACTGGTGGCGCTGGGCGTTCAGCGCTGTCGCCGTGTTCCTGCTCGCGCAGCTCATCTGGACGTTCTTCTCCAACCCCCAATGGCGGTGGAGCGTCTTCGCCGAGTACTTCTTCAACGACGCCGTGCTGCGCGGCCTCTGGCTCACCCTCTGGCTCACCGCCGTCTCCGCCGTCGTCGGCTTCGCGCTCGGCGGGATCCTCGCCCTCGGCAGGCTCTCGGGATCTGCGCTGCTGAGCTCGTTCGCCTGGGGGTTCATCTGGTTCTTCCGCTCGGTTCCGCTGGTCGTGCAACTGGTCATCTGGTACAACCTCGGGTACCTGTTCCCGACGCTCGGCATCGGCTGGCCGTTCACATACGACTTCTTCGTCGTCGAGTTCGACACCGTGCGGCTGCTGTCGGGATCAGTCGCGGCGATCCTCGGTCTCTCGCTGCACCAGGCGGCCTACTCGGCGGAGATCATCCGCGGCGGGCTCCTCTCCGTCGATCAGGGCCAGCTCGAAGCGGCACGCGCGCTCGGCATCCCGCGTGCTCGTCGTTTCTTCCGCATCGTGCTGCCCCAGGCGGCGCGAGCGATCCTCCCGAACGCCTTCAACGAGGTGATCGGCCTGCTCAAGGGAACATCGGTCGTCTTCGTCGTCGCCCTGCCGGAACTCTTCTACACGGTCCAAGTCATCTACAACCGCAACCAGCAGGTGGTGCCGCTGCTGCTCGTCGCCGCGGTCTGGTACACGATCTTCACCACGGTGCTCAGCATTGTGCAGTACTACATCGAGCGCCGGTTCTCCCGAGGCACCGCCCGAGAACTGCCCCCGACCCCGCTGCAGCGCCTGCGCCGCAAGATCACGGCGCTCTCGGGCGGCCGATCCCACGGCCCTCGCGAGCGCGCCGCTCGAAACGGTCGGACCATCGCGACGACCGGCCCCGTGTCCACCCACTCCGTCGCGGCGATCACCGCGCACGCCCAGTAGGAGCATCGCATGACTCTCACCACCGAAGCCTCGTCGGCGGCCCCTTCCGAACGGAGCGGCCTCGTCGAGATCAGCGGCGTCCACAAGTCGTATGGAGCCAATGAGGTGCTGCACGACATCTCCCTCCGCGTCGAACCCGGGCAGGTGGTGAGCCTGCTCGGCCCCTCCGGCTCGGGCAAATCGACGCTGCTGCGCGCGATCAACCACCTCGAGACGATCGACGGGGGCGCCATCACCATCGACGGCGAGTACATCGGGTACGAGCGGCGCGGCGGCAAGCTGCACGAGCTCCACGAGAAATACGTGCTCGAGCGCCGCACCCGCGTCGGCATGGTGTTCCAGAACTTCAACCTCTTTCCGCACCTCACCGCGCTCGAGAACATCATCGAAGCCCCCATCGGCCTGAAGCGGGCCGGGCGGCGTGAGGCGATCGCGCAGGCCGAGGTGCTGCTCCAGCGCGTGGGGCTCGCGGATCGCGCCGACCACTATCCTCGCCAGCTCTCGGGCGGCCAGCAGCAGCGCGTGGCGATCGCCCGTGCGCTGGCGCTCGAGCCCGACGTGCTGCTGTTCGACGAGCCCACCAGCGCGCTCGACCCGGAACTGGTGGCCGAGGTGCTCCGTGTGATCCGGGACCTCGCCCATAGCGGCACCACACTCATCATCGTCACCCACGAGATCGGATTCGCCGCAGAGGTCTCCGACCATGTCGTATTCCTCGACGCGGGTCGCGTCATCGAGGCGGGCACTCCGCAGCAGGTGCTGCGAGCACCCGAGCAGGCGCGCACGCAGGAGTTCCTCGACTGGGTCATCTGACTCGAGCCCGCTCACGACGAGTCGGCCGCCGCGACGCCGTCGCCGCTCCATCCGCCCATCCGCTCTGCATCCACCGCATCACCATCACGAAGGACGTCACCCATGCCCACGATCCCCACACCCTCCGCTCCCGCGCCGCGCCTCCGCTCCCGCGTCGCGCTCGTCTCGCTCGCCGTGCTCGCGCTCGCCGGCCTCACCTCCTGCGGTGCGGTCGTGACGGAGGAGGAGCAGGCGAACGCCGCTCCCGGCAGCGCGGCAGATGCAGCGCCCGCCGGCGACTCCCCGTTCGACCTGACCAGCGCGAGCGTCGACGAGCGCCTGCGCATCGATCCCGTGCCAGAGGCGGTTGCCGCACTGGAGGCGAGCGGGTTCGATCCGATCCAGGAGGGCAAGCTGACCGTCGCTCATTCCGCGTACGAGGCACCACTCGGATTCCTGGCCGAGGACGACAACGCGACCCTCCTCGGCATCGAGCCCGACATCGCGAACCTCGTCGCCGACGGGCTCGGCCTCGAGTACGCGCCTGAGAACGTCGCGTGGGCGGACTGGCCGCTCGGCGTCGAGTCGGGCAAGTACGACGTCGTCGTCTCGAACGTGACCGTCACCGAAGAGCGGAAAGACCTGTTCGACTTCGCGACGCACCGCAACGACGTGCTCGCGTTCTCCGTCGCCGCCGACAGCGAGATCGAGGAGATCGCCGAGGCGAAGGATGTCGCCGGACTCACCGTCGTCGTCGGCAGCGGGACGAACCAGGAGAAGATTCTGCTCGACTGGTTCGCGGAGAACGAGCGGAACGGACTCGAACCGGGCGAAGCCGTGTACTACGACGACAACGCCGCAGGCCAGCTGGCGCTCGTATCCGGTCGGGTCGACGCCATTTTCGGGCCGAATCCGACCGCGTCCTACGTCGCCGCGGTGAGCGGTGAATCGAAGGTCGTCGGCACGCTCAACGGAGGGTTTCCCGAGAACGCCCAGATCGGCGTGACCACGGCTCGCGACAACGGGCTCATCGAACCCGTCTCGATCGTGCTGAACGCGATCATCGAGGACGGCACGTACGCGAAAGCCCTCGAACGCTGGGACCTCTCGGACGAGGCCGTCGCCGAGTCTCTCGTCAACCCTCCCGGCCTGCCGCGCCCGTGACCGAGCGCCGCTCCCGTTTCCGCACCCAGCACTCGGTGCCGCGATCCCGCCGCGCCGCATCCGATGGAGATCACATGACCGCCAGTCGCCACCGTTCCCCGCAGCACCACCGTTCCCTCCGGCGCGGTGCGGCCCTGCTCGCCGCGCTCGCAGCGACCGCCTGCGCCCTCACCGCCTGCTCGGCGCTCGTGACCGACGATGAGCAGCGCCGGGGCGCGAGCACCGAATCGACCGCACCTGCTTCCGAAGCCGCCTTCGACCTCGCCACCTCGAACCTCGACACCCGCCCGCACACGGACCCTGTTCCGCAGGCCGTCGAGGCCCTCGCCGCCAGCGGCTTCGAGCCGGCGCAGGCGGGGAAGCTCACCGTCGCCATTCTCGGCGCGGGATCCCCGCCCACCTCCTTCTTCGCAGAGGACGACGCACAGACCATCATCGGCAGCGATCCCGATTTCGGATCCCTGCTCGCCGAGGGGCTCGATCTCGCATACGCGCCCGAGAACGTCGCGTGGGCCGATTGGCCGCTCGGCGTTGAATCGGGCAAGTACGACGTCGCCCTCATCAACATCGGCGTGACCGAGGAGCGGAAGGAGCTCTTCGACTTCGCCACCTATCGCGACGCCGTCATGGCGTTCACCGTGGCGGAGGACTCCGAGGTGACCGAGATCGCGGAGCCGGCCGACGTCTCCGGGATCAAGGTGATCGTGGGCAGCGGGACGAACCAGGAGCAGTACCTGCTCGACTGGTTCGCCCAGAACGAGGAGGCGGGTATCGACCCCGGCGAAGCCGTCTACTACGACGATTCGGCAGCGGGGCTGCTCGCGCTCACCTCGGGCCGCGCCGACGCGAGCATCGAGCCCTACGCGCTGGCCGCCTTCCGGGAGCAGACGCTCGGAGACACGCGCATCGTCGGCGCATTCAACAGTGCCTATCCCGTCGACGGGCAGATCGGCGCCGTGACCGCGAAGGGCAGCGGGCTCGTCGAACCGGTGCAGCTCGTCTTCGCGTCCCTCATCGAGAACGGGCAGTACGACGCGGTGCTCGAGCGCTGGGGGCAGGAGGACGAGGCGATCGCCGAGTCGCTCATCAATCCGCCCGGGCTGCCGAAGCCGTGAGCGACGGGTGGGAGGCCGGCGGAGCGGATCCGGTCGTCGTCGTATGCGTGGGGGCCGGCCCCGCGGCGATCATGCTGCTCGAGCGCCTCATCGCGAACCACGAGCGGGATCGCCCCGGGCTGCCGATCGAGCTGCACCTCGTCGATCCGCACCACCCGGGCGGCGGCCGCATCTGGCGGCGCGATCAGTCGCCGCTGCTCAAACTCAACTCCATGCTCGAAGACGTCGCCTGCTTCACCGACCCCTCCTGCACCCTCGACGGGCCGGTCGCCCCCGGGCTCTCGCTCGCCGAATGGGTGCGGAGCGTGCGCGCAGGCGGGATCCCGATGCCCGAATGGGCCGACGAGGCCGTCGAACGGGAGATCCGTGAGATCGAGGCGCGCGACTTCCCCACTCGACGGCTGAACAGCGCCTACCTCGGATGGGTGTACGAGGAGACGCTGCGTCGCGCGTCCGACCGCTTCACGGTCGAATGGCATCGAGACATCGCTGTCGCGGTCGAGGATCACCAGGACTCCGAGTCGGACCGGTCATCCGTGCACCTCGCATCCGGCGCAGCACTCGACGCCGACATCCTGGTCTACGCACTCGGGCACAACGGCACCGAGCCCTCCTCGGAGTCGAAGCGCCTCGCCGGTTTCGCCCGGCGGAACGGGCTCGAGTACGTGGCGCCCGCGTTCACCGCCGACCTCTCCCTCGACCACCTCCGAGCGGGCACCGATGTGATCGTTCGGGGCATGGGGCTCGCCGCCATCGACCTGATCGTCATGCTCACGAGCGGACGTGGCGGCCGCTTCTTCGAGAACGCTCGCGGCGCATTGCAGTACGCCCCGAGCGGCCGCGAGCCGGTGCTGCATCTCGGCTCGCGCCGCGGTGTGCCCTACCGGTCGAAGATCACGAGCCGCATGGTCGGCGATGCCACCGTGCTCGAATACGTCGGGGCCGAGTTTCGCGCTGCCGTCGAGCACCGTGACGAGCCGCTCGACTTCGAGCGCGACGTCTGGCCGCTCGTCGCCAACGAGTTGATCACCGGGTACTACCGAGAGCTGTTCACCGGTCACGCCGAGCGCGTCGTCGGCGACTGGGCGGCGTTCTGGCCGCTCCTGCGCGCGGCACTCACCCGCGACGGCGGCTACGCCTCAGCAGAACTCGCCGAACTCATCGCGACGCATGTGCCCGATTGCGATGATCGCTTCGATCTCGAAGCCTTCGAGCGTCCGCTCGCCTTCGCGCCAGCGGGCCGCGAGCCGCAGCCGCCCGGTCGTCCCGATGAGTGCACGCCGAGCGGCGACGTGCACCACCGCGTCGTCGAGCACGTCAGCACCGATCTGCGACACCGCACCGCTCAGCGGCACAGCGCCACCCAGGCCCTCTTCATGACCGGCCTGCACGTCTACATCTCGCTCGCCGAGATTCCCCCCGAGCGGTGGAACGCTCGAAGTCGCACACAGCTGCTCCCGCGCCGCTGGCATGCCACATTCAGCTATCTCGCCAGCGGGCCTCCGGGCCACCGGCTCGCAGAGCTCCTCGCCCTCGCCGACGCCGGGGTCGTGCGCTTTCTCGGGGGCGAGCTGCAGGTGAGCGCCGATGAAGACGGCGGGGCCTTCACGGCGACCGGCACCGCCGTAGTGAGCGAGACCGCGGTCGCGAGTGCGAGCATCACCGCGAGCACCCTGATCGACGCCTGGCTGCCCGAGGCTCGAGCGTCGCGCAGCGACAACCCCCTGCTGCGACAGCTGGTGGCGTCTGGGCGCGTCTCCGAGCTCACCGTGGGCGACGCCGGCGCATCGACCACGGGGCAGATCGAGACCGGACCAGGCGGACGCATCCCCGGCCGAACCAGACAGTTCGGGCTGGGTCCGTTCGTCGCCGGACCGACCGGGGGAGCGTTCACCCGGCCCGGGCTCGACTCGCTGCCGTTCCGCATCCACGACCGGGTGGCGCGCGCGATCCTCGCCGAAGCCGCCGAAGCCGCCGAAGCCGCCGAAGCCGCGGAGCAGCGCGCCGTGTCGCACGAGGGCCGGTTCGCAGCGACGCACCGCTGATTGCCGCGAGGCACCAGCCGGTGCAGAATGACGCATATGGCACTCGATCACCCGGGTACGCTCAGCGGCTCTCTCGTCACGCTCGACCCTCTCTCGCTCGACCACCTGGAGGGTCTCGCCGCGGCGAGCTCCGACGGTGAGCTGTGGAAGCTCTGGTACACCACGATCCCGGCACCCGACGAGATGGAGACCGAGATCCGGCGCCGCCTGAGGCTGCAGGACGCGGGTTCGATGCTCCCGTTCACCGCACGTCGCACGGACACGGGCGCGATCATCGGTATGACGACCTTCATGAACATCGATGCGCTCACGCCGCGCGTCGAGATCGGGTCGACCTGGAACGCCGCAAGTGCGCAGGGAACCGGCACCAATCCCGAATCGAAGCTGCTGATGCTGCAGCACGCATTCGAGGTGTGGGGGTGCAGCGCCGTCGAGTTCCGCACCGACCACAACAATCATCAATCGCGCGCAGCGATCGCCCGGCTCGGCGCGAAGCAGGACGGCATCCTGCGCGCCCACCTCCGGCCGGCCGCCGGGTATCAGCGCGACACGGTCGTGTTCTCGATCACCGAGCCAGAGTGGGCGGGCGTGCGGCTCGGGCTCGAGCATCGTCTCGCGAAGCGCCTGGCGGCGTAGCGGTTCAGGGGCTCGGCGGGCCCACGGCGACGGTGACGAGAGCCGCGATCGCGTCATCGTCGAGCGGGGTGCGGCTCAGCGCGCGGAGCAGGAGAGCCCCGACGAGCGCCTCGGAGATGTCGTCGACCGGAGCGCCAGGCGGCAGGTGCGGTTCGCTTCCGAGCGCCGCCGTGAGCCGCGTCGAGACGGCGCCCGACCCCGATCCGGCGATCACGTCGCGCAGACGCTGACCGACATCGGCGTTGTCGGTCGCCGCGGCGATCAGTGAGCGCGCCAGGCTCTCACCCTGCGGGCTGAGCAGGACATCGCCGACGGCGCGCAGCCACGCCGTCAGATCCCGGCGCACATCGCCTGTGTCGGGAACCTCGAGCCGTTCTGCGAGGATCATGCCCTCGAGCAGGGCCTCGGCGATGATCGCGCTCTTCGACTTCCACCACCGGTAGATCGTCTGCTTGCCGACGCCCGCGCGGGAAGCGATGCCCTCGATGGCGAGGTGGTCGTAGCCGCGTTCCGCGAGCATCTCGACGGCTGCCTGCAGAATCGCCTGGCGCGCGGCCTCGCTGCGCACCGGGCCGCTGCGGGATGACGCTGCCACGTGACCTCCATTCAGTAAAGACGAGACGGTCCGTGTTATCTTAGCCCCTGCTGGTCGACGACGATGGCGGCCCGCCTGATGCGGCCGCCGCGAACTGGGGAGATTGCATGGCCGAGTTGCTGCACCGACTGGGAACCTTCGCCGCGAAACGCGCGTGGACGGTGATTCTCGCGTGGATCGTCATCCTCGGCATCGCCGTCGGCGGGTTCCTCATCGGGTTCAAGGGCCTGAGCTCCAGCTTCGACGTTCCCGGAACCGCCTCCGGCGAGGTGCTCGAGGAGCTCGAAGCATCACTCCCCGACTTCAGCGGCGCCTCGGGAACGGTCGTGTTCCACTCCGAGGACGGGGCGCCGCTCACCGACGCTCAGCGATCCGACATCTCGGAGCTGGCCGAGGCAGCGAAAGACCTGCCCGACGTGGCAGACGTCATCGACCCGTTCGAAGCCCAGCAGCAACTCGAAGACCAGCAGCAGCAGATCGTCGACGGACGCCAGCAGATCGCAGACGGGCGAGCGCAAGCCGAAGCCGGTCAGCAGCAGCTCGACGCCGCCCGCGCGCAGATCGCCGAGGGGCAGGCGCAACTCGACGCGGCCGGCGCCCAGCTGGCAGCGATCGAGATGCCAGAAGAAGCGCGAGCGCCCCAGCTCGCACAGCTCGAAGCGCAGCAGCAGCAGCTCGACGCCGGGAACGCCGAGCTCGACGCGCAGCAGGAGCAGCTCGACGCCGGCATCGCCGAACTCGACGAGAACCAGGCGAAGCTCGAACAGGGCGCGGAGCTCGCCTCCTACGCCGAGAAGATCGGCGTCGTATCGGCCGATGAGGCGACCGCGCTCGTGAACGTCTCCTTCACGGAGCCCCGGCTCGACCTCTCGCAGGAGACGAAGGACGCGGTGGTCGAGCACTTCGAAGGCACGCCCGTCGACGGGGTGCAGGTCGCGATCTCCACCGACATCTCGCAGGGCGTGCCCGAGATCCTCGGCGTCGGCGAGGCGGTCGGCGTCGTCATCGCGGCCATCGTGCTCATCGTCGTGCTCGGCTCGATCCTCGCCGCCGCCTTCCCCATCGTCACCGCACTCGTCGGCGTCGGCATCGGAGCCATGGCGACGCTCGCGTTCTCCGGCGTGACGCAGATGGCCTCGGTCACCCCGATCCTCGGAGTGATGCTCGGCCTCGCCGTCGGCATCGACTACTCCCTCTTCATCCTGTACCGGCACCGCAAGCAGATGCTGCAGGGCGCCGGCGTCGTCGAATCGATCGGGCTCGCCAACGGCACCGCGGGCAACGCGGTCGTGTTCGCAGGCACCACCGTGATCGTCGCCCTGCTCGCGCTGAACATCACGGGAATCCCATTCCTCGGCCTCATGGGCACGGCAGGCGCCGTCAGCGTCGCCGTCGCAGTGCTCATCGCGATCTCCCTCACCCCGGCGCTGCTCGGTCTCGCCGGCACGCGCCTGCTGAGCAAGAAGGCCCGTGCGCGGGCTTCGATCGCAGCGGCCGGCGAACCGGGCACCGCCCCCGATGTGAATCGCGGCGTGAAGCCCATGACGAACCTGCGCGCCGTCGTCACGGCGGTCGTCGCCACGGTCGTGCTGCTCGTCATCGCGATCCCGTCGATGTCGATGCGTCTCGGTCTGCCCGACGGCGGGTCGGAGGCCGAAGGCTCGACCGCCTACGAGGCGTACACGCTGACCGACGAGGCGTTCGGCGAGGGCGTGAACGGGCCGCTGCTCATCACCGCAGACCTGCCCGAGGGGCTCGACGACGACGGAGTGCTCGACGCGCAGCTCGCCGTCGCACGCGAGCTCGCCTCGATGGACGACATCGATGCGATCGCTCCGGTTGCCGTCTCGGACGACCACCGTCTCACCGCCTTCCAGGTCGTGCCGGCCGAGGGGCCGAACAGTCTGTCAACCGAGACCCTCGTGCGCGACCTCCGCGAACTCCCGCCCGTCGACGGCGAGATCGCGCTCGGGGTGGCCGGCCAGGCCGCCATCAACATCGACATCTCGGAAGGGCTGCAGGAGGTGCTGCCGCTGTACCTCGTCGTCGTCGTCGGCCTCTCCTTCCTCATCATGGTGATGGTGTTCCGCTCCCTCGTCGTGCCTCTCATCGCGACCGGCGGCTTCGTGCTGTCGCTCTTCGCGACCTACGGGGCCGTCACCGCGGTGTTCCAGTGGGGCTGGCTCGGCGAGTGGCTCGGGGTGCACAACCCCGGCCCGATCCTCAGCTTCCTGCCCGTGATTCTCGTCGGCATCCTGTTCGGGCTCGCGATGGACTACCAGCTCTTCCTCGCGACCGGCATGCGCGAGGCCTACGCCCACGGGGCGCCCGCGAAGCTCGCTGTCGCGCAGGGATTCCGGGCCGGGCGGACCGTCGTCATCGCGGCGGCCATCATCATGGTGGCCGTATTCGGCGGGTTCATCGCATCGGATTCGGTGATGATCAAGTCGATGGGCTTCGGCCTGGCGCTCGGCGTGCTGCTCGACGCGATCGTCGTGCGCATGCTGCTCGTGCCCGCGCTGATGCATCTCGTCGGGCGCGGCGCCTGGTGGCTGCCGAAGTGGCTCGACCGCATCATCCCGAACGTCGACGTCGAGGGGTCGGCGCTGGAGCGCCGCCACCCCGTGCACCACTAGCGGCGCGGCGCTGCCGCGGCCGCGCTGCCGCGCTGCCGCTGCCTCCTCAATCTGCGAGCGGGGTCACTTTGGGAGTGTGTCGCTCAGGAATGATCTATGACACGCTCCCAAAGTGACCCGCCGAGGAGAAATGGGTGGTCGCTCAGGCGACGCTGGTCTCCCTATCCGAGGTGTGCCCGCGCAGCTTCTATCGCCATGCCGAGGCCGACGAAGAAGCTGTGCGGGTCGTCGACGTCGGAGTCGAGAACTTGCAGAACAGTCCAACCTGCTTCGACCATGCTGCGGCGCCGTTGCAAGTCGAACCGCGCTTGATCGGGGCTCGAGAAGTGGTATCGACCTTCGTACTCAATCGCGATACGCAGTTCGGGGTAGCCGAGATCGGCATGGAACGTCCGTGCTCGCGTCGGCACAGGACAATTCACTTTCGGCTCCTCGAAGCCGGCAAGAATGATAGCAATTCGCAGAAAGCTTTCCGGAGGAGAATCGACCGGCGCGCGGAGTAGCGCGAGTGCGCGCGTGCGGAGTGGTCCGCCCACCGTGGTCCGATGGCGCTGATGAGCATGTCGGAGCTCCTCGAGCGAGCTGAGTGGTGCGGCCCGCCCGCCCGGTGCGCCTCGGATTCGCGCGCCGGAGATCAGAAAATCTCCCGCGGCGACGAGGCCGGCGAGTGTAGTCACCGGGCCGAGCTGGCACCAGATATCACTGGCGGACGGAAGGGTGAGGCCGTGGTTTTCGGTCCACTGGAGTATCCCGCTCTTCACTCGGTGACCGTCGATGAGACGGTGCCGGGGTGCGCGTTGCGGCCAAAAGGAAGCGACATCGACGAGCCCCTGAGGGTGCGGTGGATGCGGAATCTCTAGCAGTGCTGCGGCAGATCGACGCGACAGGAAGAACTCCTGCCTGAGCGTCATTCCCACCGCGATGCAACGGTCGCGGTAGCTGAAATCGTCGTACTCGAAATTCGGGTGCAGCACGATCCCGCGCCCGATCCGGCGCACATCTTTTGCACCGAGACGTTTCGAATGCACTCCGGCCTGAATCAGCTCCGCGGAGCGGTAGGCGCCGGGAGGAACATTGATGGTGTGCCGCCGTGACATAGTGCAAGCATCACTCTGCGCGGAATATGCCTGAGTCGAATATCAGTCTTGGTGGATATGTGGCGCGGATTCAGCGCTCCGGCAGGATGTGGGGGGAGAACCGCTGCACCCGGGGGAGGGTGCTAAGCACGCCCCTTTCCCCCGCCCCCATCGCTTCCGTTGTTCGAGCCGGGTCACTTTCGGAGCGTGTCGACACGCTCCAGAAATGCGACACGCTCCCAAAGTGACCCGGCTCGTTGAAGTGCGGCGCGCCGCGGCCGCAGCGCAGCGGGGCGCAGCCGCGGCCGCGACCGCCGCCGCCCCAAGCGCAGCGCTACGCGCCAGCGCGGGCGCGGGCCGCGGCGCCGTGCTCGAGCGGTGCGAGGCGCTGCAGTTGGGTGACGTGGGCGGGCTCGAGCTCCGCGATCGAGGCGACGCCGAGCAGCTTCATGGTGCGCTCGATCTCGTCGCGCAGGATCGCGATCGTGCGATCGACCCCGGCTCGCCCGCCGGCCATGAGCCCGTAGAGGTAGGCGCGTCCGATGAGGGTGAACTTCGCCCCGAGTGCGATCGATGCGACGATGTCGGCGCCGTTCATGATGCCGGTGTCGACCATCACCGTCGCGTCGCGACCGACCTCGCGCACGACCTGCGGCAGGAGGTGGAACGGGATCGGCGCTCGGTCGAGCTGGCGGCCGCCGTGGTTCGACAGGATGATGCCGTCGACGCCGAGGTCGATGAGCTTCGCCGCGTCCTCGACGGTCTGCACGCCCTTCACGACGAGCTTGCCGGGCCACATCTCGCGGATCACCTTGAGGTCTTCGTAGCTGATGGTGGGATCCATCGCGGCGTCGAGCAGCTCGCCGACGGTGCCGCCGGTCGTGGAGAGTGACGCGAATTCGAGCTTGGGGGTGGTGAGGAAGTCGACCCACCACCACGGCCGGGGGATCGCGTTCACGATGGTGCCGAGGGTGAGCTGCGGCGGGATGGAGAATCCGTTGCGCTTGTCGCGCAGCCGAGCTCCGGCGACGGGCGTGTCGACGGTGAACTGCAGGGTGTCGAATCCGGCCTCCGCGGCGCGGCGCACGAGGCCGTAGGAGATCTCGCGATCCTTCATCACATACAGCTGGAACCAGTTGCGGCCGTGGGGGTTGGCTGCTTTCACGTCTTCGATCGACGTGGTGCCGAGGGTGGAGAGCGTGAACGGGATGCCCGCGGCTCCGGCGGCGCCGGCTCCCGCGGTCTCGCCTTCGGTCTGCATGAGGCGGGTGAACCCGGTCGGGGCGATGCCGAAGGGCAGGGCTGAGGATCCGCCGAGGACCTGCACCGAGGTGTCGACGTTCGCGGCGGGCTTCAGGATGCCGGGGTGGAACTCGACGTCCTCGAACGCCTGACGCGCGCGGGCGAGGGAGAGCTCGCCCTCTGCGGCGCCATCGGTGTAGTCGAACGCCGCTTTGGGAGTGCGGCGCTTCGCGATGGTGCGCAGGTCGTTGATGGTGAGCGCGGAGTCGAGGCGGCGCTTCTTGCCGTCGAACTCGGGGCGCTTGAACTGCATGAGGTCGAGAAGTTCGGAGGGGTTGGGGAGTTGACGGGTAACCATGACTGAAACCTAACGCGAAGCGGGGGTGTAACGGATGGGGGCGGTGGATCGGGCCACGACGGCGCGCAGCTCGGCGAGGCCCGGGCCGATGAGGCCGAGCGTCTGCGCCTGGATGAGCAGGTTGCCCATCGCGGTCGCTTCGACGGGGCCGGCGAGCACTTCGAGGCCGGATCGGTCGGCGAGGCGCTGGCAGAGCAGCGTGTTCTGCGAGCCGCCGCCGACGACGTGGATGGTCGAGACCTCGCGATCCGCCAGTCGGCTCGCCGTCTCCACGGCGTCGGCGAATGCCACGGCGAGGCTCTCCGTGATCGAGCGGACGATCTCGGCCCGCCCCTCGGGTGCGCGTTCGCCGCGTGCTTCGAACCAGCGCACGATGCGGTCGGGCAGGTCGCCGGGCGGCATGAACTGGGGGTCGTTCGCGTCGAAGACGGGGATGGGGCCGGTGACCGATGCTGCCTCGGCGAGCAGTTCGCCGAGCAGGCTGGATCGCTGCGCGTTGGTCGCACCGGGCTCCCAGTGCCGCAGCGACTCCGAGAACAGCCATGTGCCCATGACGTTGTGCAGGAATCGCGTGGTGCCCTCGATGCCGCCCTCGTTGGTGAAGTTCGCGAGGCGGGCGGCGTCGGTGAGCACGGGAGCATCGAGTTCGAGGCCGACGAGGCCCCAGGTCCCGCACGAGATGTAGGCGAAGTCGGATCGCGTGGCCGGTACCGCTGCGACGGCAGAGGCTGTGTCGTGCGAGGCGACCGCGACGACGTCGATCGCCCGACCGATGACCTTCGCTGCGTCTCCGGTGACGGGCCCGAGGCGGGTGCCCGCCTCGATGAGCTGCGGCAGGATGCGCGCGGGAATGCCCGCCTCTTCCGCGAGTTCGAGATCCCATTCGCGTGTTCGCGGATCGAGCAGCCCGGTGGTCGATGCGTTGCTGCGCTCCGCGGCCTCCACTCCGGTGAGCCAGTAGTTCAACAGGTCCGGCACGAGCAGTGCGCGGTCGGCCACGTCGAGCAGGCCGTCTTCTGCGGCGAGCTGGAAGATCGTGTTGAAGGTGAGATGCTGCAGGCCGTTGCGGGCGTAGAGGCGCTCGGCCGGTACGCGCGCGTGCACGGCTGCGACGCCGGCTTCGCAGCGCGCATCGCGGTAGTGGTAGGGGATGCCGAGCAGGCGGCCGTGACGCAGCAGGCCGTAGTCGACCGCCCACGAGTCGATGCCGATCGATGCGATCTCCCCGGGGGCGCTGCGCTCGGCGGCGGCGAGCCCCTGCAGTGCCTGGTGGTAGAGCTCGAGGAAGTTCCAGTGCAGGCCGTCGCTCGTGCGCACGGGGTCGTTCGCGAAGCGCGCCACGTGCTGGGTGCGGAGTTCGGCTCCGTCTGGGCCGTGCGCGATGCGGCCGACGATGACGCGCCCGCTCGTCGCCCCGAGGTCGACTGCTGCGACGGCGCGACCGGCGGCCGGAGCGCCGACGTCGGCGCCGCCGACCGCCGATCCTGCAGCCGCGTCGCTCATCGCAGGAACGCCGCGGCGACGCCGGAATCGACGGGGATGTGGAGACCGGTGGTGCGCGTCAGCTCGGGGCCGGTGAGCACGTAGACCGCGTCGGCGACGTTCTCGGGCACGACCTCGCGCTTCAGGATGGTGCGGTTCGCGTAGAACTGGCCGAGATCCTCTTCCTTGACGCCGTAGGTCGCGGCGCGGTTGGCGCCCCACCCCGCTGCGAAGATCCCGGATCCGCGCACGACGCCGTCGGGGTTGATGCCGTTGACGCGGATGCCGTGCTCGCCGAGTTCGACGGCGAGGAGCCGCACCTGGTGGGCCTGGTCGGCCTTGGTGGCGGAGTACGCGATGTTGTTCGGGCCGGCGAAGACGCTGTTCTTGGAGGAGATGTAGATGACGTCGCCTCCGAGCTTCTGCGCAATCATGGCGCGTGCGGCGGCCTGGGCGACGAGGAAAGAGCCCTTCGCCATGACGTCGTGCTGCAGGTTCCAGTCGGCTTCGGTGGTGTCGAGCAGGGATTTCGAGAGCGAGAGCCCGGCGTTGTTGACGACGAGGTCGATGCCGCCGAATGCGAGCACCGCGGCGTCGATCGCGCCCTGTACGGCTGCCGCGTCGGCGACGTTCGCTGCCACGCCGATGGCGACGTCTGCATTCCCGAGCTCGGCTGCTGCGGCCTGCGCCTTCTCGAGGTCGAGATCGGCCACGACGACGCACGCGCCCTCGGCGGCGAGGCGCGTTGCGATCGCCTTCCCGATGCCGGAGGCGGCGCCGGTGACGAAGGCGATGCGGCCCTGGTGCGACTTCGGTTTCGGCATGCGCTGGAGTTTGGCCTCCTCGAGGGCCCAGTACTCGATGCGGAATTTCTCTGCGTCGCTGATGGGGGCGTAGGTGGAGAGCGACTCGGCACCGCGCATGACGTTGATGGCGTTGACGTAGAACTCGCCGGCGACGCGGGCGGTCTGCTTGTTCGCGCCGTAGCTGAACATGCCGACGCCCGGGATGAGCACGATGAGCGGATCGGCGCCGCGCATGGCGGGGCTCGTCTCGTCGGCGTGCGCCTCGTAGTAGGCGCGGTAGTCCTCACGGTATGCCGCGTGCAGTTCGTGCAGGCGGGCGATCTGCTCCTCGGCCGTCGCGGTCGCGGGCAGGTCGAGCACGAGCGGCTTCACCTTTGTACGCAGGAAGTGGTCGGGGCAGCTCGTGCCGAGCGCCGCGAGCGGGGCGAGCTTCTCGCGGGACAGGAAGTCGAGCACGGCGTCGGAGTCAGTGAAGTGCCCGACCATCGGCTTGTCGGTGCTCGCGATTCCCCGCACCACCGGCGCGAGCTGGGCTGCGCGGGCGCGGCGCTCGGTCTCGGGAAGAGGCTCGAATCCGGCGACGACGCCGCCGAAGGGTTCGGGTGCGCCGTGCTCGGCGATGTAGGCGGCAGCGGTGTCGATGATCCAGAGCGAATTCCGCTCGCTCTCCTCGCTCGTGTCGCCCCAGGCCGTGATGCCGTGGCCGCCGAGGATGCAGCCGATCGCCTCGGGATGCTCCGCCTTGATGGCGGCGATGTCGAGGCCGAGCTGGAAGCCGGGGCGGCGCCAGGGCACCCACACGACCTTGTCGCCGAAGATCTTCGCGGTGAGCGCTTCGCCGTCGGCTGCGGTCGCGATCGCGATGCCGGAGTCGGGGTGCAAGTGGTCGACGTGGGCCGCGTCGACGAGGCCGTGCATTGCGGTGTCGATCGACGGCGCCGCGCCGCCCTTGCCGTGGAGGCAGTAGTCGAGGGCCGCGACCATTTCGTCTTCGCGCTCGAGGCCGGGGTAGACGTTCACGAGTGCGCGCAGGCGGTCGATGCGCAGCGCCGAGAGCCCGGCGGCGGTGAGCGTGCCGAGGTCGCCGCCGGAGCCCTTGACCCACATGAGTTCGACGTCTTCGCCGGTCACGGGATCGGTGGTGAACCCCTTCGCCGACGTGTTGCCGCCCGCGAAGTTCGTGTTCTTCTTATCTGCGCCGAGTCGGTTCGAGCGGGCGATGAGTGCCTGGGCGGTGGGGTCGGTCATGGGTGCCTCCGGAGCTGCCGTTTGTTGCTTCGTGTGAATTTAACACGAAATAACATGGCCGACAAGCGATCGTGCATCATCGGATCTCGACGAGGTCCCGATACGGATCGAGCCTGGGATCTGCGGGGTCGAGTTCGGTGATGAGCGTCGAAACGGCGGAGAGTTCGAGCGCCATGCCGGTCGAGCGCTTTCCGAGCTTCGACGAGTCGGCGCAGAGCACGGTCGCGTCGGCGGACTGCGCGAGGTGGCGCTTCACCTCGGCTTCCGCGAGCGACGCTTCTGAGGTGCCTCCCTCCGGGCTGATCCCGTCGGAGGAGGTGAAGAACACGCGCGTGTGCAGGAGGCGCGCTCCGGCGTTCGCAATCGGGCCGACCAGGCTGCCGGTGATCGCCTCGTGCGCGCCGCCCGTCAACTGGGCCTCCACGCCGCCGAGACGCGCGAGCAATTCGAAGGTCTGGACGGAGTTGGTGCACGCGGTGAGCGCGCCGTGATCGCCGAGCATCTCAGCGAGGGCGTTGACCGTCGTCGATGCATCGAGGGCGATCGCACCTCGACGGGGCACGAGATCGAGTGCCTTGCGCGCGATCGCGCGCTTCGCGCTCCCACGGGTCGCAAGCCGTTCGTCGTAGCTGCGCGGGCCGGTGGCGGGCACGGCGCCCCCGCGCACCCGTCGCACCGATCCCTCGACCTCGAGCATCTCCAGGTCGCGCCGAATGGTCATCGTCGAGACGTCGAACTGCGTCGCGGCCTGATCGATGGAGATCTCACCCGCGGTGCGCGCGAGTTCGACGAGTTCTCTGCGCCGCCGCTCTCCCTCGATGCTTCCGTTCACGGCCATGTCTCTGAGCTTAGTGACCCGGCGCTACTACGCTAGGACCACCATGGTCTCCCTCGCCGCCGAAGAACGACGCGCCTGGCTGCTGCAGCGGCTCAGTGCGCTCCAGCGCGTCTCGCTGGCCGAGGCCGCATCGGAGCTGGGCGTCAGCGAGATGACCGTTCGCCGGGACCTCGACGGCCTGGAGCTGGGCGGCACCGTTCGCCGAGTGCGCGGCGGCGCCATGTACACCGGTCCCGTGAGCTTTCACGGCCGCGAGCAGTCTCAGGCCGCCGAGAAGGCGGCCATCGCCGAGAAGCTGCTTCCGCTCGTGCCGACCAGCGGAATGATCGCGCTCGACTCGTCGACCACGATGCATCAGCTCGCTCAGCGCATCTCCGGGTCGGGAGACCTCACCGTCGTCACGAACGGGATGCTCACCTTCCAGGCGCTCCAGGAGCGGCCCGGCTTGACCGCCGTGCTCACCGGGGGAGCGGCCGACCGGCGAAGCGACTCGCTGGTGGGGCCCGTCACCACGGGCTTCGTCTCCCGCGTCCACTTCTCGGCGTTCTTCGCGTCTGCCGCTTCTCTGGACGAGCGGGGCTGCCATGAGAGCACGCTCGAGGAGGCCGAGGTGAAGCGGGCGATCGCGCGTGCTTCGGAGCGCGTGCTGATCGGCGTGCACAGCGAGAAGCTCGGAAGTGTCTCCGTCGCGCACGCCGTTGATATCGATGAGATCGACACCCTCGCGACCGAGCTCGCCCCCAATGCTCGTGATCTCGCGGCGTTCCGCCGCCTCGTCTCCGACTTGCGCTGACGCGCCGAGGCGGTGTTCCGGGTCCGTGGCGCCTGGGCGCGCCGTTGCGTCATCGTTACTTCACAAAAGTTGACAAAACCTCACATCTTGTAACACACTCATGTCTTGAAGGTGACGCCACGATGACGTGAGGAGCGTGCAGCAATGTCCCTACAGGACGTATCGACGGCCACCGGCCGCGGCGCAGGTCTGTCATTGCAGGTCGACCGGCTGGTGAAGGAATACCCCGGGGTTCGCGCACTCGACGGCGTCAGTCTCGACCTGCGGCCCGGTGAGGTGCACGCGATCATCGGCGAGAACGGTGCGGGCAAGTCGACGCTCATCAAGACCCTCTCGGGCGCCATCGCTCCGACCAGCGGCACGATCACGGTCGACGGCGAAACGCACGAGCGGCTCACGCCTCAACTGGCCAGGGAGCTCGGGATCGCGGTGATCTACCAAGAGTTCACGCTCTTCCCGAACCTCAGCGCATCCGAGAACGTCTTTCTCGGAGAGTTCATCATGAAGGGGCCGGTGCTCGACCGCAAGACCATGGCGGCGAGATCGCGTTCGCTCTTCGAGCGACTCGGAGTATCGATCGCGCCGAACGCCCTCGTCGAGACGCTCACCACCGGCTACCAGCAGATCGTCGAGATCGCGAAAGCGCTGTCGAAGGAGGCGAAGCTGCTCATCATGGACGAGCCGTCAGCGCCGCTCACCGCCTCCGAGGTCGACGCCATGTTCGCGATCGTCGACGTGCTCAAGCGCGAGGGCATGACCATCGTCTACATCTCGCACCGCATGGAAGAGGTCTTCCGGCTCTCTGATCGGGTCACCGTGCTGCGCGACGGTCAGTACGTCGGCACGGTCGACACCCCCGCCACCACGAAGCGCGAACTCATCTCGATGATGGTCGGCCGTGAGCTCGGGGAAGACTACCCGACGCGCACGAACGTGCTGACCGAACCATCGCTGACGGTGACCGGCTTGACCGGCAACGGCGTGCGCGACATCAGCTTCGTCGCGCGAAAGGGAGAGATCCTCGGGTTCGCGGGGTTGATCGGCGCCGGTCGCACCGAGCTCATGGAGCTCGTCTTCGGGGCGAAACGGCCGGAATCCGGCACGGTCGACCTGCACGGCAACTCGGTGCTCTCGCTCAACCCCATCGCGGCGATCAGGAACGGCATCGCCTTGGTCCCTGAAGACCGCAAACGGCACGGCCTGATCCTCGAGTTCTCGATCGAGCAGAACATCTCCCTGCCACGGCTCCCGGCGATGTCGCGCGCCGGCGTCATCTCGACCGCGGCCGAGCGCGAACTCTCCGACCGCTACATGCGCGAGCTGCGCATCAAGGCGCCGAGCGGCGCCGAGATCGTCGGCAATCTGAGCGGCGGCAATCAGCAGAAGGTCGTGCTCGCGAAGTGGCTGGCCACGAGCCCGGAAGTGCTCATCTTCGATGAACCCACCCGGGGCATCGACATCGGGGCGCGGCATGAGATCTACCTGATCATGAACCGGCTCGCGGAGGAGGGGAAGACGATCCTGATGATCTCCTCCGATATGGAAGAGCTCATCGGCATGTCCGACCGGGTCGTCGTGCTGCAGGAGGGCCTGCAACGCGGGCTGCTCGAATCGGAAGACATCACTCAGGAAGCCATCCTCACGCTGGCTTCGGAAGGAGACCTCGCATGATCTCGAAGTTCCGACCGCGACTGCACGAGCTCGGGATCGTGCTGGTGCTGGTGCTGCTCATCATCGGTTTCAGCGCGCTCTCCCCGAACTTCTTGGACGCGAACAACCTGTTCAACATTCTTCGCCAGGTCACGACGCTCGGGATCGTGGCCGTCGGATTCGCGTTCGTGCTGCTGACCGGCGGCATCGACCTCTCCGTCGGCTACCAGATCTCGTTGTACGTCGTCGTGTGCGGCATCATGATGGCGCAATTCGACGTTCCCTGGCCGCTCGCAATCGTACTCGTGCTCGTGCTCGGCGTCGTGATCGGGCTGATCAACGGGCTGATCATCACCCTGACGGGTGTGGCCCCGCTGATCGTCACCCTCTCCATGATGACGATCCTCAACGGCGTCAGCTACCTGCTCTCCAAGGGCCTGCCGATCTCCGGCTTCCCGAGCGGCTTCTCCGTGCTCGGGCAGGGTGCCGTCATCGGCATCCCGATCTCCGTGATCGTGCTCGCCCTCGTCTGGGCGATCGGGTACTTCATCGCGAATCAGACCTACATCGGTCGGTACTTCTACGCGATCGGCAACAACGTCGAGGCGGCGCGCCTGTCCGGTGTGAATACGCGACGCACCCTGCTGCTCGTCTACGCAGTGAGCGGCCTCTTCACCGCCGTCGGCGCGATCCTGCTGCTGTCTCGACTGAACTCGGCGCAGTCGGCCACCGGAGCCGGGTTCGAATTCAGCGTGCTGACCGCGTGCGTGCTCGGCGGCGTGAGCGTCATGGGCGGGCGCGGGAGCCTGTTCGGTGCGTTCATCGGCGTGCTCATCGTCGGCGTGCTCGACAACGGTCTCGTGCTGCTCAACGTCAGCGAGTACGTGCAGCTCGTGATCAAGGGCCTCATCCTGCTGGTCGCGGTGATCTACGACGCCACCTCGAAGCGCTCCGGCGGGCGGCGCAAGCAGATCGGTGGCGTGTCCATCTCACGAGGGCCGACGGCTGAACCGAAGACCGCGACCGTCCCCCTCTCCTGAACCCTCCGTTCTCGCGGAAACCAACGAAAGGAACCCCATGAAGAAGATCACTGCGATTGCGGCGACAGGAGCACTGCTGCTCGGTCTCGCAGCGTGCAGCTCCGGCGGGAGCAGCGCCGCTCCGTCCGACACCGAATTCTCGGTCGGCGTCACATTCTCCGATCTCTCCAATCCCGTCTGGGCTGAGCTCGTGCAGGAGGCGCAGTCCTACGGCGCCGAGGAAGGCGTCGAGGTCAACTACGTCGACGCCAAGAGCGATGCAGCCACGCAGGTGACGCAGATCGAGAACTTCATCCAGCAGGATGTGGACGCGATCATCATCTGCGCCGTCGATTCGGAATCGCTCAAGGCGGCGACGCAGAAGGCGCAGGACGCGGGTATCAAGATCGTCGGGTACACCCAGGTGCTCGACAACTACGACGCCCAGTACCTGGTCGACGCATACGAGACCGGGTACGCGAACGGCGAAGCCGCTGCGGAGTGGATCAACGAGAACTACGGCGATGAGGACGTCGTCGAGTGGGCGCTGATGGACCTGCCGACGTTCCCCGAGATCATCGATCGCGCGAACGGCATCAAGGACGCCGTGGAGGAGATCGCGCCGAACGCCGAACTCGTCGCGACGAACTCCGCGCTGACCGCCGAGGAGGGCGTGACGAACGCCGAGAACTTCCTGCAGGCCAACCCCGATCTGAAGATGATCGCCACGATCGGCGGCGGCGGCGCGCAGGGCGGCAACGAGGGAGTCAAGGCGAGCGGGATCACCGACTTCGACTCCTTCGGACTGTTCGGGATCGACGCCACCCAGATCGAGATCGAGAACATCATCAAGGGCGACCCGCAGAAGAGCTCCATCAGTCTCGGCGGCGGCAAAGCGCACGGGCGGACGCTGATCGACATCACCTCCGACCTGCTGAACGGCGAAGAGGTCGAGAAGGACCAGTTCATGCCGATCACCGTGATCGACGAGAGCAACGCGCAGGACTACTTCGACGAGATGTTCGGCGGCTAATCAGATATCGGGGGCGGCGCGAACCGGATCGGGTCGCGCCGCCCTGTCACTGCCAGCACCGTCGCGCGACGGCAGGCGAACGTCGAGGAGACAGACACATGACACGCATTCTTGCGGCCGGAGACTTGTTCATCCGGTCGACCCGTCTTCGCAGCGCGATCGAACTCGCCCTGAGCGGGGCTGGGGGCCCGGGATCCGAGATCGAGGTGAGGGAGATCGAGTTCCCGTGGCCCGACGCGCCGTTCGGGCGAGTGGGAGAGGTCGACGAGGCCTCCGGGACGGAGGAGGAACTCATCGAAGCGCTCGACGGGGTCACCGCCATCGCCACGCAGCTCGCGCCGCTCACGGAACGCGTACTCGCGGCCTGCCCAGACCTGCGTCTGATCGCGGTCTCGCGCGGCGGCCCGACGAACGTGAACCTCGACGCCGCGCGGGCCCGCGGAGTCGCCGTCGCGAACGTCCCGGGACGCAACGGCATCTCCACCGCAGAGATGACGATCGGGCTCGCGCTCGCGCTCCTCCGCCGCATCCCGCTCTCGCACAACACGCTGCTGTCTCACGAGTGGCGGGGAGAGTTCTATCGGCATGAGGAGGTCGGCGGCGAGGTCAAGGGATCGACCATCGGGCTCCTCGGCGCAGGCGCCGTGGGCGGGCACGTCGCAGGTGTCTTCGCAGCAATGGGAGCCGACGTGCTTGTCTACGATCCGTACGTGCAATCAGGATCACTGGGCTCCGGCGTGCGGTCGGCGCCCAGCATCGAGGACGTCTTCGCGCAATCGGATCTCGTATCCGTGCACGCGCGACTCTCTCCCGAGACGACCCATATGGTCAATGCCGAACGGCTCGCACTCATGCGCCCGGGTTCGCGTCTCGTAAACGCCGCGAGGGGCGGCCTCGTCGATTACGACGCCGTTGCCGATGCCGTGGAGCGTGGGCACCTGGCGGGCGCCGCGTTCGACGTCTTCCCCGAAGAACCGGTCGACTTCACGCACCGCATCTTCGGCCTGGCGGCCGCAGGGCACGACATCGTCTTCACCCCGCACATCGCCGGAGCGAGCCGTGAGACCGCGGATCGCGCGGCAGACGGCGTGGCGGAGGAGATACGCCGGTATCTTTCGGGCGAACCGCTGCTGCACCCGCTCGTCGAGGCGCCGTCCCCCACTATCACCCGAACCGCGCCGAGCCCGACCGCGCTGGGGCGGTAGCCTACTCTGGCCCGTGCTGGGCAGGGCACGACCGTCACCGGACCCTTCGACGAAGAGGAACTCACCCCATGACCCAACTGCTGCTCGGCATCGATGTCGGTACGAGTTCGGTGAAAGTGGTCGCGACGGATCGGGCTGGCACGCTCGTCGCCGATGCGTCGCAGCGATACCCGACCGCGACCGCGGGCGCGGCCGCCGAGCAGGATGCGACGGCGTGGTGGGAGGCGGTCTGCGCGTTGACGCGGCAGGTCGTCGCCGGAAGAACGGTACTGGCGGTCGCCGTCACCGCGCAGGCTCCGACACTCGTGCCCGTGGATCGGAGCGGATCGCCGACGTGTGCGGCGCTCACGTGGCTCGACCGGCGGGCGACGGCCGAAGCTGAGCGGATCGCGGAGATCGTTCCCCATTCGCGCAACGGCGCGGATCCCTTCTTCGGCACCGCGAAGCTGCCGTGGCTCGCCGCGCACCGGCCCGAGGCGCTCGCCGCCGCGGAGCATGTGCTGTCTGCGAACGGCTTCATCGTGCGCCGTCTCAGCGGCGTCGCCGTGCTCGACGACACGACGGCCGCACTCATGCAGGGGTTCGACGACGAAACCGGTGCCTTCGACGCGGCGCTGCTCAGTGCCGAAGACTCGCTCGCATATCTGCCGCCCATCGTGGCCGCACGAGCGATCGTCGGCACCGTCACACTCGAGGCAGCCCAGGCGACCGGCATCACCGCGGGGGCGAGCGTCGTCGCCGGAGGCATCGACTCGATCGGTTCAGCACTCGAAGCCGGCGTAGTCGAGGTCGGCGGTCCGCTCGTCGATATGACGGGGTTCTCGAGCGTTACGATTCTCGCGGTACCGCGCGGCACACGCGTTCCCGGTTTCATCCACACGCGGCACTGCGTGGCGGACGTCGATCTGCTCATCACGGCGCAGGTCACCGCGGGCGCCACCATCGACTGGGTGAACGGCCTCGAACGCGCAACGGACCTGCGCGAAGACGCCGTGCTCCTGCAGCTGCCGAGACCCGGCGAGCTCACCATGGTGACGAGCCTCGCCGGCGAGCGCACGCCGGGGTGGAATCCGCACTCCCGCGGAGTGATCGACGGCATATCGCTCGCGACGACCGCCTCTGATCTGATGCTCGCCGCGATGGAGGGCAACGCCCTCGCCCTGGCTCGCGACATCGCGACGGTTCGCGAGGCGGGGTTCCCGATCGATCGCGTCGTATCGACTGGCGGCGGGTCGGCATCGCGCGCCTGGTCGCAGATCAAGGCCGATGTGCTGGGGGTGCGCGTCGATCATCCCGCGAGCGGGCACGGTGCGGCGCAGGGGGCGGCCATGCTTGCAGGAATCGCGACGGGCGCGATCGACTCGCTCGACGCGATCCGCTCGCACGGTCGTGAACTCGAGGCGAGCTTCACGCCGGACCCCCTGTTGACAGCGGCCTATGCGGAACGGACTGCTCACTTCGCGACGCTCAGCGCCCTGAACGACCGCCGCCGCTGAGCCGCGCGAATCGACGCGCCCTCTGCCCCGTCGCGGTGACCCTGCCACCACCGACCCCGGCCAACTTCCAGCGGGGTCACTTTGGGAGGGTGTCGCGGTCGGATACCAGCATGACACCCTCCCAAAGTGACCCGGTTCGCTTGGCGGCCCGGTTCGCTTGGCGGCCCGGTTCGCTTGGCGGCGGCGGCGGCGCCGCTCGCTCGGCGGCGCCGCGCGGTCGATCGGAGCGGGCCAGCGGTGCGTCGTGCGCGCCGGTCGACCGCTTCATTGATCCATTTCGGCATCCACGGCCCGGGAATGCGTCGGGAGCGCGAGCGCCCGTGTCGAGCGATCGCGCAGCGCTGCAGGGAGCTCCGGGGTAACGATTCCGTATCGGCCCCACCGCCTATTGTGCCGCGCGAAACAATTTGGTAGTTTCAATGAAACCTTCTTGGTTCAATGAACCAGAGAAGCGCACGCAGCATCACCACAAAGGAGTGAGTAATGGCACAGGCCGGTCCATACGCGGGAGTCACGAGTTCTGAAGCCGCGATCGAACGCGCGATGAACGATGCGAACGGCGTGCTGCGTCTCGCTCCCGCTTGGGTGCCGCGCGCGTTCTGCACCCCGGGTCGGCGTATCCGGCTGCACCCAGACGACTACTTCCCGCTGGGCAAGGAGCGCGGCGGCATCGATGAGCGTTGGTTGGCGAGTGCGATCCGGGCCGAGAACGGGCCGCGCACCGACCCGTTCGAAGGTCTCAGCCTCGTGCGCGATCCCGACGGCGGGGTGATCCCGCTCGATGAACTCATCGCGCACGCGAAGGGCGATGCCATCGGTGCGCTGTGGGCGTCGCACGGCCTCTGGCCGATGTACTCGAAGTTCTTCGACAACGAGTTCCCGCTGCCGTTCCACATCCATCACCGCGATGAACACGCCGCCCTCGTCGGCAAGCCCGGCAAGCCAGAGGCCTATTACTTCCCGCCGCAGATGAACAACCATGGCGGACAGTTCCCGTACACGTTCTTCGGGCTTCACCCGGAGGTCACGAAAGAGCAGCTCCGCGACAAACTCGAGGCCTTCCTCCGCGGCGGCGACAACCGGATCACCGACCTGTCCAAGGCGTATCGCATCACCCCTGGCACCGGATGGGACGTGCCCGCAGGTGTCCTGCACGCACCGGCCAGCATGTGCACCTACGAGCCTCAGGCGGCGTGCGATGTGTTCGCGATGACCGAGTCGTGGTCGAACAATCGCGAGGTTCCGGACGAACTGATGTGGAAGGACGTGCCCGCGAGCAATGTCGGCGACCTGGACTTCATCGTCGATCTCGCGGACTGGGACCTGAACATCGACGCCGACTTCTGGAGTCACCGCTTCACTCCGCCGGTCGAGACAGTCGAAAGCCGCGCCGGGTCGCCTGAGTACACGGAGCGCTGGATCACCTACCGCGCGACTGCGTTCAGCGCCAAGGAACTCACCGTCGCTCCGGGCGGGTCCGTCACCGTGGGCGACCGGGACGCGCACGGACTCATCGCGGTCGCCGGGCACGGCAGCATCGGCGGGCAGCACATCGCGGCGATCTCGAGCATCCGATATGGGCAGTTCTCGAGCGATGAGTTCTTCATCACGGCGGGCGCCGCATCGGGCGGGGTGCAGGTGGTCAACACGTCGACGACCGACGATCTGGTCATTCTGAAGCACTTCGGGCCGGGCAATCAGCAGCTCGCGAGCGAACGCGTCGAGCTGGGACTCTAACGATGTCCGCTCAACCGAAGCTGTACGGCCGGACACTCGCGGAGGTGAGGCGTCGCACCGGCTCGCTCCATCAGATCGCCCGCATCGATCAATTCGACGAGACGCAGGGCGCGGCTCGGGGCGCTCGTCGCATCGTGCTCACCTCGGGTGGCGGGCTGACGGTCGAGCTGCACCCCGATCGCGCACTCGACATCGGCGCGGTGGCGTACCGGGGCGTCCCGATCGCCTGGCACTCTCCCACCGGATTCGCCGATCCCGGCCTCACCGTGGATTCGGGGACCGAGTGGCTCCGCACGTTCGGAGGCGGACTGCTCGCGACCTGCGGGCTCGACTCGTACGGCCCCGCGAGCACGGTAGCGGGAGTCGAGTACCCGATGCACGGCCGAATCGGTTCGACGCCGTCGGTCGTCACTCGGGCGCAGGTGAGCGACGCCGAACTCGTGGTGGAAGCGGAGGTGCGTCAGGCCAGCGTCTTCGGAGACAACCTGCTGCTCACCCGCCGCATCACCGTACCGCTCGGCGGGGCGTCGATCGTGGTGGAGGATCGCGTGACCAACGAAGGGTCGGCGGCGGCCGGGCACATGGTGCTCTACCACGCGAATCTCGGGTGGCCTCTGCTCGACGACGGCTCGGTGCTCGAGGTGCCGTCGGTCTCGGTGTCCCCTCGTGACGCTGACGCGGAACACGGACTCTCGCAGTGGTTCGAGGTCACCGGGCCGGTTCCGGGGTACGCCGAACAGGTGTTCAAGCACGATTTCACCGGGCAGGGGATCGCGGAGGTGTCGCTCGACAACCCCACGCGCGATGTCCGCGTCGCCGTGCGGTTCGACACCGCCTCGCTGCCGGCGCTGCACCAGTGGAAGATGCTGGGAGAAGGGCATTACGTACTCGGGCTCGAACCGACGAACGTCGACTGGAGCCGCGGCCGTGCCGCCGCGAGCGAGGCCGGCGTCCTGCCGATGCTCGCCGCTGGGGAGAGCGCGGACTATCGTCTCGAATTTCACTGCGGAGCGAGCCGGGTCGGCAGCTCACCCGAGTCAGGAGGATCCGCATGACCGTCGCACTGGAGATGCGCGGCATCTCGAAATCGTTCCCCGGCATCCGGGCACTCGCGGATGTCGATCTGGTCGCCAGAGCCGGTGAGGTGCACGCGATCGTCGGCGAGAACGGCGCAGGGAAATCGACGCTGATGAAGATCCTCGCCGGTGTGTATCAGCCGGATGCTGGCTCCATCGTCCTCGGAGGCTCAGAAGCCCGGATCGCCGGACCCATCGACGCGCGAAAGCGCGGTATCGGGATGGTCTACCAGGAGCTGAATCTCGTGCCGGATCTGACGGTCGCGGAGAACATCATGCTCGGCGCGACCCCTGCCCGGTTCGGCTTCGTGCGTCGTCGGGCCCTCTCCGATGCCGCGTCTGCCGTGCTCGACGCCTTCAACGCTCGGATCGATCCCTCGGCGCTTCTCGGGTCGCTCACCGTGAGCCAGCAGCAGATCGTCGAGATCGCGAAGGCATACGCGCAGCACCCGAGCATCATCGTGCTCGACGAACCCACATCGTCACTGAGCGAGCACGAAGCACAGGCGCTCTTCCACATCGTGCGCCGAATGCGCGCCGATGGAATCGCGATCATCTACATCAGTCACCGGCTTCGCGAGGTGTTGGATCTCGCCGACCAGGTCACGGTGCTGCGCGACGGTCAGCAGATCGACACCCGGGCTTCGGACGGATTGACGGCGGGGGAGATGATCCGCCTGATGGTGGGTCGGGATCTCACCGATATCTTCCCGAAACGCGTCGTCCCGATCGGGGACGTCGTGCTCGAGGTCGACGGGCTCACGCGAGCCGGAGCATTCTCCGACGTGACGCTGAACGTTCGCGCAGGAGAGATCGTGGGTCTGGCGGGCCTCGTCGGGGCGGGGCGCACGGAAGTCGCGCGGGCCGTGTTCGGTCTGGATCGTGCGCAGGCGGGCGCCGTGCGCGTCGATGGAGCCGAGCTGGTCGCGCGCACACCGGCGCAGGGAGTCGCTGCGGGCATCGCGTACGTGCCAGAGGATCGGAAGCGCGACGGCATCGTGCCCTCCGCATCCATCAAAGACAATGTTTCGCTCCCCGTGCTGCGGAGCCTCTCGACCGCGGGATGGATCTCCCGCTCGCGCGAACGGGACCTGGTGCGCGAGCAGGTCGAGACGCTCGGGGTCTCACCGCCGGTCATCGAACGCGCCGTCGACACCCTGAGCGGCGGCAACCAGCAGAAGGTGGTGATCGCGAAATGGCTCGCCGCTCGACCCCGAGTGCTCATCCTCGATGAGCCGACGCGCGGGGTGGACGTCGGCGCGAAGGCAGACATCCACGCGATCATCGGCGAGCTCGCCGCCGCTGGCACCGCGATTCTGCTCATCTCGTCTGAGCTGCCAGAGGTGCTCGCGGTGAGCGACCGGATATACGTGCTCAGTGAGGGGCGCGTGACGGCTGAACTGGATCGAACCGAAGCCGACGAGGCCACCGTGATGCTCGCGGCAACGGGAGAGGCGGCGCACGCATGACCGATACGAAACTCGATACGACGATCACGGGGGTGCCGGGCACGAGCCGGGTCACCCGCGCCAATCTGGGGGCGCGCCTCGGTCCGGTGATCGGAATGCCCGTCGGCATCGTGCTGCTCCTCGTGATCGGCACGCTGCTCTCCGACCGGTTCTTCTCGGTGGGCAATCTGGTCAACGTGCTGATCAACATCTCGATACTCGGCGTGATCGTGGTGGGTATGACGTTCGTCTTCATCACGCGCGGCTTGGCCGATCTCTCGGTCCCGGCCACCGTGGCCGTCGGCGCGATTCTCACCCTCGGCCTCCAACCGGCCATCGGCACCTTCGCGGCAGCGCTCGTCGGGATTCTGGCGGCGTGCGGCGCCGGGGTCGTGAGCGGCATCCTGATCGGGTATGCGCGCATCAACCCCGTGATCACGACACTCGGCGTCAGCACCATCGTGCTCGGCATCGCGCAGTGGAGCGTCGGCGGGGTCATCGTGTACGGCTCCGACGCCGACGCCCAGGCTTTCGTGAACAGTCGGGTGTTCGGGATCCCGGTGATCGTCATCATCTTCGTGATCGTCGCAGTCATCGGCCATCTGGTGCTCTCGCGAACGACGCTCGGTCGCTGGGTCTATGCGGCGGGAAGCAATCCTGACGCCACGCGGGCGAGTGCGGTGCCGCTTGCACGAACCCGGGCGTCCGCGTTCGTCATGACCGCCGGGCTGAGCGGGCTTGCGGGCGCGCTGCTCGGGATCACCCTGCAGACGGCGAGGCCCGCGATCGGGGTCGGCTACGAGTTCGACGCGATCACGGCCGTTGTCGTCGGCGGTATCAGTCTGCTCGGCGGGTCGGGCAGCATTCCTCGAGCGATCGGCGGACTCCTGTTCGTCGCCCTGCTCAACAACATACTGGTGCTGCAGGGCGTACCCACGGCGGTCCAGGGGATCGCGAAGGGCTTGCTCATCGTCGGCGCCGTCTCGCTCGACATCTACCTCCGTCGGAAGGGAGGCCGCTCATGAGCGCGGTATCACCGTTGCGTGGCGGATGGAGTCTCGCGTTGCTCGGATTGGTGCGCTACCGCGTCATCGTGATCCTGATCGCGACACTCGTCATCGCCGCCACATTCGTCCCCGGGTTCTTCGAAGCTCGAACGCTCAGCCTCGGCATCGATCGCGTGGCGACCATGGGACTCATCGCGATCGGACTGACGGTCGTGCTGATCGCCGGCCAACTGGACCTCTCCGGGGGCGCGATCCTTGCGCTGTCCGGTATCGCGGCAGTCGGTCTCCAAGAATCCATGGGTCAGGTTCCCGCGGCCATCGCCGGCCTCGGCATCGGACTGCTCGCCGGCTGCTGCAACGGGGTGCTGGTGGTGCTGCTCCGGATCAACTCCCTCGTCGCGACACTCGCCTCGATGCTGCTATTCCGCGCGGTGTGCCACCTCATCACCGATTCGCGGCCCGTCAGCGGCATCGATCCGTTCTTCGGGATTCCTCTGACGCAGCCGGTCCTCGGCACGCTCTCCACGCGCGTCTTCATCTTCGTCGTGCTCATTCTCCTGCTGCATGTCTGGCTGACGCGGATGGTCTCAGGGCGAAACCTGTTCGCGGTCGGCAGCAACGCGACGAGTGCGGCGGCGAGCGGCATCCGGTCGCGCTGGTACCTCTTCGGAGCATTCGCCTTCAGCGGTCTGATGGCCGGTCTCGCAGGGGTGACGTTCGGCATCGCCTCCAATACGGGGTCCCCGGTCTTCGGCGACACGATCGTGCTCACCGCCATCGCCGCGGTGGTCATCGGAGGAACCCGGCTCGAGGGAGGCGTCGGTTCGGCCCTCGGCACACTCGGCGGGTTGCTCACCCTCGCCGCTCTGACGACCGCCATGGAGTACCAGAGCATCCCCGCGTATGTGCAGGACATCGTGACCGGTGCCATCCTGCTCCTCCTCATCCTGCTCGACCGTCTGACCCACGCGAAGCGTGGCACTGATGTATCACCTACCGCACTGCTGCGGCGCCTCTCACCGAAGAGGGATGTCGCCCGTCAACACGAAACCGAAAGGACACCCGCATGATCAAGAAGGTATTCCTCGGAGGGACCGCGTTCGCCGCGGCACTCCTCCTCGCCTCCTGCTCGACTTCAGGAGCCGATTCCGCCGCCGAGTCACCCGACGCCGAAGCCGGTGCAGGGGCGGAGATCTGCTACATCACCGCCGCCGAGTCGCACGCGTACGCCACTCCCGCGAACGAGGCGTTTCAAGCTGCAGCGGACGAGGCGGGGGCGAAAGTCACCATGCTGAGCCAGGATTTCGATGTCCAGACCGGCACTGAGCAGCTGACGACGTGCATCGGACGCAGCCCCGATGGGATCGTGCTGTGGCCGCTGGATCCGCAGGCGTACATCCCGGGGCTCATCCAGGCGCAGACGGCGGGCATTCCGGTCGTGCTGATCAACTCGCCGATGGACGACGAGGCGCTCGAGCTGGTGGAGAGTTTCACCGGCCCCGACGTCTACGAGGAGGGAGTGCTCTCGGCGGACGCCATGGATGAGGCGCTCGGCGGCGAGGGCGGGGTCGTCATCATCGCCGGCCAGGCCGGCAACGGCACGAGTATCGGACGCACCGACGGATTCACGGAGCAGCTCGAGAAGATCGGCTCGGACATCGAGGTGCTGCAGACCGTCAACGCCGACTTCGATCAGCAGAAGGCGCTCGTCGCGAGCCGAGATCTGATCACCCGCTTCGGGGACGATATCGACGGCGTCTACGCGAACGACGACACGATGGCGCGCGGCTTCATCGACGCGTGGGCCGAAGCGGGCAAGGATCCTGCGGAGATTCCGCCGATCGTCGGTATCAACGGCCAGCAGGACGCGTTCGAGTCGATTCGCGACGGTCAATTCTACGCGACCATCGTGCAGTCGCCGGTCGAGGACGGCAAGCTCGCGCTCGAGACGATCGTCCAGGCCGCGGCGGGCGAGACCGTTGAGAATCGCATCCCCATTCCGCTGACGGTCGTCACTGCGGAGAACGTCGAAGACGTCGAACCCGCGTTCTAGGTCCACCCGCCGAGAGGCACGGAACGGGCCCCGCGTTGTGCAGCGGGGCCCGTTCCTGTGCTGCGAGACCGCTCCCGATCAGGTGGAGGAGCGCACGACCAGTTCGGGAGCGAGCACGATGTGGTTGGCCTGCGGAAGCGGGCCCGGCCGGTCGATGAGTTGGATCATCATCTCGACCGCCGTGCGGCCCAACCGCTCTCTGGGCTGTGCGACGGTCGTGAGCGGTACCGCTCCGATCGATGCCCACTCGATGTCGTCGTAACCGACCACGGCGATGTCGTCGGGAACGCGCAAGCCGCAGCGCACGAGCTCCTGGATGAGGCCGAGCGCGAGCATGTCGTTCGCGCAGAGCACCGCGCTCGGGCGTTTGTCGTGCGGGCGCGCTGCGAGGGCCGCGCCGAGGCGCCGGCCCTCGTCCACGGTCCACGATGCCGTGGTCACGACTTCGAGGGTGATGTCTCCGTCCGATTGATGCACGACCTCGCGAGCGCCCTCGTACCGCGACCTCACCTTGGGGGAGCGGTGCGGGTGCCCGAGGAACGCGATGCGCCGGTGCCCACGCGAGACCAGGTGCCGAGCGCCCAGCCGTCCGCCTTCGCGGTCATCGATCACCACCGACCAGACGTCGCGGTCGTCGCCCACGCGGTCCACGAAGACCATCGGCACGCCGCGATCCTTCAGCATGTCGAGGCGGGAGCTGCGCTCGTCCACTGGAGAGATGATGATGCCCTGCACGCGCTGCTGCACGAGCAGGTCGAGATTCTGGGACTCCAACTGCGGATCGTACGAGCTGTTGCAGAGCACCACTCCGAGGTCACGCTCCCGGCACACCGCTTCGGCGCCGAGTGCGACATCCACGAAGAACGGGTTTCCGAGTTCGGCGACGGTGATGCCGATGGTTCGCGTGCGGCCGGGGCGGAACTGACGCGATCGCTGATCGGGGATGAAGTCGAGCTCGGAGATGGCGCGCTGCACCCGTTCACGAGTGTCGGCGCGCACGTACGAGGGGCGGTTGAGCACGTTGCTCACGGTTCCCGAGGACACTCCTGCGAGGCGGGCGACGTCTCGAATAGTCGCCACGGGCTACCGCCCGGTGCAGTGAAGAGGATGGTTCATTGAACGATCCTATCGCGAGACGCGCAGCTGTTCGCCCAGAGCTCGCCATCGCCGCCAAAACCCTCGGTACCCGCGTCACCCAATCACCCACCCCAACACCCGCAGCGGGGTCACTTTGGGAGTGTGTCGCGGTCGAAAACACAGCAACACGCTCCCAAAGTGACCCCGCTCGCAGATGGGGAGGGGTGGGGATGGAGGGGGCGGGGAGGCGGTTACGCGCCCCAGCTCGCCTGAGCGCCGCCGACGCGGTCGGCGTTGATCTTCGCCTGGTAGC
>NZ_JBBCXF010000005.1:0-342170 GCF_037145595.1 Leucobacter sp. USHLN154
ATGGTACTGCAAGGGGGACCTTGTGGGAGAGTAGGACACCGCCGGACACCTTTTACAGAAAGGGTCGTACAGTGTAAGCCAGAGACGGCACACACTGTACGACCCTTTCGCTTTTTATAGACATCTCAACAGCGCTGATTCTCGGAGGCACCTTATGAATGAACGACCCGATCGGAACGACTCCTCGGATCGTGGCCCCCGTAATCAGCGTGGTGAAGGTCGCCGTGATTCCGGTGACCGCCGCCCGCAGCGCGACGGTGATCGTCAGCGTCCGCAGTACGGGAACCGTGACGATCGGGGTTCGCAGCGCCCGCAGCGTGATGGCGATCGGCAGCGGCCTCAATACGGCAATCGTGATGATCGTGCGCCCCGCCGCGATTTCGGTGATCGGGACGATCGTCGCCCGCAGCGCGATGGGGATCGTCAGCGTCCGCAGTACGGGAACCGCGATGATCGTGGTTCGCAGCGGCCGCAGTACGGCAACCGCGATGATCGGGCATCCCGCCGCGACGATCGGGGAGATCGTGCTCCTCGCCGTGACTTCGGTGATCGGGACGATCGCCGCCCGCAGCGCGACGGCGATCGTCAGCGCCTGCAGTACGGAAACCGTGACGATCGTGGTTCGCAGCGTCCGCAGTACGGCAACCGCGATGATCGTGGTTCGCAGCGGCCGCAGCGTGATGGCGATCGGCAGCGTCCGCAGTACGGCAATCGTGACGATCGTGCGCCCCGTCGCGATTTCGGTGACCGGGACGATCGCCGTCCGCAGCGCGATGGGGATCGTCAGCGTCCGCAGTACGGGAACCGTGACGATCGTGGTTCGCAGCGTCCGCAGTACGGGAACCGTGACGATCGTGGTTCGCAGCGTCCGCAGTACGGGAACCGTGACGATCGTGGTTCGCAGCGGCCTCAGCGTGATGGCGATCGGCAGCGTCCGCAGTACGGCAATCGTGATGATCGTACTCCTCGCCGCGATTTCGGTGATCGGGACGATCGTCGCCCGCAGCGCGATGGGGATCGTCAGCGTCCGCAGTACGGGAACCGCGATGATCGTGGTTCGCAGCGGCCGCAGTACGGCAACCGCGATGATCGGGTACCCCGCCGCGACGATCGGGGGGATCGTGCTCCTCGCCGTGACTTCGGGAATCGGGACGACCGTCGCCCGCAGCGCGATGATCGGGGGGATCGCGCACCGCGCCGCGAGTTCGGTGACCGCGACGACCGTGCGCCCCGCCGTGACTTCGGTGATCGCAACGACCGCGGGGACCGCGGAGATCGTCGTCCGCAGCGCGATGATCGCGCTCCGCGGCGCGATTTCGGCGGCCGCGATGAGCGTGCGCAGCGCGATGACGCCCCCGGGTACGGACGCGGCGGAACCCGAGGCGCCGGCCGCAGTGACCGCGGTGGTCGCGAGCGTGTGTTCACCGAGGCCGAGCGCCTGCAGCATGAACTCCGACCGGTCCGGTCCGATCACCGGGACCCCGTGCTTCCCGACGAGGTCGAGCCGAAGGACTTGCACCCGTCGGCGCGCAATGAGCTGAAGACGCTGCAGGCGGACGTGCAGGAGCGTGTGGCCCGTCACCTCGCCATGGTGGCCTTCCTCATCGACGATGACGCGGAACTCGCGCACCAGCACGCTCTCTCGGCGAACCGCCGAGCCGGCCGCATCCCCGTAGCTCGCGAAACCTTGGCGATCACCGCCTACCGAACAGGTGACTATGCGCTCGCACTGCGGGAGCTGCGAACGTATCGGCGGTTGAGCGGCCTGGATGGCCACGTCGCACTGATGGTCGATTGCGAGCGCGGCTTGGGGCGCCCCGATAAGGCGATCGAAACCGGACTCGAAGCGGACACCTCGCGCCTGGACACCGAGCAGCGGGTGCACCTCGCGATCGCGATGTCGGGTGCTCGCCTGGACCTCGGGCAGACGCAGCAGGCGCTCTTCGAGCTCGAGATTCCTGAGCTGAACCCGACGAAGGCGTTCTCGTGGAGCCCCGATCTCTTCGCCGCATACTCCGCGGTGCTCGAGGATCTCGGTCGTTCTGCTGAGGCCGCGAAATGGTTGGAGCGAGCGGAGCAGGCAGCACGAGCACTGCAGGCGCACCATGGATCGCTCGACGAGCTCGAGGTCTTCGAGGTCTATGAGGATGCCATCGAAGAGGAGCGTGACGCCGAGCTCGAGAACGAGGCGGCCGAAGAGGTGATCGGCGAGTTCGCAGGCGTGGACGAGGCAGCCGACGAGTCCGACCCTTCGGACGATGCGGATCGCTCCGACGAGACCGATGCCGATATCGAGGCGGATCGCGAGATCGTGGAGTCGGTCGAAGAGGAGCCGGCCGAAGAAGAGCCGGCCGACGAGGAGCCGGCTGGTCAGATCGGAGAGGAGCGGACCGAAGCTGAAGCGCCCGAGGCGGCGCTGCCCGAGGCGGCTCTGCCCGAGGCGGCGTTGCCCGAGGCGGAGATGTCGATCGAGGACGAGGTGGACGAGTTGCTCGCTGCCGCGGGTATCACCGGCCTCGCTTCCGGCGTCGACACGGCGTCCGAGCCCGACGACGGTTCGGAGTCGTTCGCCGAGTCGGACGACCCGACCGACGTCGGCGACGAAGCCGAAGAGCGGACGGAGCAGCGCGACTGATGGGGCTGTTCGGGAAACGTGCCACTGCGCTCGGCGCAGCCCCGATCGAGGGCCGCGAGCTGTTGCTCGCGGATCTCGACGGGGTGATCTACCGCGGGCCCGACGCGATCCCGCACGCGGTCGAACAGCTCAATCGGGCTGCGCGCGCCGTACGCATCGGGTACGTGACGAACAATGCCTCCCGCACCGATGCATCGGTGGCGGAGCACCTCCGTGAGCTGGGCCTCGACACCGAAGCCGCAGAGATCGTCACGTCCCCGCAAGCGGCCGTCTCGTTGCTCCGACAGACGGTCGCCGCCGGTTCCCGCGTGCTGGTCGTCGGTGGCGACGGGCTGGTCGACGAGCTCGGGAAAGCGGGCTTCGAAGTGACTCGCAGTGCCGAGGACGATCCCGCTGCCGTCGTGCAGGGCTTCGCGCCCGATGTCGGATGGGCGCACCTCGCGGAGGCCGCATTCGCGCTCGCGGAGGAGCCGGGGCGAGATCCGCTCCCGTGGATCGCGACGAACACCGACTGGACGATCCCGGTGGCACGCGGTCTGGCTCCGGGCAATGGAACACTCGTTTCAGCGGTGCATACGGCGGTGCAGCGGCTCCCGGTGTTCGCGGGGAAGCCGGAGACGCCGATCTTCGAGGCGGCGTTCGCGCGCTTCGGCACACGCAATGCGCTGATGATCGGCGACCGACTCGACACCGATATCAAAGGCGCGCTCGCTGCGGGGATCCCCTCACTGCACGTGCTGACCGGTGTCGATCGACCGAAGCAGCTCGTCGCGGCGTCTCAAGACATGCGTCCGGACTACATCGTGGCGACGCTCGCCGAACTCCACGAGCCGTACCCGACGACGGAACGCCTGAAAGACGGCACCGTCCAGGTGGGCACGGCGAAGGTGCGCATGGACGGCCACATCGCGTCGGTCGTCGCCGAAGGCGATTCGGCGATCAACCTGCTGCGGGCGGGATGCGCGGCGATCTGGGCCTCGGGTCTCGCCATCTACGGGCTGAAGGTGCCGGAGATTCTGTACGAGGATCACTGGCGCTGAGCCACGGGTGCGTGTCCGACGTCCTCGCTAGTCTTGACGTATGAGCGAAACCGAGAATCGCGAGGAGCGGACGAGCCCTGAGGCGGGTGGCGCCGCGGAGGGCGGCCTCCCGTCGGCGGCCGACTCCTTCGACCTCGGCACGGGCGAGGCCGACGACGGCCTGCTCAGCCGGATCGAACTCATCGAGTCCCAGCCGCTCTCGCACCGTGCGCAGAAATTCGAGCAGGTGCACGACGAACTGCTCGCCGAGTTGCAGCGAGGCGATCATGGCGCCGTCTGAGGGCGGCGAGCCGGAGACGCATCGTGGTGAGACGCGGGATGGCGCGGCGACCGTGAGCGCGGAGCTCCAGGCGACTTGGGGCGGCACCGCCGAGCGCCTCGATCGGGTGGTGCCGCTACTCGGCCTCGCCCGCTCGCGCAGCCGTGCGACAGAACTCATCGGCGCCGGTCAGGTCGTGGTCAACGGGGCCGTCGCCGTAAAGCCGGGCGCGAAGGTCGTCGCGGGCGATCTGGTGACGGTGGACGGGGCCGACCACTACGTGGGCCGTGCAGCGCACAAGCTGCTCGCGGCGCTCGAGGCCTTCGCCATCGATCCTTCGGGGCGCGTGGCCCTGGATCTCGGAGCCTCGACGGGCGGCTTCACGCAGGTCCTCCTCGAGCGCGGCGCGCGCATCGTGCAGGCGATCGATGTCGGCCACGATCAGCTCGCCCAGCAACTGCGGGATGACGATCGCGTGAAGCTCGTCGAGGGGCGCAATGCGCGAGCACTCACGCCGGCCAATCTCGCCGCCGATACCGGGGTCGCCGACGCCCCGACGCTGGTCGTCGCCGATCTGTCGTTCATCTCGCTCCGGCTCGTCTTTCCGGCGATCGCGGCGTGCGCGGCACCTGCAGCTGAGCTCGTGCTGCTCATCAAGCCGCAGTTCGAAGTGGGTCGCGTGAAAGACGGCGTGGTCACCTCGCCCGCGCAGTGGGGCGACGCGGTCCGCACCGTGCTCCAGGCCGCTGCCGAGCACGGGTTCGCACTGCGCGACCTCGCAGCTTCACCGGTGATCGGGGCGCACGGAAACCGGGAGTTCCTCGGGTATTTCGTGCGCGCTGCAGATGCGCTTCCGACAGAATGGGAGGCGCGCATCGCCGAGCTCACAGGGGCTCCCGAAGCGCGGCCGAGCATCGATACAGCACGAGCGGACGAAGGGCGATGAGCATGCAGGTCGACGAACCACGGCGGATCCTGATCGTGTCGCACACGCATCGCGATGAGGCGGTCGCCGCGACAGTCGAAGCCGTGACCGCGCTGCTCGCCGCCGACGTCGTTCCCGTGCTCGACGCGCAAGACCGGGACGACTTCTCTCCGCACCTCGAAGTCGAGCGCATCGCACTGCTCGGCGCGGACGTGGCGGTGACGGAGCTCGAAGCCGCCATCGTGCTCGGCGGCGACGGCACGATCCTGCGGGCGGCCGAGCTGCTCCGAGGCTCGGAGTGCCCCATCGTGGGAGTGAATCTCGGCCATGTCGGATTCTTGGCCGAGATGGAGAGCTTCGATCTCACGACGACCATCGATCGGGTGCTGCAGCGCGACTACACGGTCGAGGAACGCCTGACCGTCGATGTTCGCGCGAGCCTGGACGGACGGCTGATCGCAGACACCTGGGCGCTCAACGAGGCCAGCGTCGAGAAGCAGCGGCGCATGCTCGAGGTCGAGATCGGGGTCGACGGTCGGCCGATCTCGACGTTCGCGTGCGACGGCGTCGTGCTCGCGACCCCCACTGGCTCGACCGCCTATGCCTTCTCCGCGGGCGGACCGATCGTCTGGCCGACGGTGCAGGCGATGCTCATCGTTCCGATCGCCGCTCACGCGTTGTTCAACCGTCCGCTGGTCACCGGCACCGACTCTGAGCTGCGCGTGCGCATTCTCCCCGAGAACATCGGGCCGGGGGTCCTGTGGTGCGACGGGCGCAGACGCACGGAGCTCCCGGCTGGATCCATCGTGACGGTCAGCCGATCCGCGCAGTCGGTGCGGCTCGCTCGGTTGAACGCCGGGGTCTTCTCGGATCGACTGGTGCGTAAATTCCACCTGCCGACCTCAGGATGGCGCGGCAGTCGTCGCGGAGGTGAGGTCGCATGATCGAAGAGCTCAGGATCAGGGATCTCGGGGTCATCGTCGACTCGACCGTGCCGCTCGGCGCGGGGTTCACGGCCATCACCGGCGAGACCGGCGCCGGCAAGACCATGGTCGTCAGCGCGCTCGGGCTCCTCATGGGGGAGCGCAGTGACGCCGGTGCCGTGCGAGCCGGTGCAACTCAGGCGCGCGTGCACGGGATCGTGCGCACCTCCGATCCGATCGTCGCCGACATCGTCGACGAGCTGGGCGGCGAGATCGAAGACGATGAGCTCGTGCTCAGCCGAACCGTGAGCGCGGAAGGACGCAGTCGCGCGGGTGTCGGCGGAGCCAGCGCCCCCGTGGGAAGTCTCGGGAGGCTCGCGGATCGCCTGTTCGCGGTGCACGGGCAGTCGGAGCAGTTGCGCCTGAAATCGACTGCGGCGCAGCGCGAGACGCTCGATCGCTTCGGGGGAGAGGAGCTGTCTCGCACGCTCGCCGAGTATCGGGTCAGCCACCAGGAGCGTCAGCAGCTGAGCGCGCGCGTGCAGGAGTTGACGGAAACACGCGACGAACGAACCGCGGAAGCCGAGCGCTTGCGCGCCGAGTTGGAGGAGATCGCCGCCGTCGACCCGCAGGCGGGCGAGGAGATCGAGCTCGCCGGCCGCATCGAGCTGCTGAGCAACGTCGAGGCACTGCGCGCCGCGACGTCCGCCGCGCACGAGGCGTTGGCGAGCGAATCCGACGAGCCGCTCGTGAGAGACGCTGGCGGACTGGTCGACGACGCTGTGCGCGAGCTCGAGCGGGTCGCCGAGTTCGACCCTCGGCTCGCGGCCGTGCTCGAAACGCTGCGGGGCGTCAGCTTCCAGATCGCGGATGCGGCAACCGAACTCGCCGCCTACGCCGGCGATCTCGATGAGGAAGGCCCCGGCGAGCTCGCGCGCGCGAACGATCGCCTTGCGGCGCTGAACGGGCTCTTCCGGCTCTACGGGGCCGACAGCGCCGCGGTGATCGCCACCGCCGAGAACGCTGCCGAGCGTCTGTCGGAGCTCGACGGCGACGGCGGCCTGGTCGACGAGCTGTCGGAGCGCTTGGAAGCCGAGACGGAGCGCGAGCGCGACCTTGCTGCGCGGTTGACAGAGCAGCGGACAGCGGCGGCCGTCCGGTTGTCAGAGCTCGTCACGGCAGAGCTGCGGCAGCTCGCGCTCCCCGACGCCGAGTTCGTCGTCGAGGTGTCGCCGGCGGCGACGCTCGGCGGATCAGGGGGCGACGACGTGCAGCTGCTGCTGAGTCCGCATCCCGGCGCGGCCCCCCGGCCGGTCGCGAAGACCGCCTCCGGGGGAGAGCTGTCGCGCGTGATGCTCGCGCTCGAGGTCGTCGTCGCCGGGGTCGATCCGGTGCCGACCTTCGTGTTCGACGAGGTCGACGCGGGCGTCGGAGGTGCCGCAGCGATCGAGATCGGTCGGCGTCTCGCTCGCCTCGCGCGCACGTCTCAGGTCATCGTGGTGACGCACCTGGCGCAGGTCGCGGCCTTCGCGTCGAACCATCTGCAGATCGTCAAAGACTCGGCGGGTGGGTTCACAGAGAGCAGCTGCCGGCGTCTGGAAGGAGACGCGCGACTCGCCGAGATGGCGCGTCTGCTCTCCGGCCTCAGCGACTCCGGGAGCGCACTCGAGCACGCCGCCGAACTCCTGGCATTGCGCGAATCAATCTGAGTGCGCGCAGCACGCGTCACCGCGCCAGGCTTGAACGCCTTCGCGCACCGCGAGAGCCGCGATGACCAGGGCGGCGATCGAGTCTGCCCACGCCCACCCGAGCGTGCTGTTCAGCACCAAACCGAGCAGGAGCGCTGCCGAAAGGTAGCTGCAGATCAGGGTCTGCCGCGAATCGGCGACGGCGGATGCCGAACCGAGCTCTCTGCCGGTGCGGCGTTCGAACCAGCTCAGCGCAGGCATCACGGCGAGGCTGACCGCTGCGAGCACGATTCCCACGGTCGAGTGCTCGGGCTCGCTGAAACCGGTGAGTGACAGCACCGCATCGACCGACACGTAGGCGGCGAGAGCGAAGAACGAGACGGCGATGATGCGCAGGGCGGTGCGTTCGCGGCGCTCGGGATCGCTCCCCGAGAACTGCCACGCCACCGCCGCAGCCGAGAGCACCTCGACGATCGAGTCCAGGCCGAAGCCGATGAGTGCGGCCGAGGAGGCAATGCCTCCGGCGATGAGCGCGATCACGGCTTCGACGATGTTCCAGGCGATCGTGCACGCCACGACGATGCGGATGCGGCGCCGGAGCACACCAGCTCTGGCCGGGGCTGGCGGTGCCGGTCGCGCTGCGACGGCCACGGGCGCTTCGGAGTCGGTGGTCATGAGCTCGTCTCCGCACCGACGGCGCCGCAGCATCCCGCGACGGTACAGGCGGCGTCGCCGCAGGGTGCGCCGCCGTCGACAGCGAGTGTGACCTGCAGGAGTTCGGCCAGCGCCGCGGTCAGATGGGGATCGGCGATCTCGTAACGGGTGCGTCGCCCTTCCGGTTCTGCGACGACGAGTCCGCACCCCCGCAGACACGCGAGATGGTTCGACACGTTGGTGCGGGAGAGCCCCAACGAGTCTGCGAGCGCGGCGGGATAGTCGGGCGACTCGAGCAGTGCCAGCAGTATTCGCGCCCGCGACGGGTCCGACATCGCGCGCCCCAGTCGCGACATGGCGTCGAGGCGAGAAGTAGTGTTCAGCATGCACTGACTATACATTGGATGCTGACCAATGGGCAGGGTGGCCCGAGCTCGGAAGCCGAGGCCCGCCCGGGCGAGCTCGGCGGGCCTCGCGCGGCGTCCGCGCTCGCGGCGCAGCGATGTCCGCGGTGACTGCTACGCTCCCCACATGGTGAAGTTGTTCGGCCGGTTCGGCGCTCAGGGCCCGAGGAAACCGGATATCAGCGACGATGCGGCGACGAAGGCTGCGTATCTGGATTCGCATCCAGACGTGAAGCACGCCGACATGGAGCAGATGGACTCCGACACGCGTGAGATGTACCGCGACGCCCGTGAGGCCGCGGTCGACGCCCGTGAAGAACGGGCGAAAGCTCACACGCGCGAGTTCGTGATCCGGGGGCCGTTCCAGCTCGGCTTCACCATCACGCTCGGCGTGCTCGTGGCACTGGTGTTCGGCGGGATGGTCGAGCAGGTCACGACGATCCTCATGTACGTCGCCTCTGCGCTGTTCGTCGCGCTCAGCCTGGATCCGCTGGTGCGCGCGTTGCACCGGCGCGGAGTGAAGCGTCCCATCGGCATCGGCATCGTGTTCAGCGGCTTCGTGCTGATCATCGCGGGGCTGCTCGCCATCATCATCCCGATGATCGCGAACCAGATCACCCTGCTGGTGCGCAGCGCTCCGTGGCTCGTCCGAGACGTGATGCGGCAACCGTGGTTCCTCGATCTCAACGAGCGCTTCGGTCAATTCATCGATTTCGACAAGCTGCTCGGGATCGGTCAGGATTTCGTCAGCAATCCCGAGAACTGGGCGCAGGTCGCCGGCGGTGTGTGGCAAGCCGGCATCGGCATCGCCAACGGGGTGACCGCTGGGCTCATCGTACTGATTCTGTCGCTGTACTTCCTCGCCTCGCTGCAATCGATGAAGCGCGCCTTCTACTCGCTGGTGCCGAGATCGGGCCGCGCGAAGGTCATAGACATCACCGAGCAGGTGACCAAGTCCGTCGGCGGGTACGTCAACGGAATGGTCATCCTGGCGTTCATCAATGCGGTGCTCGGATTCGTGATGATGTCCATCGTCGGCGTGCCCTTCCCCGGCCTCGTCGCTGTCGGCGTGTTCTTCCTCGCCCTCATCCCGCTGATCGGATCGGTCGTCGCCACCGTGCTGGTCACGATCGTCGCGCTGTTCGACGAGCCGACGACCGCAATCATCGCCGCGATCTACTACCTGATCTACATGCAGATCGAGTCGTATCTGCTGACGCCGCGCGTCATGAACCGCGTCGTCTCAGTGCCGGGGGCCCTCGTGGTCATCGGTGCGCTCGCCGGCGGCACGCTTCTCGGCCTGCTGGGCGCCCTCATCGCGATCCCCGTCACAGCGGCGGTGCTGATGATCGTCAAGCAGGTCTGGGTGCCGCGGCAAGAGCTGCGCTAGATCCGTCGCCATTTGTCCGAGTTGAACTGATAAGATTGAAGCCCGTGGGAACAGAGCAGAGCGCGGACCAGGCCGGAATCACCAAACACATCTTCGTGACCGGAGGTGTCGTCTCCTCGCTGGGAAAGGGCCTTACGGCTGCGAGTCTCGGAAATCTGTTGACGGCGCGCGGATTGCACGTCGTCATGCAGAAGCTCGATCCATATCTGAATGTGGATCCGGGCACGATGAACCCCTTCCAGCACGGCGAAGTCTTCGTGACTGACGACGGTGCGGAAACGGACCTCGACATCGGTCACTACGAGCGGTTCCTGGGAATCAATCTCTCCCAGGCCGCCAACGTCACGACGGGTCAGATCTACTCGACCGTCATCGCCAAGGAGCGTCGCGGCGAGTACCTGGGCGATACGGTCCAGGTCATCCCGCACATCACCAACGAGATCAAGCGCCGCATGCGGCTGCAGGCCTCCGAGACGCCGCGGCCCGACGTGATCATCACCGAGGTCGGCGGCACGGTCGGCGACATCGAATCGCAGCCGTTCCTCGAAGCCGCGCGCCAGGTGCGGCACGAGCTCGGCCGCAAGAACGTGTTCTTCGTGCACGTCTCGCTCGTGCCGTTCATGGGCGCCTCAGGCGAGCAGAAGACGAAGCCCACGCAGCACTCCGTCGCCGCTCTGCGCTCCATCGGAATCCAGCCCGACGCGCTCGTGCTCCGCAGCGACCGCCCGGTCACCGATGACAACCTGCGCAAGATCGCGCTCATGTGCGATGTCGACGAGGAAGCCGTCGTGAACGCCATCGACGTTCCGAGCATCTACGATCTGCCGCAGCTGCTCAACGATCAGAGCCTCGACAGCATCATCGTCGAGAACCTGGGCCTCTCCGATCGGTCGAACGACGTCGACTGGTCGGGCTGGCAGCCGGTGCTCGACGCCGTGCACCACCCGAAGGGCGAAGTCACGCTCGCGCTCGTCGGCAAGTACATCGACCTCCCCGACGCCTACCTCTCGGTCACCGAGGCGCTGCGCGCCGGCGGGTTCGCGCACTCGACCAAGGTCAACATCCGCTGGGTGCCCTCCGACAGCTGCCAGACCCCCGAGGGCGCACTCGAGGCGCTCGGCGACGTCGACGGCATCTGCGTTCCCGGAGGCTTCGGCATTCGCGGCATCGAGGGCAAGCTCGGGGCACTGCGCTTCGCCCGCGAGAACCACATTCCGACGCTCGGCCTGTGCCTCGGCCTCCAGTGCATGGTGATCGAGTACGCGCGCAACGTGACCGGACTCGAAGGCGCATCGTCCACGGAGTTCGATCCCGAGACGCCGGTTCCCGTGATCGCGACGATGGCCGAACAGGTCGACATCATCGACGGGGGCGACCTCGGAGGCACGATGCGCCTCGGACTCTACGAGGCCGCGCTCGCCGAGGGCTCCCTCGCGGCGTCGCTCTACGGGGCGCCGACGGCCACGGAGCGTCACCGCCACCGCTACGAGGTGAGCAACCGGTACCGCGACGAGATCGGCGCATCCGGTCTCTCCTTCTCCGGGACGAGCCCGGACGGTGCGCTCGTCGAATACGTCGAGCTGCCGACCGACGTGCACCCGTACTACATCGCCACTCAGGCGCACCCCGAGCTGCGCTCCCGCCCAGGGACGCCCCACCCGCTGTTCGCCGGGCTCGTCGAAGCGGCGATCCATCGCCGGGACGCCGCGCAGCTCTTCGAGGTCGACAACGGTGAGTGACGCCGTCGGCGCGGCCGCGAGCGAAGGGCCTGACGCGTTCGGTCCCCTCGCAGACGAGCGCGCCGACGACGTCCGCGTCGGCGAGAGCACCGTGCTCGCGCACGGAGCGGTGTGGGACATGCGGCGCGATCGCGTCGCGTTCGGGGGAGCCGAACTGGCGCGGGAGTACCTCGACCACACAGGCGCCGTCTCCGTGCTGGCCATGGACGACGAGGATCGCGTGCTCCTCATCAAGCAGTACCGGCACTCGACGGGGCACCGGCTCTGGGAGATTCCAGCCGGACTCATGGACGTCCCCGGCGAATCCGCCCTCACGGGAGCCCGACGCGAGCTGGCCGAGGAGGTGGACCTTCAGGCCGAGAGCTGGCATCTGCTGCTCGACCTGTTCCTGGCGCCCGGCAGCTCCACAGAGGCGATGCGCGTCTTCCTCGCACGCGGACTCTCGCCTGTTGCGCACGACTACGTGCGCTCGGAGGAGGAGGCCGAACTGCGCCCGCAGTGGGTGCCGCTCGACGACGTGGTGGACGCGGTGCTCGACGGTCGCGTGCAGAACACGGTCACCGCGAATGCCGTGCTCGCCGCCGCTGCCGCTCGCGCACGGGGCTGGCGTCCGCTGCGCGACCCCGAGCTCCCCTGGACGGGGCGCGACGCCGTGCGGGGAGAGCGTTCGCGCTGATGCCGCTCAGCGTGGAAGAAGGTGCGGAGCGGTACCTGCGACACGTTGCGCTCGAGCTCGGACTCTCCGCGAACAGTCGCTCGGCGTATCGACGCGACCTCGTCGCGTACGGAGCGTGGCTCGCCGAGCGAGGCGTGCCCGATCTGACGTGCGTAACTCCGGAGACCCTGTCGGAGTACGTGGCCGACCTTGCGAGTCCGCACGGGACACCCGGCGGCGAGATCCGGCCGCCGCTCGCGGCAGCATCGATCACGCGGCGGCTCTCGACGGTGCGCGGCATGCATCGGTTTCTCTTCGAGGAAGGCCTGCTCGACGCGCACGCTGGCAGCGGCGTGCGCACACCGAAGCGCGCCCAGCGATTGCCGAAGGCGCTGCCCCTCGCAGACATCGAGGCACTGCTGCAGGCCGCGGGCGGCGACGACCCGGTGGGCCTGCGAGATCGCGCCCTGCTCGAACTGCTCTATGCGAGCGGGGCACGGGTGAGCGAGGTCACGGCGCTCGACGTCGACGACCTGCTGGCCGCGCCCGGCACGGCCGACGCGGTGGAGGATCCCGACACCGCTCTGGGGTCCGGCGGGTTCGTGCAGGTGACGGGCAAGGGATCGAAGCAGCGGATCGTGCCCTACGGCAGCTACGCCGGCCGAGCGCTCGCCGCCTACCTCGTGCGCGCACGCCCCGCGATGGCGGCGCGCGGTGCGGGCACGCCGGCGCTGTTCGTCGGGCCCCGGGGAGCGCGGCTCTCGCGGCAGAGCGCGTGGCTCGTGATCAAGGCCGCCGCCGAACGCGCAGAGCTCAGCCAAGAGGTCTCCCCGCACACGCTGCGCCACTCCTTCGCCACGCACCTGCTGGCGGGCGGCGCCGATGTGCGCACGGTGCAGGAGCTGCTCGGGCACGCCTCGGTGACGACGACGCAGATCTACACGCAGGTGACCGCCGATACCCTCCGCGAGCACTACCTGCTGGCGCACCCGCGCGCGAAATAGGAGCGCTCGCGAATGAACGGCAGATGGCCGAACGGGAAAGGTTCGGTGCTCGGCGCCGAAATCTCCGCATTCGGGTAACGCGCCGCGGGTCTCAGGTGACATATTCGAAGCAGACCGTCCGCGCTGCCCGAGCATCGGCACCCTGCGGCCCCGATGCGACCAGCGAAAAGATACCGTCTCTTGAATGCCACGCCGAGCGAGCACCCACAGGTTCCGCTGACCCGCGCGACCCACGCCGCACCCGAGCGCACGCTCATCGACATCCTCAGGGCGACCGCCGTGACGCATCCCGACGCGTCCGCGATCGACGCGGGGGCGGGAGCGCTCAGCTACCGGGAGCTCGTCGTCGCGGTCGAGGCTCGCGCCGCGGGGCTGCGCGCATCGGGTGTCGGCCGCGGCGACCGCGTCGGTGTGCGCATCGATTCCGGATCGCAGGAGCTGTACATCGCGATTCTCGCCATCATGATGGCGGGCGCCGCGTACGTTCCCGTCGACGCCGACGACACCGACGAACGAGCGCGCCTCGTGTTCGGAGAGGCTCAGGTCGTCGGGATCGTCGGAAACGATGGGTTCGTGCACCGCGCAGGGCCCGAACCACGAGAACCCGAACCACGAGAACCCGAACCACGAGAACTCGATCCACGAGCTCCGGAGCCGGAGCAGTTCGCCGTCGACCCGAACCCCGATGACGACGCCTGGATCATCTTCACGTCTGGCTCGACGGGGGTGCCGAAGGGCGTCGCCGTGTCCCACCGCTCGGCCGCCGCGTTCGTCGACGCCGAGGCGCGCATGTTCCTGCAGCAGGATCCGCTGGGCCCCGGCGATCGGGTGCTCGCCGGCCTCTCCGTCGCTTTCGACGCCTCGTGCGAGGAGATGTGGCTCGCCTGGAGGCACGGGGCCTGCCTCGTGCCCGCGCCGCGAGCGATCGTGCGAGCCGGAGAGGACCTCGCCCAGTGGTTGGTGCGCCAGAACATCAGCGTGATCTCCACCGTGCCGACGCTCGCCGCGATGTGGCCGCGCGAGTCGATCGAACACGTGCGGCTGCTGATCTTCGGCGGCGAGGCGTGCCCGCCCGAACTCGCGGCCGGGCTCGTCGAGGCCGGGCGCGAGGTGTGGAACACGTACGGTCCGACCGAGGCCACCGTCGTCGCCTGCGGGTGCCCGCTCGACGGCGCCTCGCCGATCAGCATCGGGCTGCCCCTCGACGGCTGGGACCTCGCGGTGGTCGACGCTGCGGGGCGCCGGGTCGCACCGGGGGAGTCCGGAGAGCTCATCATCGGGGGCGTCGGCCTGGCGCGGTACCTCGACCCCGCGAAGGACGCCGAGAAGTACGCGCCGATGCCCGAGCTCGGCTGGGAGCGCGCCTACCGCTCGGGGGATCTCGTGCGCTACGAGCCGACCGGGCTCGTATTCCTGGGACGCGCCGATGACCAGGTCAAGGTCGGCGGCCGCCGCATCGAGCTCGGCGAGGTCGAGAACGCCCTGCAAGAGCTGCCCGGGGTCACCGCAGCTGCTGCCGCGGTGCGTTCGAGCGAAGCGGGCGTTCCGGTACTCGTCGGATACCTCGTGGTCGAGAGCGACGAACCGCTCGACCGGGCGCTCGCCCGGGAGCATCTGTCGGAGCGGCTCGCCGCCGGGGTGATGCCGCTGATCGCCGTCGTCGACTCGCTACCCATGCGCACCTCCGGCAAGGTCGACCGGGCGGCCCTGCCCTGGCCGCTGCCCGGCGTGCACGCTCCGGCGGCGACGGGCCTGACCGAGAGCGAGCAGTGGCTGGCGGCGCAGTGGCAGGCTGTGCTCGGGGTGGCCGTGCCCGGTTCGGATGTCGACTTCTTCGACCTCGGCGGCGGCTCGCTCGCGGCGGCGCAGCTCGTGTCCCGCATCCGGGCCCGCGTGCCGGAATTCACGGTCGCCGACATCTACGATGTACCGCGGCTCGGGGCGATGGCGAAAGCGATCTCGGCAGTCGCGGAGGCGCACGACGACGGCGGGTTCCACGAGCCGGCGCCCACGCCGCGCCGCACGCAGTGGCTGCAGACCCTCGCAGGGGCGCCGCTCTTCATCGCGAGCGGCCTGCGGTGGCTCGTGATTCTGCTCACGGCCGGAACCGCCCTCAACCTCACGACCGGGTTCGACGTGCTGCCGAGCGCGCCGATCTGGGTGGTGCTGCTGGCGATCCTCGTGCTCACGACACCCTTCGGCAAGATGGCGATCGCGGCGGCGGTCGCGCGCGTGCTGCTCGCCCGGGTGCGGCCCGGCGACTACCCGCGCGGCGGAGCGGTGCACCTGCGGTTGTGGCTCGCCGAGCAGTTCGCCCAGCAGATCGATGCGGTGGGTCTCGCGGGTGCGCCGTGGATCACCGTCTACGCGCGCGCCCTGGGCGCGAAGATCGCCGCAGACGTGAGCCTGCACACCCTGCCCCCGATCACCGGCATGCTCGCGGTCGGGGCCCGCGCGGCGATCGAACCGGAGGTCGATCTGACCGGGTACTGGATCGACGGCGATCTGCTGCGCATCGGGGCGGTCAGGATCGGCAGCGACGTGACCGTGGGTGCGCGCAGCACGCTCGCACCGGGCACCCGCATCGATGACGGGGCCGAGATCGCCCCCGGATCCGCCGTCTTCGGCCGGGTGAAGGCGCAGCAGACCTGGGCGGGGTCGCCGGCGGTGCGCATCGGCGCGAGTCGCGCTGATCAGTGGCCGGAGAGCCGCCCACCGCATCGGCCAGCGTGGCGCGCAGCCTACGGGCTCTCGTCGGTGGTGCTCGCGCTGCTGCCGTTCGCCGCGTTCGCCGCTGGCGGGCTCGTCATCGCGGCGGGCTTGCGCGGGGCCGACAGTCTCGGGGGCGCCCTCGTCGCCGCGTTCGCGTGGCTCGTGCCCGCGGCGCTCGTCACGGGGGCGGTGTACGCGGGTGCCGTGCTGCTGTTCGTGCGTCTGCTCGCGATCGGGCTCGTCGAGGGAACCTTCCCGGTGCACAGCCGCGTCGGGTGGCAGAGCTGGAGCACCGAGCGGCTGCTCGACGCGGCCCGCGGTTTCCTGTTCCCGATCTACTCGAGCCTCATCACCCCCGTGTGGCTGCGGCTGCTCGGCGCACGCGTCGGGCGCAACGTCGAGGCGTCGACCGTGCTGCTGATCCCCGCGATGACTCGGATCGATGACGGGGCCTTCCTCGCCGACGACACGATGGTCGCCTCGTACCAACTGCATCGCGGATGGATGCGGATCGGGCCGGTGCGCATCGGCAAACGCGCGTTCCTCGGCAACTCGGGTATGGCGGGTCCGGGTCACCGCGTGCCGAAGGACTCGCTCGTCGCCGTGCTCTCAGTCGCGCCCAGCAAGGCGAAAGCCGGCTCGTCCTGGCTCGGGTCACCGCCGGTGCGACTGCGACGCCTCGCCCAGGGCGGCGACGACAGTCGCACGTACCATCCGGGCGCCGGCCTCCGCGTCGCCCGCGCGCTCTGGGAGCTCGGGCGCATGGCCGCGGTCTTCGTCACGGTCGCCCTCGGCATCGCGGTGCTGTTCGCGTTCGCCTGGCTCTGGGCAGCGGTGGGGCCGGTCTGGACGATCTTGCTCTCGGGGATCGTGATGCTCGCCGCCGGGGCGGTGGCCGCCGGGGTGACGACGCTGGCGAAGTGGACGATCGTCGGGCCGATTCGTGCAGGCGAGGCGCCGCTCTGGTCGAGCTTCGTCTGGCGCACCGAGGTGAGCGACACCTTCACGGAGATGCTTGCCGCCCCCTGGTTCGCGCGCGCCGCGACCGGCACCCCGGCGCTCGCCGTCTGGTTGCGCTCGCTCGGAGCGAAGGTCGGCTCCGGGGTCTGGTGCGAGTCGTATTGGCTGCCCGAGCCTGATCTCGTCACTTTGGGCGACGGATCCACGGTCAACCGGGGCTGCGTCGTGCAGACGCACCTGTTCCATGATCGAATCATGAGCATGGATACCGTCGAACTCGCCGCGGGGGCCACGCTCGGCCCGCACAGCGTCATTCTGCCCGCAGCCGTGATCGGCGCGCACGCCACCGTCGGCCCAGCGTCGCTGGTGATGCGGGGCGAGAGCGTGCCGGTCGGATCCCGCTGGAGCGGCAATCCCATCGGCCCGTGGCGGGCGCTCAAACTGCGCGCCTACCAGTCGACGAAGTGACCGTGCGGTTCCGAACGACGATGAGCGACCCCTATACGCCGACGAGCGGCGACCCCGGCTATTCCGTGGCCCACTACGACCTCGCGCTCCAGTACACGCCCCGCACCAACCGGCTCGCCGGCCGCGCGCGGCTCGATGTGCGGGTGCTGGTCGAGACGGATCAGCTGCGAGTCGACCTCATCGGCTTGAGCGCAGACAAGGTGCGCGTCGACGGCGCGCTGCAGCGGCACGTCAAGCAGTCGGCGCACGCGATCACGATCCGCCTCGCCGAGCGGGTCGCCGCCGGCTCGCTCCTGCAGCTCGACATCGACTACTCCGGCCGCCCGGGGCCGCGCCGCTCGCGCTGGGGTCAGCTCGGCTGGGAGGAGCTCGAGCACGGCGCCCTCGTCGCCTCCCAGCCCACCGGGGCTCCGACGTGGTTCCCGTGCAACGACCGGGTCGACGATCGGGCCACGTACGCCATCTCGTTCACCACCGACCGGGGCTTCTTCGTGGCTGTGACCGGCGTGCCCGGCAGGGCGGCCGCCCGATCCGGCAAGACGACCCGGACCTTCACGAGCTCGGTGCCGACCGCGACCTACCTCGTCGCGGCGCACGTCGGCGAGTACGCCGAGTACCGGCTCGGCCCGCGCGCGCGACTCGTCGCACCGCCCGCCCGCGCCCGCCTCGCGCAGCGCGCCTTCGCACCGGTGCCCCGCATCATCGAGACGTTCGAGGAGTGGTTCGGCCCGTACCCGCAGGAGGATCTCACCATCGTCGTGACCGAGGAAGAGCTCGAGATCCCCCTCGAAGCGCAGGGCATGGCGACCTTCGGCCGCAACCACGAGGCCCCGAGCGAGCAGCGGCTCATCGCCCACGAACTCGCCCATCAGTGGTTCGGCAACAGCGTGGGAGTCGCCCGATGGCACGACATCTGGCTCAACGAGGGCTTCGCCTGCTATTCCGAGTGGATCTGGTCGGAGGCATCGGGCGGCCCGACGATCGCCGCGCTCGCCGCAGAGCACCACGCGCTCCTCGCGGCGCTGCCGCAAAACCTGCTCCTCGCCGATCCCGGCCCCACCGACATGTTCGACGACCGCGTGTACAAGCGCGGGGCCCTGCTGCTCGAGGCGCTGCGGCGCGTCATGGGGGAGGGGCCGTTCCGTGCGCTGCTGCTCGTCTGGGCGAGCACGTATCGACATCGGCTCGTGGCGACGGCCGACTTCATCGCGCTGGCGCAGTCGCTGAGCCCGGTGCGCGTCGACGCGGTCTTCGAATCATGGATCTACGCGGAGGCCCTGCCCGAGCTGCCGGTGGTCGGGCTGGCCGACTGAGCACTCGGGCGTCGGGGAGCGCAAGCGAGGCTGAGGATCGCAGACGCGCCGTTCGGCGTCGGCGTGATGCGCCGGTCGGCACCGTGGAACGTGAGAGCCTGTGCCGGATCATCGGCGCCGGCAGGTGACGGGTCTGCGCGCCAGGTGCCGTCGCCGAGCATCGTGAACGACGCGTCTGCGTAGGCGCCGCGGAGCCCCGCGCGACGAGCCTTGGCGACCGCCTCGAGCCGGGTCCAGGCGGCGACGGCGCCCCTCATCTCGCGGGCTCGGGGCGGGCGGGCGCTCCCGAGCGCCTCAGCGATGCGCGCTCGCGTGCTCGGCGAGTCGAGCTCGACGTCGATGCCGAGTGCGAGGGCGCCTGCGGGGGCGACGCCGACGGCGACGAGGCCCGGCGCATAGCTGATGCTGATGAGCGGGGCGGGCGGGCTGGTGGCGTCGGCGGTGCTGGTGCTGGTGCTGGCAGTGGCGTTCAGCAGCCGCGCGACCGGAGCGCCATGGGCGCTGCTGCCGCAGGCGGGGCACTGGCGGGTGACGCGCACCGAGCCCGGGTCGGCAGGCGCGAGCATCGAGGCGAGCAGCGCGTGGGCGACGTCCCGGCGATCCTCATCCGCCGCGAGTGCCCGCCAGGCCAGGCGAACGCCGAACGGCGCGGGCTCGACGTGCGTCTCGGCTCGCTGCGGAGGGTCGGGGGAGGGCACGCGACGAGCGTACCCGGCTGCGGGGCTCGCGCTGATCGGAATGCACCGCCACCGACCAGCGCGAGCCCCTGGCAGCTCAGTGGCCGTAGGTGCCGGTGATGCGGGCGCGGCCGAGCGTCGTGCCGAAGAGCTGGAACCCGAGGAGCGCCGGCGACGCGAGCTCGTCGAGCTCGAGCGATTCGACGCTCAGCGCGTGCACGACGAACATGTAGCGGTGGTCGCCGTGCCCGGGGGGCGGGGCGGCGCCCACGAAGCCGGCGATGCCGCCGTCGTTGCGCAGCACTCGAGCCGCAGCCGGGAAGGCGTTGGTCACGGTGTCGAGCTGCACGGCGCCGGCTTCGAGCTCGGTCACCGAGGCGGGGATGTTGTAGGCGGCGAAATGCCAGAATCCGCTGGCCGTCGGGGCGTCGGGATCGAAGCAGGTCAGCGCGTAGCTGCGCACGCCCTCGGGCGCCCCGCTCCAGGAGAGCTGCGGCAGGCGGTCCTCGCCGCCCGAGCCGAGCATCCCGCCCACCTGCGCGAGGGGAAGCCGGTCACCGTCGGCGAATGAGGCGGAGGTCAGGTCGAACGCGGCGACCTCGGGAAGCGCGTCGTAGGGATCGTAGGTCACGATGTTCCTTTCTTGTTGCGGATTGGGGGAGGTGCGGGATCGGCATGGGGTCAGGCGGTCCAGGCGCCGTCGACCGTCATCACCGTGCCGAAGCAGTACGAACTCTCGGGGCCGAGCAGATAGGCGGCTGCGCTGGCGACCTCGTCACCCGTGCCGGGTCGACCCACGGGAATCTCGGCGCGCATGCGTTCCGCGTGATCGGGTGCGCCCCATCCCGCCTCGGTCATGGGTGTGCGGATCGAGCCCGGCGCGATGGCGTTCACCCGGACGCCGAGCGGGGCGAGCTCGCGCGCCGCCGAGCGCACGAGCGCCGTCACCGCCGCTTTCGACGCGTTGTACGCGACCTGATGCTCGACGCGACGATCCACGGTCGCCGACGACAGCACGACCACCGCGAACTCCTGGTTGTGAAACTGCGACGGATCGAGACGGGCCGCCCATCGGAGTGCGAGGAAGGTGCCGGTGGCGTTGACGTCGAGCACGCGCCGGAAGTCGTCGAGCGATGTCTCTACCAAGGGGCTCCGGGCGCGGATGCCGGCCGCATGCACGAGGCCGGTGATCGACCGGCCGGTCGCGGGGGATCGCGCGAGCTCCGCCCACTGCTGCTCATCGGCGACGTCGAAGTGCTGCACGCGCGGCGCGGCCGCAGTGTCGAGGCCGACGACCTCGGCCCCGTCGGCGCGGAGCCGCGCCGAGATCGCGGCCCCGATCCCCGACGCTGCGCCGGTCACCGCGATGACGCGCTGCACCGCGCTGCCCCGCGAAGACTCGCCCCGCTCAGGCATGCGCCACCGCGCGATCCTGCTGGGCGGGAAGCCGCGATGGGGTCTCCCGGGCGAGCGCTGCGACGATGACGTAGGTGATGAGGGAGACGCCGACCGCGGTGACGATGGTCGGCACCGCTCCGATGACCAGGACGCCGGTGAGCCCGAGCAGGCCGGTGACGGCGCCCGTGACCATCGAGGCGAGCGCGGCGTAGCGCCCGCCGAAGCGGGTGAAGAGGCCGAACATGAAGGCCACGAAGACGCCCGAGCCGTACATGGTGAAGGCCATCGTGAGTACCTGGATGATGCCGGGCACGAGCAGCGAGACGCCGAGCGCGATCACGCCGAGGGCGACGGTGACGATGCGAGACCAGCGGAGCTGGCTCTGCTGGCTGTCGCGGAAGTGGCGGAAGCGCTGCAGGAAATCGTTGGAGATGTTGCTGACCGCCGCGAGCAGCAGCGCGTCCGCGGTCGAGATGACTGCGGAGATGATCGCCGCAAGCAGGATGCCGGCTGCCCAGACGGGAAGCACGTTCTCGATGAGTGCCGGCATCACGCCGACACTCGGGTCGAGCTCGGGAAAGAGGGCGCGCGCGGCCATGCCCGCGAGTGCCGGGACGACGGCGAAGCCAGCGGTGAGCAGCCCGGCGATGCCGGCTCCGGTCGCGGCGGCGCGGGCCGACTTCGCCGAGAAGACGCGCTGCATCACGTCTTGCCCGACGAGTTTGTGGACGACGACGGGAAGCGCGGCGCCCAGCATGAACGACCAGCCCTGGTTCAGCGGGTTGAAGGGCTCTGCGACGCCCGACGCCTCAAAGGTGGACGTGATTGTCGCGAAGCCGCCGGCAGCATTCACCGCGATGACGGCGACGAGGATCATGCCGGCGACGATCACCACGAACTGAATCGCATCGGTGATCGCGACACCCCACATGCCCGAGAGCACGGTGAACGCGATGATGAGCACGACGCCGACGATAGCGCCCCACACTTGACTGAGGCCGAGCGCGGTCAGCGCCGATCCTGCTGCCCCGACCTGCCCCGCCAGAATGCCGGTCAGCGCGAGCACCGAGAGCGTCGACGCGAGCAGCCGCACCGGCTGGCTGCCGAAGCGGGCGTGCAGGAAGTCTGGCACGGTGACGAAGCTGCCGGCGCGCACGCGTTTCGCGACGAAGATTGCGAGGAAGACCAGCCCGACGAAGATGCCGATGGCGAAGGAGATCGCGGCGAAGCCCACCGAATAGGCGTCTTGACTGGTGCCGAGCACGAACGCGCCACCGAAGTTCGTGGCGAGCAGCATGACGGCGATCAGGCCCGCACCCATCTTGCGTCCGGCGAGTAGGTAGTCGGTGTCGGTGTGCACGCGTTTCTTCAGCCAGGCGGCGATGAGGAACATGACGAGCAGATAGGCGATGATCATGAGGGTGATGCCGAGATTCAAGGTATCTCCAGAATGAGAAGCCGAATACATCTTTGGTTTCGGATTGCACACCAACTTAGCTTTGCGGTCGATTTTCTGCAAGCAGAGGAGCGGAATGAGCCCGATTTTGGGCGCGAGCTCGCATCGGTGGGTAAACTGCTCGCGAGACGGCGCTTCCCGCTGATCGAAGAGAAAGAGGGCCAGGTGAGTCGAGTTCCCGAGCAGATCATCGATGATCTCGATCGGCGCGTGCTCCGCACCCTGCGCGATATGCCTCGCACGACCCTCGGGGAGATGGCCGAGCACGTCGGTGTCTCCCGAACGACGTTCAAAGCGCGACTCGACCGGCTGTGGGAGAGCGGCATCATCATCGGCCATGAGACGCAGCTCGACCTGGCGTCGATGGGTCTGGAGGTGCAGGCCTGGGTGCAGCTCAACGTGCAGCAGGGCGAGCTCGAACCCATCACCGAGCTGCTCGACGGCCTGCCGCACGTCATCGAAGCGTTCGTCACCACCGGCGGGGCCGACGTGCAGTGCCGCATGGTGGCGAGAAGCACGGCGCACCTGCAGGAGCTGCTGCTCGAGCTGTCGCGGCACCCGGCCGTCACCCGTACGAAGAGCTCGGTGATCCTGTCGAGCCTCGTCAGCCACCGAAAAGTGCAAGCGCTCGACCTGCTCGATCTCTGACGCGCGAGGCGATCCCGCCGGTCATCCGTCCCCGTCGGGATCGCCGTCGCGCAACAGCGCCAGCCGACTGATGGTGCGGAAGAGATCGACCGGCGGGTCGGAGATGTCGACGAGCCCGGCGCGGTCCGTGCGGGAGAGCACGGTCAGCGGCAGGTCGGCATGCACGAGCACGTCGAGCAGCGAGACGAACCGCTGCCGCGCCTCGCGACTCGCCTGCGACAGCGGCGGCACGTCGACGAGCACCCACTGATCGAACTCGGCGGCGAGATCGAGGTAGTCCTCGGCGATCGACGGCGACTCCAGCAGATCGGCGAAGTCGAACCAGACAACCGTCGGAACCGTGAGCTCGCCGTTCGCCTCGCCGCGGCGCACCGCGAGCGCCCGCAGCGCACGATGTCCGCCCAGCACAGTGGTCGACTCGTGCGGGTGCGGGGGTTCGAGCCCGGAGGATCGTGCTGCGCTCGCCGCGGAGCCGGACGCACCGAACGCGATCCAGCGCCCCGAAGCGAAGCCGTGCTCGGCGGGGGCCGCAGGCGACGCGGAGCGGTAGTCGCTGCCGCCGTCGAGCGTGCGCACCGCGAAGTGCTCGCGGATGAGACGCACGCTCGGCTCGACCACGTGGTGGAACACGGGGTTCGCGAGCAGACCCTCCGGTTCGTAGTTGGAGGTGAAGAGCGTCGGGATGCGGCGGGCGACCAGCTCCGCCACGAGACGATTGAGCAGGCTCGCGCCGCCCGGATCGTGCACGTGCAGCTCATCGAAGAAGAAGACCCGTGCGCCGTCGAGCAACTCGGCGACGGTCGCTTCGATCGCGTCTCGGGCCGTCATCTGCGCTCCGAAACGGCGCTGCAGCTCCTGGAAGAAGGTGTGGAAGTGCACGCGGCGCTTCGCGGCCGCCGGCACATCGATCGCGTCGAAGATCTCAGATGCGAGCCAGGTCTTGCCGCGCCCTGCGGGCCCGTGGATGAAGACCCCGCTGTGAGTGCGCGCACCGCCCCACCGGCCGGCCAGCACGGCGATCTCATCGAGCAACTGCTGCTGAGCCCGGTCGAGCAGAATGCCCTTCGCTCCCGCCGAGTGCTCCACTGCGGCGCTGAGCCGCGAAGCGGCGCGGGGTGTCGCTCGCGGATCCGTCACGTTCCCCGATCCTAGCGAGGCGCGCTCCAGGCTAGGATGGAATGTCAGTGAGCGGGAGGAGACCGGGTATGGCGAAACAGGTCGAACTGGGGCCGACCGGGCGACCCGATCGCATCATTCCGGCACCCAAGAAGCTCGACCGCCACGGGCCGGCGCGCATCATCGCCATGTGCAACCAGAAGGGCGGCGTCGGCAAGACGACCAGCACCATCAATCTCGCTGCAGCGCTCGCGCGCTATGGGCGCCGCGTGCTCGCCGTCGACTTCGACCCCCAGGGCGCGCTCTCGGCGGGCCTCGGAGTACCGGCCCACGACGTCCCCACCATCTACGACCTGATGCTCGGCAAGCTGAAGGATCCGCGCGACGCGATCCAGAAGACCGGCACCGCCGGGCTCGACGTCATCCCAGCCAACATCGACCTCTCGGCCGCCGAGGTGCACCTCGTCACGGAGGTCGCGCGCGAGCAGATTCTCGGGAGCGTGCTGCGCAAGGTCGTCGACGATTACGACGTCATCTTGATCGACTGCCAGCCGTCGCTCGGTCTCTTGACCGTGAACGCGCTCACTGCGAGCCACGGCGTGCTGATTCCCCTCGCCTGCGAGTACTTCGCGCTCCGCGGCGTCGCCCTGCTGGTCGAGACGGTCGACAAGGTGCGCGATCGCCTGAACCCCGCGCTCGAGCTCGACGGCATTCTCGCGACCATGTACGACGCGCGCACGCTCCACGCCCGCGAGGTGCTCGAGCGCGTCATCGACACGTTCGGCGACACAGTGTTCGACACCGTCATCGGCCGCACCGTGAAGCTGCCCGACGCGCAGATCGCCGCGAAGCCGATTCTCGACTACGCCCCATCGAACGCCGCCTCAGAGGCGTACCTCAAGCTGGCCCGCGAGCTCGTGCAACGCGGCGCCGTCGCCTAGCGCCATGGTGGTGGACACGGATCCGGGAGCCGCAGCGGCCGGCACGGATCCGGTGCCTGCCGACGATCGCTTCCGCGTCAGCCTCTCGGTCTTCGACGGACCGTTCGATTTGCTGCTCAACCTGATCGGCAAGCACGAGCTCGACATCACCGAGGTCGCCCTGAGCCTGGTCACCGACGAGTTCATCGCCTACCTCGCGTCCATCGAGGGGCAGGGCATCGTCGAGCTCGACCGCGCCTCCGAGTTTCTCGTGGTCGCCGCGACGCTGCTCGATATGAAGATCGCGAGCCTCTTGCCGCAGGGCGAGGTCGTCGACGCCGAAGACATCGCACTGCTCGAAGCCCGCGATCTGCTGTTCGCCCGGCTGCTGCAGTACCGCGCCTTCAAACAGGCCAGTGCCTGGTTTCGGGATCGCCTGGAGGCGGAGAGCGCTCGTCACGCCCGGCAGGTGCCGCTCGAAGCGAAGTACCGCTCGCGCGGGCCGGAACTCGTCTGGACGCTGAGCCCGGGCGACTTCGCCGCGATCGCCACGCTCGCCTTCGCGCCGCGCGAGATTCCGACGGTCGGCCTCGACCACCTGCACGCGCCACTCGTATCGATCCGCGAGCAGGCCGCGATCGTCGTCGCGCTGCTGCGCGGCGGTGTCGGCGCTGACGGCAGCACCGATGGGCGCGGCGGGTCGCGCTCCTTCCGCGAACTGGTCGCCGGGGTCGCGGAACGGGGCGTGGTGGTCGCACGGTTCCTCGCGATCCTCGAGCTGTATCGTCGCGCAGCGGTCACCTTCGAGCAGGCCGAGCCGCTCGGCGAGCTGCAGGTGCAGTGGGTCGGTGAGAGCTGGTCCGACGACGAGCTTGCTACGTTAGGAAACGACTATGACTGACAACGACAGCGCCGCTCCGACCCTCGCCGAGGGGGAGCTGGACGCCGCCCGCAGCGCCCACTCGTTGTCGCAGCAGCTGGAGGCGCTGCTCATCGTCGCCGACGAGCCGCTCAGCGCGGTCGCCCTGGCCACCGCGACCGATCGTCCGGTGCGCGAGGTGCGCGCGGTGCTCGACGCCCTCGTCGCCGAGTTCAACGGTGAGCGCGCCGGCGGCGGTGCAGTGAGCAGCGGTGCCGGATCGCCGCGCGGCTTCGAGCTGCGCGAGGTCGCCGGCGGGTACCGCTTCTACGCCCGCGCGAGCCTCGACCCGATCGTGGCCGACTTCGTGCACCAGCAGTCGCCGGCGCGCCTCTCGCAGGCGGCGCTCGAAACGCTCGCCGTCATCGCGTACCGCCAGCCCATCTCCCGCGGAGCGATCGCCTCGATCCGCGCCGTCAACGTCGACTCGGTGGTGCGCACCCTGCTCGGCCGGGGGCTCGTCGCGGAGGTCGGCAACGATCCGGAGACCGGCGCGATCCTCTACGGCACCTCCGACGCCCTGCTCGGCTATCTCGGCATCGGCGACATCTCGGAGCTGCCCCCCATCTCCCCACTGCTCGAAGAACCCACGGAAGGATTCGACGAATGAACCGCTCGGAAGAGAATCTCGGCGGGTCGTACTCCGTCGACGGCGAGAACATCGAGATCGACCTCGCGGAGTTCGGGTGGGACCGTCCGCAGACGGCGCCGGCCGAAGCCGCGCACGACGATGACGGCCGCATCCGCCTGCAGAAGGCGCTCGCGCACGCGGGCGTCGCATCGCGCCGGGCCTGCGAGTCGCTGATCTCCAGCGGACGCGTGACGGTCAACGGCGAGATTCAGCGCGAGCTGGGCTCGCGCATCGACCCCGAGACCGACGACGTGCGCGTCGACGGGGTGGTCGTGCAGCTCGACGTGTCGAAGCGCTACTTCGTGCTGAACAAGCCGCGCGGCGTCGTGTCGACCATGAACGACGAGAACGGCCGCCCCGATCTCCGCGAGTTCGCCGACGAGGTCGAGGATCGGCTGTACAACGTCGGGCGTCTCGACACCGACACGAGCGGTCTGCTCATCCTCACGAACGACGGCGAGCTCGCGCACCGTCTCGCGCACCCGAGCTTCGGCGTGCAGAAGACGTACATCGCGAAGGTGCGCGGGAGGGTGACGGCTGCCGTGATCCAGCAGCTCAAAGACGGGGTGGAGCTCGCCGACGGGCCGATCCACGCCGATCGCGCGAAGCTGCTGCCGGGCGGATCGGGCGACGCCCACTCGCTCGTCGAGATCACGCTGCACTCCGGCCGCAACCGCATCGTGCGCCGCATGCTCGCCGAGGTCGGGCACCCGGTGGTCGAACTCGTGCGCCGCCAGTTCGGGCCGCTCCATCTCGGCACGCTGCGCGTCGGCGAGCTGCGCGAACTGTCGTCGGGGGAGCGCGGGGCGCTGCTCTCCGCGGTCGAAGACGAGGGATCGGGCGACGGGTCCGGATCCGGAGGCGCGCAGCAGGCCGGGCGCCGGGGCGAGATCACCGCCGGTCGACCCGGCGACGGCAAGGGCGCCCGCGGGATGCGCGGCATGGCGGCGCGCGGAAACCCGCACGGACGCGGCGGACGGAAGCAGGGCGGTCGATGAGCGCCCCTGAAGCTGCGCCGAGCGGCGAGCATCTGCGCGCGGCCGGGGAGCGCCCGGCGTTGGTCGCTCGCACCCGTGGGCCGGTGCACGTCATCGGCGCCGGTCTGCTCGGGGCGAGCGTCGGTCTCGGCCTGCGCGAGCGCGGCGTCGACGTGACGCTCGAAGACCTGTCGCCGACGACCGTCGCGCTCGCCGCCGACTACGGCGCGGGGCGGGTGCGCACCGCCGCCGACGAGTCCCCGGTGCTCGTCGTCATCGCGACGCCGCCCGACGTGACGGCAGATGTGGTCGAGCGCGCGCTCCGCACCTACCCCGACGCCGTGGTGACGGACGTCGCGAGCGTGAAGCTCGCGCCGTTCACCGAGCTCAAGCGACGCGGCATCGACCTGGCGAAGTACGTGGGCTCGCACCCGATGGCGGGACGCGAGCGCGGCGGCGCGATCATGGCGCGCGCCGACCTGTTCGTTGGCAGGCCCTGGGTGATCTGCCGCGACGGCGAGACCCCGGCCGACGCGCTCGCACTCGTCGAAGCCGTGGCGCTCGACCTCGGCGGCGTGCTGATGGAGATGACGCCCGAAGAGCACGACCGGTCGGTCGGGCTGGTCTCCCACCTGCCGCAGGTCGTGTCGAGCCTGCTCGCCGCGCGACTCGTGCCGGCATCCGAGCAGGCGATCGGCCTCGCGGGCGGCGGTCTGCGCGACACGACGCGCGTCGCCTCCAGCGATCCGGAGCTCTGGGTGCAGATCCTCGGCGCGAACAGCGCGCCCGTCGTGGAGCTGCTCGACGCGTTCTCGGCAGATGTCGCCGCGTTCGCCGATGCGCTGCGCGATCCGGCACGCACCGGTGCGCGTCGCCGCATCGCTGACCTGCTGTCGGCGGGCAACAACGGAGTGTCGCGCATTCCCGGCAAGCACGGTTCGTCCGAGCGATTCACCCAGATCACGGTGCTCATCGACGACTCTCCCGGGCAGTTGGCGAAGTTGCTCACCGAACTCGGAGAACTGGGCATTAATATGGAAGACTTGCGCCTCGAGCACTCGCCGGGCGCCCAGATCGGTTTCGCGGAGATCGCGGTACTGCCGGAGGTCGCCGAACGAGCGGTCGCCGATCTCGTCGAACGCGGATGGAGGACGCTGTGACTGATGCTGCATCAGCTGCCGCTGCGCTGACCGTGATGACGGGCGCGGCGCAGGCGGAGCGCGCCCAGCAGACCGAGGCGCCGAACGCGGCCCCCCTGCTCGTCGCGATCGACGGGCCGGCGGGCAGCGGCAAGTCGAGCGTCTCGCGCGCCGCCGCGGAGCGGCTCGGATTCGGGATCCTCGACACCGGCGCGGCCTACCGGTCGCTCGCGTGGGCGGCCGTCGAGACCTCCGCCGACCTGGACGACCCGGCCGCGGTCGCCGCGATCCTCGACGTGTGGACGTACGCGATCACCCTGCGCGGTCAGCAACGAGTCACGGTCGAACTCGGCGACGGCGTCGTCCGCGATGTGACGACCGCGATCCGCGCCCACGACGTGAGCGGGCTCGTCAGTCGAGTCTCGAAGCACCCAGAGGTGCGCGAGCGCTTGAACGAGATGTTCCGGCGGATCGTCGCGGAGTCGGGGCTGCCCGGTGTCGTGATCGAGGGTCGCGACATCACGACCGTGGTGGCGCCCGACGCGCCGGTGCGCGTGCTGATGACCGCCTCGCCCGAGGTGCGCGCGCAGCGTCGCGCTGGCGAGCTCGACGGGCTCACCCACGCACAGGTGCTCGCCGACATCGAGGCGCGTGACGCCAAGGACGCGCAGGTCGTCGACTTCTTCACCCCAGCCCCCGGGGTGACGCTCGTCGACACGAGCAACTTGAACTTTGCACAGTCCGTGGAGGCTGTGGTTGAAATCGTACGAGCGGCGCAAGGCGTCGCGGAAGAGAGCGAATGATGAGCGAGCAGAATCCCGGAACGGGCGCCGAGCACGAAGGCGCGGCGCGGCCGGAGTCCGAGTTTGACGGAGCCGAGTTCGACGGCCCCGAGGTCATGCAGGTGAACCCCGATGGCAGCCAGGTCGCCGCGGCCCCCGAGTACGACGAGGCCGAGACCTACGCCGCGACGGTGAACGATGCCCCCGTGCACGCCGCCGGCGACGGTGAGGTCGTCTTCGGCGAGGGCTTCGACGCGAGCGTCACCGACGAGGAGCGCCTGCGCGCCATGCGCTCGAACCTCGAAGGCTTCGACCTCGAAGACGACGATGTCGCGATCATCAGCGATGACGGCGAGTTCCTCGGCTTCCGTGAGCCCGTCTCCGAAGCGCTGCCGGTCGTCGCGATCGTCGGCCGCCCCAACGTCGGCAAGTCGGCGCTCGTGAACCGCATCCTCGGCCGCCGCGAGGCCGTCGTCGAGGACGTGCCGGGCGTCACCCGCGACCGCGTCACCTACCAGGCCGAGTGGGGCGGCACCCGCTTCAGTCTCGTCGACACCGGCGGCTGGGAGCCCGACGCGAAGGGCATCGACGCGTCGGTCGCGCTCCAGGCCGAGGTCGCGATCGAGCTCTGCGACGTCGTCATGTTCGTCGTCGACTCCCGCGTCGGACCGACGGCCACGGACGAGCGCGTCGTGCAGCTGCTGCGCCGCACGCACAAGCCCGTCTTCCTCGTCGCCAACAAGGTCGACGACGCCGTGCTCGAGGCCGAGGCCGCCCAGCTGTGGTCGCTCGGACTGGGTGAGCCCAACGCCGTCTCGGCACTGCACGGCCGCGGCGTCGCCGACCTGCTCGACGCGGTCGTCGAAGCACTGCCCGAAGAGTCGGCCGTCGCACAGCCGAAGATGCTCGGGCCGCGCCGCGTCGCACTGCTCGGTCGCCCCAACGTCGGCAAGTCGAGCCTGCTCAACAAGGCGGCCGGCGAGGAGCGCGCAGTGGTCAGCGACATCGCGGGCACCACGCGCGACCCGGTCGACGAGCAGGTCGAGATCGCCGGTCGGGTGTGGACGTTCGTCGACACCGCAGGCATCCGACGCCGTGTGCACCTGCAGAAGGGCGCCGACTTCTACGCATCGCTGCGCACCGCCGCAGCGCTGGAGAAGGCCGAGGTCGCGGTCGTGCTCATCGACGTGACTCAGGAGATCTCCGACCAGGATCTGCGCATCATCGACCTCGTGCTCGAGTCGGGGCGCGCACTCGTGCTCGCCTTCAACAAGTGGGACATGCTCGACGACGACCGTCGCCGGTACCTCGAACGCGAGATCGAGCAGGATCTCGCGCACGTCGACTGGGCGCCGCGCGTCAACATCTCGGCCCGCACCGGGCGTCACCTCGAGAAGCTCGTGCCGGCCCTTGAGACGGCGCTCGAGTCGTGGGACACGCGCATTCCGACGGGCAAGTTCAACGCCTTCGTCGCCGAGCTCGTGCAGGAGCACCCGCACCCGCTCCGCAGCGGCAAGCAGCCGCGCATCCTGTTCGGCACGCAGGTGCAGAATCGCCCGCCGACATTCGTGCTCTTCACGTCGGGCTTCCTCGACCCGCAGTATCGCCGCTTCATCCAGCGCCGCCTGCGCGAGCGCTACGGCTTCGACGGCAGCCCCATCGTGCTCAACATGCGCATCCGCGAAAGGCGCCCGCGCCCGTAGGGCGTCGGCGCCGCAGCGCCTTCTGCTGGTGGTGATGGTGCCAGCGTGAGAAATACGGCTTCCGTGAGATCGCCACGCCGGGTGTGCGTCTCACGGAAGCTGAATCTCGCACCGAAGCGAAGCGACATCTCGCACCGGAGCGAAGCTGCGGTGAGCAGCAGCGTTCAGCCACGGGGCGGTAGCCTCTGAGCATGTCGGCACCAGGGCACTCCGGAGAGGATTTCGGCGACGCTTCACCGCAGCGTCAGCTCACCGGGCTCGAGCGGACGATCGACCGCGCGGCGCACCGCCTCCTCGCAGGCAAGCCCGCGAGGGGCGCCCGGGCGGTGCTCATCGAGGCCGCAGTGTTCCTGCTCAAGCAGGCTTGGGCGTGCATCTTCGGCGCGCTGATGCTCGTGGTGATCGTCGCCGCGCGCCTCTGGTACCCCGACGACGCCGGCCTCGCCCGGAATGACGCGATGACGGTCGCGGCCGTGGCGATCCAGATCGGCATGCTGGTGTTCCGCCTCGAGAGCGGCCGCGAACTCTGGGTGATCGTGCTGTTCCACATCACGGGAACGGTGATGGAGCTGTTCAAGACCGATGTCGGATCATGGGCGTACGCCGCCGACGGGGTGCTGAGGATCGGCGCCGTGCCGCTGTTCAGTGGGTTCATGTACGCGGCCGTCGGCTCGTACATGGTGCGCGTGTACCGGCTGCACGACCTGCGCTTCACGCGGTATCCGCCGATCTGGGCGACCACCGTCGTCGCGGCCGCGATCTACGCGAACTTCTTCACGCACCACTACATCTTCGACGCCCGATGGATCCTGCTCGCCAGCGTCGTGCTGCTCTGGGCCCCGACCGTGATGCACTTCCGCATCTGGCGGGCGACGCTCAAGGTGCCGCTCCTGCTGATCTTCGTCGGGGTCGCGCTGTTCATCTGGATCGCCGAGAACATCGCCACCCTCTCGGGTGCCTGGCTGTACCCGAGTCAGACCGACGGGTGGGAGCTCGTCTCCGGCCAGAAGATCGTCTCGTGGTTCCTGCTGATGATCATCTCGGTGGTCATGGTCACCTGGGTGTACCGGCCGAAGCGTCCTGAGGTCGCGTAGCCAGCGTCACCTGGCAAGCCTCTCGCGAACGGCTAATCGCGACCGGCTTCTGGCGGCCCGTCTCTCGCGACCGCGCCTCGCAGCCGGTCGCTTACGCCGCGAAGACGAGCGCGAGTGCACCGAATCCGAAGACCGCGACCGCGACGATGCCGGCGAGCACCCAGAGTGCGAGCATGACCGCGTTCAGCCAGACGCCCCAGAGTGCGAGGGCGCGATCCTGCGTGCCGCGGCGCAGTGCGAGGATGCCGAAGACGAGGCCGGTGATGGGGGCGAAGAACGTCCAGCCGCTGACCACCGAGGCGATGCCGAGCACGAAGCTCGTGATCGAGAAGGCGCGGGAGTGCTCGTTGATGTTCACCGGGCCGCTCGGGAACGGCTCGGATCCGTTCGACGCGGCGCTGCTCGCCGCGAGGGGCGTGGTGTCGGTGACGAGCGGGTACGTCGGTGCCGTGCCGGACTCGGAGGCGACGGTGGTCTCGGGGGTGATGGTGGCGCTCATGGCGACTCCTCTCGTGGGCGGCGAACCGGGTGTTCGTCCGTGATACCTCAACGGTAGGTCGGAGCGGGGTACCGCCACATCCGCCCGGAGTATCGCGCGCATAAGACCCCGGTACCGTGTCGAGCGGCACCGGGGTCAGGGGCGGGTCAGGGTCGGGCCAGGGGTCGCACCGGGGTTCTACCCGGGGTTCTCCCCGGGTTGCACTCCGGGGGAGCGCTCAGGGATCGAACTCAGTGCGAAGCCTGCGACACGTCAGTGCCCTTGGGGGTCATCACGAATACGGCCACCGCGACGGCGAACATGACGAGGCCGCCGGCGATCCCGGTGGTCTGCATCGAGTGGGTGAAGGCGACGCCGGCCTGCTGCGCGAGCTCGGGGAGGCGCAGCTCGTCGGCGATGGAGACCGCGGCGCCGAGCGATTCCTCAGCCTGGCCTGCGAGTGCGCGATCCACGCCCTGCAGCGCACCCGATGCGATGAACTCGGCCCGGTAGAGGAGTGCCGAGACGCTGCCGAGAATCGCGACGCCGAGCACGGCGCCCAGCTCGTACGAGGTCTCCTCGATGGCGCCGGCGTTGCCGGCCTTCTCCTCGGGGGATCCGTGCATGATCATCGCCGAGGCGATCGCGAGCGAGCCGGTGCCCGCGCCCACGAAGCAGAGCGCGATGATCACGGTGAGCGTGGTGAGCGTTCCCGGCTGCAGACCGATGATGAGCATGCCGACACCCGCGAAGCCGAGGCCGCCGGCGAGCACGGAGCGCGCCCCGATGCGGCGAGCCAGCGCCGGGGCCGCGAGCGAGGCGAGCGCGCCGGTGATCGCGATCGGGAAGAGTCGGATGCCCGCTTCGACCGGGGACGCTCCGTCGACGAGCTGCAGCCACTGGGCGATGAGCAGCAGGGCGGCGATCATCGCGAACGTCGAGCCGAGGGCCGCGATGGCGCCCGCCGAGAAGACGCGGTTGCGGAAGAGGCTGAGGTCGAGGAGCGGTGACGCACTGCGCAGGCAGCGCACCACGAACCAGGCGAGCAGGGCCGCGCCCGCGGCGAACGCGACGAGCGCCTCGGGCACGAGCAGGCTCGCCTCCTTGCCGAACGTCTTGATCGCCCAGACGAGAAGCGTCATGCCGACGAGGGAGAGCGCCGCGGCGAGGAAGTCCCAGCGGCCCGTATGCGCGACGCGCGACTCGGGGAGGATCGCGATGCCAGCGATCACGCCGACGAGCATGAGCGGCACATTCACGAGGAACGCCGCGTGCCACGAAAAGTACTCGAGCAGCAGCCCGCCGAGCAGCGGGCCGACCGCGGCGCCCAGGCCGGAGACGGCAGCCCAGATCGCGAGGGCGGTGGCGCGCTCGCGGGGGTCGGTGAAGATGACGCGGATGAGCGAGAGGGTGATCGGCATGATCATCGCGCCGCCGATGCCGAGGATCGCGCGGATCGCGATGACGGACTCGGCGTTGGTCGCGAACAGCACGAGCAGCGACGCCGCCCCGAAGATCGAGTAACCGAGCAGCAGCATGCGCTTGCGGCCCCAGCGGTCGGCGATGGCCGCGAACGAGACGAGCAGGCCTGCGAGGACGAGCGAGTAGACGTCGATGATCCAGAGCTGCTGGTCGGAGGTCGGGTGCAGCTCGGCCGCCATCTCGGGCAGCGCGATGTTGAGGATCGTCATATCCATCGTGATGACGAGCAGGCTCGCGGTGAGCACGCTGAGAGCAGCCCAGCGGCGGGCCTTGCTGAGCGGGGCGAACTTCGGTGCGGTGCGCTGGTCGGACATGGTGGTCACGGTCTTTCCTCGGGTCTGTGTTCGGTGTTGCGTGCGGTGCGGGGGGAGCGGAGCTGAGCTACGAGTTCGCGGATCCAGGCACCGGCATCGTCATGAGCGCACGCATGATGCGCGTGAGCTCGTCGCGGCCGAGCGGGGTGCCGGTGAGCCCGGCGTGCATGGTCGCCCCGTCCATGAGCACGGCGATGGCGACAGCGCGCTCCTCGCCAATCTGCGGCGAGAGCCGCTCGACGAGGCGCTCGGGCCAGCGCAGTGCGAGCGCGCGCAGTCGGGCGTCGGTCATGCCGCTCGTCATGAGCGCGATGTCGGCGTGCACCGTGCGCGGGTCTTCGAGGTAGGCGAGCATTTCGTCGATGATGGGCTCGGGGCGCTCGACCATCGTGGCGACGAACGGTTCGAGCCGCGCGATCGATTCGTCGATCTCTTCGGCGAGCTGCTGCAGGGCGCACTCGCGCAGGTCGTCGATGGAGCTGAAGTACTGGGTGGTCGAGCCGAGCGGCACGGAGGCGCGCTTCGCGACGGCGCGGTGCGTGAGGGCGGAATGCCCCTGTTCCACGATGATCTCGGTCGCGGCCGCGAGGATCGCGAGGCGTCGCCCCTCCGGATCCCGACGGCGGGGAGCGGGCGGGCCAGCGGGTTCGACTGCAGGTTCGTGCGAGTGCGACATGGCGGCTCCTTTCGTGGACGCGGGGGACGGCGGGTATCGGCGGTGGACGCCGCAGGACCTTACTGTACATGTGTACATGTACGTTTGTACAGCAGTGATTTCGGGGACGGATTGCGAACCATTGCCAACCCCCTGCCAATGTCGCAGGTTGCAGGTAACGTGATTGGCAAGCGTCGGCACCATGCCGGCCGGCCCGGAGACGGGCACGAGGGGAGTAACGAGATGGCGCAGATCAGTACAGCCGACCTCTACGACGAACGCGGCAGCGAGCTGCGGTCGGTGTCGCTGCAGTTTCAGAACATCGGCGGCATGACCGGCTTCACCGGGCCGGTGCGCACCGTGCAGTGCTTCCAAGACAACTCGCTCATCAGGCAGACGCTCTCGAGCGACGGGCACGGCGCAGTGCTCGTCATCGACGGGGCGGGGTCGCTCGAGACCGCACTCGTCGGCGACCAGATCGCCGAGCTGGCCTGCGACAACGGATGGGCGGGGCTCATCGTGAACGGCGCCATCCGCGACCGCGTGGCGATCGGCACGCTGCCCTTCGGCGTGAAGGCGCTCGGGTCGAACCCGGCGAAGTCGACCAAGACCGGTGCCGGCGAGGTCGACGTGCCCGTCGAGATCGCTGGCGTGACGTTCCGCCCCGGCGCCACGGTGTGGTGCGACGACGACGGGATTCTGGTCGAGCCCTGACCGAACCCCGACCGTGGCTGACCGGTCGCTGCCCGGCACGCTCGCACCTGCCGGGCGGCGAACCCGGTTGAGCAATAAGATGCGAGTATGACCGAGCGCTTCCGAGCACTGCTCCCGTTCGTGCCGTACCTCGCTGTGTCGCTCGCGCACGTCATCGCCTGCTTCGGGCAGTACGCGTTCGAGGGGTGGACGAAGCTGCTGCTCATGCCCGCGCTCGCCGCCGGTGTGGTCGCGTCGGCCGTGCTCGTGCCCGAGCTGCGCCTGCGCCCCGTCCCCGTCGGCGCGCTCGCGCTGCTGCTCGCAGCGATCACGTTCTCGTGGCTCGGCGACGGCGCGGCAACGTTCTTCCCGATGTTCGAGAGCGAGATTCCGATGATGCTCGCGTGCTTCGGCGTCGCGCACATCGCGTACATCGTGCTGCTGTGGCGTACGCGCGGCATCGCGAAACGGCGCCTGCCCGCGTGGAGCCTCGTCTACGTGCTCGCGTACCTCGTGCTCCTCGCGCTGCTGCTGCCGCACACGAAGTCGCTGTCGATTCCCGTCATGGCGTATGGGCTCGTACTCGTCGCCACGGCGGCCCTCGCGACCCGATGCGGCGCGGTCATCGCGTGGGGCGGCGCGTTCTTCCTACTCTCCGACGCGATCCTCGCCTTCCGGCTCTTCGTGCCCGGCAGCACCACGTGGACGAGCGGCGTCGTGATGCTCACCTACACCCTCGGCCAAGGGTTGCTCGCCTACGGCATCGTCGCGGCACTGCGCAGACGCGCGGACCGGGGCGAGGCGGGACCCACTACTCCTCGGGCAGGATCTTCAGCAGCTTCTTGACGCCGCGAATCGTCGTCGCGCCCGCGGCGCCCACGCGCACGCGCAGCTCGGCGTCGCTGGTGACGACGGTGGTGATCGATCCGCTCGCGCTCAGCGCTTCGACCGCGCTCACGATCGTGTCGTCTCCGGTCTCGGGCGCGCTCAGCACGCGGATCCGGTCGGTGCTCTCGATGCCGCGTGCGTTGCCCTCGACCACGACGATCCAGTCGGGGTAAACGCGGTCGAGGCCCGGCACGCGGGGCTCGGCGAGATCGAGGAACCCGGCGCGCACCCCGTTCGACGTTTCGAGGTAGGCGTGCAGCCGGTCGCGGAGGCGCTCTGCGGCACCGCGGCGATCCTTCCACCACCCGTTGGGCACGCTGCCGATGACGTTCGCAGCATCGACGATGACGGTCGGAGGCGGCCCGAGCAGCGGGCGCAGCAGCGGCCAGCTCGCGGCGAAGGCGGGGTGCAGGGGGAGCGCTTCGACGTGGTCGAGCGGCACCCAGGCGAGGGCGTGGCTCTCGGGGTCCGTGATCTCGGGCTCGAACTGGGCGACGACGTCGGCGACGAGCGTCGTGTACGTCCAGCCGCCGCGGTCGAGCACGTGCGTGTAGCGCGGGCGCACCGAGTGGTCGGGAACGCCCGCCTCCTCCTGCGCCTCGCGGATCGCTCCGTCGTTCGCCGACTCGCCCTCGTGGCGCGCGCCGCCCGGGATGCCCCAGGTGTCGCCGTGGTCGCTCCAGGTGACGCGGTGCTGCAGCAGGATCGCGTCGCGGGCGTGGTCGAAGGCGAGCAGCCCGGCGGCGCCGAAGCGGCCCCAGTAGCGCCCGCCATCGCCCGCCTCGATCCAGGCGTCACCGGTGTCTCGCAGGTCGCTCATGGTCTCAGCGTATCTGCCGCGGGGCTTGGTCTGCTGAATTGTCGGGCCTCCTGGCGGGGGAATGCCGGGGTGGTGTATCGGTGTTGTGCTGGGAGTCGGGCGGTTTCGTGCCGCGCCGAGATGCGTGTGCTTGTGCGCGCGCTGATGCTGTTGTTCTGCATTTCCGAGGAGGATTCATGTCGACCGATGTCGAGCCCTACGCCGCTGCCGCCGCCGATGCCGCCTCACGAGGGCTTGCTGTTTTATTCGTCCCGCGCACGCCGGGGGAACGGCCCGCGCCCGTCGAGGGCGTCGAGCTCGTGAAGACGATCGTGGTGCAGGCGAAGGATCGCTTCGTGCTCGTGCTCACCCACGTCGACGCGCAGTTCTCGTGGGCGAAGCTGCGGGCGCACCTCGGTGTGAACAAGCTATCGCTGCCCGACGCGGATGGTGCGTTCGCGGCGACCGGCTATGTGCGCGGCACCATTACTCCTTTGGGTGCCGCGGGGTCGTGGCCCATCGTTGTCGATGCGCGGTTGGCCGGGCAGCGGATCGCGATCGGGTCCGGGAGTGCGGAGTTCGGGGCGGTGGTTTCGGCTGATGAGCTGGTGTCGGCGTATTCGGCTGCGGTGGTGGATCTCGCTACTGCGTGAGGACCTTGCTTTGGTTTGCGTTGGTCTTTGTTGCGCTCGGCGCGCGCGGGTTTCGACGGTGCTGTCGCGATTTCCGACCCGTGGTTCGATCCGCCCTCCGAGTGTGGGTAATATAGAGGGGTTGCCTCGGCAGCGCAGGCCAGATTCTGGCCGGCGAAGCTGGAGAACAACGGGCTGTGGCGCAGCTTGGTAGCGCACTTGACTGGGGGTCAAGGGGTCGCAGGTTCAAATCCTGTCAGCCCGACAAAAAGCCCTGATGAGAAGCAATTTTCGTCAGGGCTTTCGTCGTATTTGAGGCCGAAAATGGCTCATGTACCCGCAGATGTACCCGCAAGCTTTTTGCGAACTATCCTGACACGCCCGGCCTGAACGCAGCGCTCCGGACAAACGTGCGTGGCGAAGATCCCCGTGATTCTGGGGATTATCTGCTGGCTGTAGCCCCGGAATGACGGGCGACTGGCGTATCGAATAACACCTGGCGATGGCACAGAGCTTCAGGTTCACATCCAATCGCTGGACAGGGTGTTCCTTGTCAGGCGGGCTGTGCCCGCCTCGGGGGAGAGCGTGTCAAATTGCCAGGCAGCGCACGGCGGACGCCTTGTCGTATCCCGAGGCATCCCGCAGGATCCTGAATGATCCCGACCGATGTCCTGCGAAGCCCCAGGCGATCCCGAGAGATCCCGACGTGTCCTTGACTGCCGTGTCGTGTCGCGGTCGCTGTACACGAACAGGACCCGCAGGACCCACAAGACATTCCGGGGTTATGTCGCTTGCTCAACCCGAAGCGCTCCACGAGTTCTATCTAGACTGACAGCGTGATCGACAACGCGACGTTCGATGAGCTGGAACCCAAGATCCCCGCACAGCGAGACACTGTTTATACTGCCTGGCGGGAAGCGCTTTCGACCCTGTCAGATGAACCCGCAACACTCCGCGAAGCACTGCCAACGCCGGCAGACTCCCGCCGGATGCGCGACATCCAGGTTGCCTGCGCACCGATCACGCCTTTGATGCTTCGCGATAATGCGGCGGCCATTGCAGCGAACCACGTCCTCATCGCCGACATTGCCGGAATTCCTGTCGGCTTCGTCCTGGCATCGATCTCTGAGAAACACTCGCCGCTTTTCGTGCAGGTCGTCGCCGTCGTATCAGAGGCTCAGCGCCGTGGCATTGGGCTGCAACTGCTCTCGGCTGCCGCCGAACTTGAGCCGCACCGCGACATCGCTCTGGCTACTCAGAAGACCAATCTCGCGGCACACGCCATGGACAAGCGGTTTGCGGAGTCGATTGGTGCCAGCATCCACCGCGTCAACCTCGGGGTCTACCCAGACAAGTTGCTAGGCATACCCCGAGGCCAGGGATACCGCGTTTGGGGAATCAAGCGCGGCTAGAGGACCTGGTTCATCGCCAGCCGAGCCCCGGTGCCACGTGGGTCAGGATGCTCTCGATCGCATGGGCGTTGTACTCCACGCCGAGCTGGTTAGGGACGTGCATATAAGCAGTGGGACGAGCATGCTACGAAGCTACCTGTCTCAAAAAGCCCGCGTTCGCAGGTTCAATTGCCATATCCGCGAAATCCTCAAGCTCACTCTTTCTCGATTATTGACAGCTCCACACACTCGAGCAGCACTCCCGGTGCCATCTTCAGCTCCGTGGCGATCTTTGCCAGCGAGTGCAGGCCGACCAGCCCGCCCGGCCTCGTAGGAGCGGATGCTCACGTCCACGGCCATGCATCGACTCGACGACCTATCCGGCATCATTAGTCGACGTCTGTGATTCGACCTTCGGTGCTTGCGGTCCTTCCGACTTCGAAAGTACATCTCGATCCGCGTGGCTCCGTAGGTTCGAGATCGATAGAAATGTAAAGTTTCTGACACAAGCTTCGATCTATCGGCACCACCAAAGAAGAGGTTCCATGACCATCTCCATGCCCCCGCAGACACAGCGCGTCGCCACGGCAGAAAACGTCGTCTGGGCCACCGCCGACAAGTTCCTACGCAACGTCGTTGAAGAGACCGAGTACGGCGACTACATCTTGCCCTTCACTGTGCTTCGCCGCCTTGAATGCCTGTTGGCTGACACGAAGGACGAACTCATCGAGGTCGTCGACGGTCTCGTCGCCAAAGACACCCCGGTTCGATTCATCGACGCAGAAGTCAAGCGCCGTTTCGGCCTGAGCTTCTACAACACCTCTGCGCTCAGCCTCAAGGCCATCGCGTCGACCGATGATCACGTCGAGGCCTCCGTCCTGGACTACATCGCTGGCTTCTCGCACAACATCGCCGACATCTGGACCTCGTTCGAGTTCCCGCGCTTGGTGAAGAAGCTCGCCGACGCCAACCGCCTCCATGCGGTGGTGCGCCACTTCTCGACGCTGGATCTTTCGGCAGAAGCCATGCCGAACACCGCGATGGGTGACCTCTTCGAGAACGTCATGTACCGCGCCTTCGACAAGAAGGGAAAGGCCGCCGGTGCGTTCTACACTCCGCGCGATGCCATCAAGCTGATGGTTGACGTGCTCTTCGCCTCCGACGAGGAGTCGCTCACCGGCCAGAACACAACGCGTTCGATCTATGACCCGACTGCTGGCTCGGGTGGCATGCTGCTGGTCGGCAAGGACCACCTCACCGAGCTGAACCCCGACATCGAGGTCAACCTCTTCGGCCAGGAACTCATGGACTCGGCCTTCGCCCTCGGCAAGGCCGACCTGCTTATCCAGGGCGGGCTGCCCGATGCGATCCGCCAGGGCGACACGCTCCTGCGTGACGAGTACACCGACCGCCAGTTCGACTATGTGCTGTCGAACCCGCCCTTCGGCTCCGACTGGGATGTCCAGTACAAGGATGTCCTCGAACAGTCGAAGACCCCGGGGTCACGTTTCAGCCACGGCCTACCGAGCAAGTCCGATGGCCAGATGCTCTTCCTGGCCCACTGCGCCTCGAAGCTGAGCCCCGCAGGCAAGTCCGGCCACGGCGGCCGTGCTGCAGTGGTTTCGAATGCGTCTCCGCTGTTCAACTCCGATAAGGGACCGAACGCGATCCGTCAGTGGCTGTTCGACGAAGACTTGATCGACGCGATCATCGCGCTGCCGACCCAGATGTTCTATGGCACTGGTATCTCTACCTACATCTGGATCCTCGACACTAACAAAGAGGTTGAGAGAAAGGGCAAGATTCAGCTGATCGACGGTTCAGCCCTCTGGGAACCGATGCGCAAGCCAATGGGCGATAAGCGCCGCACGATGAGCGGACCCAAGCGCAAGCTCGTGCACCAGGCTTACAAAGCCTTCGACAACGCCGAACCCGCGATCTCGCGCGTGCTGACCAAAGAAGATTTCATGTTCCGCGATGTCACAGTCTTCAAGCAGGCACGCCTTGCGACTGTTTTTTCGGAGGAGGCACTCGAGTCCATCGCCGAGCACAAGAACTACACCGACGCGCACGCCAACATCATCCGTGCCCTCGATGGGGCTACGTGGAATGACCTGACCGTCATCTTCCCGCAGCGCTGCAAGGCCGCTGGTCTCAAAGCGCCCGTCGGACTCGTCAATGCTGTCGCTGATGTGCTCGGCGTCCAAGACGACCAGGCTCCTCTGGCCGTCGACCGCAAGGGTAACCCTGTCCTTCTCGATGGCTGGAAGATCACCGAGCGCGTACCCATGAGCGAAGACCTCGACGAGCACATGACCCGCGAGGTTCTGCCCTTCGCTGAGGGCGCTGCATGGGATGAATCCAAAGCCAAGTACGGCAATGAGATTCCGTTCACGCGCATCTTCTACGTGCCCGAAGAGCCGCGTGCGCTCGAAGAGATTGACGCCGACGTGGCGCGTCTCATGGGCGACCTTGCCGAGATGTTCCAGGCGGTGCATGAAGCATGAGAACTACTGACGGTGTCGAGTCGTCCGCCTATGGGGCGATGGCTGCGGAGTGGAGACTTCTTCCACTCAAGTTCGCGACCCAAGACGTTCAAACTGGCGTGTGGGGTGAGGAGCCGAACGGGGGAGAAGATGACATCCTTTGTGCCCGAGTAGCCGACTTCGATCGCGCGAAAGCTGAAGTGGTATCAATTCCGACGGTCCGTCGAGTCGCAGCGAAAGACCGCGAGAAATGTGGACTCCTCCAGGGCGATCTATTGATTGAGAAGTCCGGGGGAACAGGAAGTAACCCCGTTGGTACAACCGTCTCCTATCGGGGTCCTGTTCCTGCGGTGTATGCGAACTTCATCGTAAGACTTCGGATGACTACGCAGCATGACTCACGATTCTGGCTCTATGCACTCCACAGCAGCCATGCCAGCGGACGAACATGGAACTATATACGCCAGACCACAGGTATCCAAAACCTCGACGTCCATGGCTTCCTGTCGATGAAGCATGCTGCTCCCAACCTCGCCACTCAGCAGCGCATCGCCGACTTTCTCGACCGCGAAACCGGCGAGATCGACGCGATGATCGCGAAGATGGACCAGATGGCAGAGGTACTGGAGACTCGGAAAGTTTCAGTCATTCAGCAGGCGACTCAGCTCAATCGCACTGGAGAACGGTGGGACACAGTTCCGACCGCACACTTGTTTGGCTCAATCGGTAGCGGAACCACACCTAAGGGGGACGAGCACTACTCGTCGAGTGGCGACGGCATTCCGTGGATCACAACTTCCGAGCTGCGGGAAACAGAGATCTTCGGAACGGCCAAATCCGTGACGCCTGCTGCGGTCAGTACGATTTCGTCGCTCAAGGTTCACCCGAGTGGATCCATTGCAATCGCTATGTACGGGGCGACGATCGGCCGTCTGGGGACGCTGGGCGTTGACGCCGCGACTAACCAAGCGTGCTGCGTCTTTTCCGAGCCCGCAGGCGTCGATATGCGCTTCTTCTACTACACGCTTTGGGGTCAACGTGACGACATTATTCGATTGGCCGTCGGAGGTGGGCAGCCTAACATCAGTCAGACAATGTTGCGACGTTGGCGCGTTCCCTGCCCGCCGTTCGACGAGCAAAAGCGCATCGCCGACCATCTCGACGAAGTGACCGGCAAGATCGACGCCATGTTGGCGAAGGTCGCCGAACTCAAATCCCTCCTCACCGAACGCCGGGCAGCACTCATCACTGATGTTGTGACCGGTCGAAAGGAAGTGGCATGAGCCACGCACAAGTGCTCGAGCACGAATTTGAGTCCAACCTCTGCGACGAACTCGCGCAGCGCGGTTGGCTCTACGAGAGTGCCGGCAGCACCAATGCTGCTGGCTGGGACATCGCCCGGGCAATGGTGCCAGCGGACGTCCTGTACTGGCTGTCGACCCAGTACCCCGACGAGTACGAGAAGGCAGTGCCGTCGGACCTGGCGAACGGCGCGCTCGAACTCGCCCAGCACAAGCTCCTGGACCACATCATCAAGGAGCTGGGAAAGACTACCAAGATGGACCCGATCACCGGGCATCCCGTCGGCGGCCTGCTCGGTGTGCTGCGCCGCGGCTTCACCTATGCCCAGGTTGGCCGCCCAGCGGCGAAGTTCGGCCCGCTCATGGAGTTCCCGCCGGAGAACCCGAACCTCGCAAGCGTGATCGAACGCGCGGATGCTGTTCGTTTGCGTGTGCTGCGCCAGGTGCATTTCGACACGCAGACCACGGAGAGCATCGACGTGGTGCTCTGCGCCAATGGCCTGCCGGTCGTCACCCTGGAGCTGAAGACCGACAACACCCAGACGGTCAACCATGCGATCACGCAGTACAAGAATGACCGCGTGCCCGGTCCGACTCGCGCCCTGCTGCAGCCGGGGCGCGCTCTGGTGCACTTCGCGGTCTCCAATGACCTCGTTTACATGACGACCAAGCTCCAGGGCGCTGAGACGGTCTTCTTGCCGTTCAACCGGGGCAGCGATGGCCATGCGGGTAACCCGCCTTCGGAGACTGGCTCGGCGTCCAACTACCTGTGGCGCGACATCCTTGCGCGCCCGACCTTCATGCGCATTCTGAAGAACTTCGCGCTCTTCGAGCCCAACCGCTCGAAGAAGGGTGACGGCCGGCTGATCTTCCCGCGCTTCCACCAGCTGCGCGCTGTCGAGCGCGTCGTCGCCGACATCGAGCAGCAGGGCACCGGCGGACGTTACCTCATCTGGCATTCAGCGGGATCGGGCAAAACCAAGACGATCGCCTGGCTGTCGCATCGCCTGATCCGCCATGTCGGCGCAGACGCGGCAGCGACCTTCGACTCGGTCATTGTCGTCACCGATCGGACTGTGCTCGATGAGAACGTCCGCGACGACATGAATCTTGTGCAGTCCAGCATGGGTCTTGTCGTCAACATCGGCGATGCATCCGGGGCGAAATCCGAGCAGGCCAAGAAGGCTCTGGTCGCCGGTAACCACATCATCACCTGCACCCTCCAGACCTTTCCGCACGTCATGAAGCTCATCGAAGCCACCGATGCGCTGCACGGACGCCGCTGGGCCGTGGTTGCCGATGAAGCGCACTCCTCCCAGTCGGGATCCACCGCGCGCGCCCTGAAGGGTCTGCTGGTTGATCTTGAACTCGACCCCGATCAGGACATCAGTGCCGATGACCTGCTGGCCGCAACAGATTCCGCGATCGCTGCGAGCGCGAACATCACGTTCATCGCTCTGACGGCAACGCCGAAAGCCAAGACGCTCCGGCTATTCGGCTCGAAGGTGGACGGCGAAGACCGCTGGGAAGCGTTCGACACGTACACGATGGCGCAGGCGATCGAAGAGCAGTTCATCCTCGATGTGCTGACCAACTACTCGACCTACGACATGTTCCTGCGTGTGAAGAACACCCTCGATGACGAGGAAGATGGGTTCGACGTCGAGACGGGTCGCGCGGTCAAGGACATCGTGCGCTTCGCCCGGCTGCACCCCACGGCCATTGCGCAGAAGGTGCAAGTCGTTGTCGAGCACTTCCGGCGCAACGTCGCCCACATGCTCAGCGGCCAGGCGCGCGCGATGGTCGTCACCTCCGGACGCAAGGAGGCCGTCCTGTGGTCAGAGAAGATGAACGCCTACATCTCCGACAAGGGCTACGCCGGCCTGGAGACCCTGGTTGCCTTCTCCGGCTCCGTCAAGAACGATGCTGGCGAAGAGGTCACCGAGATCTCGTTGAACGCGCTCGGCGACGTGGCCAAGGCCTTCCGCGAAGAGGACGAGTACAAAGTCCTGATCGTGGCCAACAAGTTCCAGACCGGATTCGATGAGCCTCGCCTCATGGCAATGTACGTCGACAAGGTGCTCAGCGACATCGCCACTGTCCAGACGCTCTCGCGCCTGAACCGTATGTACCCAGGTAAGTCCGCACCGATGGTCGTCGACTTCGTCAACACCCCCGAGAACATCCAGAAGGACTTCGCTCGCTACTACACCGACGCTCACGTAGCTGGCGAGGTCGACGCCAACGCTCTTTACGAGCTCTCCGAGCGCCTCGATTCCGTGGGCCTCTACACCGAGGCGCAGATGCGGGCAGTGGCCCAGGCCTACATGGACAAGGCTGGGGGCGAAGCCATCCAGAAGGCGCTGGGCCCCATCAAGTTCGCTTGGAGCAGCGGGCTGCAGAAGGCACGGCTCGCCAAGGACAAGCCCCGCTACGAAGAACTAAAGCAGTTCCGCTCGGATGCCATCAGCTATCGCAACGCCTGGCAGTTCCTTTCGCAGATCGTCGACTACGACGATGAAGAACTGCGCCTGCGCGCGGTGCTCATGACGCTTCTTGCGCGCAACCTGCACCTCACCCCAGAAGAGTACGACAGCAGCTACATGGACGGCGTGCAGCTCGGGGGAGTGAAGCTCGTCCCTGAAAAGGTCAACGCCGATTATCGTGTCGACTACGCGTGGGGCAGTGACGTTTCGATTGAGCTGCCGACCTTCACTACCGAACCCGGTGGCATCGGCACCAAGCCGCGCGGCCCTCTCGAAGAGGCAATCGAGAAGGTGAATGATCTCTTTGGCGACAAGGGCATCGACGCGGACCCGGGCAGCATCTCCGGCTTCATCACCGCCTACTGGGGCTTCCTCAACGCAGACGAGGAAGCGATCGCAATGGCCAGGAGTAACAACGTCGACCAGCTGAAGGGATCGACCAAGTTCTCCGACGCCAGCGACTACGCCATGTACCAGGCGTTCCAGAACACCGACGAGATCAAGAAGGCGCTCGCCGACCCTGAGATGCTCGCAAACCTTCTAGCCATCACCGCTGAGAAGATGCACGCCGAACATCACAAGACGAAGGACAGCGATGCCTGAGCAGCATGCGGCAATGCTTGAGATCGCCAAGCAGGTGAACAAGGCCCGGCAGGCGGCAGGGTGGAGCCAGAATGAGCTCGCTGATCGGGCCGGAGTATCTCGACCGTCTGTCGTGCGCGTCGAGCGCGGTGACGACGTCAATACTGCGACGCTCGGCAAGATCGCAGACGTGCTGGGTCTCACCGTGCGGGTGAGTCCTCAGCTTGATTGAGCGGGCTCCGTCAACCCAAGAACCCCTCGATCATTGTGATCGAGGGGTTCCTTTTTTTCCAGGACAACGTGTGCACTGCCGGCTCACGAACCGTGAACCATATGCCTGGTGAGCACCGGTTAGGCGAAGACGTACTCGAGTCGTTCGTTGTAAATGAAACGCATCTCGTCTGGTGCATCAAAGTCCAGATCGCCAGTCACTGAGATGCAGTCCTCCTCACCATCCTTGGTGAATACGTCCGGCATCACAGCCTGGTTCTGTTTCGCTGCACTTAGAAACGCAAGGAGCTGCTGCTTCTCAACCGGACCAGCAAACCCGAAATCCACCTTGTGTCCAGTGTGCTTCTCGCGCAGGCGTGCCGAGAGATGCCCGTGCTCGTTGCGGTATTCCTCGATGTAGCACTTGATGCTTTTCGTCGTCATGACTAGGCACCATATCCAATCACGTCGTAGCGAGTCGTGTCGATGACCTCGGGTGGCACATCGGCTACGGCCAGCCGGTAGACAACGTTCAGCCGCGGGTTGAAGATCCCGACATGAGTCAGCGCCTCGAACTCGGGCAGCCCGGACTGCTTGCCCATCAGGAAGTACATCAGCAGCTGAAGCACATGGTCCTTGGCCGGCTTCGACGCAGACACCTTGAAGTCCCACAAGGTGTCCTCCGTGAGGAAGTCCCCATCACCGCTGTCGACCAAGTCGGTGTACCCACCGCGCTCGCCGGCAGCATGCTGCTCTTCGCTCACGAAGAGGAACCCGTCTGCAATGATCGGGCCGTGCTCGGCAAAGAATCGCTCAGCCCGATGCACCATGGCCAGGATATGCGCGGTCGTCACCGCATCCGGTGCTCGCTGTGTGCTCTCCGGGTTATAGAACCCCACACCCGCGCGCAATCCGACGTCATAGGTCGCCAGCTGGCAAGCAATCAACGCCGCCGTCTCATCGATGGCGTAACCAACGGTGCTGTCTTCGTGCTCATTGATGTTGAGGCTCAAAACAGCCTGTCGAGCATCCTCAACCGCCGACGGGTACCCGCCGGAATCAGTGATCCGCTGTGCACCCATCAAAGATGCCCGGAAGACATCAACCGCAGCACGTGCCGCTTCTTCACCCGCGCCGACGCGGATGCGCGCCAGCCGGCTCAGGTAGTCCACCGCTAGGCCGACGACACTCGCATGAACATTCTCCTGCTTGTGATCAAGAACCCCATGCTCGTCCTCGAGCTGCGTCGCCGTCAGCAGCTTCGGATTGACCAACCCGCCACGAGGCTGGCCAGCCTCCTTGTTGTACTGGGTGATGCGTTGCGTTACAGAGGTCAATGGAACCCCGCCTGTTCAGTTGTAGGACGGCCGACAGACTCGGCCCGTACTGCAAATTTTACGGCCGTAGCTGATTCGACTGGGCAGTCGACACGACGAGTGGAACTGCGTTCCGAACCGTTGACGGAAACGCCCTCGGACAACGAGTGGTACGTGTCGCTATCGACTAGGTAATAGCGTGCCAGCTCCTTGTGGAGCGCTCAAGCCCAAAATCCATGTACCCGCAAATGTACCCGCAAGCTCCGGGCTTTTGCCGGTTTTGACGGGATCTGACGGGTTGTGGGATCTCCCGACTTGCCTACTCCCGCAAGGGATCTACGGCTATCAAGCGTGACGGAGGGAGAACCCTTCTTCGACTCAAGGGGTCGCAGGTTCAAATCCTGTCAGCCCGACCGTATGGTACCCGAAAATGTACCCACGGAACCGCTTAACTCGACATGTCAAGGGGTTCAGGCGTTCCTCGTTGTTCATTGCGGCCTCCCGAAGGCGCTCATTCATTCGTGCTGCGGCGTTCTGCAGCGCGGTGTCGTCGACGTGTAGGTAAGCACGCGTCGTCTCGACCGACCCATGCCCGAGGACGTCGCTCACAACGTGGAGCGGAACGCCGGCATTCGCGAACCAGGTTGCACCCGCATGTCGGAGGTCGCGACGGCGCAACCCCGTTAAGCAGATCGCGTGCCGGCGCGATCACCCGCACCGGAATGCGCGTGCTGCACGACCTTCTGGGAGCCCGAGCATCTTCGCATTCTCGCTCGTGCGGGTGGGCTGAGTCACTCGGGACGGGTCAACGGTTGAGGCGCTCAGCGAGATACGGGGCCGTACGACTCGCGGGGTCTTTGGCCACGGCATCCGGTGTTCCGGTCGCGACGATGCGCCCGCCGGCATCCCCACCCGACGGGCCGAGGTCGATGACCCAGTCCGCGGCGGCGACGACATCCATCTCGTGCTCGACGACCACGACCGTGTCTCCGGAGTCGACCAGCGCGTGCAGCTGCGCGAGCAGCCGCCTCACATCGGCGGGATGCAGGCCCGTCGTAGGCTCGTCCAGCAGGTAGAGGGTATGGCCTCGGCGCACACGCTGCAGCTCGGTCGCTAGCTTGATGCGTTGCGCCTCGCCGCCCGACAGCTCGGTCGCGGGCTGACCGAGTCGCAGATAGCCGAGTCCGACGTTGAGGAGGGCCTGCAGGCCGCGCGCAGCCGCCGGCACCGGCGCGAGGAAGTCGGATGCCTGCTCGACCGTCAGCGCGAGCACATCGGCGATCGTCTTGCCGTCGTAGGTGACCTCGAGAGTCTCGGCGTTGTACCGGGCGCCGTGACAGGTCGGGCAGCGTCCATAGCTGCCGGGCAGGAAGAGGAGCTCCACCGAGACGAACCCCTCGCCGAGGCAGGTCTCGCAGCGTCCACCGGAGACGTTGAACGAGAAGCGTCCGGCGGTGTACCCGCGCTCCCGTGCGAGGTCGGTCTTCGCGAAGGTCGTCCGGACCGCGTCGAACAGGCCCGTGTAAGTCGCGAGGTTCGACCGAGGAGTGCGTCCGATCGGCTTTTGATCCACTTGCACGAGCCGGTCGATGTGCTCGAGCCCCGTGGCACGGCGCACCGTCAGCGTGTCGATGTGCGCATCCGGGACCGTCGCCTCGGTGAGACCTGCGTCGTCGCCTGCGGGGTCGGCGGTCGTGGCGTCGTCGTCCGGATCATCGATGTCGTCGTCTCGGCCGGAGCGCAGATGCTCGCGCACGACATCACGCAGCACGCGGCTCACGAGCGTCGATTTGCCCGACCCTGAGACACCGGTGACCGCGACGAAGGTGCCGAGCGGAATGGCCACGTCGACGTCGGCGAGGTTGTGCAGCGTGATGCCCTCGACGGTGAGCCAGCTCGCGGGCTCGCGCACGTCGCGGCGAACTGCCGCCGCGTTGCCCTGATCGGGGAAGAGGAACGGCCGAGTGACGGACGCCTCGACCGTGGCGAGTCCGTCGACCGCTCCACTGTAGAGCACGTCACCACCGCCCTCGCCCGCTCCGGGGCCGACGTCGACGATCCAGTCGGCGTGGCGGACAACATCCATGTTGTGCTCGACCACGAAAACCGAGTTGCCCGAGCGCTTGAGCTGCTCCAAGACGTCGAGCAACGGCTCCGCATCGGCGGGGTGGAGGCCGGCCGACGGCTCGTCGAGCACGTAGATGACGCCGAAGAGACCTGACCGGAGCTGGGTGGCGAGCCGCAGGCGCTGCATCTCGCCGGGGGAGAGCGTGGTCGTCACCCGACCAAGCCCGAGGTACCCGAGGCCGAGGTCGGTGAGCACGGTGATGCGCGCCAGGAGATCGGTGGTGAGAGCGACGGCGACATCGGTGCGCTCGCCGGAGAGCGTCGTCGGCAGCGCGTGCGAAGCGTCCGTGAGCTGAGTGGTCGGGCGCAGCACCTCGGCGAGCTCGGTCATCGTGAGGGCGTTGAGCTCGGCGATCGTGCGCCCGGCGAACGTGACGGCCAGTGCCTCGCGGCAAAGACCTGTGCCGTGGCAGAGTGGGCACGGGCCCGACCGTACGAACTGCAGCGCCTTCGTGCGCATCATCTGGCTCTTCGAGTCGGCCAGCGTGTGGAAGACGTACTTCTTCGCACTCCAAAACACGCCGTTGTAGGGCTTCGCCACGCGGTCGCGCTGCGGGGTGATCTGTACGACCGGCTGCTCGTCGGTGAAGAGGATCCAGTCGCGGTCGGCCTGATCGAGGTCGCGCCACGGGCGATCGACGTCGTACCCGAGCGCGATGGTGATGTCTCGCAGGTTCTTCGCCTGCCACGCACCCGGCCAGGCGGCGATGGCGCCATCGCGGATGCTCAGCGAGGAATCGGGTACCAGCGAGTTCTCGGTGACGGTGTGCGAGACGCCGATGCCATGGCACTCGGGGCAGGCGCCAGCTGCGGTGTTCGGCGAGAACGCGTCGGAATCGAGGCGCGTCGTGAACCCTTCGGGGAAGGTGCCGGCGCGGGAGAACAGCATTCGAAGCGAGTTCGACAGCGTCGTGACTGTGCCGACGCTCGATCGCGAGCTAGGGGCGCCGCGGCGTTGCTGCAGTGCTACGGCCGGGGGCAGGCCCGAGATCCACTCGACGTGCGGATCATGACCCTGCTGGATGAGGCGCCGTGCATACGGGGCAACGGACTCGAGGTAGCGGCGCTGGGCCTCGGTAAAGATGGTGCCGAATGCCAGGGAGGACTTGCCTGATCCGGAGACGCCGGTGAATGCGACGATCCTGTCGCGCGGCACATCGACGTCGACGTTCCGGAGGTTGTTCTCGTTGGCGCCGCGAACGCGGACGAACGCGTCGGTCGGATCGTTCGGAGCTTCGGGCATCGGTCAAGTGTATCCGTGGGGTCCTGAATGCGAGGAGAGGGGGCGGCGCATGAGTCAGGTGTCAGCCGGACGCAAGGAGGGTTCGCCCCTGGCCTCAGAGAGCGGTGCGACGACCGGCAGCGCCGAGCATCCGATCGATGGCGACGGAGAGGAAGCCGACGGCGACGAGCGCGGCAGACAGGGTGACGATCCACAGGGCGCCGCCGCCCAGGCCCGACTTCTCGATGTTCATGAATGGCTTGAAGCCTCCAGCAGCCTCAAACGTTCAGGACGGCGGTCAGTGCTGGGCGACAGGCGAGAACTGCGTGCTCACCCTCGGCTGGGGCTGGCAGCAGGTGCTGACAAGCCGTTAATCGACGGATGTCGCCACTTGTGCGGTGGCAACCATGTTGCCTTCCGGGTCGAGCTTGCCGAGAAGCTTTGCCGAGATCGAGGACAGTTGTGCGAGCTCGTCGGGCGTCAACGTGTCCACGATGACGCTTCTCACCAGGTTCACATGCCCGGGAGCGGTGGCCACCACCTTCTGCCAGCCAGCGTCGGTGAGCGAGACGTTGGTTGCGCGCCGGTCCTCGGGGCACGGCGAGCGCTGCGCGAACCCGCGGGTTTCCAGGTTCGAGACCACTCTGGACAACCGGGCCAACGTGGCATTAGTGCGCCCGGCCAGCGCCGTCATTCTGTAGGTGCGCATCGGCGCCTCGGAGAGCATCGCAAGGGTGAAGTACTCGAAATGGGTGAGGTCGGCATCTCGTTCAAGCTGTGCGTCGAGCGCCGGGGGGAACAACTGCAGAACGGCCACAAAACGTAGCCACGCCGTGAGTTCGTCGCTGTTCAGCCACTTTACGTCTGTCATGACCCTATTGTATCTAAAACTTGTACCTACAAGTAAAGTAGGTTATATTAGTTGTAGGTACAAGCAATTGGTTGCGAGCAAAGGAAATCACATGAGTACAGTCAGCGTTATCGGAACCGGAGCCATGGGAAGCGCGATCGGCGGCGTTCTCACTAACGGCGGGGCGACCGTCGACTACATTGGAAATTCCGAAACGGCCAGCATCGTCGCTGGCGACATCGTCGTTCTCGCCGTGCCCTATCCCGCGGTCGAGGGTATCCTTGCTCAGTATGGTGACCAGTTCGCCGGCAAGATCGTCATCGATATCACCAACCCGCTCAACTTCGAGACCTTCGATTCGCTCACGGTCGCAGACGGCAGCTCGGCGACGGCCGTCATCGCGGCAGAATTGCCGAACTCTCGTGTGCTCAAGGCGTTCAACACCACATTCGCCGCGACCCTTGGCTCCAAGACGGTCGGACCCGTGCAGACCACGGTGCTCATTGCGGGAGACGATTCCGACGCCAAGTCCACCCTCGCCGCCCTCGTCCAGGCCGGCGGCCTTGCCGCAGTCGATGCCGGTTCGCTGGCTCGCGCTCACGAACTGGAGGCGCTCGGTTTCCTTCAACTGACTCTCGCCGCCAGTGAGAAGATCGCGTGGACGGGCGGGTTCGGTCTGGTCCCCTGAACGGGCGGTCCCCACGCGCCGGCACTTTCGGTGGCGATTCGTAAGGCAGCACATTAAATTGGAGGAAGAGCAATGCAAGTAGCTATGACAAAGTCGAAGACAACGAATGACACGATCAGTGCGGGTACCAGCCTCGGAGCCGTCACCTTGAAGGTCGCAGACCTGGATGCGATGACGGCGTTCTACAGCAACGGCGTCGGGCTCGCCGTGCTGGCGCAGGCCGGCAACAATACCATCCTGGGCTGGGGCACCGAGCCGTTGGTGATCCTTGAGCATTCGCCGCTGCTGACCCATGCGGCCGACGGCGCTGCCGGGCTCTTCCACACTGCGCTGCTATTCCAGACTCAGGCAGACCTTGCCCGGGTGCTGCACTCGGTGGCCACCAAATATCCGGGCTCCTTCACGGGGAGTTCCGACCACCTGGTATCGGAGGCGATGTACTTCGATGACCCTGAGGGCAACGGCGTGGAGCTCTATTGGGATCGGCCGCGCAGTACGTGGAAGTGGAATGGGAACCGGGTTCACATGGACAGCCTCTACCTTGACCCGAACACGTACCTCCAGACCCATTTGGCGGAGACAGCGTCCGACGCAGCTCTTGGAGAAACGTCGATCGGCCACGTTCACTTGAAGGTCGGCGACATCCACACCGCCAGGGCTTTTTACGCCGACACCCTCGGCTTCGAGGTGACGAACGAGTTCGGTTCTCAGGCGCTGTTCGTCTCGGCCGGTGGGTACCATCACCACCTGGGCATGAACACCTGGCAGAGCAGGGGAGCCCTTGACCGTTCTCCGGCCCTTGGTCTTGGCGAAGTGGCGATCGAACTACCGGCACCGGATGACCTCGGTGCGCTGCGCGAGCGCCTCGCCGCCGCACGCATCGACACCCGTGACGACGGCCGTACCGTCACCTTCGACGACCCCTGGAAGAACGAGATCGCGGTCGTCGTCGCCGGCAGCTGAGGCGCAGCCAAAGCAGCATTTGCCTCCGGGGCGCGGGCGCTTTCGCCATGTGGCGGAAGCGTCTCTGGCCCGCTCAGCCCGAACGAGAGGCCGCTGCACCGAACTGATTTGCTCTATTCGGAGGCGATGGGCAGCATCGGAAGCACGGCGGGTTCATGACATCCGTTTTCCCCGAGGTATCATACGAGGCCTGGGCTAGCTGCCTTGAGTGCTCCCGGTGCAGGGCGGTGGGATGTACGTCGGCCAAGACTCTGCCCCTTGTGCACCGGGCGTGACCGAGCGTCGGACGGTGATGTCGAAACGGACTGCACCATGGCCAACATCATCGAACACGAACCTCCTTACACGATTGGATACTTTGTCGGGAGCTTGGCAAAAGCATCCATCAATCGCACCCTGGCGAATGTGCTGGTACGCCTGGCGCCGTCCGAGTTCGAGATGACCGAGATCCCGATCGGCAACCTGCCCCTGTACAACTACGAATATGACGAGGACTGAAACAGCGTCGCGGCCTGCTCGAGCACCTCGCGCGCGGTCATCCACGACGGAAACCCGGGAACGTCGGGGCAGTAACCGATGAGGGGCCGCACCGCGGCGCTGCCGGGCGCGTGGCCAAGCAGGCGGGCACTGCCACTGATCGCGCGGGCTAGCGCGAGCAGAATTCGGATCGCCGTCGTTTTCCCCGCCCCGTTCGATATTCCGCTGCGCCGACCTGACACGGTATCAGTCGTTTGAAACGTCGCAGCCGAACAGGCTCTCGGCGCCGCTGCTACTCCGCAGCCTTTTCGTCCTCTGGTGGTTCGTCCTTACCCCGAAGCGGTAGGTGCTCGACGACGGCGGTCGACAGCTTCTCAGCGCCGGACTTGGCGCCACGGAGCGCCCGCGCACCGAACCGCGCGACCGCACCCGCTCCCTTGCCGCCGGTTTCGAAGGCGGTGTCTCTCGCTTCCCCTACCGCGGCCCGCCAGCGCTTCGCTTCGATGCCGGCCCGACCAGCTTCGATGCCAAGACGTTCCTGGAAAGTGACGACTTCGGCGGCGACCTCATTGCCCGAGCGGACCACCGTTCCTGATTTCAGCGGGTGAAACAGCACCTGCTCATTCGCGCTCGCTGCTGCTGCGTCGATGCGATCCAGCAGTCGCCTGGTGCTTTGCGCGATCAGATCGCGCCGCCTCGTCCGTGCTGCTCGTACGGCGGTGCGATGACGATCGAGATCGGCTGGACTGGAATCGAGCACGCGGTCGAGCTCAAGGACGGCGAGCCCATCTTGGAGCTGAAAGCAGCGCGCGAGCACTGCCAGCCACTCCTCGACAGTGGCCTCGGCCGCCCCCGCGAGCTTGGCCAGATCACCGACGTCGGACTTCTTCTCCATCTTCTCGGCCAAGCCATCGAGCTGGCGGATCGTGTAAGCCTGTGTCGTCGCAATCGTCTGTGCGGCACCGTGCAGGCTCGACCAGGTCACTTCAGAGACGCGACCGACGTGTTCGCGCTTCAGCATGGCATCGTCGAGGACCAGCCCCACACCGACCATCTCGGCGATGGCAGCATCCTTCTGCGCACGGAGAACGTCGTCAACCTTCTCGTCGATCACGGCCAGGTACTCGGTGATCTCCTCCATGGTCTGTTCCATGGCCAGTTGCGCCATGATGCCCGCTGCACCGGCCAACATCGCCGGGTTGGCGAGCATCGAACCGACTGAACCCGGCTTCGTGAACTCGAGGATCTTCGTGATCTTGCCCTTGCCCGTCGTGGCGATGGCCCGACTGACGCCTTCGGAGGATCCTTTCATCGCCTTGCCGACTTTGAGTGCCTTCGCCGACTCCTCGGTGAGCTTGACCCAGCGGCCTGAATTGGCGGCAATCTGCGAACCTGCTTGGGTGACACCGGATCCAGTATGCAATGTGGCGCCAAGCTTCTTATGGAGTTGCAGATCCTTGGAGGGGACGCCGGCGGACGAGAGAAAGTGCTCAACGGCGTGGGGAGCGCCGATGACCGCAATGCCATCGCCGTCGCTGATCAGCTCAACCTCGTCGCTCACTGATTGCTCCCTATGAGTGCAGTAGCGGCGGGGCGTCCGCTCGCTTTGCCTCAGGCTAGCGCAGTTCGCAAGGTGTCCAGCCCTCCACAAAGCCGGACTTCGACCGGTTCACGCAACGGAACCTAGAAGGATAAATCCCTAATCGATGATGGAAGGAGCTTTCGCCGTCCGTCAGGGAAGGAGACCGCCCATTGCGAGCATGAGGCGATCGGCAACATCAGCGTTGGATCATCCCATCGCGACCTCGGCGAGCACGTTGAGCTCTCTGATTGATAGGTGAGGCACCTGCTCGTCGGTCGCGCGCTGGGCCAGTCCGACGTTTAGCGAATCTCTCGATCCCGTGTGATCAACATCAGGCAGTGCTCAACATGATGGGTATGCCTTTCCATTTCCGGCCAGTGGAACGTTGCAAGCCTTCTGCGCGGCCTCACCGCAGCTCCCGGCGCCGAAACACCACTACAGCCACCGCAACCAGCACCACGCTCACCCCGAGCCCGGTCCCCACCGGCCACCACAGCGCGGAAGCATCCGGGGGAGTCCCCGTCGCGACCGCAGCGGCGGCTGGGAGGAGGCCCGCGGGGGTGAACTCCGCGAGACGGGGCGCCACACCGGCCAGGGCGAGCACGAAGAACGTGCCAACGCCGACGCCCGCGGCGGCCGCCATCGCGTCGAAGGTCGCCGAGGCGAGCAGCGACACCGTGATGAGCACCGTGGCAAGTACGACCCACAGGCCGGTCGCGCCGAGCATCGCCCCGAGATTGTTGGCGCCAACACCGTCAACACCAGTGCCGTCACCACCACCACCGAACACCACCCAGGTAACACCCCAAGACACCAACGCCCCCACGAACGCCGACACCGCAACAAACCCCACGAGCACCACCGCGTGGCTCACCACATACGCGGCCCGCGAGGCGGGCTTCACAAGCAGCAGGGACGCGACGCCCGAGCGCACTTCGGTGTTGATCGCTCCGGCGGCCATGATCACGACCACGAAGACGGCGAGCTGTGAGAGGTCGGTGATCCAGCGCGCTGCCGCATCAGCGGCCGTGGGCTCGGGCAGCGCGAGCGCGGTGAGCTCGCCACCGCCGAGCGCCCCGGCGAGAATCTCATTGGTGAAGCGCGCGATGAGGGGGCCGCTCGCCGCGAGGAAGACGAGCACGACGGGCAGCACCCAGATGCGCCAGGTGCGCACGACCTCGCGAGCGCGCAGGCGCAGGAGCGGAAGCATGGCGTTCATCGGGCACCCTCCACGAGGTCGACGAATACGTCTTCGAGGCTGGCCGCGCGAGGTTCGAGCCGGAAGAGGCGGCAACTGAGCGAGCTCACGACGGCGGCGACGCGGGCGGCGCCGTCCTCGACATCGTCGACGGTGACCACGAGGGCGCGCGACCCGGGGGCGTCCTCGGCCACGTCGAGCACCCAGCCGGATCCGGCACCAACCCTCGTAGCAGCACGAAGCGCCTCGCGCAGCCGCTCCGGTTCATCGGTCTCGACGACGAGTCGACTGCGCGATCCGCCGAGCCTGGCCCGCACATCGCGGAGCGCACCTTCGGCGGCGACGCGTCCGTTGCTGAGAATTGCGACGTCGTCGCAGACGCGCTCGACGTCGGGCAGCAGGTGCGTGGAGAAGAACACGGTCGTCTTTCCTTTGAGTTCGGTGATGAGTTCGAGCACGGCTCGGCGGCCCATCGGGTCGAGTGCGGAGGTCGGTTCGTCTAGCACGAGCAGCTGCGGGCTGTTGATGAAGGCCTGCGCGAGGCCGAGTCGCTGGCGCATTCCGCGTGAGTATCCGCCGACGCGGGCGCGGGTGTCGGCGAGGCCGGTGAGTTCGAGCAGCTCAGGAACCCGGCGGCGAACAGTGCTCTGGGGGAGCTGAAACAGCGTCGCGGCCTGCTCGAGCACCTCGCGCGCGGTCATCCACGACGGAAACCCGGGAACATCGGGGCAGTAGCCGATGAGGGGCCGCACCTCGGTGCTGCCGGGCGCGTGGTCGAGCAGGCGGGCGCTGCCGCTGGTCGCGCGGGCGAGGGCGAGCAGGATCCGGATCGCCGTCGTCTTCCCCGCCCCATTCGCGCCGAGAAAGCCGAACACCGACCCCCGCTCGACCCGCAGATTCAGGCCGTCGAGCGCGAGGCGCGATCCGTAGTGCTTCGTGAGCGAACGGGTTTCGATCGCGGGGGAGTCGTGGGGGCCGCTCATCGCTGCGCCCCGGTCGCACCGGGCTCGGAGCCGTACAGGCCCTGGACGGTGCTCGCCACGTTCGCCGGAGCCTGCGCGGCAGTGTCGGCGACGGGCGCGGGCCGGCGGCCCACCGCGAGGAACAGGATCGGCCCGATCGTATTCGCGATCAGGATGATGAGGACCCACGGCCACTTGCGTCCGAACTGCACCCGCTGCGTGGGGGTCTTGACGAGCACCAGCAGGCTGACCGCGGCGAGTAGCGCCTGCAGCGACAGGGCAATCACGACGATGAGCCCGGTCGTAGTGGCCAGGGAGGGGAAATCCGTATTCATGCGCGATCTTCTTTCTCGGCGTGCGAAGCCAGCGGGTAGGTATTGCCTACATCCTTGCAATACAAAGTACCCGAGTCAAGTCAGCCGTTTCGGTGGTCGGATCGCGCAGCGCGCCGCCGCCTCAGCCCAGGCGGGTTCGTTTCGCTTACGGAGCCGGCGTCGTATCCGCACCCGCACCGGCCGCGCGCCAGGCACGGCGCAGCCCCGCCCGCAACGGCAGCACGATCACGGCGAGCGCTGCGGCGATCCCGAGGGGGAGGGTCGCGGGGACGAGCAGCCCCCAGCGGCCGCGCGGGCGCCGCGCGTCGAGTATCGATGCGGCGATCACGGAAGCCGACATCGCGGTGAGCGTCGTCGCGCTCGCGGTGCGCACGAGCTGGTCCTCGGTCGACGTCTGCTCCCGTGCGGCCCACAGTGCCGCGCCGACGCCGAGCGCAGCGGTAGCGGCGAGTGCGCGCTTCGATCCGGAGCGATTGCGCCGCCCGGTGAGGCCGAAGCCGGAGGCGACGCGGTCGGGGAGCCGCTTCCAGGTCAGCGCCAACGCGCCGGACGATGCCGCCGCGATCACGAGGGGAGTGAGCTGCGCCGTGCGCACCGCGCGATCGGGAATCTGATCGAGCACATCACTCGTGGCGTCATCGGGGCGGATGAGCCGCATCCGCACCGCGAGCGCGCCGAGGTTGACCGTCCACCCGGCGCCGAGCAACCGCGGCACGAAGAGCCGCGGGCTCTCGGGATTCCAGGTGCGCGACCGCACCTCGGCGCTCAGCGGTCCCCGCAGCTCGACGGGCACGCCGAGCACGCGGAGCTTAGGGTTCTCGGCAGGGGAGTCGCTCGTCAGCGCCTCGAGCAGATCCGCAGCGTAATCCTGAGCCGGCCCCAGCGCCTCGACCTGATCGATGCCGGCTTCGGAGAGCTCGTCGAGCTGGGCTGCGAGCGCTTCGAGCGCGAGCACCCGATCCTGCCGTGAGAGTGCGCCGAGGTGCGCGTCGACCTCCCGCAGATACATCTTCATGCGTCGCCCTCCAGCTGCAAGATGCGGTGCATCGCCCCGCTGAGGGCGCTCCATGCGGCCGCTCCTTCCGTGAGTGCGGCGCGGCCCTCGTCGGTGAGTCGATAGTACTTGCGCGGCGGGCCGCCCGCGGCCTCCACCCAGCGCGTCTCCACCTTGTCAGCCTTGTCGAGTCGCGCGAGCAACGGGTAGACCGTGCCCGGGGTCGCGGTCAGCGCCGGATACTCGCCGAGCTGCTCGATGATCTCGATCGAGTAGCACTCCTCGCGGTCGAGCACGGCGAGAATCGCCAGTTCGAGCACTCCCTTGCGCAGCTGCGCGGTGCGATCACTGGTCGGCATGCTGAACAGCCTTGCAATACCTAGGTGGGTTGTCAACGCGGGAGCACTCGAGCTGCGGCGGAAGGCCGCGACGCCGCACGCCGACACCGACCCGATCGGGGCGGGGCTTCTTCGAGAAGCTCGGCGGATCACGCAGCAGGTGCGCGCTATCGGCTTCTCGTGTCATCTCCACCTCCGAGTGCCTTCCTCCGGGCACACCGGAGGGCCCTTCCCCGGCGTGAGTGCTGCTCGGTGGGATCAGTGGCCGACGGCGGTGCCGAACAGCACCCGATCGACGACGTGATCGCGTCGCGGTGGCGACTCGACGATGTACTCCAGCAGATCCTCAAAACGGGAGCATACGACGCTCGCGTCTTCGAACTCCGGCTCGGCTCCGTGGACGACAGCTCCATCGTCTCGCACGGCCAAATACTCGTAGCCATCACGAACCGAGAGCAGGATGGGAACGTGGCGACTCCAGAAGCGGGAAACCGCGGCCGCCTCATCGTTCGTTATCGCCGCCTGGATGCTCAGCTGTTCGAGCTCGTTCCACGCGAATGCGCGCTCCGGCCCGGAGGAGTAATCCTCTCGAGACCAGAACCACGTCGTCTCGTCTGCGCTCGACAGCAGTGAGAACGAGGACACCCAGCGGATCGCCGCTCCAGGGGCCGCGCGCAACGCGGAAGGAACACCGCCGCCGGGAGACAGGGGCGGCTCGTACGCCCATCCGACCGCATGCAGCGATTCGGCCGCTGACCTGCAAAGATCCGTCATGGTGTCAACTCCCGCGCAATCCCTTCGGGCGGCCGGTCACGTGGTCGCGCCGGTGTTCGCCCACTCCAATGTCGACAGTTTCGCCTCGATCGTCTTGAGGCCGATGTTGCCGCAACCGACCAGGGTGGCCCTGCGGAGAGCCGGGAGGTCGTTGATGGCCGCGATGCCGGTGATCTTCTTGCAGTACTGGATGTTCACGACCTCGAGTCGCTGCAGAGTGGCCAACTCCGAGATATCTCCGAGCGAGGTGAGATTCTTCAGCCGCAACGACTCCAATTGGGGGAGCACGCTGATCCCGGTGAGGCTCGGCAGTGTGCGTCCACCGATCAACCCGAGCCGGCGCAGCCCGACCGGTTCGACGAGGCGGAAGATCCCCTCGTCAGTGGGCACGTTCAAGAGGTTCAATTCCTCCAACGGAAGCTCGAGCGCCTGCCGCACGTTGTTCAGAGATCTCTGCGGGTAGAGGGAGAGAGCCCGGAGTTCGGGGAAGTGCTCGGTCGTGAAGCGGAAGGGTTCGCCGACGTAGAGGGTTTTCAAGTTCGGCAGCACGACGTCCGGCCACACCAGGGTCCGCTCACTGATGTGTATGGAGAGCTCCTCCAGACCCTCGGGGAGGTCGCCTTGCCGCAGCTGGGTGACGACGGTGCGGAGGACCCGCCCGGGCCCGATGCTGAGGGATTTCAGTCCGGTCATCGCTGTGATGATCTCGGGGAGGCGGTCGATGGGTCCCTCGAGTGGAGACCACAGGTGAACATCGGTGATGCGCGACAGCTGCTCGGTGTCGTAGGGCTGATCGTAGAAGACGAAATCTCTGTCCGGCGCATCGAACCGATCCTGATGCGCGCTGTGCAACACCATGGTCCGTCTGCCTGCTGACACCTGCATCCGCCGCCCCCGACTCCGTCGACTGTCGTCCACACCAGAACCCAGAGTACTGGTGCGCGCTGTCGTCGTCCCTGCCCTGCGGGCCCGCCGTGCCCGCCCCGCCGCGCCCGCGCATGCTTCGCGTGCGTCGTCGTCATCGCGATAATGGAGGAGTGGTGGTGAATCGGGAGGTCGTGACCTACGACGGGCTGCCCGCCTCGGCGGGCGGTGCGCACTCGCTTCGCACCAAGAATCCTCGCAAGGCGTACGAGAGTGTGCAGTCGTTCCTCGATGCCGCCGTACTGCCGCTCGGAGCGCCGGAGATGTCCTTCCGGCTCTGGGCCGGAGGCCCGCCTGACATCGCAGACCGGTTCATAGCGTTCGCGACGGCGCAACTGGGCGGGCCGCACAGCGTACAGCGCACGTCCACTGAGTGGCGGGTTCGCTCGGAGAACATCGATGCCGCGCTCGACGCCCTGAGTAGCGCCGACTCGGGAGCGGTCACCGCGCACGGGCACCCACTGGCCGCACTGATCTGGAGCGCGCAGGCGGCTCTGACCGATCCCGTGACAGGAAGGCCGTACACCGGGATCGACGCCGACGCGTTCGGCGGGTTCGCGGTTGACGGGTACGGGCGCCTCCTCGGTGCATCCGGGGTGCGTGCTGCATTCGGTACGACCGCGTCCTCACTCTCGCTCTGGCTCGGGTTGCCCGCCGACGACCGACTGCACGATGCTGCCGCTCACGTGCAGAAGCACCTGCCCGTCCGCCTGTCAGCGAAGCACTGGCGCCGCTGGAGTGTCACGAACGATGGGCACTCCTACCGGGCGACCAAGATCACGTCACCGCTGGTGTCATGAGCGCACCGTCGAAGCTCCACCGGTTGTGCGTCTTCCTGACGGTGGAGGATGAGGAACAGCTCAGCGCTGCAATTCGGTCTGCGCTGCCGGCAGTGAGGTTCGTCGACGCTGCTCAACAACCCGAGACGCCCGCCCCGACGTTTCGCTCGTCGCTGAGCGAGTGCGCAGGCCCGCACGTCACTCTCGTGGACACGAGCATCGTCTCCGAGAGCACGTTCCATCGCGATGACGTGGTGCAGCACCCGTCCGGTCGCGGGTGGGTCTATGCGATCGTGGGAACCGGCCTTGCGAGCCTGGTGCGATCACGGTCTGCAGATGACGGCTTGCACAACGGGGAACTCCGCGCATCCGTGCCGCTCGGGGACGCCCGCACCGCCGAGTACATTCGCGGGCTGATGCTCCTGGTGCGCAACGGGGGGACGAGCGTGTTCGCCGTCGATCCGTCGACGACCGCCATTGCGCGGCGCGCGGAGGGAAACTTCATCGCGTGGCCGGACGCCGCTGTGCGTTTCGGGACGCGGGAGGCACCGCTGCTCACCAACGGTCCAACGGCGTGGTTCACCGCCGAGCGCAAAAAAGTTTGACATTTTTTGTGACAGATCGTGCCCGGGTCGCGTCCAATGGGTAGAGCGATCAACTTCGCTCGCCAGAGACGGAGCGGCACATCTGCCGCCCGACGATTCCCAGGAGGCAATGCAGATGGCTACGAACGAGACGAACACGTCGGCGACGCTCGAGAATGCAGCAACCGCGCCCGTCGGTAAGAACCGCGGCCCGGCGGCACGCGTCGATCGCGTGTCGACGGCGACCGGCGCCGGATCGGTCGCCGAGACTTCGGCGGGCCGCACCACGATCGCGGAGGGCGTCGTCGCCAAGATCGCGGGCATCGCGGCACGAGAGGTCTCCGGCGTGCACGCCCTCGGCGGCGGCGGCGCTCGAGCACTCGGCGCTCTCCGCGACGCGGTGAACGCCACTGACCTCACGCAGGGCGTGAAAGTCGAGGTCGGCGAGACGCAGGTCGCCGCCGATCTCACGATCGTCGTTGACTACCCGATGCCGATCCAGGAGGTCGCCGAGAACGTTCGAAGCGCCGTCGGCGCGGCGATCACGCGCCTCGTCGGGCTGCAGGTCGTCGAAGTGAACGTCGCCGTGAACGACGTGCACCTGCCCGGTGACGATGCAGAAGACACCGATGTCGAGGCTCGCGTTTCATGAACGCGACACTGACCGGAGTGGCGATCGGCGCCGCGCTCGCCTTCGCCGCACTGATCTTCGGATTCTGGGGATTTCTCCTCGTCGCGGTGTTCATGGCGATCGGCGCTCTCATCGGGGCCCTCGTGTCGGGTCGCATCGACACTCGCGCCCTCGTCGGGGCGTTCACCGGGCGGCGTACGTCGTCATGAGCGCAGCAACTGCCGCCGATCCGGATCCCACGACGCCGAAGACTGATGTACCCCTGCCCGGCGGGGTGCGCGTGCACGAGCGCGTGCTCGGCAAGATCGCGCGCCAGGCGTCGGCCGCAGCCGTCGGCGTGACCCGCGACGACGTGCACGCCGAGGTGGTCGAGTGGGGCGGGGGATTGGCGGTGCGGCTGTCGACCAAGCTGCCGATCCCCGACCTCGCCGATGCCGAGGCGATCCGATCGGGCCCCCCGATCATCGAGCGGGTGCGCGCGGTGCAAGTCGCCCTCGCCGATGATCTGGAGCGGATCACCGGTCGGAAGATTCGCCGAGTCTCCGTCACGGTCAACGGTGCCATTGTCGCCGAACGAAAGCGGGTGAGATAGATGTCGAACACCGTGCTGCAGCGGGTCGTGCGTCGTGAGACGCACTCGCCGCGCACCGTCGCAGCGGTGATCGTGCTCGTGGCCGTCAGCGCTGCTGCGGTGCTGGCGGGCATCGAGATCGTCCGCGACGTCGCCGGCCGTGATCCGATGCTGCTCTCCCCGGGAGCTGGCCTGCAGTGGCTGGCGGATCTGCCCCAGGCGCAACCGGCCGGTGCCGTGATCGCGGGTGGAGTCATTGCGGTGGCCGTGGGCCTCATCTTGATCTGGCTCGCCCTCGCCCCCGGTCGTCGACCGAAGCAGGCGATGGCCGGCTGCTCGACTGCGGTCGTCTGCGACAACGGCGTGATCGCATCGTCGATCGCCGAACAGGTGCGGCGCACGTTCGATCTCGCGAGAGGCGCGGTCGTGGTCGGAGTGGGATCCCGCAGCATCGACGTCACGGCACGACCCGAGCCGGGCCAGAGCATCGAGAAAGCGCGGCTTCGCCGCACTGCCGAGGAGGAGCTCGCTCGCTACGACCTGTCGCGGACCCTCACGGTGCACGTCCGCATCGCGAAGCCCATCGACGAGGAAGGAGATGTTCGATGAATGCCACCAATCGGGGTCTGAACCGCAGCATTCTCTTCGGAGCCGGCATCGTACTCGTCGCCGTCGGCGCGGCCGCGGTCGCCCCGGCACTGTGGAGTCGCTTCGCAGACGCCTGGCTGCAGGGCGCCGACGCTGCGACCGCATGGATGCACGAGGCGGTCGAAAGGACCCGACTGAATGAATCGACGCCGGTGAGCTGGTTCGCGCTCGCAGTGCTCGCCGTGCTGCTCGCCGTCGTGGTGGTCGCTTGCGTGATCGTCGCCCGACTCGGCGGGGGCAAGAGCAGAACGGTGATTCGCCAAGAAGCGGGCGACGGAGCTCAGGGCGCCGTCACCGTCGGTCACGGGTTCGCCGTGGACGCCTTCACGCACGCCCTGGCCGGGCGCCCCGAGATCCTCTCGTTCCGGGTCGCCGCACGAAAGGTGCGAGGCGCCGATGTGCTCCACGTGAGCGTCACACCGCGCCAGCAGGCGTCGCCGCGCGAGGTCGCGGAGACGATCGGCCAGCTGACTGAGAACCTCTCGATGCTGCTGGGGCGCGAGACGCCGACGCTCGTGACGATCCGATCCGGAATACGGTCGCGGCTCTCGGCAGACGGGTCGCGCGTGCAGTGAGCGATTCGGTGACGGCCAGCGGGGAGGCGGTGGCAGCACCGGCGCTCGTCAAGTTCAACGTCGGAACACGATAAGGTCAGCGCATGACAGCGTCTGCGCGCATGGGTCCTCCCGAGCGAGGGCCTGCGAAGGATGGGGCGATACAGGGTGAGTGGTGAAGATCGCGCGCTCGGCATAGCGGCAGCCGACGACCGGATCGTCGCAGGTCGAGCAGCAGACGGCGACCCGGAGGCCTTCGCGGTGCTGGTGCGCAGGTATACGCCGATGATGCGCGCCTACGCTCGTCGGCTGCTCAACGGAACAGCGGATGTCGACGACGTCGTGCAAGACGCATTCGTGACGGCCTGGGAACAGCTTCCCGGCCTCGAAGACCCGGGAAAGGTGAAGAGTTGGCTGATGCGCATCACCAGTCGCAAAGCAATCGACCGGCTCCGAGCCGCCAGACCGCACTCGGACGTGGACGCCGTCGAACTGCCGGCGTCACCGCGCTCAACTCCGTCACGGCAAGTCGAGGCTCGTGCCGGTATCGCGGCGCTGCACGCGGCGCTGAACGAGCTTCCGGAATCGCAACGAGAGTGCTGGGTCATGCGTGAGATCGGCGGCAGCTCCTACGACGAGATCGCCGAAGAGCTGCAGATCCCGCGTTCGACCGTGCGAGGGTTGCTTGCCCGCGCACGAAAAGACATCATCGTTCGGATGGAGCAGTGGCGATGAACGACATCAACATGCCGGATCCGAGCGGCCCAGGGATGGAACCGGACGATCTCGACGGTCACACGATCGAAGAGCTCTCCGACTACCTCGACGCCGGCCGCACGCCGGTGAACACAGCCATCGAGGGCTCCGCGGGGTGCCGAATCGCGCTCGACGCGCTCCAACGGCTGAGACGACTCACACCCGAGCTGCTCGCCGCGGATACGGCAGCCGAACCAGAGGCCGACGAGGGCTGGGTGCAGAAAGTGCTCAGCGGAATCACCCTCGACGCCAGAGCCGGGCGGCGGGTGCCCATACCGAGCCCGGATGCCGGCGCCGATCTCGGCATCACCGAGGGCGCGATTCGAGGTATCGTGCGCGCCGCGGAGCATGACGTTCCCGGTGTGCTCATCGGACGGGTGCGGCTCGACGGAGACGTGACCGAACCCGGTGAGCCGGTCACTGTGTGCGCTGAGGTGAGCATCGCGCACGGCCGATCGATCCCGGCCGAGGTGGAACGGCTGCGCGCCGCCATCGCCGCTCGTCTCGCGAGTCACGCGGTCATGAATGTCGCAGCGATCGACATCGTCGTACACGATCTGCACGGCGTGACGCAGCAAGGGGGAGCGCAGTGATGAGTGCGATGTCGAACGAGCTGCTCGCCTCGCGGATCGAGGCCGCGGCGCTCGCCGTACCCGGGGTGGCTTCGATCCTCCGACGGGGCGCCGCTGTGCGCAGCGTCATCGACTCGGGCACCAGACTCCTCGGAATCGGTGACGGCCCGGCTTCCGCGGTACGGGTCGAGCAGAGGGACGCAGAGGTCGAGGTGGAGTGCACCGTCGGAGTCGTGCGATCCCGCGGCGCCGCCGAAACCGTGCGCGACCTCCACCGAGAGATCGCCGACGTGGTGCTGCAGCTCACGGGTCTGCCGGCGGAGATCCGCATCACCGTCGGGCACGTCGATGAGGTGGCGCCGCTCGATCCGATGGCCCAGTGCGCCGCCCCTACTGCCGCTTCGCCTCGATCTCGCGCACGTGCACGCGCACGAGATCCGCGATGAGCTCATCAGGGAGCGGCGCCTGCAGCGTGAACTGCACGGCATGCGCGGTGGTCTTGTACGGGGTGAGTCGATCCTGCAGCTCTTCGAGCGCCCATGACGACGGGTAGAAGCTCAGGTGCTTCTTCGACGCCGTGAAGTAGACGAGCGCCCGCCCCAGATAGGAGAGGGTCGGCATCCCGTAGCTCATCGACTCGACAGCGTCGGGCACGAGCGATGTCACGAGCGCGCGAATCCGTTCGAGCTCGGCGCGAGGCTCCGGATCGAGCGCGGCCAGATACTCGTCGATCGTTGCCGCCTTCGAGACCATGAGGTGAGTGTACTCCGACGCGGTCGGTGCCGACCGTCGGAGATTCGGCGTCGGTGAGGCGATCGCCGGGGGATGCGTCTCACCGACGCCGAATCTGTCACCGAAGCCGAGGCGCACAGCGCTCCTGCCAAGGAATCTCTCATCGACGCCGGATCTCTCACCGACGCCGACGCACGCGGCCCTGCCGCAACCGGCGCCCCTTTGCTAGCGTAAGCCGCGTACGGGGCCCGATTCGAGAACGGCGAGTGAGCGATGACCGAAGACACCGGAACCAACGGCGGCACGGGCGGCACGAGCGCCGACGACGAGGACGACGACGGACTGCCGATCTTCGAGCCGCCGTTCGGCCTCGACGACGTGCCCGGCTTCTGCGAACGGCTCGTCGACCACCTGATCTCGAGCGAGACCGGTGAGGAGTTCACGTTCGAGGGCGTCGAGGGAGAGCAGGCGCAGGGCGTCTGGATCCTGCCGCTCGGCGGCTACGACCCGAAAGAGGACCGGACGCTCACCGAGGGCGCCCCAGCAGACCGCGAGCTGCCGCCGGGCGGTTACGCCGAGGTCGCCGACACGTGGGCGCAGGGTGTGCGCCGGGTGCTGCGCGAGTCGTGGGGCACGCCGCTCGTGCGCACCCCCAAGCTCGTGGGGGTCTCGATGGAGCCTGAGGGCATTCTCGACTACCTCATGGTCGCGGTGCGCATCGAAGAGGCCGAGATGTGGGATCGCGGTGCGCTCTGCTGCGTGCTCCTCACCAGCTGGGACGGCGAGCCGATGACGAGCATGCTCCGCCAGATCCTCGTCGTCATGCCCCGCGAGTACGCCTTCGGCGGCATGGCGGTGCTCGCCGACGATGAGATCACGGTGCACGACCTCCTGATGCACGGCGAGCACCTCACCGAGCTGCGCCGTCGCGCCTGGCTCATGAGCGCGCTCGCCGGCCAGGGAGAGGTGCGCGTGCGCGACACCGCGCTCGAGGCGTCCCGCTTCAGCCTGCGGGCGAGGAACGCCACCACAACGGTGTGGACGTTCACCGATGACGGCCGGGCGCTGGTGCTCATGCAGGATCCCCAGTCCGATTTCGTCTCCAGCGCCGCCGAGCAGCTCATCGCCGATCAGCTCGCGGAGGCGGAGCACGCGGACGAGCCCTCCGAGGAGCAACTGGAGGAGGCGCAGCTGATCCTCATCGCCCGCATGCTCGACGGCGTGCCCGAGGATCTGCGCGAGCTGATCGCCGCCCGCACCGAGAACGGCCGCGGCGAGCCGGCCGAGCACGAGCTCGAATTCCGCATGCTGGGCGACCAGCCGCTGCCGCTCATCTCGGGCGCCGTGTGGTTCGACGGGGAGCACTGGCGGGTGACGCGCAGTCTGCTCGAGATCGGCAGCCTCAACGACTTCGGCATGGACGACTTCGGATTCGCCGAGGCCGTGCGCAAGCCCTACCGCCTCGGCGGATCGTTCACCCTCGAAGACTTCTCGGGGCGCACCAGTGAGGATCGCCGCGCGCAGATCGAGCAGGTCTTCGCGGCGTGCCCGTACCCCGAGCAGCCGCGCCCGTCCGACGCTGAGCGCCTCGGCTACGGGCTGCCGCGCGACACGACCCACGCCGAGATGGTGCTGGAGATCGAGCGGGCGACCGAGAAGTGGTGGGATTTCGACCCGGAGCAGGTCGATGTGCAGGATCGCACGTTCCGCGTCGGCGGCCGCGAGCTGCGCGCCATGGGCGGCCGCGTGCTGCGCTCGGTGATCGCCCTCGCCGAGCCCTGGTCGGTCGACGTGTTGCAGGCCTGGGTCACGGAGCTGAGCGACGCGATGGAGAATCGGTGGGGGCCCGCCTTCGAGATGCAGGCGCGCGAACCGAAGACGAGCATGGAGCGCAAGACGCCGGTGGCGCGGGTGATGCGCGCGGTCGGGCTGATGAACGCGCCGATGTGGTGGGTGAACGGCCACGCAGTGCTGCTGATCGCGGGTGCTCCCGACCCGAGTTACGCCGAGGAGCCGCAGGCGATCATCGTGATCGGCCGAGCCGACGCGGTCATCGACCTGATGCGCGGCACCCGCACGTGGGAGCTGCGCCAGCGCACGCGGGTCATCGGCGCGCTCGCCGCACAGGTGGCGGGCGAAGCCGCACCGCACGAGATCTCGTGGCGCGGGCCGAGCCTCGCGGGATCCGATCTGCGACCGAACGCGGTGCGCGGGCGCATCCGGGCCGACGATCACTACTGGGTGTGGCACTTCGCTCACGACGGGCGCGGTCTGCTCATGTCCTATCCGGTCGATGACACCGCCGCGGCCGTCGCGCGGTCGTCGTTCGAGGATCAGGCCGAGCTCTTCCGCGGCGTTCCGGTCGACCTGCTATCACTCGTGACGGACCGCGACCCCGCCGGCCTGTATCCGGTGGTGACGCGGCCGGGCGGTGCCGATCCGGATCGCCCGCCGATTCCCGGTCTGCTGCGCACCGCGACCTCGCTCCCTGCCGTGCAAGCCGTGTTCTGGCGCGACGAGAGTGATTGGCGCGCGTCGACGGGCATGCTGCAGCAGGTGCGGACGGGCACGGGTAACCCGTTCGCCACGCTGTACTCCGACGCGACCGGCGTGCCGCAGCTGCAGTGGGCGGTCGGAGCGGGTGAGAGTCTCACCCCCGACATCCTCGCCGACGACCGCTACTCGAGCGTGGTATTCGGCAACCGGGTGACGCTCGACGAAGCCGAGGCGGCGTATGCGCAGCTCGGCGACGTGCACCAGGTCGCGCTCACGGGCACGCTGAACCAGTTTCTCGACACGGTGCTCGGCATGCCAGCGCGCCGGTACGTGCTCGACGCCGCGCTCGCGAACCCCGACCCGCGCAACCGCCGCGAGCTCGCGATGCTGCTCCTCGAAGACGTCGACGACATCGACGCCTCGATCCAGCTCTCGCACCTGACGCCGATCAACGTGCTGTTCGAGAACCCGACGCTGGAGGCCGACGATCTGCTCCTGCTCATCCGACTGCTCGAAGCCGGCGCGCAGGCGGGCCCCGGGCTCGGCGGCCCGAGCGTCGCACGGCACCCGCTCGTGCAGCTGGCCGACCGCGACGCGGAGGAAGCCGAGTTCGAGCCGCTCGTGCACACGCTGCTCATGCGGGGCGAGCTCGACCTGCACGCCCCCGCGCTGCCCGACGGGCGCAGCGTGCTCGACTACGTGGAGGCCGGCGTGTTTCCGCACCGGTATTCGCGGGCGGGCCTCCTCGACCAGCTGCGCGAGGCGGCAGCGGCTTAGCGCCGTCTCCACCGCGGCGCCTTGGTGAGCTTGCCGAGCACCCACTCCAGCGGGCCCTGGCCCACGAGCAGCGCCCACGCCGTGCATCCCACCAGCACGCCCGCCGTCATCGGCCAGAACGGGTCCAGCGCGCGGAATCCCTGCGACGGGTCGACGCCGGGGTCGCGCGCGGTCTCGGCCGCGATCCAGATCGCCCAGATGCCGATGTGCACGACGTAGGCGGTGAGCGGCATCGAACCGACTGCCCGCAGGGGCAACGCGATCCAGCGCAGGAGAGTCATGCACACGAGCACGGCGGCGCAGGTGATCGCGAGGGCGAATCCGCCAGAGCCGAGGGCCTCGCCGACCCCTGACGAGTGCGGTGCGTCGCTCAACGCGGCGACCCACCACTCGGTCGGGCCGACGCCGACCGCGGCGAGACCGGCGGGGCCGACCACGCCGTATCCGACGACGGCGAGCACGATGCCCACCGCGAGCAGCGGCCACGCGAACTTCCACGAGCGCATCAGCAGCGCCCCGGTCGCCATGCCGCAGAGCATGAACGCCAGCCACAGCGGAAGCGGGTAGTTCCAGGCGATGAGGCGGAGCGACTCCTCGACTGACACCGGATCATCGCTGCGGGCGACCATCGAGTTGATCCACCACACGACGAACGGAGCACCGACGGCGAGCACCGCCGCGAGGGCGAACAGATGCCGTGCGGGGAGCGAGGTGAAGGGGATCGCCAGCACGAAGAGCGCGCCGTACGCGGGAAGGATGACGTACACGGGCACATCGAGATCGTCGAGCCAGATCCCGAGCAGCCAGAGCAGGATGCCGCGCAGCAGCAACTGCGTGCGGAGCCCCCAGAGCGGCCTCGACCGATCGACCGACTCGGCCGCGCCCACCCGACGACGCCGAGACGCCGCCGAGATGATGCCGAGCGACACCCCAGCGAGCATCGCGAAGAGCACAGCGGACCGGCCCTCGACGAGCCCCGACCAGGTGCCGGGATCTCCCCACTCCAACGGTGTGATCACGGCGAGGTGCGCGGCGAAGACCCCGATCACGGCCAACCCGCGCGCGAGATCCACTCCGGCGAGGCGGTGCGGGGGCTCCAGCCGGGAGATCTGCGTGCGGAGGCGCGAAGCGAGAGTAGTGATGCCGTTATTCTCGCTCACGGCCAGAAGCGAGAACAAGCGACGCGGTATTCTCGCTTCCCACCCAGCGGAGCGGTGATCGCGAGGGGCCGTCCGGCCTGCTACCGTATCTGCGTGACTGAATCGGTGAAGACCAGTGCGCCCGAACGCGAGACGTGGGGGCGGCGCAGCGCCTTCATCATCGCGGCCATCAGCTCGGCCGTCGGGCTCGGCAACATCTGGCGATTCCCCGGTGTCGCCTACGAGAACGGCGGCGGGGCGTTCCTGATCCCGTATCTCGTCGCCTTCTTGACCGCCGGTCTGCCGATCCTCTTCCTGGACTACGCGATCGGCCACAAGTACCGCGCGGCGCCGCCGCTCGCCTTCAAACGGCTCAATCGCAAGGCAGAGCCGCTCGGCTGGTGGCAGGTGGGCGTGTCCTTCCTGATCCTCACCTACTACGCGGTGATCATCGCCTGGGCGCTCGGCTTCGTCTGGTTCAGCTTCGGCCGCCAGTGGGGCGACGACGCGGTCGGCTTCTTCACCGGCGAGTACCTGCAGCTCGCAGAGGCGCCCGGCGTGACCTTCGACTTCGTGCCCGCCGTGCTCATCACACTGCTCATCGTGTGGATCGCCGCGATCATCGTGATGTCACTGGGGCTCCGCCGCGGTCTCGATCGCGCGAACCGCATCACGCTGCCGCTGCTCGTCATCGTCTTCGTGATCATCGTCGTCTACGCGATGACGCTGCCCGGCGCCTGGGACGGCATCAACCAGTTCTTCGAACCCGACTTCGCCGCCCTCGCGAATCCCGCGGTGTGGCTCGCCGCCTACGGCCACATCTTCTTCTCATTCTCGATCGCCTTCGGCATCATGCTCACGTACTCCTCGTACATGAAGCGGCGCAGCGACCTCGCCGGCTCCGGCCTCGTCGTCGCCTTCGCGAACTGCGCGTTCGAGATCCTCGCGGGCATCGGCGTGTTCGCGGCACTCGGGTTCCTGGCCTACTCGCAGAACGTGCAGATCGACGACCTCGAAGGGCTGAGCGGTGTTGCGCTCGCCTTCATGACGTTCCCGACACTCCTCAGCGAGATGCCGGCGGGCGCCTTCATGGGGGTGCTGTTCTTCGGATCGCTCGTGCTCGCCGGGTTCTCGTCGCTGCTGTCGATCTACCAGGTGGTCACCGGGTCGCTGCAGGACAAGACCGGCTGGTCGACCCGCCGCGTCGCGGTCACCGTCGGCCTCGCGGCAGGCATCCCCTCCGTGCTGCTGTTCGGCACGTCGTCCGGGCTCAACGTCCTCGATGTGCTCGACGCGTTCGTCAACAACATCGGCGTCACCGGCTCGGCCGTCGCGACGCTCGTGCTCGTCGCGTGGGTGTTCCGCGCCGTACCGAGCCTGCGCTCGCACCTCAACGCCCTGTCGTCGCTGAAGCTCGGCCGGGTGTGGACGATCGCCGTGACGGCGGTGACCCCCGTGATTCTCGCGGTCATCCTGGTGCGCGGCGTCGCCGAGTACCTCACCGAGGGCTACGGCGGGTTCCCCACCTGGTTCATCACGACGATCGGGTGGGGCGCGATCGCCCTGCTCGCGATCTTCTCGTTCGCGATGAGCTACCGCAGGTACCGCCGCTCCGATGCCGATACGTTCGTTCCCGATGAACCCGAGCAACTGCACACGGAGATGAACGATCTCATCACGGTCGCCAAGGAAGCCTCAGCCACTCGCCGAAACTCAGGGGGAACACGATGACCACCAGCGCACTCGTCATGATGGTGCTCTCCATCGGCATTCTGTGGGGCGGGCTCGCCTGGGCGATCCTGCGCCTGCGCAAGCACCCCGACGTGAGCGGGGTCGACGACGAGGCGTGACGGTCGCCGTATGATGTCACGCAGGGAACTCGGGGGAGGGCAAGCGTGACGATCGCGATCGATGCCGACGACGTGGCGACCATTCGCAAGCATCTGCGAACCGCTGCAGAAGACGTCGGTGAGGCTGTTCCGCAGCTGCCGGGCGCGGCGGCGTTCGGGCCGCAGGTGCTCGGCAGCGCCGTCGCATCGTTCGAAGCGGCGATGCGTCGCGAGGCCGACCGACTCGCCGAGCGGTGGGCGGCGCTCGACACGGGGGTGCGCGACACCCTCGACGATATGAGCGCGGTCGAAGACGAGCTCGTCGCCGGAATCGGGCGATACGGTGCGGTCTTCGGTGCGGCCGCGGGTGCTGCAGGGAGTGACATGGTCGGTGCCGGCGCCGACGCGCCCCTCACTGATGGGATGCTCCGGTGACCGGGGCTCCCGAGCTGCTGCGGCAGGGCGCGCAACGGCGCGGTACGAGCTGCTCGATCGGCTTCATCGCGACGAAGCTGCGGCCGTCCGACGCTGGCGGGGGAATCGCGGCACGCCTCGGCATCTCGAGCCGGGAGGGCCGCACCACGGTCGAGCTCGGCCCCGGCGAGTCGGCGGCTCTGCCGGGCGGTGGGTCGGTGCACGTCGTCGACATCTTCGTCAGCCCGGATGGCACGCAGACCGCCGCAGCGATCGAGGTCGCGGAGCCGGACGCATGAGCCGCGGGCGCAGGATCACCGTGATCGTCGGCGGGGTGGCCGTCGCAGGGGCGGTCGTGGCCGTCGGGTGGCTCGGCTTCGCCGGGATCGAGCGCACGGTGGTCGCGGGCACGCAGTCTCGGATCTGCGGGACGATGGTCGGCGTCTCATCCGTCGAGCCCGGTCGCTCGGTGCGCGTGCTCGGCCCCTCGGACGCGACGTTGGCCGTCGGGGATCGGGCGCGCGTGCATGCGCTCTGCGTCGTCGAGGTCGTCGGAATCGAGGGCCAGCATGCCGAGGGTGCGGATGTCGACCGTGCGGATGCCGAGGGTGCGGATGCCGAGGGTGCAGCAGAGCGCGTGCGACTGAGGTGGCGGCTGTGGTGAGCTCGTTCGGCGATCCGGCGGCCGTCGAGGCCGCCGCTGCTGCGCTGCACACCGGGGCGCAGGCCGCAGAGCGCGCCCGGAACGAGGCCGCGCGTGCGCGGCCGGACACCTGGACCGGTGCCGCTGCAGACGCATACACCGCCGCTGCCTCGGAGACGCTGCCCGAAAGCCTGCGCATCGCGGACGCGCTCGAAGGGGCGGCCGGCACGCTGCGCCGGTACGCGGCCGTCCAGCGGGAGGCGCAGTCGCAGTACGACGAGGCCCAGGGCGATGTGGATCGCGCGGCCCGGGCGCTGCGCAGCAACCCGCTCGACATTCCGGCAGCGCTCTCCGTTGCGCGCGCGGAGCTCGCCGCGTTCGGCGCGCTCGGGCAGGTGCAGCAGGCGGCGTCGACGGCGGCCGATGAACTGCGCGCCGCGATCGGCGAGGAGGGCGACGGCCGACCCTGGTGGGATCCGTTCGGGTGGTTCAACGATCCAGAGGATCCCGACGAGCGCGTCTCGGACAACATCCTCGACGACGACGCATTCGACCCCGATGACGTCGCGCAGGGCAGCATCGGCGACTGCTTCATGCTCAGCTCGATCGTGTCGCTGCTGGACAGCGACGAGGGCGACGAGTTCATTCGCGACAACGTGCGCTGGGACCCCGAGAAGGAGGGGTACTGGGTGACGCTCTACTCGAACGGGGAGCCGCAGGAGGTCTTCGTCGAGCACGTCTTCGACAACGGGGCGAAACAGAGCGACTGGGACTGGTGGATCTTCGGCGGCGACAAGCCCTCGATCGCGGCGCTGTACGAGGCGGCGATCCGTCAGGAGTACGGGTACGACTTCATCGACGGCGGAGTGCCGGCCGAGGCCATGGAGATCATCACCGGTCACCCCGTCGACGTGATCGAGAACAGCAACTACGCCGGACTCGACGAAGGCCAGGTCGACGAGCTGCGCGAGGTGCTCGATGACGGCGGGCAGGTCGTCATCTCCTCGCCCAGAAACGGCGACCACCAGATCACGGTCACCGACCCCGACGGCAACTCCCGCGAGGTCGACGTCGTGACCTCGCACTCCTACGTCATCACCCGCATCGACCCCGACGGAAGCGTGTGGATGCGCAACCCGTGGGGGCCTGGCAACAGCGCCGACGGTGGCGGAGAATTTCGCGTCAGCCCAGAAGACGTCGAAGATCTCTTCTGGCGCGCAACGATGACGAACGTCACCGAGTAGACGCGAGACGTCGCCGAGAGACGGCAGTGCCCCCGGAACCAGAACGGTTCCGGGGGCACTGCCGTCGGAGCGGCCCTCCGGGGAGGGGCGCGCCGCTAGCCGATGGTGCGTCGGCGCCGCAGCGCCAGCGTCAGTCCGCCCACGAGGCCGGCGGCCAGCAGCAGCATCGCTGGTGCGGGGGAGCGCGGAGCACCGGGCGAGCAGCGGCTATGAGCCCGTGGACACCCGTCGCACCACGTCAGCGAGCGCTTGCCAGGCGGTCTCGGTGGGGGCGATGAGCGCCCACGAGGTCGGCCAGAATCCGCTCGCCTCGTCGAGTTCGGCGTGCGGGCTCACCCCGAACGTCGAGTAGCGCAGCTTGTCCATCTGGCCGCTGCGGAAGAACACGATCACCTTGCCGTCGCGCGCGTAGCCGGGCTGACCGTAGTAGAGCTTCGGAGCCAGACCGGGGGCTTCCTCGGCCACGATCCGGTGCACGCGCTCGGCCATCCGCCGATCCTCATCGGGCATCGCCTCGATCTTGGCTGCGACCTCCGCCGCCTCCGCTGCCGCCTTCTCCGCGTTCTTGGCGCGTTTCGCCTCCGCCTTCAGCTCCGCGGCTCGTGCGCGCATCGAGGCTCGCTCTTCGCGGGAGAATCCATCGCCGTCGTTCTGCTGCTGCGCCATCGTCGCTCCTCCGAACCACCGCACCCGTACGCGCGTCGTTGCGGCCAACGGTAGCGCGACACGCGGCGACGCACAACGGGATGAGCTTGACCCGGACCCTGCCGAGTGATCCACTGGCAGCAGGCGGCGCTGAGCTCTGCGCCGCGACGAGGGGGAACGACATGCTGCGGTGGTGGACTGCGAAAGACGGCGCAGACAAGGTCGGCGCAGATGAGCTGCCGACCACGGCGGCCTCCAGCCCGGGGTACATCCCGTGGGGCAACGGCGCGCGTATCAATCCGTTCACCTTCGGTCTGCTCGGAGCGCTGGGGGTGCTCGTCGCGCTGCTCATCGGCGCGATCATCGGGCAACTCGGCACAGTGCTCGTCTACGTCGGCGTCGCCCTCTTCCTCTCCCTCGGTCTCGACCCCATCGTGTCGCGCATCGAGCGTCGGCTGCCGAGAGGCGCGGCGGTCGCGGTCGTCGTCGGCGGAGTGCTCCTGGCCTGCGCTGGCATACTGCTCGCGATCGTGCCGGTGCTCGTGAAGCAGATCGGCAACCTGGTCGAGAACGCCCCGCAGATGGTCGGCGACGTCATCCACTCCGACTGGTACGCGTGGCTCACCGATCAGCTCGGCACGAACTTCGACAATGCCATCTCGGGCGCGCTCGACTTCCTGCAGGATCCCACGAACCTCGGCGAGATCGGCGGCGGCATCGTTGCGGTCGGAGCCGGCATCGCGGGCGGCGTGACCGGGGTCATCATCGTGCTGATCCTGACCCTCTACTTCATGGCATCGATGCGGGCGATGAAGCGGCTCGTCGTGCGATTCGTGCCCGCCTACCACCGACCCCGCTTCCGGGAGCTGCTCGAAGACGTCTCGGGTGCGGTCGGACGCTATGTGATCGGGCAGGTGAGCCTCGCGCTCTGCAACGGTGTGCTCAGCCTCATCTTCCTGAGCATCATCGATGCACCGCTCCCGGCGCTGCTGGCGCTGATCGCGTTCGTCGGATCGCTGATCCCGCTGGTGGGCACGCTCTCCGCATCGATCATCATCACCGCGGTCTGCTTGGTGAACTCGCCGACGACCGCCCTCATCGCGGGTATCTACTATCTCGTCTACATGCAGATCGAGGCATACGTGCTGAGCCCGCGCATCATGAGCCGGGCGGTCGCCGTACCCGGATCCCTCGTCGTGATCGCAGCCGTCGGCGGCGGTGCACTCGGCGGCATTCTCGGCGCGCTCGTCGCGATCCCCGTCGCGGCGAGCGTCATCATCATCGTGCAGAAGGTCGTCTTCCCCGCGCAAGACATGAAGCGACTCCCGCCGGGGGAGCGAGCGGTGAGCGAGCCCGAGGCCGAAGCGCAGGCCGAGGCGCTACCGACCACCGGCGCGTGACCCTGGCGCAGGATCGCCCTACTGCTCGACCTGCTCGTTCGAACGCCCGTACGTCTCGAGCAGCCGCAGCCAGATCTCGCTGATCGTCGGATACGACGGCACCGCGTGCCAGAGCCGTTCGAGCGGAACCTCGCCGACGATGGCCACCGTGGCCGAGTGGAGGAGCTCGTGCACGTCGGGGCCGACGAAGGTCGCGCCGACGAGCACCCCGCGATCCTCGTCGACGACCATGCGCGCCGTGCCGCGGTACCCGTCGGCGTGCAGGCTCGCACCGGCGACGCTGCCGATCTCGAAGTCGACGACCCGCGTCAAGACGCCCTGCTTCTCCGCTTCGGCCGCGGTCAATCCGACCGAGGCGACGGGCGGATCGGTGAATGTGACCTGGGGCACCGCGGCGTGGTCGGCGGTCGCGACGTGGCGCCCCCAGCGCTCATCGTGCAGCGCAGTGCCGTTCGCGCGGGCGGCGATCGCGTCGCCGGCCGCACGCGCCTGGTACTTGCCCTGGTGCGTGAGGAGCGCGCGGTGATTGACATCGCCCACGGCGTAGAGCCAGTCGCCGGCGAGGGGTGCGCCGTCGGCGCCGAGCACGAGCAAGGTGTCGTCGGTTTCGAGCCAGCGACCGGGCTCGAGTCCGATCCGCTCCACGCCGAGGTCGGAGGTGCGGGGCACCCGGCCGGTTGCGACGAGGATCTCGTCGGCTTCGACCACATCGCCTTCGTCGGTCGTGACGCGCACCACGCCGTCGTCGCCGCGCTCAACCGACGCGGGCGAGGTGCGGAGGCGGAGGTCGACGCCGAGCTCGCGCAGCGCCGCACCGACCAGTTCGCCGGCGAACGGCTCCTGGCCCGAGAGCAGCTCGCTCCGCACGAGAGCGGTCACGTGCGAACCGAGCGACGCGAACGCGGTGGCGAGCTCGGCCGCGATCACGCCCCCGCCGATGATGGCGAGTCGCGAGGGGATCTGCTCTGCGCTGGTCGCTTCGCGGTTCGTCCAGGGGCTCGATTCGGCGAGTCCCGGAATGTCGGGAAGGAGCGCCGCCGAGCCGGTCGCGACGACGACGGCATGCCGGGCGCTGAGCACGCGCTCGCTCGCCGCATCGGTCGCCGCGTCGCTCGTCGCCGCGCTCTCCGTCACGCTCTCCGCAGACCGCACGGTGACCTCTCGCTCGCCCGAGATCACTCCGTGACCGCGCACGAGGTCGATGCCGGCACTCGCCACCCACTCGACCTGGCCCGAATCGTCCCACCCGTTCGTGAAGGCATCGCGACGGCGCAGCACCGCAGCTGCGTCGACCGACCCGGTGACCGCCTGCTTCGCGCCTTCCAGTCGGCCGGCGGCGCGCACGGCTTCACTCGAACGCAGCAGGGCCTTCGACGGCATGCACGCCCAGTAGGAGCACTCGCCGCCGACGAGCTCGGCCTCGATCAGCGCGACCGTGAGACCGCCCTGCACGGCCCGGTCTGCCACGTTCTCGCCGACGGGGCCGGCACCGATCACAATGACGTCGTATTCACTGGGCATGGTGCTCCTTCTCGATCGCGGCGGTGCTGACCGCATGCTACCGTGGTCGGGTGAACGGTACGAAGCAGACGGCCCTCGGGCGTCAGGAGGTCGGCGGCGGAGCATCCGCCCTCGACAGCTGATCGATCGCTCGGCGATGCGAGCCGCAGGTGCGGCCCCGCCGAGACGCGCTTCCGCGCCCGATCCGGGTGCGCTCCCCATCACACACCGGCCTCTTCCGACGCCGTCGCTCGCCGCGCACCTCTGCCGGGGCCGCACCTCGGAACGCCCCGTACGAACAGGTTCTCCCATGCTCCCGCTCACCGCGGCATCCATCCGCTCCAGCTTCGTCAACGCCTCACGGAAAGAGGTCTCCGTCGCCGGGCTCCCCGAAGACCTCGAGGCCCGCGACTGGGATGCGCTCGACTACTTCGGCTGGCATGATCCGAAATTCGCCAAGCGCGCCTATGTCGTGCTGCCCGCGCCCGACGGCACTCCGACCGGCATCCTGCTGAGGCAGGCCGACGCATCGCCGCAGCGCCGGCAGATCTGCGAGTGGTGCCGCGACGCCCGGCTGATCAACGAGGTCGTGTTCTTCTCCGCGCGCCGCGTCGGCGAATCGGGCCGTCGGGGCAACACCGTCGGCACACTCGTCTGCCGGAACTTCCAGTGCTCCTGGGTCGTGCGCACCGACCCGCCCGTGCCGTACGACGGATTCGACATGGCGGCCGATCGGGAGCGGCGCATCGAGCGCCTGCAGCAGCGGGTCGCCGGGTTCGCCGACATGCTGGTCACCGGACGCTAGCGGTGGCGCGCGGCCGGGTCTAGCGTTGAGGCATGCGCGCCATCGTCATCACAGCAGATCACCGGCTCGAACTCGCCGACGTGCCCGAACCGGCAGCAGGCGACGGCGAGATCCTCATCGACGTCGTCGCCGCGGGGGTGAATCGCGCCGACGTCGCCCAGGCGGCCGGCCAGTACCCGCCCCCGCCCGGAGCCTCCGAACTGCCGGGGCTCGAAGTGTCCGGGCGCCGCCGCGACACGGGAGAGGCCGTCGTCGCGCTGCTCGCGGGCGGGGGATACGCGGAGGTCGTCGCCGTGCCAGAAGCGCAGGTGCTGCCGGCGCCGCCGGCGCTCTCGCTCGCGGAGGCCGGCGGCATCATCGAGGTGGCGGCGACCGTGGTGTCGAACCTCGTGATCGAGGGCGGATTGCGGGCGGAGCCCGCTGGCGGCGACGGGGGAGCGGCCCCCGAGCCCCAGACCGTGCTGATCCACGGCGGCACGGGCGGCATCGGCACCTTCGCGATCCAGTTCGCGAGCGCCCTCGGAGCACGCGTGCTGACGACGGTCGGATCGGACGCGGCCGTCGACGAGGTGCGACGACTCGGAGCGAGCGAAGCGTGGAACCGGCACACGACCGACGTGGTGGCAGCGGTTCGCGAGGCGGGCGGAGCGGACATCATCCTCGACGTGATCGGCGGCCCTGCCTTGAACGACAACGTCGCCATGCTGCGCGAGTTCGGGCGGCTCGTCATCATCGGCACGATGGGAGGCGCGACCGGCGAGCTGAACGTCGGAACCCTGCTGGGCAAGCGCGCCCGAGTCATCGGCACCACCGTCCGCTCGCGCGAGCCGCACGACAAGCAGCGGATCCTCGAGCGGACGGCAGAGCTCGTCTGGCCGCTGCTCGAGAACGGCGAAGTCACGCTGCCCGTGCACGCCCGCGTGCCGCTCGCGGACGCCGCACGGGCGCATGAGGTGCTCCGCGCGGGCGGCCATCTCGGCAAGGTGATTCTCGATGTCGGAGAGTGACGCTGCTGCCGAGCCGCTCATCTTCGCGGACGCGGCGGCGTGGCGCGCCTGGCTCGAAGTCCACGAAGACGCGCACGACGGCGGATGGGTGGTGCTCGCCAAGAAAGGCACCACCGCGCCGACGTCGCTGAGCTACCAGGAGGCGCTCGAAGTGGCGCTCTGCAGCGGGTGGATCGACGGCCAGAAACAGTCGCGCGACGCCGCGACGTTTCAGCAGCGCTTCACTCCGCGGCGAGCCCGCTCGATGTGGTCGAAGCGGAACGTCGACATCATCGCCCGGCTCGACAGCGAGGGGCTGCTGCGCCCGCGCGGGCGGGCGGAAGTGGCGCGGGCGCAGGCCGACGGGCGCTGGGAGCGCGCCTACGCCGGGTCCGCGAGCATGGTCGAACCCGAGGAGCTCACGAGCGCGCTCGCCGCCGAGCCGGCCGCGCGGGCCGCCTTCGACGCGCTGAGCCGGAGCGCGCGCTACAGCGCCCTCCACCCGATCGTCACCGCCGTGCGGGCGGAGACGCGGGTGAAACGCGTCGCCGCGCTCGTCGAGCAGCTGCGGCAGGCTTCTGGCTGACCCGGCTCGTGCCTACTGCACCGACCAGCCCCCATCCGATGCGAGGATCGCGCCGTTGATGTTCACCGCGTCGTCGGAGAGCAGGAACGTGATCGATGCGGCGAGGTGCTCGGCCGTGGCGATGGTGGGAATGGTCTGCTGGAACGGGGCCAGTCGAGCGGAGCCCTCCTCCGACATGTTCGGCGGCATCGGGATGCCCGTGGCGACACCGCCGGGGGCGACTGCGTTCACGCGGATGCCCTTCGGCCCGTACATGAACGCCGCCGATTTCGTGACGCCCACGATGCCGTGCTTGCTCGCCGTGTAGGCGTTGCCCGAAGCGTTTCCACGCAGCGCGGCCTCGCTCGCCACGTTCAGGATCGCGCCGTGCCCGGCAGCCTCCATCGCCGGCAGTACCGCGCGAATCAGCTTGAACGGCGCCGTGAGATTGATCGCGATCACCCGATCCCAGACCGCGTCGGGCGTCTCGCCCGCCGGCGAGAAGTCGTCGTTGATGCCGGCGACATTCGCGAGCCCGTCGATCCGTTGGCCCGCCGCTGCGATCACGCGGTCGATCGCGTCCTGCTGCGTGAGGTCGCCAGCGACAGCGACGATGTCGGCTGCGGGCAGTTCCGCGACGAGTGCGTCGAGCTTCTCGGCCGCGATGTCGCAGGCGATGATGCGGCCGCCCTCCCGTGCGATGCGCGAAGCCGTCGCCTTGCCGATGCCCGACGCTGCGCCGGTCACGATGACCGTCTTGCCGTCGAATCTGCCGGGGGTGACGCGCTCGCTCCACCCGGTCGCCGCGGGCGCATCGGGCATCTCCCCGCCGTTCGCCGCGCGCACCAGGTCGTCGACGACCGACTGCGGCATCGCGCCCTGGCTGAGGACGACGAGCTGCTGGAGGGGGAGCCCGAGCACGGGGGCCAGCGAGTCGGGGTCTGCCCCGGACTGCGCGAGGAGCCCGCGCACGAGCTCGCCTCCCGTCGGATCTGCGAGCCAATCGCCGATGCTGGACTGAGCGGTGAGTGCCATGATGTCTCCTTCGGTGGGAGCGGGCGCGAGGGGAGCCGCGCGAAGCATGTTTCGCAACGGTGCGTCCACTAATGAAACACGTTACACCCGGGTAGCCTGATTGCGTGCCGAGACCTCGTAGTGAATCCGCCCGCCAGGCGGTGCTCGCCGCGATGCGTCGGGCGGTCGCCGGTGCGGGGTACGAGGCGCTCACCATCGAGCAGCTCGCAGCCGACGCGGAGGTCTCGAAGCAGACGATCTATCGCTGGTGGCCGACGAAGGCGGCCATTCTGGGTGAGGCGCTCGTAGCAGGGGTACTGCCGGCATCCCTCCCGCGACCGACTGCAGCAGGCGACGACGCCCCCGACCTCGCGAACGATCTGCTCGCCTGGCTCACGGCCTCCTCGCGACAGCTCCAGCAAACCGAGGGCCTCGGAGTGGCTCGCGCGCTGATCGCCGTCACCGCCTCAGACCCGGCCGTCGGGGCGGCGCTCAATGAGCGCCTCGCGGCTCCGATCCGCGACTGGGTGCAGCAGCTCATCGAGCGCGCCGCCGCGCACGGCGCGCTGCGAGAGGGCGTCGACGCGATCCTGCTCGCCGATCATCTCATCGCGATCACCGCGTATGCGGCGCTCACCGGCACGGTGCACAGCGAACAGCGCCTGCGCGGCATCGTCGACCAAGTCATGCACGGAATCGTCGCGACGCCGCCCGTCCGCTAAGCCGGCGCCGACTTCGGGGCTCCCGCTGACCGCGCACCGCCCCGAGATCGGGCCCGATCCCGAATTTGCTCGCACCGCCCGTGAGCGTTGCGTCAGCATCCGCGCGAACGCCGTATGGATTCCGTGAGGATCGCCCGGCACCCCGCGCCGCGGGTGTTCGATCAGGAGATGAGCCCGATGGACGGGCCCCCGGCCGGAGCATCGGTCGGCGCTTCTCGATTGGAGATCCCGTGTTGGATCTGGTCACCGTACTGGGCATGATCGCGGTCTTCGCGCTCATCGGCGTGCTGGGCAAGGCGGTGGAACGACTGTGATCGTCTTCGATCTGCTCGCCGCCGTGCTGGCCCTCGGCGCACTCGCGTACCTCATCGTCGCGCTCGTGAAACCCGAGCGATTCTGATGGCCACCACCACCGCGCTCCTGGCGCTCGCATCGATCGCGACCGTCGCACTCGTGCTCGTCGCCCTCTACCGGCCGTTCGGCGACTACCTCGCCTGGACCTACACGTCTCGGAAGCACTGGCGCGTCGAACGGATCATCTACCGCATCATCGGGGTCGACGGACAGACCGAGCAGACCTGGCGCGCCTACCTGCGCGGCGTGCTCGTCATCTCCGCCGTCGGCGTGCTCATCGTGTACGCGCTGCAGCGGCTGCAGCCGTGGCTGCCCTACGCCCTCGGTCTCCCCGCGCCGTCGGAGCACCTCTCGTTCAACACGGCGGCGTCGTTCGTCACCAACACGAACTGGCAGTCGTACTCGCCCGAGCAGACGCTGGGATACGCCGTGCAGATCGCGGGCCTCGCCGTGCAGAACTTCGTCTCGGCCGCCGTCGGCATGGCGGTCGCGATCGCGCTCGTGCGCGGTTTCGCCGCGCGCCGCTCCGGCACGATCGGGAACTTCTGGGTCGACCTCACCCGCGGCACGGTCCGCGTGCTGCTGCCCCTGGCGACGCTCGCCGCCGTCGTGCTCGCGCTGGGCGGCGTCGTGCAGAACTTCGCCGGATTCACCGATGTGACGACGCTCACCGGGGCGACGCAGAGCATTCCCGGCGGCCCCGTCGCCTCCCAGGAGGCGATCAAGCTCCTCGGAACGAACGGCGGCGGATTCTTCAACGCCAACTCGGCCCATCCGTTCGAGAACCCGACGCCGTGGACCAGTCTGGTGCAGATCGTGCTCATGCTGCTGATCCCGTTCAGCATGCCGCGAGCATTCGGGCGCATGGTCGGCGATACTCGCCAGGGCGTCGCGATCGTGAGCGTGATGGGTGTGCTGTACCTCGCATCCTTCACCATCCTCACACTGCTCGAGAGCGCGGGTCGCGGAACGGCGCCCGAGCTCGCCGGCGGCGCCCTCGAGGGCAAGGAGTGGCGCTTCGGCATCGTGGGGTCGACGCTGTTCGCGACGACCAGCACGGGAACGTCGACGGGGGCCGTGAACTCGATGCACGACTCGTACACCGCGCTCGGCGGGATGCTGCCGATGCTGAACATGATGCTCGGCGAGGTGTCGCCAGGCGGCGTCGGATCGGGGCTCTACGCCATTCTCGTGCTCGCCATCATCACCGTCTTCATCGCCGGCCTGCTCATCGGCCGCACGCCGGAGTACCTCGGCAAGAAGATCGGCACTCGCGAGATCAAGCTCGGGGCCATGTACATCCTCGTCACGCCGACACTGGTGCTCGCAGGCACAGCGCTGAGCTTCGCGCTGCCGGGGGTGCGCGACGACGTCGTCTCGACGTCGATCTGGAATCCCGGGACGCACGGCCTCTCCGAAGTGCTCTACGCATTCACCTCCGCGGCGAACAACAACGGCTCGGCGTTCGCCGGACTCACCGCGAACACGCCCTGGATGAACAGCGCCCTCGGCGTCGCGATGCTGCTCGGCCGCTTCGTGCCGATCGTGCTCGTGCTCGCGCTCGCCGGTTCGCTGGCGGCGCAGGATCGTGTGCCGACCACTGCCGGCACACTGCCCACCCACCGGCCGCTGTTCATCGGCATGCTCACCGCGGTGACCGTGCTCGTCACCGCACTCACCTTCTTTCCCGTTCTCGCGCTGGGTCCCCTGGCTGAAGGGCTGATGTCATGATCGCCATGCTCCGCGCCGCACTTCCCGGCGCTCTCCGAAAACTCGACCCCCGCCAGCAGTGGCGCAACCCCGTGATGTTCATCGTGTGGGTCGGGGCGGTGCTCACCACGGTGCTCGCCGTGGCGGAGCCCCTCCTCGGCGGACCGCAGGACTCGGGCGGTTCCCCGGTGCCAGGCGCCTTCACCTGGGCGATCGCCCTCTGGCTGTGGGTGACGGTGCTGTTCGCCAATCTCGCCGAATCCGTCGCCGAGGGGCGCGGGAAGGCGCAGGCGGATTCGCTGCGTCAGACCCGGTCGACCACCACTGCCCAGCGCATCGCGCACTACGACGACACCGGCGACGCGGCGGCGCAGCGCGCCGAGCTGGAGCCGGTCGCCTCTTCGGATCTGCGTCTCGGCGACCACGTCGTCGTGCAGGCCGGCGAGCTGATCCCGGGTGACGGCGACATCGTCTGGGGGATCGCCTCGGTCGACGAATCGGCGATCACCGGCGAATCGGCCCCCGTGGTGCGCGAGTCCGGCGGCGACCGATCGGCGGTCACCGGCGGCACGCGAGTGCTCTCCGATCGCGTCGTCGTGCGCATCACGTCGATGCCGGGCGAGACCTTCGTCGACCGCATGATCGCGCTGGTCGAGGGCGCAGCCCGTCAGAAGACGCCGAACGAGGTCGCCCTGAACATCCTCCTCGCGAGTCTCTCGATCATCTTCGTGGTCGTGGCGCTCACCCTGAACCCGATCGCGAGCTACGCCGCGGCGCCGGTCAGCGTGACCGTGCTCGTCGCACTGCTGGTGTGCCTGATTCCGACGACGATCGGCGCCCTGCTGAGCGCCATCGGGATCGCGGGGATGGATCGCCTCGTGCAGCGCAACGTGCTCGCCATGTCGGGGCGCGCGGTCGAGGCGGCGGGCGACGTGACGACGCTGCTGCTCGACAAGACGGGGACGATCACCTACGGCAACCGCCGCGCGAGCGCGTTCCTGCGACTCGACGGAGTGCGCGAGCACGAGCTCATCGACGCGGCCGCACTGTCGTCGCTCGCTGATCCCACACCCGAGGGGGTCTCGATCGTGGAACTCGCCGACGCGGAAGGCGGACGCTTCGACCGGTCGCCGTCGGGCGAGATCGTGCCCTTCACCGCACAGACCCGCATGTCTGGGCTGGACCTGCCCGACGGCACGCGGATCCGCAAGGGTGCCGGGTCGGCGATCCTCGCCTGGGTCGAGGCGGCCGAGGAATCGGGGGAGTCGAACGGTGCGGGGGCCCCGAACAGCGTTCCCGAGCCGGTGCGCGTCGAACTGGAGCAGCGCGTCGCCGAGGTCTCTCAGAGCGGCGGCACGCCCCTGGTCGTCGCCGAGCAGCGCCCCGGCGGCCCGGCGCGGATCCTGGGCGTCGTCCACCTGAAGGACGTCGTCAAGGAGGGCCTCCCCGCGAAGTTCGAGGAACTCAGGGCGATGGGGATCCGGACCGTCATGATCACCGGTGACAATCCGCTCACCGCAGCCGCCATCGCCCGCGAGGCCGGCGTCGACGACTTCCTCGCGGAAGCGACCCCAGAAGACAAGCTCGCCTACATCCGCAAGGAGCAGGAGGGCGGCAACCTGGTCGCGATGACCGGCGACGGCACGAACGACGCGCCGGCGCTCGCTCAAGCCGATGTCGGGGTCGCGATGAACACGGGCACCTCAGCGGCGAAAGAGGCCGGCAACATGGTCGACCTCGACTCCGACCCGTCGAAACTCATCGACATCGTGCGCATCGGCAAGCAACTCCTCATCACTCGCGGCGCGCTCACGACATTCTCGATCGCGAACGACGTCGCCAAGTACTTCGCCATCATCCCGGCGATGTTCATGGGCGTGTTCCCGCAACTCGCAGTGCTCAACATCATGGGGCTGCACTCGCCGGCCTCGGCGGTGCTCTCGGCGATCATCTTCAACGCCATCGTGATCGTGTTCCTCATCCCGCTCGCACTGCGCGGAGTCCGCTTCCGCGCCGGAAACGCCTCGCAGATCCTCGGACGAAACCTCGCGATCTACGGCCTCGGCGGGCTCATCACCCCGTTCGCGGGCATCTGGCTCATCGATCAGGTCGTCCGCCTGATCCCCGGGTTCTGACATGCGACGACCCCGCTCCCATCCCACCGCTCCGCACCTCACAGAAAGGCGACTCGCATGCACGCACGCACTCGTCTCCCCGGTCGTCCGCTGATCCGCACGCTCGGCGTCGCGCTCCGCGCAATGGCCCTCTGCACACTCGCCCTCGGCATCGCGTACCCGCTGCTCATCACGGGCGTCGCGCACCTGGTCGCACCCGCGCAAGCCGCAGGGTCGCTCGTCACCGGACCGAGCGGCGACGTCGTCGGATCATCGCTCCTCGGACAGCCGTTCGCCGACGACGACGGCGCGCCGTCGGCCGAGTACTTCCAGCCCCGACCTTCGGCAGCGGGCGACGGATACGACGGCGCCGCGTCCTCCGGGTCGAACCTCGGCCCGGAACACGCCGACCTCATCGCCGCGATCGAAGAGCGACGCACCGAGATCGCCGACTTCAACGGCGTCTCCGAAGCTGCGGTTCCCGCCGACGCCGTCACCGCGTCGGCCTCCGGCCTCGACCCGCACATCAGCTCCGCGTACGCGCAGATCCAGGTGGACCGGGTCGCCGCAGCACGAGGCCTCGATGCGGCCGACGTGCGATCGATCGTCGCGGAGCACACGAGTTCGGCGGATCTCGGATTCCTCGGACAGCCACGAGTCAATATCCTGGAGCTCAACGTGGCGCTCGACGCCGCGCACCCCGCACCGGCAACCGAATCGCAGCTCGATGAGCAGCAGGACGCGAAGCCCAGCGGGTCGTCCGGCGAATCCGAGGAGTGACGATGACGAAACGGGGGCGTCTCCGCGTGCTGCTCGGCGCCGCCCCCGGTGTCGGCAAGACGTTCGCCATGCTCGAGGAGGCCAGGCGAATCCGGGCCGACGGCGTCGACGTGGCGATCGCTTTCGTCGAGACGCACGGGCGCGCGGCGACCGCAGCCATGGCCGACGGACTTCCAGAGGTGGCGCGCACGACCGTGACGCACCGCGGGGTCGCCCTGGAGGAGATGGATCTCGATGCCGTGCTCGAACGGCATCCGACCGTCGCCCTGGTCGATGAGCTCGCGCACACGAACGCGCCCGGCGGCGCGCACGAGAAGCGCTGGCAGGACGTCGACGTGCTGCTCGCAGCCGGAATCGACGTCATCTCGACACTCAACATCCAACACATCGAATCGTTGAACGACGTGGTGGAGCAGATCACCGGCGCCCCGCAGCGCGAGACCGTGCCCGACCGCTTTCTCCGCGGCGCGGACCAGATCGAGGTCGTCGATCTCGCCCCGCAGGCCCTGCGCGACCGGCTCGCGAGCGGCACCGTCTACCCGGCCGAACGCATCGACGCGGCGCTCTCCAACTACTTCCGCATCGGCAACCTCACCGCACTGCGCGAGCTCGCGCTGCTGTGGCTGGCCGATGAAGTCGACCAGGCGCTCAAGGGATACCGTGCCGAGCACGGCATCAGCAGCACCTGGGAGGCGCGCGAGCGGGTCGTCGTCGCGCTCACGGGAGGGCCCGAGGGGGAGACCCTGCTCCGACGCGGGGCCAGGATCGCCGCGCGCTCGGCCGGCGGCGAGCTGCTCGCGGTGCATGTCTCGAGCCAGGACGGGCTGCGCACGGAGCACCCCGCCGCGCTCACCCAGCAGCGGGCCCTCGTCGAGAAACTCGGCGGCACCTACCACCAGGTGATCGGCGAGGATGTGCCGACAGCGCTCGTCGAGTTCGCGCGCTCCGTGAACGCGACCCAGCTCGTGCTCGGCGCGAGCCGGCGTGGTCGTGCCGCTGCGGCGCTGACGGGGCCGGGGATCGGTGCCACCGTGGTGCGAGAATCGGGCGACATCGACGTGCACATGGTGAACCACGCCGAAGGCGTGCGCCGCCTCGCCCTGCCGCGCCGCACCGGAGCGCTCACCGCGCGGCGCAGACTGCTCGGCTTCGCACTCGCGATCGTCGGCGGCCCGCTGCTCACGTGGCTGCTCGCCTCGGTGCGCAGCGACGACTCGATCACGAGCGACGTGCTCAGCTATCAGCTGCTCGTCGTGCTCGTGGCGCTCGTCGGAGGCATCTGGCCGGCGCTCTTCGCGGCGGTGCTCTCCGGTCTCACGCTCGACTTCTTCTTCATCGAGCCCCTGTACGCCGTGCACATCCACGAGCCGCTCCACCTGCTCGCGGTCGCGCTGTACGTGGTCATCGCGGTGCTCGTGAGCGTGATCGTCGACCGCGCGGCGAGGTACACGCGTGCGGCGCGCAGGTCGGCCGCCGAAGCGGAGCTCATCCAGACCATCGCCGGCAGCGTGCTGCGCGGCGACGACGCGCTGCAGGCCCTGGTCGATCGCACGCGGGAGGCGTTCGGGCTCCGCGCCGCACGTCTCGTCGATGCGACGGGCGCCGAGCTCGCCGCATCCGGACAGCCGACGACGCCCTCCCGCGACGGCATCGAGATCCCCGTCGGAGCCGACGCGACGCTCGAGCTCAGCGGCGCCGAGTTGGCCGCCTCCGAGCGCCGTCTGCTCACCGTCGTCGCATCGCAGCTCTCGGCGGCGCTCGAACATCGCCGGCTCGAGCGCACGGCGCGCGAGATCGAGCCGATCGCGGCGTCCGACCGCGTGCGCGGCGCCCTGCTCTCAGCGCTCAGCCATGACCTGCGCCGCCCGCTCGCCGCCGCGACCGCCGCCATCGGAGGGCTCCGAGCGGCCGGCATCTCCCTGAGCGCCGACGACCGCCGGGAACTCCTCGACACCGCGGCCGAGAGCCTCGACGGGCTCGGCGCCCTCGTCACCGACCTGCTCGACGTCACGCGCATCCAAGCCGGGGCGCTGTCGATCCGCGTCGCCTCGACCGACCCGGAATCCGTGATCGCCCCCGCGCTCGACGAACTCGGGATGGGGCCGAACGAGGTGTCGCTCGCGCTGCAGCACGGGGACGCCTCGGTGCAGGCCGATCCCGTGCTGCTGCAGCGCGTTCTGGTGAATCTGCTCGCGAACGCGTCGCGCTACAGCCCCGCGGGAGAGCGCGTGCTCGTCACCACGAGCACCTTCGCCGATCGCCTCGAGATCCGCATCATCGACCACGGGCCGGGCATCGCAGCGGAGAAGTACGACGACATCTTCGTACCGTTCCAACGCCTCGGCGATACCGACAACTCGACTGGGCTGGGACTCGGGCTCGCCCTGTCGCGCGGGTTCGTCGACTCGATGCACGGCACGCTGCTGCCCGAAGACACGCCGGGCGGGGGTCTCACCATGGTGGTCTCGCTCCCAGTGACGCCCGCCGTGCCAGTGTCCGATTCCGCACCGTCTGGAGACCTCAGCTGATGAAGATCCTCATCGCCGACGACGATCCGCAGATCTTGCGCGCGCTGCGCATCACGCTCACCGCGAAGGGATACGACGTGTTCGTCGCCGCAGACGGCGCCCAGGCGATCGCGGCGGCGATCGACCATCGCCCAGACCTCTTCCTGCTCGACCTCGGCATGCCCATGCTCAACGGCATCGAAGTGATCGAGGCGATCCGGGGATGGTCGCAGGCGCCGATTCTCGTGGTGTCAGGTCGGGCGGGCGCCGCCGACAAGGTCGACGCGCTCGACGCCGGCGCCGACGACTACGTGACGAAGCCGTTCGCCATCGAGGAACTGCTGGCTCGCATCCGAGCGCTCTCGCGACGCGTGGTGCGCGATGCAGCGGTGCCCGTGGTGCGGCTCGGCGACGTCACGGTCGACCTCGCAGCGAGAAGCGTCACCCGCTCTTCGCCGGAGGGGGAGCAGCAGATCAGACTCACCCCGACCGAGTGGCAGGTTCTGGAGCTGCTGATCCGCAACCCGGGCCGTCTCGTGACGCGGCAGACGCTGCTCACCTCCATCTGGGGTTCCGAGCACATCGAAGACACGGGGTATCTCAGGCTCTACCTGTCGCAGCTGCGGAAGAAGATCGAGGCTGATCCAGCCAACCCCGTCCACCTCATCACGGAGGCCGGCATGGGCTACCGCTTGGAGCACGTCACCTCCTGAGCCTCAGGCGCCCACTCGCGCCTGTGTCGCGCCCGTGACGCGCCTGTGACGCGCCTGCGCCGCGCCGCGTCATGAGCTCGGGCGAGATCTGCAACGTCCCCGTCCCCGTCCCCGTCCCCGCGGTCGGGGTCACTTGCGGAGTGTGTCGAGCGCCCTTCGCGGGGCGACACGCTCCGCAAGTGACCCCGACCGAAAAGAAGCGGTAGTGAGTGTTGCCGAGTAGCGGTACCTAGTGTTACTCTCTAGCTGTAGTCAGTAACACAGAGTAGCTAGGGGCGGCGCATGGCCACGCAGATGACCGAGATGCTGAAGGGCACCCTCGAGGGGATCGTGCTCGCGATACTCGCGGAGCGCTCGGCGTACGGATACGAGATCACCGCGTCCCTGCGAGAACGCGGCTTCGATGACATCGCCGAGGGCACGATCTACGCCCTGCTCGTGCGCATCGAGCAGAAGGGGCTCGTCTCGGTCGAGAAGGTGCCCTCGGAGAAAGGCCCGCCGCGCAAGGTGTACTCGCTCGGCGATGCGGGGCGGGCACGGCTCGCGGAGTTCTGGGAGTCTTGGGACTTTCTCGCCGCGCACATCGACGCACTGCGCGCTCCGGCGAACCCCGGAACCCAACCCACCCCTGCGCCCGGCGCGAATTCGGCGCCCGGCACGAACCCTGATGTCCGCACGAATGGAGTACACGCATGACCGCGAAATGGATCGAGACGCTCACGGGCTCTCTCGAAGAGAAGAAGCAGTACAAGGCCGCGACAGCACGCATCGAGGCGCTGCCCGCGCCGTACTCGGACGTCGCCCGAGCGTTGCAGCGCTACTTCCTGTACTACGGCATGATCAGCGACGGATCGGTGCTCACCGCAATGGTCGCGGACCACGCGGACCTGTGGGAACGCGCAGCGCTCGACGGCGCCTCGGTGCGCGACATCATCGGCGACGATCCGGTGGAGTTTGCCGAGACGTTCGCCGCCGCGTACTCCGACAAGCAGTGGATCGACAAGGAGCGGGCGCGCCTGCGCACTGCGGTCGCCGCAGCCGAGTCCACGGGCGATCGTCGGTAGCGATCATGAACACGACTCTGCAGCGATCCGCGGCGTTGAGCGTGCGCGGGATCGCGAAGTCCTTCGGCACCACTCCCGTGCTGCGCGGCGTCGACTTCGATGTCGAAGTCGGCACGGTCTTCGCCCTGCTCGGATCGAACGGGGCGGGGAAGACCACGCTGATCCGCATTCTCGCCACCCTGCTGCAGCCGGACTCCGGCACCGCGACCGTGCTCGAGCGCGATGTGGCGGGTGAGCCGGAGTCCGTGCGGCGGGCGATCAGCCTCACGGGTCAGTTCGCCGCGGTCGATGAGGTGCTGACCGGTCGCGAGAATCTGCATCTCGTCGCTCGGCTCCGCCATGTGGATCGGCCGGCGCAGGTCGCCGACGAGATGTTGCGCAGGTTCTCGCTCGACGAGGCCGGGGACCGGCGGGCGGGGGAGTACTCGGGCGGGATGCGACGGCGACTCGACATCGCCATGAGCCTGGTCGGCGATCCTCCGATCCTCCTCCTCGACGAGCCGACCACGGGCCTCGACCCGCAGTCGCGCATCGAGGTGTGGTACCTCGTCCGTGAGCTCGTGGCGGCGGGCACCACGGTGCTGCTGACGACGCAGTACCTCGACGAGGCGGAGCATCTCGCCGATCGCATCGCGATCCTGCACGAGGGGCGCATCGCGCGTCAGGGCACCCTGGCCGAGCTCAGATCGCTCCTGCCGAGACGGCAGCCCGTGCTCATCGAGCCGGAGCCGACGCTCGAAGACATCTTCCTCGCACTCGTCTCGAACGCGTCCGAGCCGGTTGCCGGAGCGGGGGCGGACTCATGACCGCGCACGCGCTCGCCGATGCCGGCGCGCTCACCGGTCGTTCGCTGCGGCACGTACTGCGCAGCCCGGACACAATCATCACGACGGTCGTGACGCCCGTCGCCCTCATGCTGCTGTTCGTCTACGTGCTCGGCGGAGCGATCCGCATCGCCGGCGCAGGGGCGTACATCGACTACATGCTGCCGGGGATCCTGCTCATCACGGTCGCCTCCGGGGTCGCATACACCGCATACCGGCTCTTCCTCGATCGGCAGAGCGGCATCTTCGAGCGTTTCAGGTCGATGCCGATCGCCCGTTCGAGCGCGCTCTGGGCGCACGTGCTGACCTCGATGCTCGCGAATCTCGTATCGGTGGCCGTGGTGGTGGGCGTCGCACTGCTCATGGGGTTTCGCACGAGCGCCTCATTCGGTGCGTGGCTCGGCGCCGTCGGCATCATCGCGCTCTTCACGCTCGCACTCACCTGGATCGCCGTCGTCGCAGGGCTCACCGCGCGATCGGTCGACGGCGCGAGCGCGTTCAGCTACCCGTTGATCTTTCTGCCGTTCGTCAGTTCGGCGTTCGTGCCGACCGATTCGATGCCGGGGCCGGTGGCCTGGTTCGCGCAGCATCAGCCCGTGACGGCGATCGTCGATACGCTGCGGGCGCTGTTCGCTGGGGAGCCGATCGGAGCCGAGATCTGGGTGGCGCTCGCCTGGCTGCTCGCGATCCTCGTGCTCGCAGCCGGAGCGGCGACGCTCCTCAGTCGTCGCCGCTCGTAGGCGCGGGCGGTGCGCCCCGCCGCCCCGCCGCCCCGCCGCGCCCGCCCCGCCCGCCGCTCTCCGCAAGCGGGGTCAGTTCGGGAGGGTGTCGGGCGCTGCAAGAGCTGCGACACCCTCCCGAAGTGACCCCGCTCGTGCGCGGATCACGGCTTCGGCGCGCTCGCCGGCCCCCAGATGTAGATGCCCTCGCGCTGCTCCTCCTCGTCGCCTGGCCGCAGCGAGATGCCCTTGCGGTCGCGCAGCAGCAGCGTGGCGATGAGGCCGATCACGGTCATGCCGACCAGGTAGAGCGTGACCGAGGTCGACGTTCCCGTGGTCTGCTGCAGCCAGGCGGCGATGGTCGGAGCGAACGCGCCGCCGAGAATCGCGCCGATCGCGTACGAGATCGAGACGCCCGAGAACCGCACGGAGGCGGGGAACATCTCGGAGTACCAGGCCGACTGGGGGCCGTAGGTGAAGCCGAGTCCGACCGTCAGCAGCATGAGCCCCGACGCGAGCAGTACCGGGTTCGCGGTGTTCACGAGCGGGAACAGCGCGAAAAGCGCGGCGCCCTGCAGGATCCAGCCGAAGATGTACGTGGTGCGACGGCCAATGCGGTCGCAGATCCACCCCGCGATGAATGTCGAGATGAGCCACGTGACCGATGAGGCGGTCACGGCCCAGAGCACGTCGCCGCGGTCGAGGCCGACGGGGCCCTCGGGGTTCGTCGCGTAGTTCTGCACGTATCCGCCGGTCGTCATGTACCCCACCGCGTTGTTGCCGGCGAAGACGAGTGCGGCGAGGATCACGAGCGGCGTGAAGCGCGCGAACAGTTTGACGATGGGGGCGCCTGTCTGCTCCTTGCGTTCGGCGATCTCGGTGAACACGGGGCTCTCCTCGACCCGGCGTCGCACCCAGTAGCCGACGAGGATCAGGACGATGGAGAACAGGAAGGGGATGCGCCAGCCCCAGTCGAGGAAGGCGTCCCCGGGGAAGATGATGTTCATGATCGCGAGCATCGCGCTCGCGAGAAGCAGGCCGATCGGCACGCCGATCTGCGGCATGGCGCCGTAGAGCCCGCGACGGTCGCGCGGAGCGTGCTCGACGGCCATGAGCACAGCACCGCCCCACTCGCCGCCGGCGGAGACGCCCTGCAGGATCCGGAGCAGGATGAGGAGGATCGGCGCCGCGATGCCGATCTGACTGTAGGTCGGGAGGAGGCCGATGAGCACGGTGGCGGCGCCCATGAGGATCAGTGTGACGACGAGCACGATGCGGCGGCCGAAGCGGTCGCCGAAGTGGCCGGCGAGGAACGCGCCGAGGGGGCGGAACAGGAAGCTGATGCCGACGGTGAGGAAGGCGAGGATCGTGCCGACGCCCGGGCCGGCCGGTTCGAAGAAGAGCTGGCTGAAGACGAGACCTGCCGCCGAGGCGTAGATGAAGTAGTCGTACCACTCCACGGTGGTGCCGACGACGGTGGCGAAGGCGACCCGACGCCGATCGCTGGATGTGGCGATCGTACCGGTCGGGGTCAGCGATCCTGATGCGGATGCTGGTGACATGCGAACACTCCTTTGTGACGGGATTCGGCGAGGTGACACACCTGAACAGCAATAATATACGATTTCAAATACGCTTCCGCAAACCGGCCGGTCGCCGGAGCGCGTCGACCGATTTCCCATTGCGCCGACTTTGTCTTAGCATTCTCAGGTTGTTTCCAGTCCGGTCCGCGGGCGGAACCCGAATCAGTGAGGCACTCCACCACGCAATGAACTCCGAATCACATCACGCAGCGTCCGGGCCCTCACGGCCGATCTCACCTGAGACAGCTGCCGGCTCGGTGCCGCTCGCGCACAAGAAGCTCCGACCGCGCCACGTCACCATGATCACGCTGGGCGGCATCATCGGCGCGAGCCTCTTCGTCGGTTCGGGAAACGTGATCCGCACCGTCGGTCCGGCCGCCGTGCTCTCGTACCTCATCGGCGGCCTCCTCGTGTTCCTCGCGATGCGCATGCTCGGTGAGATGGCGGCGGCCCGGCCGGCGATCGGCTCGTTCATGGAGTACGCGCGCGTCGGTCTGGGCGACTGGGCCGCCTACCTCGTCGGCTGGCTGTACTGGTACTTCTGGGTGGGCGTGCTCGCCTACGAGGCCGTGCTCGGCGGCGAGACCCTGCACGGGTGGTTCCCGGCACTGCCGTCGTGGGTCGGGTCGCTGCTCCTGCTCGCGATCTTCGTCGGCACCAACCTGATCTCCGTGCGCACCTTCGGCGAGGTCGAGTTCTGGCTCGCGAGCGTCAAGGTGCTCGCGATCGTCGTCTTCCTCGGCGCCGGTGTGCTCTTCGCCTTCGGACTCTGGCCGAACGCGACCTACTCGATTCCGAACCTCTGGGAGCACGGCGGCTTCGCCCCCAACGGCTTCGGCGTCGCCTTCACCGGCGTCGCGCTCGTCATCTTCTCGTACTTCGGCACCGAGATCGCGGTCATGGCCTCTGCGGAGTCAGAGGATCCGGCCAAGGGCATCCGTCAGGCGACCAGCACCGTGATCTGGCGCATCCTGCTCTTCTTCGTGGGCGCGGTGCTCGTCATCACCACGATCGTTCCCTGGGACGAGCTGCCGGAGCCGGTCGACGTGGCCTCGGCGCCCTTCACGTATGTCTTCGAGCTCTTCGGGCTTCCGGGGGCGGCGATCGTGATGCAGCTGGTCATCTTCACCGCGGTGATCTCCGTGCTGAACTCGGGGCTCTACTCGGCCTCGCGCATGTTCTCCTCCCTCGCGGAGCAGGGCTTCGCGCCCCGATTCGTCGCGAAGAAGGCGAAGAACGGCGTGCCGGTCGCCGCGCTGCTCGCCTCGACCATCGGCGGAGTCGTCGCGACCGTCGTGAACTTCGCGGCTCCCGATTCCGGCGTCTTCGCGTTCATCATGAACTCGGCCGGACTCGTCGCCCTCTTCGTCTACGTCTTCATCGCACTCACGCAGATGCGCATGCGCCAGAAGATGACCCCGGAGGAAGTCGCGGGTCTCAAGCTCAAGATGTGGCTGCACCCGTGGCTGAATCTGCTGCTCATCGCGGCCATCGTCGCCGTGCTGATCATCATGCTCACGACGGAGGAGGGGCGCACGCAGGTGTGGACGAGTCTCATCGCGACCGGCGTGCTGGTCGTGTGCTGGCCCTTCGTGCGGCGGGTGCGGGCGAAGCGCGCGCGTGCGCAGGCATCGGCGGCGCTCGAGGCCTAACCGTCTCTCGCCGTTGGCGTGTTCAGCGAACAGTGCCACACTGGGGGCGTGGCGGATACTCAGAATGGCCGGGTCGCGGTCTACCTCGACTTCGATAACATCGTGCTCTCGTGGTACGACCGAGTGCACGGGCGCAATTCGTTCGCGAGGGATCGCCAGCGCATCGCAGAGAACCCGTCCGAGCCCGAGATCGCCGAGCGCCTGCGCGCCGCTGTGGTCGATGTGGGCGCGATCATCGACTACGCGTCGTCGTTCGGCACGCTCGTGCTCACGCGGGCGTACGCCGACTGGTCGGCGCCGATGAACGCGGAGTACCGCACGCAGCTCGTCTCGCGCGCGGTCGATCTGGTGCAGCTCTTCCCGGCCGCCGCGTATGCGAAGAACGGCGCCGATATCCGACTGGCGGTCGACACCGTGGAAGACATGTTCCGGCTCGACGACCTCACCCACGTGATCATCGTCGCGGGCGACTCCGATTACGTGCCGCTCGCCCAGCGCTGCAAGCGGCTCGGCCGGTACGTCGTCGGCATCGGCGTCGCAGGGTCCACCGCGAAGGCGCTGACCGCCGCGTGCGACGAGTTCGCCTCGTACGACGCCCTCCCCGGCATCGAGACCGTGCCGCACGCGCCCGCAGCTCAGCGCGCGCAGCGCGATGACCAGCCCAAGCGGTCGCGCGGCCGCGGCGGCCGGGGTGCCGCGGCGAGCGAGCCAGCAGCCGAGGCCGAGACCGGGGGCACCGTGGAGCAGGACCTCGCGGCTGCGCTCGAGGCCGCTGCGGAGGCGGCCACCGAAGTCGAACCGGGAGACACGATCGAGTCGGGGGAGGACGCGGAGATCGCGGTCACCGGCCTGCTGATCCGCGCGCTCTGGCTGAGCCAGGATAAGGACGACTCGGGCTGGCTGTACAGTTCGGCGGTCAAGCAGCAGATGCGCCGCATGGATCCGTCGTTCAACGAGAAGGCGCTCGGGTTCCGATCTTTCTCCGACTTCTTGAAGTCGCGCTCCGATGTCGCGGAGCTCGAGGAGACCGGGCACGAGCGACTCGTGCGCCTGCGAGACCAGAGCGCGTAGCGCGACGGGATCCAGCGGGCTCCGCGCCTCGGGTCAGGCCGCTCGGGCGCTGCCCAGCAGATATCGCCGCACACCGGCGGCCGCCGACCGGCCAGCCCGATTCGCTCCGATCGTGCTCGCGGACGGGCCGTATCCGACGAGCTGCACGCGGGCGTCGGCGGCCGCAGTCGTGCCGCGCCCGCCGCGATCGAGCTGGATGCCGCCGGCCGCGCTCCGCAGATGCAGCGGCGCGAGGTGCGCGATGGCCGGGCGGAACCCGGTCGCCCACAGAATGATGTCAACGCGTTCGAACGTGCCGTCGGCCCACCGCACCCCGTCGCGCTCGACGCTCGCGAACATCGGCCGCCGCCCGCGATACGCCCCGAGGCGCTCGGCCTCGCGTTCCTGCTCGCGCAGCATGAGGCCGGTGACACTCACGACGCTCTGCGGAGGCAGGCCGGCTGCGACGCGCTGCTCGACGAGCGCCACGGAGGCGGCTCCGGCCTCCGGGGTGAAATCGTCGGTGCGCCACACGGGCTCGCTCCTGGTCACCCAGATCGTGTCGGTGAGCGGAGCGATCGCTCCCAGGAACTGCACCGCCGAAGCGCCGCCGCCGACCACGAGCGTCCGCTTGCCGATGAAGTGCTGGGGTCCTGGATATCCGACCGTGTGGAACTGCTCGCCGGCGAACGCCTCCATGCCAGGGTAGCGCGGCACGAACGGCTGCGACCACGTGCCCGTGGCGTTGACGAGGGTGCGCGAGCGCAGGCTCCGGTCGCCGGTGGTGACGACGAGCGTCTCGGGATCCTGCGCGTCGTTCTGCACGCGGTCGACGTGCGCGGGCCGGATCACCGGCAGTGCGTGCTCCCGCTCGTACTCGGTGAAGTAAGCGGGAATGGCGTCGTTCGCCCGGTCCTCGGTGCGCGGGGGCGGAAGCGAAACGGGAAGCTCAGCGACGCCGTGCACGTCTCGCATCGTGAGCGCATCCCAGCGATGCTGCCACGCACCACCCGGCTCGCGGTCGGCGTCGAGCACCAGGTGCCGGATGCCGAGCCGCTGCAGGTGGAACGAGGCCGACAGTCCGGCCTGCCCGGCACCGATGACGATGCTGTCGAGGAGGCCGGTGTCGTTCACAGCAGGTGCAACCGGCGGTGAGCGGAACCCATTCCCGGCGGAGTCAGGCGGAGCGCTGCGACCGCAGTTCCGCGAGCTCGCGGCCTGAACGAGTCGCGTCTGCTTCGGCCTGCTCCTTGAGCGACGCCGCCAGATCGGCGAAGGCGTCGAGTGCGGGGTTCACGCCGACGAGGGTGAACGGCCGCTCGACGATGCGCAGATCGAGGCCCCACACATCCTCGAGCACTCGGCGCAGCCACGGGGTGGAGTGATCCCAGCCCTCCTTCGGGGTGCCGGGCCCGTAGTTTCCGCCGAGCACGGTGACGAGTGTCGCCGGCTTGCCCTGCAGGGCGGTGCCTTCGGGGTTGATGCGCGGGTCGGTGTACGCGACGTCGAACCAGGTCTTGAAGTGCTGCGAGACGCCGAAGTTGTAGAGCGGGACCGTGAAGAGGAGCGCGTCGGCCGTGATGAGTTCATCTGCGAGCGTCGTGGCGAATGCCATCGCGTCGCGCTGCGCTGGGCTCCGTTCGCTCTCGGGAACGAACCCGCCCGTGACGGCGGCCTGCCACACCTCGGCGGAGACGGGCTCGGCGGCGAGGTCGCGGCGCACCACGTCCGTCTCGGGATGAGAGTCGACCCACTCCTGCTCGACGCGGTCGCCGAGCGCGCGGCTCGCGGAGGTTGCGGGGAGGATGCTCGCATCCAGGCGGAAGAATGTCATGCGGACTCCGATTCATTGATTATGAGTCGCTCATATTTTCAGAGTGACTTCGGCGAGTGTAGCACCGTAGAATGTGGGTATGGAAGCCCCGCAGCACGATCGGCACGAGTGCGACGCCGCCGTCAGCCTCGCGTTCTCGATCCTCGGGAAGCGTTGGAACGGCATGATCATCGACGCCCTCGGCGACGGTCCACTCGCCTTCGCGGAGGTGCGCCGGGCGGTCCCCGGTATCAGCGACGCGGTGCTCTCCGACCGCCTCGCGGAGCTCGCCGAGGCGAAGCTCGTCTCCCGGACCGTCGCTCCCGGCCCGCCCGTTTCGGTGTCGTATGCGCTCACCGTCGGCGGCGAGCAGCTCGTGCCGGTGCTCGCCGACCTGGGGAAGTGGGCGTCCGCGAACCTGACCCCAGCCCCTCGCCGGGACTGACAGGGGCGTCGCGACGCGTCAGTTCGGGAAGGCTGGGCGCTGCTCGCCCGCCGACCGCGGGATCAGCAGCGACAGCACCAGCGCGATCACGCCGGCGGCGATCGCCAGCCAGAAGCAGACGTCGAATGCGGCGCGGCTCGGGATTGACTGCCCGTTGAACTCGATCGTCATCGAGGCGAGCACCCCGCCCATGACCGCGGACGCGCTCGAAGTGCCGACCGACCGGAACAGCGCGTTGAGCCCGTTCGACGCTCCCGTCTCATGCGCGGGCACCGACCGCATGATGATCATCGGCATCGCCGCGAAGCTGAACCCGATGCCCACGCCGATGAAGAGGTTGGCCGCGAAGATGTGCCACACCTCGCTCGACCAGAGCAGCACGAATACGTACGCGAGCACGATCGCGGCCGTGCCGGCGGTGAACAGCGGCCTGGGGCCGACGGTGCGCTCGAGCCAGCCGGAGAGGGGGGACAGGATCATCATCACGATTCCGGCCGGCATCACGATGAGCGCGGCCTGCATCATGTCGAGACCGAAGCCGGATCCCGACGCGACGGGCAGCTCGAGCAGCTGGGGGAACGCGACATTGGAGGAGAACAGGGCGAACCCCATGCCGATCGCCGCGACATTCGTGAAGAGCACGGCGGGGCGAGCGGCGACGCGGAGATCGAGCAGCGGATCCTTCGCTCGCAACTGGTACCAGCCCCAGAGCAGCAGCACGACGACGCCGCCGATGATGGTCGTGAGCGTCAGGGGAGAGGTCCAGCCCCACTGCGCCCCGCGCGAAACGAAGAGCAGAATCCCCGAGAGGCCGACTGCGAGGCCGAAGGCTCCGAGGATGTCGAGACGACCGCCGGAACGCAGCACGTCGCCCGGAACGCACCAGGCGATCATCGGGACCCCGAGCACTCCGAGCCCGGCCGCGAGCCAGAAGAGCGCGTGCCAGTCGGCGTTGATCGCGAGGTAGGCGGCGAGCGGCATGCCGACGGCGCCGCCGACTCCCATGGTCGCGCTCATCAGCGCCACTGCGGTGCTCAGTCGCTCGGGCGGCAGCACGTCGCGCATGATCGCGATGCCGAGCGGAATCACTCCCGTCACCGCGCCCTGCAATGCGCGACCGATGATCACGCCGACGATCGAGCCGGCGACCGCGGCGATCACCGATCCGACCACGAGCAGGGCGAGCAGCACGAGGACGACCCGCTTCTTGCCGAAGAGGTCGCCGAGCCGTCCCGAGATCGGCGTCGCGATGGCGGCGACGAGCAGCGTGATGGTGACCACCCATGACGTGTCTTCGCGGGAGGCATCCAGCAGCCTCGGGAGTTCGGCTTGGAGCGGAACGACGAGGGTGAACATGAACGAGGAGCAGAGCCCCGCGTACGCGAGCGCTGCGACCGTGGCCCAGCGCGGCGGGGTGCGGGAGAGGCGGCTTCTGCCTCCCCGATCCGCATTCCTCACGCACACACCCTATCGGTGCGGGCGGGACCCTCCCTGCCGTGCGTCAGCGGGCGAGCCGCGACGGCGCCATGCCCGCGAGCACCCCGAGGAGGGAGTCGGGCACGAGTGCCGTGTCGGCGCGCCCCTCGCGCACGATCGCCGCGATGCGCGACCCGAGTTCCGAGGTCGAGGCTCCCATGTCGGCACCGGCCAGGCTCGGCAGCGACCCGAGCACCTCGACGGTCGCAGCCTCGACCGCACGTGCCGCTTCGCCCTCGCCGAGATGGCCGAGCATGAGTGCGAGCGAGAGGATCGCGCCGGCCGGGTTCGCCCACCCCTTGCCCGCGATGTCGGGCGCCGATCCGTGGATGGCCTCGAACATGCTCGGGGCGCTGCCGTCGAGGTTGAGGTTCGCGCTGGTGGCGACCCCGAGCCCGCCCTGGATCACGGCGCCCAGGTCGGTGATGATGTCCCCGAAGAGGTTGTCGGTGACGACCACGTCGAAGCGCTCCGGGGTGAGCGGCAGGTGGAAGCACATCGCGTCGACGTGCACGTAGTCGACCTCCACCTCGGGGTAGCGGGCGCCCACCTCGGCGACCACCTGCTGCCAGAGCTGCCCGGCAGCCACGAGGATGTTGGTCTTGTGGCAGAGCGTCAGCTTCTTGCGGCGCCCGAGTGCGAGGCGGAACGCGAAGTCGACGACGCGTTCGATGCCGGCGTGGGTGTTGAGCGACTCCTGCATGGCGACCGCGTTGGGAGTGCCGGCGTGCACGGTCGAACCGCGGCCGACGTAGGCGCCCTCGGTGTTCTCGCGCACGATCACCATCTCGCAGCGCTCCGGGGTGAGCTCGGCGATCGGGGTCGGAACGCCCGGGTACAGCCGCACCGGGCGCACATTCGCCGCCTGCTGGAAGCGCTGGCGCATCTCGAGGATGAAGCCGCGCTCGAGGATGCCGGGGGTGACTCTCGGATCTCCCATGGAGCCGAAGAGGATCGCCTGCTTGTCGCGGAGCTGCGCCTCGACGGCGTCGAACAGCTCCCCGGTCTCGAGGTAGTGGTTCGCTCCAGCCGCGAACGTGCTGCGGTCGGTCGAGAAGCCGAATCGTTCCTCCGCGGCGTCGAGCACCTCGAGCGCGCACCCGACGACCTCCGGACCGATTCCGTCTCCGGGGAGTACCGCGATGGCGTAGCTGTTCGTCATGTCGATCCTTTCGAGAACGTGCGGCCGCTCGCGCCTTGGAGATGGGCCTCTGGTGAACTATATTAAATGGTAAGACCACTCGGCGCGAAGGGTTCGCGTGCACGGCCGCACGTGAACGGATCCGCCGCCCGCTGCAGAGGAACCACCATGCCCGAGGCACTCGAACTCATCGCACCCGCAGGAGCACTGCCCATCGGCGGCGAATGGCGCGCGATCGCCGAGCGCTCCGACATCGTCTTCCCGTTCGACGGCAGCGTCGTGGGTCAGGCCCCGGTCAGCGGCGAACAGGATTCGCGCGACGCGCTCGACGCTGCTGAGGCGGCGCGAGCGGCCGTCGCAGCGCTGACCACGGCGCAGCGGAAGGCGATCCTCACCGACCTCACGAGCCACGTGCGCGCGAGCGCCCAGCACCTCGAAGACCTGCTCGTGCTCGAGACCGGCAAGCCCCGCGTCGACTGCCGCACGGAGGTGAACCGCACCATCGTCACCCTCGAGGCGACCGCCGAAGAGGTATCGCACATCCACGGCGAGACCGTGCCGCTCGACCTGCAGGAGCTCGGCCGCGGCATGATCGGCTACTACACCCGCAAACCCGCCGGCATCGTCATCGGCATCGCCGGCTTCAACTACCCGCTGCTGCTCGCCACCCACAAGCTCGCGCCGGCCATCGCGGCCGGCTGCCCCGTCATCATCAAGCCGGCCCCGAACACGCCGCTCGCGACGATCGAACTGCTCGCCATCACGCGCGAGATCCTCGACGCGCACGGCGTGACGCCGGCGGCGGTGCAGCTCGTGAATGGCGACCCGATCGTCGGTGAGACGCTCGTGCGCGACCCCCGCGCCTCCGTCGTCTCGTTCACCGGCTCGGCGAAGATCGGCCACCTCATCGCGCAGCAGGCCGCACCCCGCAAGGCCGTGCTCGAACTCGGATCCAACACCGGATTCATCGTCGCAGCCGACGCCGACCTCGAAGCCGCCGTCGACGCCGTGCTGCGCGGCGGCTTCTACGCCAACGGGCAGGCCTGCATCTCGGTGCAGCGCGTCGTGCTCGAGCGCGGGATCGCCGAGCGCTTCTCCGCTCGTCTCGTCGAACGCATGGGCGAACTCGTCGTGGGCGACCCCCGCGACCTCGCGACGAACGTCGCGCCCGTCATCAACGCCGCCTCGGGTGAGCGCATCCGCGCCATGATCGACCGGGCCCTCGCCGCGGGAGCAGAACTGCTCACCGACGGCCCTGGCGACGGCGAAGCCGCCCACGTGCGACCCGTCGTGCTCGGCAACGTACCGTCCGACGTCGACGTGTGGTGCGAAGAGATCTTCGGCCCGGTCGTCTGCCTCACCGTCGTCGACTCGGTCGACGCCGCGATCGACCTCGTCAACGACTCCCGCTACGGGTTGCAGGCCGCCATCTACACCGCCTCGCTCGCGAGCGCCTTCGACGCCATCGAGCGGCTCGAGGTCGGCGGGGTCGTCGTCAACGAGATCCCCGGCTTCCGCTCCGACATCATGCCGTACGGCGGCGTGAAGGACTCCGGCATCGGCCGAGAGGGCCCCCGCTTCGCGATCGAAGAGTTCACCGTGACCCGCATGGCGATGATCCGCCCGCAGGCGCGCAGCTGAGATCCCATCACGATCCTGCCGCATCCCGAACCACATCCCGCACTGACCCTGGAGACACCAGTATGAGCCACACGCAGATCGACTACTCGCAGCTCTTCCGCCTCGACGGACGCACCGTGGTCGTGATCGGCGCGGGCAGCGGCATCGGCCGCGAATCGGCGCAGGCGCTCGCCGCGCAGGGCGCGCACGTCGTGGTCGCCGACTACTCGCTCGAGGGAGCCGAGGCGACCGCCGCGCTCATCACGCAGCGCGGCGGCATCGCCGAGGCGTACGAGATCAACGTGCTGGACGACGACGCCGTCGTCGCCGCGGCCGAGCGCTTCGGCGATGCGTCGGCGCTCGTCTTCACCGCCGCCACCAACGTGCGCAAGCGCATGGAGGACTACACGCTCGACGAGTTCGACCGCGTCGTCAACCTGAACCTGCGCGCCTCGTTCCAGCTGATCCGCCACTTCGGCACACGGTTCGCCGCCAACGGCGGAGGGTCGATCATCGGCTTCGCGTCGATCCGCGCTCAGGTCGTCGAACCCGGCCAGGGCGTGTACGCCGCGACGAAGGCCGGTCTCGTGCAGCTCGCGAAGACCGCCGCCGCCGAGTACGGCGCTCAGGGCGTGCGCGTGAACGTGGTGGCTCCCGGGGTCGTTGAGACCCCGCTCACCGCGCAGATCAAGGCGAACGACGAGTGGTACGGGGCGTATGCGCAGAAGAGCGCGCTCGGCCGCTGGTCGCGACCGGAGGAGCTCGCCGGCGCCGTCGTGTACCTGGCCTCAGACGCGTCCTCGTTCGTCACCGGATCCACCCTCTTCGTCGACGGCGGCTGGACCGCGATCGACGGCCGCTTCACGCCGCCGGCTTCGTAGGGCGCTCCCGGCTCGGCTCGTGTTCGGCGGGTGCAGCCGGGCAGCGGGTGCGCCCGGTGATCAGGCGACCTGCGACCAGTCGACCTCTGCGTCGCTGCCGCGCACGCCTTCGAACCAGAGCGCGACTCGCATGAGGCGATCGTCGGTGCCGATCTTCGACGCGATCTGGAGACCGACGGTGCGACCGTCCGGCTGCACGCCAGCGCCGATCGATACCGCAGGCTGACCCGACATGTTGTAGGGCACGGTGAACGAGATGTGTCCCATCGTTTCGAGCGGGTCGAGGATCGGCATCGGGTCCTCCGCGGCGAACGCCGCGACCGGGGTCACGGGCGAGAGCACGAGGTCGAACGGCTGCGTCGCGGCTCTCGTGAGGCGGGCCATCTCGTCGATCATGTTGCGGTTGCGCACCGTTTGAGCTGCGGAGAACGTTGCTCCAGCGGCGCACCACTCGGCGATGAAGGGGAGGACCACGGACCGCTCGGCGTCGGTGAGGGCCTCGAAGTCGGCGTAGGAACGGCTGCGCCAGAAGTCGGCGATGCCGTCGAGCACCGCTGCGGGGATGAACGGCTCGAGCGGTACGACGGTCGCGCCCGCCTCCTCGAATCGGGCCGCGGCGCGCTCGATGATCGCACGCGTCTCGGGCTCGACCGGCAGGCCCGAGCCGGCGTCGAGCTGCAGAGCGACGCGGAGACCGGCGGGGGAGAGCGGCTCGGTCGACCAGTCCATCTCGGCGTACGCGCGCGTCAGATAATCACGGGGATCGGACTGCGCGACGATCGACATGAGCCGGATCGCGTCGGCAGCCGTGCGCGTCAGCGGACCGGCGGCGCGTCCGGCGTAGGGCACGTCGAGCGGGATGAGGCCCTCGCTCGGCTTGAGCGCGGTGAGCCCCTGCCAGGAGCCGGGCAGGCGGATGGATCCGCCGATGTCGGTGCCGATGTGGAACGGGCCGTATCCCGCCGCAGCCGCCGTGCCGGCTCCTGCGCTCGAACCGCCGGAGGTGTGCGCCGGGTTCAGCGCTCCGCGGGTGATCCCGTGCAGGCTCGAAACGCCGGACGAGAGCATGCCCCAGTCGGGCATGGTCGTCGAACCCACGATGACGGCGCCCGCTTCGAGCAGTCGATCCGTGGTCGGAGCGTTGTGAGCTGCGACCGGCGGGTTCGGGATCGCCGTCCCGGCGGGTTTCGGCTGCCCGGCGCGCGCGATGTTCTCCTTGACCGTCGCCGGCACCCCGTCGAACGGGCCGAGCTGCGTCCCGGTGCGCCAGCGCTCGGTCGAAGCGGCGGCGTCGGCGCGCACCTGCGCGGCGTCGAACAGGTAGAGCGCGTTGAGCTCCGGCTCGCGCGCTTCGACGCGGGCGATGACGTCTTCGGCGACCTCGCTGGGGGTGAGCGATCCGTCGGCGTAGCGCTCGCTGAGGGCGGCGGCGTCGAGAGCGGCGGGGCGGTGCGAGGTCATCCTGGGCCTTTCGTCGAGATGGTGCGGGTCGAAGCAGCGCCGGCGCTAGGCGCTCTGGGCGAGCTCCTGACGCAGCGTGAGGGAGGAATCGATGAGGCGCTTCGTGTAGGGGTGCTGCGGGGTGCGATACACCGTCTCCGTGTCACCGGCTTCGACGATCTCGCCCGACTGCATCACGATCACCGAGTCGCACAGGTACCGCACGACGTTGAGGTCGTGCGACACGAACACGAGGGTGAGGCCGTACTCGTCGACGAGGTCGGCGAGCAGGTTGAGTACCTGGGCGCGCACCGAGACGTCGAGGGCGCTCACCGGCTCATCGGCGACGACCACCTGGGGGCGGCAGATCAGCGCGCGGGCGATCGAGATGCGCTGACGCTGGCCGCCCGAGAACTGGTGGGGGAAGCGCTCCGCGGAAGACGCGGGCAGACCCACGGCTTCGAGCATCTCCGCGACCATGCGCTTGCGGTCGGCGGCGGTCTCACCGCGCCCGGGCACGAGCAGCGGCTCGGAGATGATCTGCTCGACGGTCATGCGCGGATCGAGCGAACCCATCGGGTCCTGGAACACGATCTGCAGGTTCTGCCGCAGCGCGCGGAGCTGCGGCTCCTTCGCACCCTTCACCTCGTTGCCAGCGACGACGGCGCTTCCGGAGGTCGGCTGGTCGAGCCCGGCGAGAATGCGCAGCAGCGTCGACTTGCCGGATCCCGACTCGCCGACGACCCCGAGACGGCCGCCCTCCGGCACCTCGAAGGAGATGCCCTTGAGCGCGTGCACCTCGGGGGCTGGCTTGAGGATGCTCGTGCGTCCGCGCGTGTAGGTGCGCACCAGATCGGTGACGCGCATCACCGGTTCGGCGTGCGCGGGCGCGGTGCCGGCAGTAGCAGTGCCAGCCGCAGCAGGGCCGGCGACCGCCGCGGATGCCTCCGGGCGCGCGACGATCTGCTCGTCGGCGGTCGGCGGCACGTACTCCTGCGCGGTCGCGACGGTGAAGAGGCGGCCCCTCGCATCGACGGCGTCGAGGTCGGACGCCGCGAGCAGCCCCCGCGTGTACGGGTGGGTCGGGCGGGTGAAGACGTCTTCGGTCGTGCCCTCCTCGACGACGGCGCCGTTGTTCATGACGAGCACGCGCGTGCACATGTTCGCGACCACGGCGAGGTCGTGCGTGATGAAGAGCAGGCCAGTGCCGCGTTCGCGCACGAGTTCGAGAATGAGGTCGAGCACCTGCCGCTGCACCGTGACGTCGAGCGCCGTCGTCGGCTCATCGCAGAGCAGCAGCGACGGATCGTTCGCGAGCGCCATGGCCAGCATCACGCGCTGGCGCTGCCCGCCGGAGAGCTGATGCGGGTAGGCCCGCGCGGCCTGAGCGGGATCGGGGAGGTGCACGGCGTCGAGCATCTCGACCGCACGGCGGTTCGCCTCGGCCTTGTTCGGCGCGAGCTTGTGCTGCAGGATGATCTCCGCGACCTGGGCTCCCGCGCGCATCAGCGGGTTCAGCGCCGTGAGGGGCTCCTGGAACACCATCGCCATGTTGTTGCCGCGCAGCTTCATGAGATCGGATTCCGGGGCCTGGAGCAGGTTGCCGGAGTATCCGTCGATCTCGACGGACCCGTCGGCGGTGACGCCGTTCGGGAGCAGGCCGAGCAGCGCGGTCGTGGTCATCGATTTGCCCGATCCGGATTCCCCGATGAGGCCGATGCGCTCGCCGTGAGCCATGTGCAGGGAGAAATCGGAGACGAGCGTGCGATAGGGGGTGCGCACGTTGAGGTCGTCGACGCGCAGCAGCAGGTCTGCGCCGGTGCGCGGGACGGTGGATTCGGTGCGCATCAGCCGCGGCTCCCGTTCAGTTTCGGATCGAAGCGGTCGCGCAGGCCGTCACCCAGCAGGTTGAAGCCCATGACCGCGATGGCGATGGCGATGCCGGGCCAGACGGCGAGCATCGGTTCGGTGCCGAGGAACTGCTGCGACTCCTGCAGCATGCGTCCCCACGACGGGGTGGGCGGTGGCGTTCCGAGCCCCAGGAAGCTGAGGCCCGCCTCCGCGAGCACCGCCAGTGCGAACGACACGGAGGACTGCACGACCACCATGCCGATGATGTTGGGCAGCACGTGGCGCAAGGCGATCCTGAATCGCGACTGGCTGGCGGCTCGTGCAGCGAGCACGTACTCCGTGGTCATCACCTGCAGGGTGCCCGAGCGCGCGACGCGGGCGAACCCGGGAATGGTCGCGATGCCGATCGCCACCATGGCGGTGAGCGTCGATGCGCCGAAGACGGCGCTGAACATGATCGCGAGCAGCAGCGCCGGGAACGCGAGTGCGATGTCGGAGGCGCGCATGATGACCTCTTCGATCCATCCGCCCCTGATGCCTGCGAGAATGCCGAGCGGCGTGCCGATCACGATCGCGATGCCGACCGAGATGACGCCGACGAACAGCGTGATGCGCGCGCCGTAGAGCATGGCGGAGAAGACGTCGCGACCGTACTTGTCGGTGCCCATCAGGTGCGCGAGGCTCGAGCCCTGCAACCGGTCGGCGGGCATCGCCTGGGTCGGATCGTACGGCGTCCAGAAGAAGGACACGATCGCCGCGAGTGCGACGAGCCCGATCAGGATCAACCCGATCAGCAGCGTCGCCGACAGCTTGCGCTTGCCCGACCTCGAGACGACGCTCGTGCTGGCATTGCCGGGGGCGCTGATCGCGGTGGTGCGCGGCGCCTGAGAGGGTGGGGTGGGAACCTGTTGCGTGCTCATGGCTAGGCGCTCCTTCGCAGACGCGGATCGATGAGCGTGTAGAGCACATCGACGACGAGGTTGAGAATCAGGGTGATGGCGACGAGCACCATGACGACGGACTGCACGGTGAGCATGTCGCGGTTGCCGACGGCGTCGAGCAGCATCGAGCCGAGCCCGGGGATGACGAACACGCGCTCGATGACCACGGCGCCGATGATGAGGGCCGCGATCTGCACGCCGGTGACCGTGATGACGGGGATCGCCGCGTTGCGCAGGCCGTGCTTGAGCAGCGCGCCGTTCTTGCTGAGCCCCTTGGCGCGAGCGGTGCGGAGGTAGTCCTCGCTCATCACCTCGAGCACGGCGGAGCGCACGTATCGCGTGAGGATCGCGCCCTGCACCGAGGCGAGTGCGACGACGGGCAGGATCAGCCGGCGGATGAAGTCGCCGAAGTCGACGGCCGGCGCCGTCCACCCGTTCGCGGGAAGCCAGCCGAGGCCGACAGCGAAGACGATGACCAGCAGGATGCCGGCGAGGAAGCCGGGAACCGCGACTCCGATCTGCGAGCCGAGGCCGATCGCGACGCCCGAGAAGTTGCGATGCTTGACGGCCGCCCAGGTGCCGAGCGGGATCGCGACGAGCAGCGCGACCACCATCGCCGTGAGCACGAGGATGAGGCTGACCTGCACGCGGTCGAGCACCATCGGGCTGATATCGGTGCGCGTGACGTAGGAGGTGCCGAAGTCGCCCGTGAGCAGCCCGCCGAACCACTCGAAGTACTGCACGATCAGCGGTCGATCCGTGCCGAACTGCTCGCGCGTCTGCTCGAGCAACTCGGGGGTGGCGTTCACGCCGAGTGCGATCTGCGCCGGGTCGCCCGGGATCAGTCGCATGAAGAGGAACACGACGACCGTGGCGACGACGTACGTCACCGCGAATCTCGCGAGATTGATCAGGATCCGTATGGCCATGCGGGTTCGGGTTCCTCGGGTTCAGTGGCGGGTTGGTGTGGTGCGCCCGCGAGAGCGCAGTTGTGGTCTCAGGCGTACGCCTCGTGCGACCTCAACTGCGCTCTCGCGCACTGGAGGGGCGAGAGCGGCGGTTCGCACCGCCGCTCCGCTTACTTCCAGCTCAGGTTCGTCAGGTCGAGCGCCTCGATGATGGCGTTCTCCGGCATGCCCTGGAGATCCGCCTTCGCGACGGTGATGTTCGGGAACAGGAAGAGCACGCCGGAAGCGGCGTCCTCGACGATCTGCTCGGCGACCTGCTTCATGCCGTCGACGTACCCGTCCTCATCGGCGGCGTCCGCTTCCTCGGCGATCGGGGCGATCTTCGAGTTGTCGTAGCCGATGTAGTAGTTCGGGTCGTTGAAGACGGTCAGAATGTCGCGGGCCTCGACGGCGAGCACCGTGGTCATCTGGTAGTCGTGCTTCGTGAAGACCTCGTCGAGCCAGACCGCCGGGAACTCGGCGGACTCGATGGTCGCGTTGATGCCGACGTCCTTCAGCTGCGAGACGACGATCTCCGAGACGGCCTGCGCGTAGGGGCGCGTCGGCACGGTGAAGGTGATGTCGAGGTTCTCCTTGCCGGCTTCCTGCAGCAGCTCCTTGGCCTTCGCGGGATCGTACGGGTACGCGTCGTTCAGATCTTCGTAGTACGGATCCGTCGGGGCCGCGTACGTGGCGACGAGCGAGCCGTAGCCGTTCCATGCGGTGTCGAGGATCGCCTGCTTGTCGAGGGCGTAGAGCACTGCCTGGCGCACGCGCACGTCGTCGAACGGGGCGGCCTTGTTGTTCATGGAGAGCGAGACCTCGCCGCTCGACGTGCCGGTGGTGACGACGAACTGGTCATCGGACTCGAAGCTCGAGAGCAGCTCCGGGGCCTGCAGGTTCGCGATCGCGTCGACGTCGCCGGTCTGCAGGGCGTTCGTGGTGGCGGTCGCATCGGCGAAGTACTTCAGCGTGACCTGCTCGACGCCAGGGGCCTCGCCCCAGTAGTCGTCGCGCGTGTCGAAGACGAGGCTCTCGTTCGGGGTCCACGACTCGATGGCGTACGGGCCGGTGCCGACTGGGGTGTTCGCGAGATCGTCGACGGCATCTTCCGAGAAGATCGCGCCGACCGGCGTCGCGAGGCTGAAGAGCCACGCGTTCGAGGGCTTGCTCAGCGTGACCGCGACCTCGGTGGGGGAGACGACCTCGACGCTCTCGACGACGTCCATCTTCGCCTTGAGGCTCGACACCCAGTCGGTCTTGACGCGGTCGAAGCTGAACTTCACGTCGTCTGCCGTGAACTCGTCGCCGTTCGAGAAGGTCACGCCTTCCTGCAGGGTGAATGTGTACGTCTTGCGGTCATCGCTGACCGTCCACTCGCTCGCGAGCAGCGGCTGGATCTCGCCCGACTGGTCGAGCTCGACGAGGCCCTCGTAGACGTTCGACATGAGTGCCTGCGGAATCGCAGAGCCGGCGGTCGTCGTGAAGTCGAGGTTCGTGGGGGTGCCGGTCAGGGCGATGGTCGCGGTGGTGGGGGTCTCCCCGTCGCTTCCCGAGCTGTTGCCGGCGCCCGCGGAGCAGCCCGCGAGACCGAGGATGGCCGCGGTCGCGATTGCAGCCGTGGTGAGAATCGCATTCTTACGTCGCATCATTGCTTTCCTGTGACTGAGGCCTCGCTGGGCGAAGCCGGGATGGAGGGTGGAGTCGGGCGACGATGCCCAGTCGCCGGTCCGCATGCACAGCGTATTCGCGAAACCGGAGACGGTGTTCCAACAAATCCCGAGAGATTTCGAACCAGGATACATGGTAAGGCCACTTACGTGGGCGCTATCATCGGAGCACGCAGCCGACTCCACAGTGCTGCGCCCCTCGATCAGGAAGAGACTCAGGTGTCCACCACCCACAGCTTCGAGCCCGCGGTGCCCGTGCACACCTATCAGCGCATCGTCGATCAGATCGAGCAGGCGATCATCTCCGGAGGCATCCCGGTGGGATCGCAGCTCGCGAGCGAGCGGGATCTCATGGTGCAGTTCGGCGTGAGCCGGCCGACCGTGCGCGAGGCGCTGCGCATTCTGCAGAGCATGGGGCTGATCGAGTCGCGCCCGGGCACCCGCGGCGGGCCCGTCGTGCTCGCGCCGTCGTCGAAAACCCTGTCTCGCTCGCTGCGCGCCCTCGTGGGCACCGATGCGCTCGACGTCTCAGCGCTCGTCGAGTACCGCGTCGTGCTCGAGGGCACCACGAGTCGCCTGGCTGCCGTGCGGCACGACGCCGAGCAGCTGGAGCGCATGCGCGCCGCGATCGAGCAGATGGAGCGCTACGCCGAGGCGAACTCGGACTCGTTCGCCGCCGCCGACATCGAGTTCCACGAGGCCATCTGGGAGGCCAGCGGCAACGAGGTGCTGCGCCTCACCGGTGAGGCGGTGTCCGGCGTGCTGCGCGCCATCATCCAGCGCGACGTCGAGAACGAGCACCACGACAACCGGTTGAAGCTCGAGTCCGCTGCGATCGACCGGAGCCTCTTCGCTGCGATCGAGCAGCGCGACGGCGCCCGTGCGAGCGGGATCGCGCGACGGGCGGTCGCCGATCGATTCGGGCTGCTCGTCGAGAGCGATCTGGATCGCCGCGCGCTCGCGGCCCTCGCGGAGTAGAGCGGGCCGCGGGACGGGACGCCTCACGGGAGGCGCCCGCCCCGCCGAACCCGAGGCGCGCCGAGCGAACGCGCCGGCGCCACTCGCTCAGTGGGAGCGGCGGGCCGAGACGCACGCGAGCGCGAGGCTCATGGCTGCCGCGACGAGCGCGAAGACGACGACCGCCTGCGAGAGGCCGAACTGCTCGGCCATCGCACCGAGAGCGATGACCGGCACCGCGCTCCCGAGGTAGGTGACGGTGTACACCGCGCTGACGGTGGAGGCGTGCCGCAGCGGGTGCACTGCAGCCGTGGCCGCGGTGAACGCCGCCTGGAACGCGATGCCCTGCCCCACACCGGCGAGTGCGCTCGCGATGACGAGGAACCACACCGCTCCCACTCCGCCGGCGGCGGCGATCCCGATGAGCGCCACGGCGAGCGCGCTGAGCCCGACCGGCAGTCGCCACGTGCCGGAGAGCGGGACCAGCTGCACGAGTGCTGACGAGGCGAGCGTGACCGCGGCGAGCACTCCGATGACGACGCGCGAATCCGTGCCGGCGATCGTTGCGAAATGCGAGGGCGCCAGGGAGAGGCAGAAGCCGAACACCATGAAGCTCAGGAACCCGGTCGCGGCCGCGATGCGGAACGCGCGGGCGGCGGCGGGATCGTTGCGCCCGTTCGCCCCCGGCGCGTCGGGTCGCGGATCGGGCGCGTCGGCGAGTGCGATGCCCGCGAGTCGCGGGGTGCACTCGTCGTGGGGCGCGACGGCGATGATCACGGGGACGAGTGCGGCGAGTACGACTGCGACGACCAGGTACGGCGTCTGCAGGGGCACGCCGACGAGAGAGAGCAGGCCGCCCGCCACGGGGCCGGCGGCGACGCCGCCTGAGGTCGCGAGCAGTGTCAGGCGCCCGACGAGGGCGGGGCGTCCGGGAAGCAGCACGCGCAGGGCACCGGAGCCGGTGCCCGTCGCGCACGCCACCGCGATGCCCTGCACGGCGCGGGCGACGCAGAACCAGCCGAGCGTCGGCGCGAAGGCAAGGGCCGCGGTGGCGAGCGCGGCGGCCGCGAGTGCCGCGATGAGCACGGTGCGGCGATTGACCCGGTCGGCGACGCGGCGGAACAGGGTCAGACCTACGATCAGCGAGAGCACGTAGCTCGAGAACGCGATCGAGATGCCGAGGGACCCGGTGTTCAGCTGCGCCTCGAGCAGCGGGAACAGCGGCGTGCTGAGATTCGCGCTCACGAGCAGGGCGAAGAGCGCCAGCGAGGTGAGTGCGACGCGGGCCCGAGGGCGGTGCAGTGCGTGAGGAGCCGGGAATTGCGGGGCCTGGGTCGGGGGCGGGGCGCTCGGGGTGCTGAGCGGGGGTCTCGCGGTCGCTGATGCGGTCGCACGCATGGCGGGCTCCTTCTTCGGGCGCAAGGGTGGCGCGTCCGGTGGTTCAGCCCACGGGGTGGTGCGGGCGTTGATCCGAGTGCGGCGGGGGTGTCCGCCTGCACATGAAAGAGTTCATCGTACCCCGTCGATCTGCGCAAGCGAGCTCTCGCTAATTGGGCGATATGATCAATATGTCACCGGTGAACCGATCAGAAAGTGGTCAAAATGAGCGAACTTGACGCGACGGATCGGAGAATCCTCCTCCTGCTTGATCAGGATGCGCGGATGCCGACCGCGATGATCGCCTCGAAACTCGGCCTCGCGCGCGGCACCGTTCAAGCGCGGCTCGAGAAGCTGAAGGATGCTGGGGCGCTGCGCCTGCACAGTTCCCGCGTCACGCCAGCGGCTCTCGGGAGGCCGGTCGGCGCGAGCGTGCAGGTCGAACTCGACCAGCATCAGATCGGCGCCGCGGTCGAAGCGCTCGCGAACATCCCCGAGGTGCTGGAGTGCTTCGCGCCCGCAGGCAGCACAGATCTCCTGCTGCGGGTCGTCGCGCGGCATCCCGACGACCTGTACCGCGTCAGCGAGGAGATCCGTCTCTGCCCGGGCATCACCCGCACGTCGACGAGCCTGTTCCTGCGCGAGGTGATCCCGTACCGCGTCACGGGCCTGCTGGGTGAGCGCGCCCTGCGAGCCGGCGGCTCGGAGGGGCCGGCGCCCACGAAGCGCCGACCCATCGGAGCATAGACTGGGCGCATGCCCATCACGTCGGCGATGCTGCGCATCGCGGAGCATCATCCCGAGCACCTCGCGATCGCGGGCGACGGGCAGCGGCTCACGTACGGGGAGCTGGTCGAGCGCTCGCGTCGTACGGCAGCGGTGATCGACACTCTGCAGAACGCACTCGGGGAGACGGGGACTCCGCCGTCGCCCGCGCCCGAGACCGGCGGCATCCCGATCAGCGCGATCAGCGTCGACTCGGCGTTCGCCGCGGCTCGATTCGTGGCGGCGCTCGCCGGGTACCGCGCGGTGTCGGCGACGATCGATCCGCGCTGGCCGCTCGAGCACCGGGTCGGCGTGGTGCTCGCGACGGGCATCGGCGTGATCGTCTCCGACTCCGCCGATCTGGCGGCAGCGCTCGCGGCGCAGGGATGGGGCGGCACGATCCTGACCCTCGCAGCGTTCGAGGAGCGCGAGCGAACCGTCGATCCGGCTCCGCCGCCCGAGGTGCGCGACGGGCGTGAAGCGTTCCTCCTCCTCTTCTCCTCGGGAACGACGAGCCGCCCGAAAGCGTTCCTCAAGACGAGGCAGCAGTACCGGGAGAACGTCGCGGTGTCGAGCGCGCACCTCGAACCGCTGCCAAGCGTCGCGACACTCGCCCCTGGCCCGGTCTCGTACAGCCTGACGCTCTACGCCGTCATCGAGTGCCTCGCCACGGGCGGCAGCGTGCACGTCGCAGACGCGTTCGATCCCTTCGGCGTGGCGGCGCGCGTGCGCGACGAGGCCATCACCCGGGTGGTCGCCGTGCCTGCGGTGGTGCAGACGCTGACCGACGCAGCCCGACGCGAACCCGACGCGTTCGATCGGCTCGAGCTCGTCGTGACGGGTGGAGCGAACCTTCCGGCTGCGATTCGCGACGGGTTGGCCCGCGCGCTGCCGCAGACGCGCCTCATCAGCTACTACGGTGCCGCCGAGATCGGGTTCATCGGCGACAGTCGCGACGGCGACGGCACCGCGATCACGATCTACCCCGGCATCGACGCGAGCGTGCGAGACGAGTCGGGTCGCGAGGTGCCGGAGGGGAGTGCCGGCACGCTCTGGATCCGTGCCGCTGCCTGCTCCGACGGCTACCTCGCAGGCACGACCGATGACGTGCTCCGCGGCGCCGACGGGTGGGCGACCGTGCACGACCAGGCCCGACTCGTCGCCGGCAAGCTGCATCTGCTCGGCCGCGCCGGCGACGTCGCGGTGACGGGCGGGCACAAGGTCTCGCTGCCCGAGGTCGATCGCGCCTTCGCGGCGGCGCCCGGCGTCGGGGCGGCGATCGCCGTGGCGCTCCCGCATGCGTCGCTCGGCAGCATCGTCGCTCTGGTCGTCGAGGCGAACGGCGAAGCGGTGCCGGATCGCGAGGCGCTCGCCGCCTGGGCCTCGGAGCGCCTGGCTCCGCAGTTCGTGCCTCGCCGCTGGTTCTCGCTGCCGCAGTTGCCCCGCACCGTGGGCGGCAAGGTGCGTCGCGGGGAGACGGCCGAGCGCATCGCCGACGGATCGGCGGTGCGCCTGTGAGCGCCGCCGCGCGGGGGCGCCGGGTCGTCGTCACGGGCATGGGGGCGGTGACGCCGAGCGGGATCGGCGTCGGAGCGCTGTGGGACGCGGTGATGGGCGGGCGCAGTGCGATCCAGCGCTTGGACGGGCCGGAGTTCGATGCGCTGCCGGTGCGCATCGGGGGCAGGATCGAGGGGTTCAGCGCTGAGGGTCTCGTACCGGCCGGACTCGTGCGTCGTCTCAGCCCCGTGCAGCTCTGGGCGATCGCCGCAGCCGACGAGGCGCTGCGGCATGCTGGAGTGATCGGGGGAGATGCTGCCGGTGCGCACGGCGAGGCGTTCTCGGCGGGCGAGGTGTTCTCGGAGGACGCGGATCGCGTGGCGATCATCGCGGCGACCGGGTCCGGCCCCGTCGACGCCATGCAGGCCGCCACCCGGGCGCTCGACGCGCGCGGGCCCAGAGCGGTTCCCCTGGCGCTCGCCGTGTACGGGGCGCCCGACGCGGCCGCTGCGCTCCTCTCGCAACGGTACGGTGCGACGGGCCCCGCGCAGGGGGTGTCGGCGACCTGCGCGAGCGGGGCGATCGCTCTCGGTGAGGGGCTTCGACGCATCCGCCACGGGTATGCCGACGCGGTGCTGGTCGTCGGCATGGAGGACTGCCTGGGTCAGGTGAACCTCGCCTCGAACGCGAACCTGCGCGCGCTGGCCGCCGGGTTCGAAGACGCCCCGCAGCTGGCGAGCCGTCCCTTCGACCGCGCCCGCAACGGGTTCGTCATGTCGCAGGGGGCCGGCGCGATCCTGCTCGAATCAGCTGAGCGCGCCGCTTCGCGCGGTGCGATGCCGCTCGCCGAGCTCGCGGGCTTCGGGGCGTCGAGTGACGCCCACCACCCGACGGCCCCGCACCCGGAGGGGCGGGGAGCCGCACGCGCGGTCGCCGAGTGCCTCGACGACGCGGGCGTCGCGCCGGAGCAGGTCGATCACGTCAACGTGCACGGCACCAGCACCCCCGCGGGCGACGCCGCCGAACTCGCGGCTCTCGATCTGGCACTCGGAGCCCGTGCGCGAACGGTTCCGCTTTCGGCGACCAAGTCGACCACCGGCCACCTGCTCGGCGCGGCCGGTGTGGTCGAGGCGGTGATCTCGGTGCAGTCGCTGCGGGAGCAGCGCGTTCCCCCGACGCTCAACCTCACCGACCCCGAGTTCCCCGATTTCGATGTGGTGACGGGGCGGGCGCGGGCGGTCGAGCTCCGCACGGTGCTCTCGACCTCGTTCGGATTCGGCGGTCACAACGGGGCGATTCTGCTGCGCGAACCCGGGACCGACGCGAGCGAGAGCCATGCGCGCCCTGCAGCGCGCCGAGACCGTACAGAGGAGATGCGATGACCGATCGAGAACTCAGGCACGCCGAGCTTGCCGAGCGCTATCTGCCCGACGCACTGCTCGCACGGTTCCGCGAGCGCGCCGCCGTCGTCGACCGCGAGAACGGGTTCTTCGACGAAGACCTGGGCGACCTGCGCGAGCGCGGATACCTGCAGATCTTCGTGCCCGCGGAGTTCGGGGGGCCCGGCCTGTCGCTGCACGAGGTCTCGCGCCTGCAGCAGCGCCTCGCGGGTGCGGCGCCGGGCACCGCGCTCGGCATCAACATGCACCTCATGTGCACGGGGGTGGCAGCGGCGATGCTCGCGCGCGGGGATCGCTCGCTCTCCCACGTCTTCGCAGAGGCGGCAGCCGGCGAGATCTTCGCGTTCGGCATCAGCGAGCCGGCGAATGACTGGGTGCTGCAGGGCTCGAACACGATCGCTGATCCGCAGCCCGACGGGAGCTACCGGTTGAGCGGGACGAAGATCTTCACCTCGCTCTCGCCCGTGTGGACCCGGCTCATCACTCACGGGCTCGATGCGAGCGAACCCAGTGACCCGCAGCTCGTCTTCGGGTTCGTCGAGCGCACCTCGCCCGGGATTACCGTGTCGGATCACTGGGACGTGCTCGGCATGCGCGCGTCGCAGAGCCGCTCGACGAGGCTCGAAGGCGCGGTCATGCGCGCCGATCGTGTCGCGCGCCGCATCGCGCCGGGGCGTACGCCCGACCTCCTGACGTTTGCGATCACGAGCAACTTCCAACTGCTCGTCGCCTCGGTCTACGCCGGCGTCGCGCGGCGCGCCCTCGACGTGGCGTCCGAGGCGCTGCACCGGCGCCGCTCCGCGTCACGAGACGCCCCGCTCGCCGACGTGCCGGAATGGCGCACACGGCTCGCCGATGCGTACCGCGACTTCCTCTCCGTGCCGGCACAACTCGACGCGTACACCCGCGACTTCGATGAGCTCGTCGACCACGGCGCCGGGTGGCCGCCCCGCCTCGTCGCGGCGCGGATCGCGGCGGGCGAAGCGGCGCGGCGGGCGGCCGAGACGGCGCTCGCGTGCTCCGGCGGAGCGGGCTTCGATAGCGGCAGCGAAGCGGGCAGGCTCTTGCGCGACGCGACGGCGGGGCTCTTCCACCCGCCGAGCACGGATGCCTCGCGGCCGATGTTCGCCGCCGCGCTGCTCGACCAGGTGTCGGCGTAACCGCGCCGCCGTGCCGTACGACATGCAGCCGGCGCATCATCCGAGCGGAAGTAGGCGACCGGCGACTCCGTTGTCGGCGGTCTCGGGCCACCTTAGCCCGGCATCTCGGCTTTGGGAAGCGGTGGACGAGGGACGTCTGAGAAGATGAACGCATGAATCCGCACGACCCCTTGGCGCTCGAGCGCCAAGTCTGCTTCGCGCTCACCGTCGCCTCTCGTGGCATCGTCGCCGCCTACAAGCCGGTGCTCGATCCGATGGGCATCACGCATCCGCAGTATCTGGTGCTCCTCGCGCTCTGGGAGCACCGCACCCTCGACCTGCGCACGCTCGCCGAACTGCTGCATCAAGAAGCCTCCACCCTGTCGCCGCTGATCAAACGACTCGAGGCGCAGGGGCTCGCGCGACGTGAGCGGAGCTCGGCGGATGAACGGCGTCTCGAGATCACCCTCACGGAAGCGGGGGAGGCCCTGCGAGCGCACGCCGAGCAGGTGCCGGTGCGCATGGCGGAGCGGCTCGGCATGACACCGGCTGAGCTGGAGGAGCTGCACCGATCGATGCTTCGGCTCATCGACGCGAGCCAGATCTCGCTCGATGCGGGAGGCGATCCGACTCCGGCCGCCTGAGCGCATCGCGCCTCGAGATGCTACCGTTGCCGGAGAACTGCGTACATTGCACGATATGGGGGCAGGATGCAGAAACGGAAGACGAGCACGATGAGGCGTGTGCTCGGAGTGCTCGCCGCATGCGCGATCGGCGCCGGAGTGCTCGTCGGAGGCCAGCTCACTGCGCCTCCCGCTCAGGCCCTCGATCTTCCCACCTGGGACGATGTGCAGGAGGCGAAGCAGAACCAGTCGTCTGCCGCGAAGAAGGTCAAGGAGATCGAGTCGCTCATCGCCGAGGGTGAGAAGGAACTCGACCGATTGCGCAACCTGCATGCGACGACGATCGACGAATTGCATGCGGCAGAAGATGCGCTGGCCGTCGCCTCTGAGAAGGCGGCGAACCTCGAGGTGCAGGCGGAAGCGAGCCGCAAGGAGGCCGACGAGGCCGCCGACCGCGCCGGGGCGCTCGTCGCTCAGATGTACCGATCGGGCGGAGTGGATCGCAGCGTCGAGATGTTCCTCGACTCCGACGGCAGCACGGCAGACGCGCTGCTCGACCGCATGGCGTCGATGTCGAAGGCGACCGAGCGGAACACGACGCTCTCGCAGGAGGCCGAGCAGGCCGCGAACACGGCCGATACTCTCGGCCAGCAGGCGGAGGCGGCCGCGCAGGAGCGCGAGCGGCTGCGCCAGGTGCAGCAGGAGAAGGAGCTGGCCGCTGCCGAAGCCGTCGCCGGGCAAGGCGAGAAGGTCAAGGAGCAGGAAGCGCAGCAGAAGACGCTGCAGACGCAGCTCGCGGCGCTGAAGGACACCACGACGAAGACCGTCGAGGGGTACGAGGAGCGCCTCCGCATCGAGGAGGAGCAGCGGCGAGCCGAGGCCGAGCGTCTGCGCAAGGAAGCTGAAGCGGCGCGGAAAGCCGCTGAGGAGGAGGCCGCCCGTCGTGCTGCGGAGGGCGGCGGCAACCCCGGCGGCGGCGGCGGAGCTCCGGCTCCCGGCGGCGGAGGCGGTGGCGGCGGCGGCGGTGTCGCACCGCCGCCCCCCGGCGGCGGTGGCGGCGGATCGAACGGCTGGATGTACCCGACCGCCGGCTTCTACGTCTCGGAAGGGTTCCGGCCCCCGGGCCGACCCGATCACACGGGCATCGATCTCGCGACCGGCTGCGGCACCCCGATCTTCGCGGCTGCAGAGGGCACCGTCGCGATGACGTACTGGGATGGCGGCGGCGGCGGCAACATGGTCACCATCAATCACCCCAACGGATGGCAGACCCGGTACGCGCACATGATCGGATGGGCGGTCGTCGGTCAGGGCAGCTACGTGTCGGCCGGTCAGGTCGTCGGCTACGTCGGGAACACCGGCGCGAGCACCGGCTGCCACCTGCATTTCGAGATGCGGCCCAACCAGGACAACGGCTGGTACGACTTCGTGGATCCCGCCTGGTACATCGTCTTCCCCTGATCGGGGAGACGCGCAGGAGACGCGGAGAGGGGCTCGGGATCGCTGTGATCCCGAGCCCCTCTCGTCGTGCGGCGGCGCGTGCGCGCCGGGAGGTCAGTGCCCTTCGGACGTGAGGCGATCCTGCGCCTCGACGATGAGCCGCTCGGCGTCGGCTGCGGAACCCCACGCGTCGACCTTCACCCACTTGCCCGGCTCGAGATCCTTGTAGTGCTCGAAGAAGTGCTCGATCTCCTTGCGGGTGTACTCCGGGATGTCGGAGACGTCCTGGATGTGCGCCCAGCGCGGATCCTTGTGCTGCACGGCGATGACCTTGTCGTCGCCCCCCGCCTCGTCGCTCATCTTGAGCACGCCGACGGGACGCACCTTCACGCCGACGCCCGGGAACACCGGGAAGTCGAGCAGCACGAGCACGTCCAACGGATCCCCGTCCTCGCCGAGGGTCTCCTCGAAGAACCCGTAGTCGGTGGGGTAGACGAACCCGGTGTAGAGCACGCGGTCGAGGTACACCCGACCGGTCTCGTGGTCGACCTCGTACTTGTTGCGGCTCCCCTTGGGGATCTCGATAACAGCGTCGAATGCTGCGGCCATGCGCGCTCCTCCGTGCTTTCTGTGAGCGGCCGCGAGCGGCCGAGTGTGCATATGCGGCTCCCAGGCTACCCGACCCCGCTCGCCGGGTACCGTTGAGGCATGCTGCAGACCGCGCTCCTCGCCACACGTCTCGCCGTCAGGGATGCGCTCCGGGCGGAGTTCGGGGGAGCGTGGTCGTCGAGCGCAGGCCTGCGGGGGCGGGTGCTCGTCGCAGTGTCGGGGGGTGCCGATTCGCTCGCACTCTCGGCCGCTGCGGCGTTCTCAGCGGTCCGCGAGGGCTTCACGGTGGCCGCGGTCGTCGTCGATCACGGCCTGCAGGCCGGTTCTGCTGACGTTGCGGATCGTGCCGCCGAGCAGGTTCGCTCACTCGGGATCGACACCGTGCTCGTGCGCCGCGCTGAGGTGTCGGCGTCGCGCTCACGACGATCCGGCCCGGAGGCCTCTGCGCGTCATGCGCGCTACGCCGTGCTGGCGGACTCCGCGCGGGAGGTCGGCGCCGTCGCGATCCTGACCGGTCACACTCGCGATGACCAGGCCGAGCAAGTGCTGCTCGGGATCGCCCGGGGCTCTGGGGCTCGGAGTCTCGCGGGCATCCCACCGCGTCGCGGCCTCGGCGACGGCATCGTCGTGCTGCGCCCGTTCGTCCGGGCCGAGCACGGGATCACCCGTGCGGTCACGGCGGCGGCGTGCCGGGAGGCGCAGCTCGAAGCGTGGCAGGATCCGCAGAACTCCGACCGCGCCTACACGCGCGTGCGCGTGCGCGCCGCCGTGCTTCCCCTGCTCGAGCGCGAACTCGGGCCCGGCGTCGCCGCGGCTCTCGCGCGCACGGCTGACCTCGCCAGGGAAGATGCGGAGGCCTTCGACGCGATGGTCGAGGAGCAGATCGAGGAGATCGTCGAGCACGCGGAGGCCGGGATCGCAGTCTCCGCAGGAGCGCTCGCGGCGAACCCTGCGGCGCTGCGTCACAGGATCATCCGGAGGGTGGCCGAAGCGGAGTTCGGCAGCGAGCTCAGTCGGGAGCACACCCTCGCGATCGCCGCCCTCGTCACGCACTGGCGGGGTCAGGGGCCGATCGAGGCTCCCGGAATCACCGTCGCCCGCGTCGCCGGCCGCGTCGAGTTCACGAGGCGCGCGGGTTCGCCCCGCGGACCGGCCGCGAGCGCCCGTGTCGCAGACGGCGCCGCAGCAATGGAAGAATAGACGCATGGATGCGAAACATCTGGGCGATCAGCTCTCCGTCGTACTGCACACCGAAGCAGAGCTGCATCAGCGGCTCGCCGAACTCGCTCGTGAGATCGAGGCCGACTACGGCGACGAGCCGCCGCTGCTCGTCGGCGTGCTGAAAGGCGCCATCATGGTGATGGCCGACCTCGCCCGCGAGCTCCGGTTCCACGCGCAGATGGACTGGATGGCGGTCTCGTCGTACGGCGCGAGCACGAAGTCGAGCGGCGTCGTGAAGATTCTGAAGGATCTCGACGCCGACATCACCGGGCGCGATGTGCTGATCGTCGAGGACATCATCGATTCGGGCCTCACGCTCTCCTGGCTCAAGGAGAACCTCGAGAGCCGCGGCGCCAAGTCGGTGCGCATCTGCACGATGCTGCGCAAGCCGGAAGCGCTCAAGGTGCAGGTCGACGTCGCCTACGTCGGCTTCGACATCCCGGTCGAGTTCGTCGTCGGGTACGGCCTCGACTACGCCGAGGACTACCGCAACCTCCGCGACGTCGCCGTGCTCGCGCCGCACGTCTACGGCGGCGAGTAACGTCCGCAGCACTGCAGCAGGCCCGGGGCGCCGAGTGCGCCGTGAGCGGACAAGCGCCCGCGGCTCAGACCGATGTCAGTGGCATTGGCTACGCTTACCGATGCTGGATCTCCCGGCACGCTCCTTCTGAAAGGTCCAGACTTGGCAGAGAATTCGACGAAGAGCACATCGAAGAGCCGTCGGCTCCTGCGCGGGCCGCTGCTCTATCTGATCCTCGCACCGATCATCGTGCTGCTCGGGTGGTCGCTGCTGTCGGGCGGAAGCACGCAGGAGGTGTCGACGGATCGCGGTCTCGAGATGCTCGCCGACGGCGACGCGAAGCACGCGGAGATCATCGACGGGGATCAGCGCGTCAATCTCGAACTCGAGAAGGCCGATAAGAAGACCGGATCGCAGGACGTCTACTTCTACTACGTCGCGCCCCGCGGTCTCGACATCGTCGAAGCCGTGAACGACGCGGATCTCAAGGACGGGTACACCGACCAGGTGCCGCAGCCCAGCCCGATCTGGTCGTTGCTGAGCTTCCTGCTCCCGCTGCTGCTCATCGGCCTGCTCATCTGGTGGATGCTCTCCTCCATGCAGGGCGGTGGCCGCGGGGTCATGCAGTTCGGCAAGTCGAAGGCGAAACTGGTCTCGAAGGAGACGCCGCAGGTCACGTTCGCCGATGTCGCCGGTGCCGATGAGGCCGTCGAGGAGCTGCACGAGATCAAGGACTTCCTGCAAGACGCCACCCGCTTCCAAGCCGTGGGCGCCCGCATCCCCAAGGGCGTGCTGCTCTACGGCCCTCCCGGGACCGGTAAGACGCTGCTCGCCAGGGCCGTCGCCGGCGAGGCAGGCGTGCCGTTCTACTCGATCTCGGGCTCCGACTTCGTCGAGATGTTCGTCGGCGTCGGCGCGAGCCGTGTGCGAGACCTCTTCAAGGAGGCGAAGGCGAACGCTCCCGCCATCATCTTCGTCGACGAGATCGACGCAGTCGGCCAGCGCCGCGGCCAGGGCATGGGCGGCGGCCACGACGAGCGCGAGCAGACGCTCAACCAGCTGCTCGTCGAGATGGACGGCTTCGACCCGAAGACGAACGTCATCATGATCGCGGCGACGAACCGTCCCGACATGCTCGACCCCGCGCTGCTGCGCCCGGGCCGCTTCGACCGGCAGGTCGGTGTCGACGCTCCCGATATGCCCGGGCGACTCAAGATCCTGCAGGTGCACGCCAAGGGCAAGCCGCTCTCGAAGAACGTCGATCTTGAGATCGTCGCCCGCAAGACGCCGGGCTTCTCGGGCGCCGACCTGGCCAACGTGCTGAACGAGGCGGCGCTGCTGACGGCGCGTTCGAACGCGCAGCTCATCGACAACCGCGCGCTCGACGAGGCCATCGATCGGTCGATCGCCGGGCCGCAGCGTCGCACGCGTCTCATGCGAGACCATGAGAAGCTCATCACCGCGTACCACGAGGGGGGCCACGCGCTCGTCGCGGCAGGCCTGAACCACACCGACCCCGTGACCAAGATCACGATCCTGCCCCGCGGCCGTGCACTGGGGTACACGATGGTCATCCCGCTCGAAGACAAGTACTCGGTCACGCGGAACGAGCTGCAGGATCAGCTCGCATACGCACTCGGCGGCCGGGTCGCCGAGGAGCTCGTCTTCCACGATCCGACCACCGGCGCCGGCAACGACATCGAGAAGGCGACGAGTACGGCGCGCAAGATGGTGACGGAGTACGGCATGTCTGCGACGGTCGGACCGGTGAAGCTCGGCCAGGGGCAGCCCGGCGCGTTCATGGGCGAGTTCGGGCAGAACCGCGACTACTCGGAGGGGGTCGCGATCACGATCGATGCCGAGGTGCGCGAGCTCATGGAGCAGGCGCACAACGAGGCCTACGAGGTGCTCGTGCAGAACCGCGACATCCTCGACGCGCTCGCTCGCGAACTCCTCGAGAAAGAGACGCTCGACCACATCCAGATCGCCGAGATCTTCCAGGGAGTGCAGAAGCTCGCTCCGCGCCCCACCTGGTTGTCGCACGACGACCGTCCCGTCTCCGATCGACCGCCGATCGAGGTACCCGCCGCCGTGCGCACCGACGACCGCGCGGTCGGCGATCCCGAGCCGGGCGCTGCGCCCGGCCCCGATTCTCCGGCTGATTCGCCCGTGATCGCCATCGACCCGGCACCGGGTCTGCTTCCCCCGCAGACGACCGGTGACCCGGGGCAGCCCCCGCGCAACCTCGGCGTCGGCGGGGACGATCGCGACAGCACGAAGTAATCACCATGGGTGACACGGTGGATCGGGAGCGGATCGCTTCGGCGGTGCGCGAGCTCATCGGGGCTATCGGGGAGAATCCCGACAGCCCCGAGCTCGCGAGCACTCCCTTCCGTGTGGCGGACGCGTACGCCGAGTTCTTCGCGGGTGTCGGCCGCGACCCGTCGGTGCTGCTCTCCGACTCCGTCCCGGTCGGCGAAGACACCGGGGAGCTCGTCGTCGTACGCGACATCACCCTGCGTTCGATGTGCGAGCATCACCTGCTCCCGTTCCGCGGGCGAGCGCACATCGCCTACCGGCCGAACGAGCGCGTCGTCGGGTTGAGCGCCATCCCTCGCGTCGTCGAGATGCTCGCAGCGCGACCGCAGATGCAGGAGCGGCTCGGCGAGCAGATCGCGCAGACCCTCCACGACGGATTGGACCCGCACGGCGTGCTCGTCGTGCTCGAGGCGAGCCACGGATGCGTGGCCGACCGGGGCGTGCGGCAGAGCGAATCGACGATCATCACCGTGGCGTCTCGCGGGTCGCTCGCAGACGCGGCCGAGCAAGCCGCGGTCTTCGCCCTGCTGGGCCGAGCGCATCTCGCTGGAGCAGAGAGCGGCGAGGCGTGACCGGCTCCGTCTCACGGGCGCGGCCGCGGGCGCGCGAGCGGGCACGTCCGACGGTGATGGGCGTGCTCAACGTGACCCCCGACTCGTTCAGCGACGGCGGATCGTATGCTGCGCACGATCTGGCGATCGAACGCGGCCTCGAACTCGTGGCCCAGGGCGCCGACGTGGTCGACGTGGGCGGTGAGTCGACGCGTCCGGGAGCGACGCCGGTGAGCAGCTCGGAGGAGCAGGCGCGCGTCCTCCCCGTGATCCGCGCCCTCGCCGAGGCCGGTGCCACGGTCTCGGTCGATACGCTGCACGCCGACACGGCAGCCGCTGCGGTCGCAGCGGGCGCGCGCTGGATCAACGACGTCTCGGGCGGCCTGCACGACCCCGCGATGCTCGCCGTCGCCGCCGACGCCAGCCGTCATCGATCAGTCGGATTCATCATCGGCCACTGGCGCGGCATCCCCGACCCCGCGCACCTGCGCTCCGAGTACGGGGACGTCGTGAGCGAGGTGGCGGACGCCCTCGCGGAGCAAGTCCGTGCCGCGATCGCTGCCGGGGTGCGCCCCGAACATCTCGTGCTCGATCCCGGACTCGGCTTCGACAAGACCGGAGATCAGGGCTGGCAGCTGCTCGCCGCGCTGGGGGAGCTCAACGCCGTGGGGTTCCCCGTGCTCGTCGGAGCGTCGCGCAAGCGCATGCTGGGGGAGGCCGTCGCGGAGCTCGCGACGCCCCGACGTGAACCCGGCGAGATCAACCGCTCCCACGAGCGGGATCTCGCAACAGCCGTGGTCAGCGCGCTGGCTGCCGACGCCGGGGCCTGGGGCGTGCGCGTGCACGACGTCGTCGGCACGCGCCAGGCGCTCGCCGTGCAGGCGGCCTGGAGCGGGGCTCGCCGGCGCACGGCGGAGCCGGAGCGCACGAGCGACACGCAAGAAGATCGGATCACCCTCACCGGCCTCGAAGTGTTCGCCCACCACGGGGTCTTCGACTTCGAGCGCGAGCAGGGCCAGCGCTTCATCATCGACGCCGACGTGCAGGTGAGCCTCGCCGGCGCTGCCGCAGACGATGCGCTCGCGCGGACCGTGCACTACGGGGAACTCGCCGACGCGATCGCCGACGCCGTCGGCGGAGACCCGGTCGACCTGATCGAGACGGTCGCCGAGCGGGCCGCGACGGTCGCACTCGGGTTCGCCGGCGTGCGCTGCGCTCGCATCACCTTGCACAAACCGGATGCCCCGATCGCGCAGACCTTCTCGGACGTCTCGGTCACCGTCGTGCGTCATGCTGCGGAGAGGACCCCGCTGTGATCGCCCAGGTGGTTCCCGTGCTCTTCGCCTTCGGCGCGAACCTCGGGGATCGCGGAGAGACCATCCGCTCAGCGCAGCGCGCACTCGCCGCGACTCCGGGCATCGAGCGGTTCGAGGCCTCTGCGCTGCGCGAGACGATCGCGCTGACGGCGTCGGGGCCAGATCCCGATGCTCCCCGCTACGTCAACGGCGTCGCCACCGCACGGACGACACTCGACCCCCATGCGCTGCTCGATGCCATGCAGGCGATCGAGACGACGCACGGCCGCGTTCGCGACATCCGCTGGGGCGACCGGACGCTCGACATCGACCTCGTGCTGTTCGGCGGGCGCGTGATATCGGATGACCGGCTGCAGGTGCCCCATCCCCGCGCGCACGAGCGAGATTTCGTGCTCGCCCCCTGGCTCGATCTCGACCCCGACGCGGTGCTCATGGGCCACGGCCGCGTTGCGGACCTGCTCGCGCGGATCGGCGATACCACCGTGCCCCTGAGTCATGACGACCACGCGAATGCCGGCTCGAAGGTCGCGCCGGGCAGATCGGGAGGGCTCGATGCGCAAGGTTGAGCGCAGCAACCCGCTCGTCACGCTCGCGGTCGCCGCGATGGGCGCAGCCGTCGGACTGGTGGTGCAGTTCGCCCTGTCGAGCCGCGGGCACGCCCCGCTCTCCCCGCCGCTCTCGCTGCCCGCCTCCCTGGTGCTGGTCGCGGGGGTGCTGCTCGTCTTCGGCCTGCGCCTGCGTCGCCAGATCCGCAAGCAGCCCGGAGCGATCGATCCGTTCCACGCCGTCCGGCTGCTCGTGACGGCGCGAGCCGGGCAGATCGTGGGGGCGCTCTTCGGCGGGTTCGGGGCCGGGCTGCTGCTCTCGCTGACCGGTCGGAGCGTGGCCGCCACGGCTGCGACGTGGGTGCCGATGATGCTCGTCGTCATCGCCGGTGCGGTGCTGCTCGGGTGCGCTGCGATCGTCGAGCACTGGTGCCGCGTGCCGCCGGGCGATGAGACGGACGAGGACGGCGGGCTCGATCCCGAGCGAGGACCGGCGGACCCGGCGGTGTACCGAGACCGCTGATCGGCCTGGGCCTAAGCTGGTGCCATGACTACGGGTGATGTCGAGGTAACGGAGTCCGCAGCCGGGTGGCAGACGGAGCGGGTCGACTGGAAGCGCGTCTCGCCGTCGTACGCGTGGGCGGATCTCGCGGTGAACCTGCTGTTCGTCATCGCGCTGGCCGCCGTCTTCGCGGTGATCTTCATGTCGACCGGTGGCGACGCGCCGCTCTTCCTGCGCATCGGTCTCCCGGCGCTGATCCTGATCTTCCTGATCAACGCGATCTTCGCGTTCCGACGCGTGCGCGCGATCGGATACGTGCTGCGCGACGACGATCTGCTCTTCCGCCGCGGCATCATGTTCGAGCGCGTCATCGCCGTGCCGTACGGACGCCTGCAATTGGTCGACGTCACTCGCGGTCCGCTGCTGCGGGCACTCGGACTGGCGACGCTCAAGTTCGTCACCGCCTCGGCCGCGACCGGAGTCAATCTGCCCGGACTGCGCCACGAAGACGCCGAGCAGCTGCGCGACCGTCTCGTTGAGCTCGCCGAGGCGCGGAGGTCGGGCCTGTGACCGTCGACCCCGAAGTCGACGCCCAACTGCCCGGCTCCTCCGACGCCGAGGGCTGGCGGCGCATGCATCCGCTGTCGCCGCTCCTTCGCGGCGGGCTCGCGCTGCTCGTGATCGCCGGCATCATCGTCGCGAACTTCCGAGATCACTTCGTGCAGTTCTTCTTCGCGAACAACCTCGATGACGGGGATGCGTCCGTCGACGTCTCCGGTGATCGCGACCTGGTCGACCTGTACGAGTTCCTGGTCGCCGAGGGGCTGCTGCTCGCCGTGCTCGGCGGCCTCGTGCTGATCCTCCTGCTGATCGTGCTGTTCTCCTGGCTGGCGTGGCGGTTCGCCACGTACCGCATCACGGAGGCCGCCGTGGAGGTGCGGAACGGGGTGCTGTTCCGCTCGCATCGACGCGCCCCGCTCGAGCGCATCCAGAGCGTGAATCTGCAGCGATCTCTCTTGGCCCGCGCGCTCGGCCTCACGAAGATCGAGGTCGTCACCGCGGGGCAGGGGGGCAAGGTCGAGCTGTCGTTCCTCGGCCATCGAGACGCGAAAACCGTGCGCGAGCAGATTCTGCAGGTGTCAGGATCGCGTCGACGCGGCGGTGCCGCAGGTCAGCGCGCCGTCGCCGACGTGTCAGCCCCGGCGCCCGTCGGATTGGACGGAACGGTCTACTCGACTGCGGGTGACGCGCTCACCGCCCGCGCGCATGACTTCGTCGACGCCGACATCGACCCGGAGGCGCTCGAAGCGCAGACGCTGGTGAAAGTGCCCGTCGGTCGGCTCGCGGCGAGTATCGCGCTCGGGTGGGAGGCGATCATCCTCGTGGTGCTCATCGCCGGCATCATCATCGGCGGCGCCGTGCTCGAAGCCTTCTTGATCTTCGGCGTCATCCCGCTGCTGATCGTGATGGCGAGCGTCATGTTCGGGCAGTTCAACAAGGGCTTCAATTTCACGCTCTCGCGCACGGACGACGCGGTGCGCACCGGTTCCGGCCTCACGTCGACCATCACCGAGTCGATCCCGTTCGGGCGCATCCACGCGGTGGAAGCGCGGCAGCCGCTGCTCTGGCGCCCGCTCGGTTGGTGGAAGGTGCGCATCACCACGGCGGGCCACTCCGTCGCGCAGGGCGGGCAGAACGCGACCCAGAACGTCGTGCTGCCCGTTGGGCGAGAGGCCGACGTGCTCCGGGTGATCGAGACACTGCTCCCCGGCACCGGGACGGAGGCCGACGAGATCGCGACCCTGCGCGACGGACTGATCGGCCCGGCCGACGGGTACGTGCGCGGGGGCCGACGCTCGGCAGCCGTGCTGCTCTGGGGTCGTCGTCGCGCCGGCCTACGCATCGAAGACACCGGCGGTGACGACGCGACGCTGCGCATTCGGCGCGGCGTGCTGACGCGCTCGTTCGCGATCATGCCCATCCTCCGCGCGCAATCGATCCAGCTGCGACGGCCGCTCGTGCATCGCATGCTCGGCCTCGCATCGATCTCCGCGCACACGGTGCTCGGGCCCGTGCGCATGGAGATGCGCGGGCTCGAACTCGGCGCCGCTCGCCGACTCTTCGATGAGCTCGCAGCGCTCGTGCTCCGCGTGCAGGGCGCCGAAGCCCAGCGCATCCTCGAGGCGCGCGCTCCGCTGGCCGAGCCGATGCCCGCCGAGCCGGTGCTGGCCGAGCCGGTGCCCGCCGAGTCCGCGCTGCCGGAGCCGGTATCGCCGGAGCCCGTATCGCCCGAGCCCGTATCGCCCGAGTCGCCCCGCGCCCCGCGCCACGGCGACGGGCTCACGAGCGGACGGGCGCACGAGGCGTGAGCGCGGGTGCAGCCGCGTCCAGGCTCGGCATCGGCGTCGTCGGCGCCGGCCGCGTCGGGCCCGTACTCGCCCGGGCGCTCGCAGGAGCCGGGCATGCGATCGTCGGCATCACGGCGCTCGGAGTCGACGGGCGGGAGCGCGCGGAGGCGATGCTGCCCGGAGTGCCGGTGCTCGACGTCGCCGAGGTCGTACGGCGCTCAGAACTCGTCCTGTTCGCCGTTCCGGGCAGCGAACTTCCCGACCTGGTCACCGGGCTCGCCGCGACCGGCGCCTGGCAGCCCGGGCAGCTCGCGATCCACACCGCGCCCGAGCACGGGTACGGCGTGTTCGCCCCGGCGCTCGCCGCGGGGGTGATTCCACTCGCCCTCCACCCGGCGATGGTGTTCACGGGGACCAGTCTCGACCTCACGCGACTCGCCGAGGCGACGGTGGCCGTCACCGCCCCTGCGCCGGTGCTGCCCATCGGGCAGGCGCTCGCCGTCGAGATGGGCGCCGAGCCCGTCATCGTCGCCGAGGAGGATCGCGCGGCCTACGCCGAAGCCGTGAGTGCGGCGAGCGAGTTCTCCCGCGCGATCGTGCGGCAGAACATCGACGCCCTCCGGGCGCTCGGGATCGAGCGCCCGGGCCAGATCGTCGCCGGGATCGTGCGTGCCGCGGTCGAGGAGGAGCTGATCGCGGGGGAGCCCGATCCCGAACTGTGACTCGCGGGCCCCGGCAATCGCCGTGGGCCAGCCGACGCCGCAGGCGGAAGCTAGGATGGGTCGGTACGCCGACACGATCCGGAGGACCCCGCCCCTATGAGCGAGCAGACCGCAGCACCCGCAGAGAGCGCCCCGGAGGCGACCGCCGAAGAGATCTTCGAGCAGAAGCGGGTGCGACTCGAGAAGCGCGACCGGCTGAACGCCGACGCGGACCTCGCGGGCGGAGCCTATCCCGTCGCACTGCCGGTGACCACCACGATTCCGGCGGTCCGCGCCCAGTACGGTCACCTGGAGGAGACGCCCGATACGGCCTCCGGCGAGCGCGTGGGCCTGGCGGGGCGCATCGTGTTCCAGCGCAACACGGGCAAGCTCTGCTTCGCCTCGCTGCAGGCCGGCGACGGCACGCGCATCCAGGCGATGGTGAGCCTCGCCGAGGTGGGCGAGGAATCGCTCGCACGCTACAAGGAGCTCACCGACCTCGGCGACCACCTGTTCGTGAGCGGCGAGGTCATCTCGAGCCGCCGCGGCGAGCTGTCGATCATGGTGAGCGACTGGGCCATCGCCGCGAAGGCGATCGCGCCGCTGCCGAACATGTACGCCGAGCTCAACGAGGAGACGCGCATCCGCCAGCGCTACCTCGATCTGATCCAGCGGGAGCAGGCCCGCATCAACGTCGTCACCCGTGCGCGCACCATGGCCAGCCTGCGCAGCACGTTCGCGGAGCGCGACTTCATCGAGGTCGAGACGCCGATGCTGCAGACGATGCACGGCGGCGCTTCGGCCCGTCCGTTCGTCACGAAGTCGAACGCCTTCGACACCGAGCTCTACCTGCGCATCGCACCCGAACTGTACCTCAAGCGCGCGGCCGTCGGCGGCCTCGAGCGCGTCTTCGAGATCAACCGCAACTTCCGCAACGAGGGCGCCGACTCGACGCACAGCCCCGAATTCGCGATGCTCGAGGCGTACGAGGCGTACTCCGACTACAACGGCATCGCCGATCTCACGCAGTTGCTCGTGCAGAACGCGGCCCTCGCGGCCAACGCGGGAACGGAGCGCGAGGGCACCCATGTGGTGCGCTGGGCCGACGGGACGCTGTTCGATCTCGGCGGCGACTGGGAGCGCATCTCGATGTACGGCACGCTCTCGGAGGCCGTCGGCCGCGAGATCACGCCGGAGACGAGCGTCGGCGATCTGCAGGCGCTCGCCGACGCCGAGGGCGTCGAGGTGCACCTGCCCAACCACGGCAAGCTCGTCGAAGAACTGTGGGAGCACTTCGTGAAGGACGGACTGATCCGTCCCACCTTCGTCATGGACTTCCCGGTCGAGACGAGCCCCCTCACCCGGCACCACCGCTCGATCCCCGGTCTCGTCGAGAAATGGGATCTCTACGTGCGCGGCTTCGAGCTCGCGACCGGGTACTCGGAGCTCGTCGACCCCGTGGTGCAGCGCGAGCGCTTCACGCAGCAGGCGGCGGAGGCGGCGCGCGGCGACGACGAGGCGATGCCGATCGACGAGGACTTCCTGCGCGCGCTCGAGCACGGGATGCCTCCGTCGGGCGGCATGGGCATGGGCATGGATCGACTGCTCATGGCGCTCACGGGCCTCGGGATCCGGGAGACGATCCTCTTCCCGCTCGTCAAGTAAGCACCTTCCGAGCTCCCCAGGTTTCCGCGCGGGAGCGCACGTACACTGGGGGAACTATGGACAATTGGTGGTTGAACGCGATCTGGTCGCTGACTCCGACCGTGCTGATCGGCATCTTCTTCTGGCTGGTGCTGCGGCTGATCCTGCGCGCCGATCGCACGGAGCGCCAGGCGTACCAGCGCATCGAGGCCGAGGAGCGCGCGAAAGCCGGACTGCCCGCTCGAGACGAGGCCTGAGCGCCGACGGTTCCCCGCTACAGTGGACGTACGCGCACTCGCGCAATCATGGCACTGAGGTGACGCGGAGGGAGCCAGATGGAATTCGACTGGTTCGGACTGGATTGGCCCGTCGTCTGGGCCTGGTTCGTGCTCGTCGTCGACAATCTGATTCGTCTCGTCGCCATCTTCGTCGTCCCGCGCAATCGGCGCCCCACCGCCGGCATGGCCTGGCTCATGGCGATCTTCGCCCTGCCGGTGCCCGGTCTGCTGCTCTTCCTGGTTATCGGGAGCAAGCGGCTTCCTCGTGCACGCGAGCGGAAGCAGGAGGCGATCAATCACTTCGTCGCCCAGATCGCCGACCAGGAGGAAGCCGAACTCATCACGCCGCCGGAACGGATGCTTCCGGGGCTCGACAGTGTGGTGAAGCTCGGCCGTGAGCTCGGAGCGCAGCCGATGCTGCAGGGCAATACGGCGTCGCTCTGCATCGACTACGAGGAATCGTTCGCTCGGATGGCCGAGGCCATTCGCGCCGCGAAAGCGTACGTGCACGTCGAGTTCTACATCTTGGTGCACGACGAGACCACGAACGACGTCTTCGCCGCTCTGCGCGAGGCCGTGGCCCGCGGGGTGACGGTGCGCGTACTGCTCGACCACATCTCGGCCGTGCGGAATCCCGGCTCGAAGCGCACGGCGCAGAGTCTGACCGACATGGGCGCCCAGTGGTCGTACATGCTGCCGGTGCGGCCGTGGCGCGGCGAGTATCAGCGCCCCGACCTGCGCAACCACCGCAAGCTCATCGTCATCGACGGCTCCGTCGGCTTCATGGGATCGCAGAACCTCGTCGACTCCAGCTACAACAAGCGGTCGAATCGGCGGCGCGGTCTGCACTGGAAAGACCTCATGGTGCGGGTCGAAGGGCCCATCGTGCTCGGACTCGAAGCGGTGTTCCAAGGCGACTGGTACCTCGAAACCGGCGAGTACCTGACGAACCTCACCGACGAGGCGGTCAACGTGCAGCAGCCCGGCGACCTCGACTGCCAGATCGTGCCGAGCGGCCCGGGATACGCAGGCGAGAACAACCTGCAGGTCTTCGTCGCCCTCATGTACTCGGCGCAGCGTCGCATCAGCATCACGAGCCCGTACTTCGTTCCGGACGGCTCCATCATGAACGCCGTGCGCGCCGCGACGGCTCGCGGGGTCGAGGTCGAGCTCTTCGTCTCGGAGGTCGGCGACCAGGCGATGGTGTACCACGCCCAGCGCTCCTACTACGAGGAGCTGCTGCGCGCCGGGGTGCGCATCATGATGTTCCGCCCGCCGTACATCCTGCACTCGAAGCACTTCACCGTCGACGAGGAGGTCGCGGTCGTCGGATCGTCGAACATGGATCAGCGATCCTTCGGGCTCAACATGGAGATCTCGATGGTGGTGCACGGAGCGGAATTCGTGCGCGATCTCGACGGCGTCACCGATTACTACCGCGAGAACTCGCGCGAGCTGACCCTTGAGGAGTGGGAGAAGCAGTCACTGCCCTCGCAGCTGCTCGACGGCATCGCGCGACTCACCTCGGCGCTGCAGTAGCCTCGCCGCGAGCGGCGAGGGTCTACGCTGAACTCAGCTGCGCCGGTGGGTGCGAGCAGAGTCGTACGAGGGGAATCAGATCATGTTCGCAGTGACCACCAACGACGTACCGGGATACCGGATCACCCAGGTGCTCGGGGAGGTGATGGGGCTCACCGTGCGTTCGGCGAACTTCGGGCAGAACTTCACGGCGGGCTTCCGGGCACTGGGCGGCGGCGAGATGCCCGAGTACACGAAGGTGATCTACGAATCGCGCTGGGAAGTGATGCACCGCATGTGGGCGGAGGCCCAGTCCCGCGGCGGGAATGCGGTGGTGGCGATGCGGTTCGACTCAGGCGCGATCGGCAACTTCACCGAGTTCTGCGCGTACGGCACGGCCGTCGTCATCGAACCGCTCGCTCCGCAGGCGCCCGCGACGCCGCAGAACCCGGCGCAGTAGTCGGGGAAGCGCGACCGGACGGGCTCGGCGTCAGAACGCGTGCTGCTCAGCCGGGGTGCCGAGGCGGCGGATCGCGATCCGTGGCCCGTTCCGCGTCTCGTCGACCGGGAACGGGATCTCGTGGGCTGCCGGTGCATCCCTCGCGGCCGCCGGTGAGATCAGCCAGGCCTCGCCGTTGAGGATGCGCGGAGCTTCCGTTCCGCTCAGCGCGGTCAGGGCGGAGCGGATGAGCGCTCCGTGGGCCACGACGATCGAACCGGGGGCCTCGCGCAGGATCCGCCCGAACGCTGACGCTCCGCGTTCCGCGAGCGCCGCGAGAGCTTCCGCGTCGGGGACGTCGAGGCCGGGCCACCGGGCGCTGGCATCGGTGACGAGCATCCCCTCGGCCGAACCGAAGTCGCGCTCGATGACGTCATCCGCGATCTCCGCCTGCGGCAGCTCGAGCCGGTCGGAGATGATGCGAGCGGTTTCGGCGGCGCGACTGAGCGGGGACGCGATGACGCGCTGCCACGGCCCTGCATCGTGCAGCAGCTCGGCGATCTCACCGGCCTGGCTGCGGCCGCGCTCGTTCAGCGGGATATCGGTGCGGCCCTGGATGCGGCGACCGATGTTCCAGTCGGTCTCGCCGTGCCGAACGATGACGATGGATGCGGCTCGAGATTCAGGGGTGCTCATACTCCCACGCTAACCGGTCGAGGTCGTGCTGCGCCCGCGACGGAGGAACCGGCTGACGGTTCGGAGACCACTCGCCCGTGCGTCTCGGTCGTCGGGCTGCGGAAGGCGGTCGCCCGTTCGATCTCCACGCGCACACGGGTGCCAGCAGCGCAACGCACGCCGTGCGCACGCGAGCGGATCGAGAGCCCCTGCCAGTCGATCACGAGGTCGTCGCCGCCTCGGCCGAAGAGCGACGAGGTGACGGTCGCGGGGCCCGATGGGTCTGGAATCGCGCGCACGTGCTCGGGCGAGACGGCGAGTTCCACTGCAGCGCCACCGTTTCGCCCCTGGCCGTCGAGTCGCGTCCCGTCCACACGCTCGAACGGCAGCGCGAGCGGGTGCTGATCAGCGCGGAACCCGGCGTGGTCGAGCACTCCCGGCACGATCGCCGCATCGGAGACGAACCCCGCGACGAAGGCCGACGCGGGGCGCTCGACCAGCTCAGCGGGGGTCGCCACTTGCTGGACTCGGCCGCCGTCGACGACGACCACCCGATCGGCGAGCGCGAGCGCCTCGCTCCGGTCGTGGGTGACGTGCAGCACGGTCAGGCCGAGCTCGCGGGTGAGCGCGCGGAGTTCGAGCCGGAGGCGATCGCGCAGCGGCTCGTCGAGTGCGGAGAGCGCCTCGTCGAGGAGCAGCACGCGCGGGCGCGCGACGATTGCTCGGGCGATCGCGACGCGCTGCCGCTGGCCGCCGGAGAGCGTGGCGGGGTTGCGCCGCTCGGCGCCGGGGAGACCCACGAGATCGAGTGCCTCTGCGACGCGGCGGCGGCGCTCCGCTCGCGAGACGCCGCCCCGGCGCAAGGGGTACTCGATGTTGCGGCCGACGTTCCAGTGCGGCCAGACCGCGTGCTGCTGGAACACCATGCCGAGCCCGCGCCGCTCGGGCTCCAGGCTCCGGCTCGGCGAAGCCACCACGGTATCGCCGATGCGCACGGTTCCGGCGGTCGGGGCGATGAAGCCGGCGACCGTGCGCAGCAGGGTCGTCTTGCCGGAGCCCGACGGGCCGACGAGGGCCACGAACTCGCCGTCGCCGATGCGGAGATCGACGTCGGCGAGCCCGAGATGGCCCCCGGGGTAGGAGAGACTGACCGATTCGAGTGCGACGGAAGACACGAGCGTTCCTAACGTGGGGTGCGGGCGGTGAGGCCGAGACCGGCGAGTCCGACGAGTGCGACGATGAGCGAGAGCGCGGACGAGGCGTTGTAGGCGCCTGCCTGCTGCAGGTTGAAGATGACGACGCCGAGCGTCTGGGAGCCGGGCGAGAGCAGGAGTACGGAGAGCGTGAGCTCGCGCACAGCGGTGAGCCCGACGAGAACCGCCCCCGAGATCGCTGCGGGAACGGCCATGCGGCACGAGATGTCCCAGAGCGCCCGCAGCCGGGTGGCGCCCGAGATGCGGGCTGCCTCCTCCGCAGTCGTCGGGGTCGCGGAGAGCGGGGCGTGCACGGATTGCACGACCAGGGCGAGGAACGACGTCAGATAGGCGCAGAGGATCAGCCAGGGCGTGTTGGAGAGGCCGATCTTCGGTGCGATCACGAGCCAGGCGACAGCGATGACGAGTCCGGGGATCGCCTGCGGCAGGAGCGACAGACCGAGCAGCGCGGGGTTGCTCCGAGCGCGCGTGCGGGTCACGAACGTGCCGATCCCGAGTCCCAGCACTCCGCAGATGATGGCGGCGAGTGTCGCCAGCATCAGTGAGTTGCCGATACCGGTGAGTGTGCCCGATGCCGACAGGGCCCGTTCGAAGCTCGCGAGCGTGATCGTCTCGAGGGTGAGCGGCACCCCGGGCGCTGGCAAGAGGGATTGAATGGCGAGCGTGATGAGCGGCAGCACGGTGACCGCGAGCACTGCGATGGCGGTGAGCGCGCCGACCGGCACCCTGGCGCGTCCGAGCGGGAGCCGGGCCGGTGCTCCGGCTTGCGCGTCGAGCTCGACCCGTGTGCGCGTGCGCAGCAGATCGACGACGACACCGAGCAGCGCGATGACGAGCAGTACGAACCCGATGGCCGAGACCACCGCGAGGGGGTCGTCGACGGTGCCCGACTGCAGGTAGCGGTAGACGAGGGTGGAGAGCGTGACGTAGCGCTCGGGCAGACCGATGATGGAGGGGATGCCGAAATCGGCGAGATTCGACACGGCGATGAGTGTGAACGAGGAGAGCATGGCGGGTCGCAGCAGCGGCGTCGTGACCTCCCAGAGCGCGCGGGGCGCGGAGGAGCCGGAGATGCGCGCCGCCTGCTCCAGGTCCGCGGGAATGCGCCGCAGTGCAGCTGTCACGATCATCATCGCGATCGGGTAGCTGTGGAGGGTGAGGAGGAAGATCACGCCGTCGCCGCCGTAGAGATTCCAGAGCGGTGCGCCGAACCGCTGCGTCCAGAACGTGTTCACCGCTGCCGAGGGGCCGAGCAGGCTGAGCCAGGCGATCGCCCCGACGAACGGCGGCATGAGCATCGGGCTGAGTGCGAGCAGGCGGAGCGCGCGACGGCCGGGCAGGTCGGTGCGTTCGAGCAGCACGGCGAGCGCGCTGCCGATGACCACGGCGAGCACGGCTGAGACGGCGGCGGAGACGAGCGAGTTGCCGGCGGCTCCGAGCACGTCGGGATCGCCGAGGGCCGTCCATCCGCCGCCGGTCGCGGCGAGGACGACGATCGCGATGATCGGTACGAGGATGAGGGCGGCGACCGCGCACCACAGGGCGATGCGCACCGCGCCGAGGCCGTCGAGCGAGAACCGGGACCTCGCCGCATCGGTGGCGCGATCCCGGCCGGTCCCGCGGGCGTCCCCGGCACCTCGGGCGTCCCCGGAACCGCGGGCCCGACCGTGGTCGGTCGAGCCCGCGAGCGGGGGCGAGAGCGTGTTACTGGAAGAGGCCATTGAAAGTCTCGACGGCGTCGGCCTGCGACGCGCGGATCGTCTCGAGGTCGGGGGCGAGTAGTGTGATGTCGGCAGTCGCGGGCGCGCCTTCCGGGCTCTCGACGTCATCGCGGATCGGGAGGTACGACTGCGATGCTGCGATCTCCTGCCCTTCCTTGCTGATGAGGAAGTCGACGAGCAACTGGGAGGCCTCTGGCTCCGCGGTATCGGCGAAGATGCCGACCGGCTGCGACACGAAGGGCACGCCCTCCTCGGGGTAGACCGCCTCGATGGGCGAACCGGCGGCGGCGAGGTCCCGCACGAGGGAGTCGACGACGATCCCGACCGGGCTGCTGCCGTCGGCGACGGCCTGCGAGACGGGGCCGTTGCTCTCTGCGATCAGGGGCTGGTTGGCGGCGAGCCCCTCGAGCCAGGTCATGCCCAGGTCGTCGTTGTCGAGCCACACGGCGGCGTTGTACGCAGCGGCGCCCGAGACGTCGGGGTTCGGCATCGCGATCTTCCCCGCGTACTCGGGGTCGGTGAGATCCTGCCACGACTCGGGGGCCTCGGTGATGACGTTCGTGTTGATCGCGACGACGGTCGGCAGCACTCGCGTGCCGACGTAGAAGTGCTCGGGATCGACGAGATCCTGATTGATGGCCGCGGCTTCGGGGGATTCGTACTCGAGGAGCAGGTCGCGCTCGGCGTAGTCCTCGAACGTGCCGGCGTCGGCCGCCAGCAGCAGGTCGGCGCCGATGTCGCCCGACTTCTCCTCGGCTGCGATACGAGCGGTGAGATCTCCGGTGCCGGCGCGGAAGACGTCGACGGTGATCTCCGGGTGCTGCTCGGTGAACGCCGCGACGATCGCGTCGATCTTCTCCTGCGGCTCCGAGGTGTACAGGGTGATCGTCGACGCATCGGGGGTGCCGGCATCGCCGGAGTCGGTTGCGTCCGCCGAAGCGGCGCATCCGGTGAGTGCGAGGGCCGACAGGGCGAACGCGGCGATGACGCCGGTGGAACGGTTACGAGACATGGGTCGCTTTCTGTGCAGAGCGGGTGATGGATTGGGTGAAGAGGGGCTCGGGTGAGTGCAGCGCGATGGTGGAAGCGCTCACTCCCTCGCTCGTGAACTGGACGAGCGAGAACATGGGGGAGTCGTGCCCGGCGACGGCGTCGGGGCCGGCGTTCATCACCTGGTGGTAGGCGAGAGAGGGGCCGACGAAGATGGGAATGCCGTGCATCGATGCTGTGAGGCCGTGGTGGAAATGCCCGGCGAGGATCGCGCGGACGTCGCTGCCGTCGAGTACGTGGAGCAGCTCTTCCGCGTTGCGGAGGCCCTGGCGGCGGAGCGCCGGCAGCGGTGAGCCGAGCGGCGCGTGGTGCAGCGCGACGACCGTGCCGCGTTCCGCCGGTGCAGCGAGCTCGGAGGCGAGCCACTCGAGTTGATCGGCGTCGATGCGGCCGGTGCGCGAGTCGAGGCGGACCACGCGGACGCCGTCGACGAGGTGGGCGCCGAAGTGCGCGCGCGCGTGGCCGGGAAGTGCGTGCGCGGCGATGGGGTCGTCGTGGTTGCCGAGCACGGTGAGCACCGGTGCGGCCAGGCGGTCCTGCAGGCGATCGCACGCCCGTGCCACCGCGGCGTAGGCGCCGGCGTTGCCGCGTTCGATGAGGTCGCCGGTGATGACGACCGCCTCCGGCGTGATGCCGGTCGCGAGCGCGTAATCGCCCACCCGTTCGAGCCGACCCAGGCCGTCGACCGCGTCGTAGAGCAGACCGCTCTCCGTGGCGTGGAGGTCGCTCACGTGGAGCAGCGTGAACCGGCCGGTGCGGCGGCTCATGCGACTGATCCCGTGGCGATGGCGGCGTGCGCGTCCGCCCGATCCGCGAGGGCGGCCACGTGCCCGGACGTCGCGCCGTGCGTGCGGAGATACTGCGCGACCCCTCCCAGCTCATCCACGATGTCGAGTGCCGACTCGAGGGCCTCCGCGGGGCTGTCCAGGTGGAGTCGCTCCGACGCGGCGCGCGCCGCAGCTGAGAGCGTGACGCCCGAGAGCTGCGCGGCGGCGATCGCCTCCCGCTGCGGGCGCACGGTCTCGCCCGATACTGCGTAGTCAGCCACGACTTCGGCACGCGCGTCTCCCGCGGCGAGTCTCGCCAGTGCGACGACGAGTCCGGTGCGGTCCTTCCCGGCTGTGCAGTGCACGACCGCGGTTCCCGGGTGCTCGGCGATGGCGATGACAGCGGCGGTGAGCCGTGAGCCGCGATCGCGGACGAGCCCCGCGTAGACGGATTCGAGCGTTCCCGAGCTGGGCGGCGCTGCGCCGTAGAGCGGCACGGAGCGCACGGGGATCGTGTGCGTGCGCCCCGCCTGCTCCGATTCCTCGCGCAGGTCGATGACGAGGTCGACGCCGACGTCCCGGAGGCTGCGCTCGCCGCCGGAGGTGAGCGCATCGAGGCCGGCCGAGCGCACGAGCCAGGGGCGACGGCGGTGACCGATGCCTCGTGCGTTGTAGCTGCCGTCGAGTGAAATGTCGTGCACTGCTCTGTTCTCCTGCCGGTGTCGCCCGTTACATCGGGCGTGAAATGCGGTTACATGAGCAGCATCGCCGGGCAGGGTGTCGCGGTGGTGAACGGGTGGGGACGCGCAGCTGTCGAACTGGAGAAGGGTCCGAAAATCCCAGATCAGATAGATTTACTGCTGAGAGTCGACGAGTGCGTCGGCGACGACCTCGCGCATGTCGAGCGCGTCGGTGCTCGATCGCAGGCCTGCGACCTCCGTGACGAGCGCCTGCAACAGCACGGAGTGGCCGAGTCGGCTGAAGAAGGGATCGACCGCGTGCTGGGTGCCGACCGCGCCGGTCGAGAGCGCGACGTCCGAGAGCTCGACCAGGGGGGCTCTCGGATAGCTGCAGAGCGACACGATTCGCGCACCGCGCTTGCGCGCGGCGCGCACCGTCGCCAGTGTGTGCGCGTTCGCCCCGGAATGGCTGAGTGCGAAACAGACGTCAGCATCGGTGAGGCTGTGAGCGGCGAACTGCTGAGCGAGGATGTCGAGCGGCGCTTCCACCGGGCGGCCGACCGTGGCGAGGCGCATGGCGGCGTCTTGCAGTGGTGGAGCGGAGAACCCGTTGGCGGCGCACACGACGCGCGAGGCGCGCGCGAGCAGCGCGGCGGCCTCGGCGAGGGCGGTGCGGTCGATCGAAGCCCGCCCGACGAGCAGTGCGGCCCGCGCGCTCTCGAAGACCTGGTCCACGGCGTCTCCCGGGGTGCGCTCCTCGGTGCCGGAGGCGGGCATCTCCCGTGCCAGTTCGAGGCGCAGATGCTGGAACCCGCGGAATCCGAGCCGCTGGCAGGCTCTGATGACGGTGGCGGTCGATGTTCCGGCCGCCGCGGCGAGCTCCTGCGTCGACCATTGCGGGACGTCGGCGGGGCGATCGAGGATCACTCGGGCGACCGCGCCCTCGCTCTGCCCGAGGGTCGCGGCGAACGCGCGGATCAGGGCGAGCGCAGACGCGGGTGCTGCTGGGGAGAGCGAGGGCGACGACATGCGTTCACGGTAAGCGGCACGGGTGAACGCGGGGTGTCGAGCCAGTGGACTGCGCGGGTCCGCCTCCGGCCTGCACGGGCTCTGGCTCCGACGTCGCGCTACTCGGAGACGACGAGCAGGTCGCCCACCTCGCAGTCGAGCGCACGGCAGATCGCGGTGAGCGTCGAGAAGCGGATCGCTCGCGCGCGATCATTCTTCAGCACGGAGAGGTTCACGAGGCTCACCCCGACCATCTCGCTCACCTGGGTGAGGGTGAGACCCCGCTCTGCGAGCAGCTCGTCGAGCCGGCAGTGGATCGCGTGCCCCTCGCCGGGGTCGACGGGAGTCATACGAGGCCCTCGGTCTCGCGCTCGAGGCGCATCGCGCGTCGGATTGCGATGTCGATCAGTCCGAGGGCGGAGATCCCGAAGAGGATGATCACGTACCATCCCCACCACGCCAGAGTTCCGGTGTCTGTGGCACGGACGTCGAGTGCTGCGGCTACCCCGTTCGCCGCGAAGTGCCGGAACGCATACGCCGCGAGCGCTCCGCCGACGCCGCTCCACATGGCTGCGCTGAACGCTCGGCTCACGGCGGGCGTGAAGAACTCGCCGCGCAGCACACTCCGCGTCAGTCGCGCCGTGCAGGCGATCACGACCAGGGCGGCAATGGCCGCGAGCACGATCGAGATCGCCAGGCACACCGTCGAGACCGGGTTGACATCGGGCACGATCACGTCGATCCGCGTCGCGATCCCGGAGATGGGGTCCGCTGCGATCGGTCCGTCTGCGCCGTACTCCGTCACCCCCTCCGCGGTGATCTCCCGCGGTTGGATCGGAAGGGTCCACGCGATGCCACCGGGGACGAAGCGACGCCGGAACTCGGCGATCGCGAGCGCGACGACGGCGATCGCGGCGAGTGAGCACATGACGAGTACGCCGATGGCGTCCGAGCGGATCCTGCGCGGAGTGAACTCGCCTCGGGAGGGTGGGCGCTGGGGGAGCTGCGACGCTGACATGGCGCCTCCTTATCGTTCATCGTTATTATCGCTGATCGATAAGCTACGGGATGCTGGGCTCGTCCGTCAACCGCCCGTCACGCCTGCGGCGAACACGGCCCCGCGATACGGGATCACCACGTAGCCTGTTTCCATCGGCGGCGCCTTTCCCGTGCTACAGGCGTCGCAAGGAGGTAGGAGATGTTCGAGAGATTCACTGATCGTGCTCGCCGGGTTGTGGTGCTCGCCCAGGAAGAGGCGAAGATGCTCAACCACAATTACATCGGTACTGAGCACATTCTGCTGGGCCTGATCCACGAGGGCGAGGGCGTTGCAGCGAAGGCGCTCGAGCAGCTCGAGATCTCGCTCGACGCAGTGCGTGCGCAGGTCACCGACATCATCGGCACCGGGCAGCAGCCGCCGGCGGGTCACATCCCGTTCACGCCGCGCGCCAAGAAGGTGCTCGAGCTGAGCCTGCGCGAAGCGCTGCAGCTGGGCCACAACTACATCGGCACCGAGCACATCCTGCTCGGCCTGATCCGCGAAGGCGAAGGCGTCGCCGCGCAGGTGCTCGTGAAGCTCGGCGCCGATCTCAACCGCGTGCGCCAGACCGTGATCCAGCTGCTCTCCGGCTACCAGGCCGGCAAGGAGAGCGCGACCGTGGGTGCGCCGGAGTCGGGCGGCGAGTCCAAGGGCTCGCAGGTGCTCGATCAGTTCGGCCGCAACCTCACGCAGGCGGCCCGCGAGGGCAGGCTCGACCCCGTGATCGGCCGTGAGAAGGAAGTCGAGCGGGTCATGCAGATCCTCTCGCGCCGCACCAAGAACAACCCGGTGCTGATCGGCGAGCCCGGCGTCGGCAAGACCGCCGTCGTCGAGGGTCTCGCGCAGGCGATCATCAAGGGCGAGGTGCCCGAGACGCTCAAGGACAAGCAGGTCTACGTGCTCGACCTCGGCTCCATGATCGCGGGCAGCCGCTACCGCGGCGACTTCGAGGAGCGCCTGAAGAAGGTCACCAAGGAGATCCGCAACCGAGGCGACATCATCATCTTCATCGATGAGATCCACACGCTCGTGGGTGCCGGTGCGGCAGAAGGCGCGATCGACGCGGCCAACATTCTGAAGCCGATGCTCGCGCGCGGTGAGCTCCAGACGATCGGCGCCACCACGCTCGACGAGTACCGCAAGCACTTCGAGAAGGACGCAGCGCTCGAGCGCCGCTTCCAGTCGATCCAGGTCGCGGAGCCGTCGCTCCCGCACTCGATCAACATCTTGAAGGGCCTGCGCGACCGTTACGAGGCGCACCACAAGGTCTCCATCACCGACGGCGCCATCGTCGCCGCGGTGAATCTCGCCGATCGGTACGTGCAGGATCGCTTCCTGCCGGACAAGGCCATCGACCTGATCGACGAGGCCGGCGCACGCCTCCGCCTGTCGATCCTGTCGAGCCCGCCGGAGCTGCGGGAGTTCGACGAGAAGATCGCCGTCGTCCGTGCTGAGAAGGAGCAGGCGATCGAGGGTCAGGACTTCGAAGCCGCCGCCAACAAGCGCGACGAGGAGAAGAAGCTGATCGCCGAGCGACTGCGCCTCGAGAAGCAGTGGCGTTCGGGCGACGTGGCCACCCAGGCCGAGGTCGACGAGGGACTGATCGCCGAGGTGCTCGCTCAGGCGACCGGCATCCCGGTGTTCAAGCTGACCGAGGAGGAGACCTCGCGGCTCCGCTTCATGGAAGACGCGCTCCACCAGCGCGTCATCGGCCAGAACGAGGCCATCTCGGCACTCGCGAAGACGATCCGTCGCCAGCGCGCGGGCCTCAAGGATCCGAAGCGCCCCTCCGGCTCGTTCATCTTCGCCGGCCCGACGGGCGTCGGCAAGACGGAGCTCGCGAAGGCGCTCGCCGAGTTCCTGTTCGATGACGAGGATGCGCTGATCTCGCTCGACATGTCGGAGTACGGCGAGAAGCACACCGTTTCGCGTCTCTTCGGCGCCCCTCCGGGGTTCGTCGGGTTCGAAGAGGGCGGCCAGCTCACCGAGAAGGTGCGCCGCAAGCCGTTCTCCGTCGTGCTCTTCGACGAGATCGAGAAGGCTCACCCCGACATCTTCAACTCGCTGCTGCAGATCCTCGAAGAGGGTCGCCTCACCGACGGTCAGGGTCGCGTGATCGACTTCAAGAACACCGTCATCATCATGACGACGAACCTCGGATCGACCGCGATCGCCGGCGGCCCGGTGGGCTTCCAGCTCGAGGGCGACTCGTCGGTCGGGTACGACATGATGAAGGGCAAGGTGAACGAGGAGCTCAAGAAGCACTTCAAGCCGGAGTTCCTGAACCGTGTCGACGACACGATCGTGTTCCCGCAGCTCACCAAGCCGGAGCTGCTGCAGATCGTCGATCTGTTCGTGAAGCAGCTGAAGGATCGCCTGCTCGATCGCGACATGCACATCGAGATCTCGGTCGCGGCGCGCGAGCGCCTCTCCGAGGTGGGCTACGACCCGACGCTCGGTGCGCGTCCGCTGCGCCGCGCGATGCAGCGGGAGATCGAGGATCGCCTCTCGGAGCGCATCCTGAGCGCCGAGTTGCTGGCGGGCGACCTCGTGAAGGTCGACTTCGTCGACGGCGAGTTCACCTTCGCCACCGAGCCGCGCGCGGATCGGGACGCGGGAGCCGCCTCGGCTTCGGCCGCGGCCGCCGTGGCCTCGACCGCCGCGACTCCCGGCATCGGCGAGTAACACACTCCGCGCAGAAGGGGCCCCGGCGCACGCCGCGGGGCCGTGTGCGGATGGGGGAGCGCACGCCGCGAGGCGGGGCGCGGGCACCCCGGGCGTAGACTGGAACGATGAGCGCCGCACCTGAGATCAGCATCCGCAGCGCGCGCACGGGAGACGTGCCGCAGATGGTCGCACTGATGGAGCCGCTCGTCGCGAGACGCATTCTTCTCGGCAAGGACCTCGTCGATCTCTACGCCGCCGTGCCCGAGTTCCTGGTCGCGGTCGACGTCGACGACGCCGTCGTGGGGTACGGAGCCGTGCACGTCATGTGGGAGCAGCTGGGCGAAGTGCGCACGCTCGGGGTGGCCGAAGCGCTGCTCGGGCGGGGGGTGGGGCATCTCCTGCTCACCGCGCTCGAAGAACGAGCACGCTCCCTCGGACTCGCGCAGCTCTTCTGCCTCACGTTCGAAACCGAGTTCTTCGGCAAGCACGGCTTCGAGCGCATGAGCGAAGACACCGAGCTCATCGCCGCCGAGGTGTACGCCGAGCTGCTGCGCTCGAGCGATGAGGGCGTCGCGGAGTTCCTGGACCTGGCGAGGGTGAAACCGAACACGCTGGGCAACACGCGCATGCTGAAGCACCTGTAGGGCGCGAACGCCGCTACGCTGACGCCATGTCGACACTGAGGGATCCGGTGGGGCCGAAAGACCGCAAGGTGTACGTCCGCCGTCGGCTGATCGTGCTGCTGGTGCTGCTCGCCGTGGTCGCGGTCGTCGTGCTGATCATCGTGCGACCGGGGTCGAGCGGGGGCGTGGCCAGCGCGGGCGAGGTCGAAGTGCCCGAAGACCTCGTCGAATCCCCGGCACCCGATTCCGACGACGCCGACGGCGCCGGAGACGGCGACGTCGCAGCCTGCAGCGCGGGCCAGTTCTCGGTGACCCCGGCGACCGACAAGGGGGACTACGCCGCGGGTGAGCTGCCTCAGCTCTCGCTCAGCGTCGAGAACACCGGCGAGGAGCCGTGCTCCGCCGACCTCGGCAGCGCGAACCTGCAGTTCGTCATCGCCAGCGGTGATGACGAGGTATGGCGGTCGGCGGATTGCCAGGAGAACGCGGAGCACCTCGCCGTGATCCTCGAACCCGGCAAGCCACTCGACACCGAGGCGATTCCCTGGGATCGCACCCGGTCGAGCCCCGAGACCTGCGACATCTCCCGCGATCCGGTCGCCGCTGGCGGCGCGTCGTATCACCTCCGCGCCACCGCCGCTGGAACGCAGGGCACGGGCACCGCTCAGTTCCTCCTCTACTGAGACCGCTCCGGCGCGACGGCCGCCTCGAGTCGCAGCGCGATCCAGAGCTCCGCCCGGTCGTCGGGATCGCTGACGGAGCGGGCGGTCACGCGCTCGATGCGGGCGACGCGATCGCGAAGCGTGTTGCGGTGGATCCCGAGGGTTGCCGCCGTCGGGCCTCGCTGACCGTTCGCGGCGAAGAGCGCATGGAGCGTCTCGCGGAGCATGGCGCGATCCTCGGCGCTCATCGCATCCGGGGCGAGCGCGTCGTATGACTCGGAGAGCGGGCCGAGTACCCGCTGCGACATCGGTGCGGCGCCGGATCCCGCCGCGCCCGTGCCCGCATCAGACCCTGCGGCGTCGCGGGCGTCTGCGGCGTCGAGCTCCAGGAGGGCTTCGAGAATCGGCGTATCGCGATCCGCCCAGATGACCGCTGGCACCCGCGGCGCCGTGTAGAGGGGCGCGGTGGGGGAGAGGGCGCGCAATCGGCCCGCCGCCGACCGCCGGCTCTGCACGGCGTCTGCGAGCGGTGACGGGCGGCCGACGACGACATCGAGGTTGCACGACGCGGCGGTCGCGAGTGCAGTGTCGAGCGCTCCGGGGTGGTCGTCGACGATCTGCCAGGCGAGGCCGACGCCCGGCGCGGGGGCCGGGGCATCGTTGGGGGCGACGAGCCGGTCGAGACCCGAACGCGGCTTCCTGCGCCACGATGCCAGATCTTCCGCCGTGCCCTGCACGGCGAGCACGCGCACGCGATCCGGGGGCTTGAGACCGGGCGCGAGGATCCCGAAACCTTGGACGGTCGAGCCCCGCGCGAGGAGCGCAGCGGTCAATCGTTCCCATCGCTCCCGCTCTCGGGCATTCTCGGCTCGGTTCTCGCCCAGGGCGAGGCCGAGCACCATGGCGCCCGCTGCGACGATCGAGCGCCCCTCCGCCGAGAGCGGGGACCCGCCCGCGATGGCCAGCTGAAAACGGCCGCCGGCGTCGAGGTCGATGACCTCGGCCTCGGCCGCCTCCGCAGCGGAGGCGAATCCGGCGGTGGCCGCGAGCGTGCCGCCGTCGGATCCCAGCAGCGCGAGGTGCTTGCCGGTCGCTTGAGCGAGGCTCGCGAGCACCTCGGCGGGTTGCTGCTCCCCGCGCGCGCCCTCGAGCAGGCGCTGCTGGGCCTGCAGCGCCCCGCGCGCAGCACCGAGATCGTCAGCGCGCAAGAGCTCGGCGACGGCCTTGCTCACCGCGATGAAGGGGACGGGAAGCGGGACTTCGAAGAGCGCGACCCGGTACGCACTCGCCGCCTGGACGAGGGGTTTCGGGATGCGCTCGTGATTGACTCCGATCCCAAAACCGATGGCGGCGACGCGCGCCCGATTGAGGCCGGCGACGAAGTCGCGCCACCGGCGGTCGTCGTGTGCGAGGGCGAGCCCGGTGGTCAGCACGATCTCTCCGCCTTCGAGGTACGAACCGAGGTCGAGCAGCTCGGTGTTCGACACCCACGTGATCGTGGGATCGCCCGCGCCCGATTGCACGAGGCGCAGGTGCAGGTGGGGTATCGCGAGGAGCTGCGAGAAGGCGACCATGATGCGATTCTTGCACAGGTTACACACGTTGGGATATGCAAGCATGCCGCGGGCAGCGGGCAGGCCTGCGCCTACACTGGCGGTACGGGAACGGCGCACCGCACCGACGTCCGCTCCGCCCCCGCACGAGCAGCAGACGATGAGGAGCGCACCGATGACGGGCACCGGGCAGCCGAGGCACGAGAACGAATCCACCGAACGCGTGCCGCGGGGGGCCCTCCACGGCATCCGCGTCGCGGACTTCTCGCGAGTGCTGGCCGGTCCGCACGCGACGATGATCCTCGCCGATCTCGGCGCCGATGTCATCAAGATCGAGAGCCCGGAGGGCGATGGCACCCGCCAGTGGAACCCTCCGGTCAACGCGGTCGGGCAGAGCACCTACTTCGCGGGGGTCAATCGAGGCAAGCGCTCCGTCGTCTGCGACCTGCGCGACGAAGCAGGGCTCGCTCGCGCACGCGAACTCGCCCGCACGGCAGACGTCGTCATCGAGAACTTCAAGCCGGGCACGATGGAGAGATTCGGCCTCGGATACGACGCCGTCGCGGCCGAGAACCCCCGAGTGGTGTTCTGCTCGATCTCAGGATTCGGCGACACCGAGGGGCGCGACCTCCCGGGGTACGATCTGCTCGTGCAGGCCGTCGGCGGCTTAATGAGCATCACGGGCCAGGCCGACGACGCCGGGGGAGAGCCGACCAAGGTCGGCGTGGCCCTCGTCGACATCCTCACCGGGCTCAACTCCGTGATCGGGATCCAGGCGGCGCTCCGCGCTCGCGACTCCGCGGAGTCTCCCACCGCCGGTCGCGGCCAGCACGTCAAAGTCACACTGCTCGGATCGCTGCTCTCGGCGCTCGCGAACCAGGCGTCCTCCACCCTCGAGACGGGCGTCGCGCCCGGCCGAATGGGCAACGCCCACCCGTCGATCGCGCCGTACGAGACCTTCGCCGCCGCCGATCAGTCGATCGCCCTCGCCGTCGGCACTGACGGGCAGTTCGCGCGGCTCTGCGACGTGCTCGGCATCGCCGAACTCGCCCGTGATGATCGCTTCGCCACGAACCCGCAGCGCGTCGCACACCGGGTCGAGCTGCGCGCAGAGCTCGAGACGGCATTGAGGGAGCGATCCGCAGCCGACTGGATCGCCGCCTTCACAGCCGCCAACATCCCCGCCGGCCGTGTCAACTCCATCGCGCAGGCACTTGACCTCGCCGAATCACTCGGCCTGGAACCGGTCGCGGCGACCGCGGCGACGGCTCCCGACGGTTCCGAGCAGACGGTGCGCTCCGTGGCGACGCCGATCTCGCTCTCGGAGACGCCGGCCCGCTACGAGGTGCCGCCGCCGGGCATCGGCGAGCACCAGGACGCCAGCTGGCTCCCGCGGTAAACGCACCCCATTCTCACCCCTTCGCCCGAACCTTCCCCGAGGAGCACCATGACCACCACCATCGATCAGCTGTTCGACGTCGCCGACTTCGTCACCGAGGAAGAGCGCGAGTGGCAGCTCAAAGCCCGTGAGTTCGCGCAGACGCGCATTCGCCCCATCATCGACCAGGCCTTCGAAGATCGCCGCCTCCCCGTGGAACTGCTGCCCGAGGTCGGCGAGTTCGGCGCGTTCGGCATGTACCTCGACGGCTACGGCCTGCGCGGCGCATCCTCCGTCGCCTACGGCCTGGTCGCCATGGAATTCGAGGCGGTCGACTCCGGCTTCCGCACCGCACTCTCCGTGCAGGGCTCGCTTGCGATGGGTGCGATCTACAAGTTCGGCTCGGAAGAGCAGAAGCAGCGCTGGCTGCCGCTCATGGGCCGCGGCGAAGCCATCGGCTTCTTCGGGCTCACCGAACCGCAGGGCGGCTCCGACCCCAACACCATGCTGACGACCGCGCGACGCGAGGGCGACGAGTGGGTGCTGAACGGCAAGAAGCGCTGGATCGGCCTCGCCACCATCGCGCAGCTCGGCGTCATCTGGGCGAAGGACGACGAGGGCATCGTGCGCGGCTTCATCGTGGAGACCGACACCCCCGGCCTCACCGCCACCGCGATCGAGAACAAGCTGTCGATGCGGGCCTCGCTGCAGACCGAGATCGTGCTCGAAGACGTGCGCATTCCGGCCGATGCGATCCTCCCCGGCTCGAAGGGGCTCTCGTCGCCGTTCAAATGCCTGAACGAGGCGCGCTACGGCATCGCGTGGGGCGTCATGGGCGCGGCCCGATCCTGCCTCGAGGTCGCCGTCGAGCGCTCGCAGACCCGCGAGGTCTTCGGTGCGCCCATCGGAGGCAAGCAGATCATCCAGGCGAAGCTCGCCGACATGTTCCTCGAGTACCAAAAGGGCCTGCTGCTCGCACTGCACCTCGGGCGTCTGAAGGATGCTGGCAACCTCACCTACGGGCAGATCTCCGTCGGCAAGCTGAACAATGTGCGCGAGGCCATCAAGATCGCCGGTGCCGCCCGCTCGATTCTCGGCGGCGACGGCATCACCTCGGAGTTCCCCGTCATGCGCCACATGGCGAACCTCGAGTCGGTGCGCACCTACGAGGGCACGGACGAGGTGCACCAGCTGGTCATCGGACGCGAGCTGACGGGTATCGCAGCCTTCTAGTCGGTCGGGCGGGCGCGGCCTCGATCCACCCTCCTGCTTGCCCCTCCCGGTGTCGTGGCCGCGCGGATCGCCCGTGAGCTAGGGTGACTGGCGGACGGAAGGAGCACGTGGTGGACGTGAAACGGGTGAGGGCGGCGACGGCAGGCCGGGTCGGGAGCTCAGACCGGGCGGACCGCCTCGAGCGGGTGCCGTGGGCGGCGGTCGCCGTGTTCGTGGTGCTGTCGTTCGGTCTCGCCTGGCTGATCGCGATGCCGCTCTGGCGCATGGGCGCCGACGCCGACGCATACACGCTGTGGTTCGGCCTCCTCGCGGCAGCGATGATGTTCACCCCGGCGATCGCAACCGCGGTGGCGCTCTTCGTGATGCGTGCGCCGCGACGGGAGCGCCTCCGCTTTCTCGGCATGTGGCCCCTGCGCCCGGCGCGCCGGGTCGTCTGGTTCATGGTCGCAGCACTCGTCGCGCCGCTCATCGTCGTGCTGGCCGCCGTCGGCGTATCGGTGCTGTTCGGCTGGGCGCGCCTCGACCTCGTGAACTTCTCCGGTTTCCAGGCGACTCTCGACGCGCAGTTCGCCTCGCTCGACGCCGAGACCGCCGAGCTCGCACAGCAGAGCATGCCGCCGCTCGGATGGCTCGTCGCTCTGCAGGTGCTGCTCGTGCCGATCGGCGGCCTCGCGAACAGCCTGCTGGCGTTCGGGGAGGAGATCGGATGGCGGGGATGGCTGCTCACGGCGCTGCGTCCGCTCGGCACTTGGCCGGCGATCCTCATCACCGGGGTGATCTGGGGGCTCTGGCACTCGCCCCTCATCCTGCTCGGGTACAACTTCGGGCTCACCGATTGGCGGGGCGTCGCTCTCATGACCGGAGGCTGCGTGGCGTGGGGCGCGCTGCTCGCCTGGTCGCGACTGCGCAGCGGGTCGGTATGGCCGGCAGTGGTCGGCCACGGGGCGCTCAACGCCTCTGCCGGCATGATCGTGGTGCTCGCGGCCGCAGATGCGCCGATCGATCCCGCGCTGGCCATGCCGTTGGGGGTGTCGGGGTGGATCGTGATCGCGGTCGTGGTGGCGGTGCTCGTCGCCACGGGGCAGTTCCGCGAGGATCACCAGCCTCCGCTCGCCCCGCGCGCCCGACGAGGAGGCGGAGTGGGCGGCGCGACCTATGACGCTGCAGGCTCTGAGCGCGTCAACGCGACGATGCGGTCCGAAACGTCGGGGTAGCGCGCGCACAGCGCGTCGCGCTCGCCGAGTGCGAATCCGTTCCACGCGAACGGGGGCGACATCGTCGTGCCGACCAGGCTCCACGCTCCGAGCGATGAGGAGCCCTGCATGACGCCGGCCGGCACGACGAGCTGGGGCAGCTGGCCGGCATCCGGGTCAGGGCCCAGCAGCCGCTCCTCAGCGCGGCCGTCGGGGTGCAGGAGGAGTACTCGCAGCGGGTCGCCGGCGTACCAGTGGTACACCTCGACCGAAGCGAGAGCATGCAGCGCCGAGAAGTCCGGGTCGGCCAGCAGGTAGTAGATCGCGCTCGAGTGGTCGTCGAGGTGCATGCGGCGGAAGAGGCCGCCCTCGTGCTCGAGCGGTTCGAGCGAGAGGCGTTCGACCCAGCGCGCCGCCTCCTCAGGGAGCGGAGGCGTGTCGGAGCGGTGCGCGGGGGACGCCGGCGACGCGTTCACGCGAGTGCGGCTTCGCGGGTCTTGCGGAACCGCTTGCTGAGCAGGATGAGCACAATGAGCGTCACGACGTACGGGCCGGCGTCGGTCAACTGCTGCGGCAGGCCGAACGACTGCAGGCGGAATCCGATGGCGTCCGCGAAGCCGAAGAGCAGCGCGGCGCCGAGCACTCCGACGGGATGGGCGCGGGCCAGCATCACGGCGACCACGGCGATCCATCCGCGACCGGCCGACATGTTCTCGGTGAACTGCACCACATTTCCGAGGGCGAGCTGCGCTCCGCCGAGCCCGGCGAGCGCGCCGGAGACGATGACGGCACCCAGCTGGTACCGCTGCGGGTCGACGCCCATGGTGGCCGCGGCGAGCGGGCGTTCACCGACGCCGCGCAGACGGAGGCCGAGGGGGGTGCGGAAGAGCACGATCCAGAGCGTCGGCACCAGCAGCAGCGCGAGGTACCCGAGCGGTGTCAGCGCAAAGAGCTGGCCGATCCAGGGGATGTCGGCGAGCACGGGGATGCGCCACACGGGAATGCCGACGATGCCCGGATCCTGGAACACGCCCTGCACGTCGAAGATCGCGACGAGGAGGAAGCTCGTCATGCCGACGGCGAGGATGTTCATGGCGACCGCGAGAACGATCGGGTCGCCCTTGCGGTAGACCGCACCGTACCCCAGGATGAGCGAGAACAGCGCCCCGGCGATCATGGCGACGATCACTCCGAGCAGCCAACTGTGCGTGAAGAACGATGCCGCGACACCGGCGAATGCGCCGACGAGGATCATGCCCTCGAGGCCGATGTTGAAGATGCCGGCCCGTTCGGCGATCATGCCGCCGAGTGCGGCGAGCAGGATCGGGATGAGCGACCGGAGGACGGACCCGATGAGGTCCTGGTCGAAGAGTTCGAGGACGTTCATCGATCCGACTCCTTCGTCTCGGTGCCGGCACCGGGCACCGGAGCATGCGGTTCGGCGATCGCCGCCTCGTTCAACGGCGGCTCGGCCGTCGGCGGCCCCGAGGATGCTCCGTCAGCTGAGCCGCGTCTGCGGAACCGGGGAAGCGCCACGCGGAACGCGAGCAGTACGATGACGAGCGCTTGAATCACGGCGGCGATCTGCGGCGAGAGCCCGAGTTCGCGTCCCATCGCATCGCTGCCGACCATGATCGCCGCGAAGAACAGACCGGCGATGGCCGTGCCGATGGGCCGGTAGAGGGCCAGCAGCGTGACGAGCAGCGCGGTGAAGGCGTAGTTCGTCTGCACGAAGTACCCCTCGATGAGTCGGGTGCTCGGGGCCCCGATGATGAGCATGACGCCGAAGAGCCCGGCGAGGCCGCCGGAGAGCGCCATCGTGCGCGTGACGAGCGGGCCCGGCTTCACGCCTCCGTAGCGCACGAATTCCGCGTTCTGGCCGCTGAGACCCGACTCGAAGCCGAACCGGGTGCGACGATTCACGAAGACGGCGCCCGCGATGACGACGATGAGCACGATGATCGACCAGTTGACTCCGGTGAGCACCGCGGTGACCGGGCTCGTGGGCCCGAACGTCGATCGCAGCGTCTCGGCGAAGGAGGAATCCTTCGGCACGAGCATGCCGAGCTGCACCTCGGGTCGCAGCTGCTGGGTCGCGACGAGGTCCGTGCTCGGGTCGTTCAACTGGAACCGGATCAGCCACGAGGAGAAGTAGCGAGCGGGGTAGTTCAGCAGCAGCGTCGAGAGCAGGATCGGCACCCCGAGCAGATTCTGGAGGAGCGCCGAGATGAGCCCCCACGCCGCGCCGGTCGCAATCGCGACGATGAAGGCGAGCGGCACGATGAGGATCGCCGGGCCAGGGACGTAGACCGCGACGATGCCGCCGGTCAGCGCCCCCAGGCCGGCCTGTCCCTCGGTGCCGAGGTTGAGCACTCCGGCACGGAAGGCGACCGCGATCGCGATGCCGATACCGATGATGGGAACGGCGCGCTGGAGCGTGTTCGCGAGTCCCGAACCGGTGCCGAACGATCCCTGGAGCATCGCGACGTATCCGCTGATCGGATCGACGCCTGCGATGAGCATGAAGCAGGCGCCGATGAGCAGGGCGAGCACCACCGACACCGGGATGGGGCCTGCGAGCCAGCGACCCGCTTTGCGTGCGGCATTCATCGTGCGGTCCCCTTCTCGGTGACATCAGGGCGTGGAGCGTCGTCGGTGCGGTCGCGCAGCGCGTCGAACGATCCGGGTCGATGGCGCTCCTCGGGTGCGTGCCCTGCCATGTAGAGGCCGAGCAGCGCCTCGCTCGCTTCGGCTTTCGGCACCTCGGCCACGATGCGGCCCTCGAACATCACGACGATACGCGACGAGAGCGACATGATCTCGCTCAGTTCGGCGGAGATCAGGAGCAGCGCGCCACCCGTGTCGCGGTACTCGCAGAGCTCGCGGTGAATCGATTCGATCGCTCCGATGTCGACGCCGCGCGTCGGCTGCTCGGCGATGAGCAGCGGAGAGCCGTAGTCGAGCTCACGAGCGACCACGACCTTCTGGAGGTTGCCGCCGGAGAGCGTGCCGACCCGCGTCGTCGGGCCGGCGATCTTGACGCCGAAACGGCTGATCAACCGTTTCGAGTGCTCGAGCATGGCCGATCGCGAGAGCAGGCCCCGCTTCAGGAGGGGGGCGCGCCGATGATGGCCGAGTGCGAGGTTGTCGATCGCGTCGGCACCGCCGGCACTGCCGACGGCATGGCGATCCTCCGGGATATAGGCGATTCCGCCGTCGCGACGCTGAGCGATCGACGAGGCGCTGAGATCGCGTCCCACGACCGACACGGTGCCCTCGTCGGCTTTGCGCATGCCGATGATCGCCTCGGCGAGTTCGACCTGGCCGTTGCCCGCGACGCCCGCGATGCCGACGACCTCGTTGCGGCGCACGAACACACTGGCATCCGAGACGGCGTCGCGCCCGCCCGACCCCGGCACGGTCAATCCGCGAACATCGAGCACCACGTCGCCCGGTGCGTGCGCGGGGGGCGGGGTGGCGAGGTTGACATCGCGACCGGTCATGTGGCGGGTGATCTCATCGGGAGAACTGTCGGCCGTGACGAGTTGCGCCACATTGCGCCCGTCGCGCAGCACGGTGACGCGGTCTGAGATGGCCATGACCTCGCCGAGCTTGTGGGTGATGAGGATGATCGTGCGTCCATCGGCTTTGAGCGCCCGGAGCACGTCGAAGAGGCGCTCGGTCTCTTGCGGGGTGAGTACCGCGGTCGGCTCGTCGAGAATGAGCACGCGAGCCTCGCGGTAGAGCGCCTTCACGATCTCGACGCGCTGCAGCACGCCGACCGGCACGGAATCCACTCGCGCCGCGGGGTCGAGGGAGAGGCCGTAGCGCTCGGCGATCTCCGCAACGGCGCGGTTCGCCTCTGCGCGATCGATGAGCCCGCGCTTCCTCGGCTCGCTGCGGAACACGACGTTCTCCGCGATGGTGAGCGATGGGAAGAGTTTGAACGACTGGAACACCATGCCGATGCCGGCATCGATGGCGTCGAGGGGTGAGGAGAATTCTCGTCGCTCGCCCCTGATGTAGATCTCGCCCTCATCGGGCTGATAGACGCCGGCGAGCTGCGACATCAAGATCGACTTGCCCGCCCCGTTCTCGCCCATGAGCGCGTGGATCTCACCGGCTTCGACCTCGAAGTCGACGCGATCGTCGGCGAGTACGCCGGGGAAGCGCTTGGTGATCCCGCGCATCGAGACTTCGGCGACCATCCGTGTTCCTTTTCTTGGTGGTGCATGAAACTCGCCGGTTGAGCGAGCGCGGGAAGACGAGACCCAGGGTACTGCGAAACGGTCTCGACTTCGGCGCGCTCGGCTCAACCGGCGATCCGGGGGTTATGCGAGCGGGTCGGTGACCTTGATCTTGCCCGAGACGATGTCGTCGCGCGCCTGGGTCACCTCATCGAGCACATCCTGGTGCTCCATGATCGTGCACTGCGAATCAGCGGCATCCTCGGTGAGGCTGACGATGGTCATGCCCTCCTCCTTGAGGCCGAAGGAGCTCGTCGCATCCTTCGAGCTCTTGCCGTCCATGATCTCGCCGACGACGGTCTCCACGACGCGGTTGACCGACTTCACCGTGCCGTCGACGACCGACCCGGGTGCGATCGGGCACTGGTTCGCGTCGACGCCGTAGGCGGAGAAGCCCTTTTCAGCTGCGGCCTCCATGATGCCGCCGTTCGAGGCAGCGCCGACGGCGAAGACCTCGTCCACGCCGCTCGCGGCGAACGCGAGGGCCTGCTCCTTGCCGCGCGCCGGATCGGCGAACGGGTTGTCGCCGCCGATGACCTGCGGAGCCACCGTGTCGACATCCTCGTTCACGCTCTTGGCGCCTTCGGCGAAGCCGTCGGAGTACTTCTTCAGCAGTTCGTTGTCGACCGAGATGACCGAGCCGACCTTGTTCGCCTCGGTGAGGAGCCCGGCTTCCATGCCGAGCAGGTACGACGGCTCCTGCTCGCGGAACGTCGCCTGGTAGAGGTTGTCGGGGGCGCCCTCGACGAACGTGTCGATGAGCATGAAGTTCTGCTGCGGGTTCTGCTCGGCGAGCTCCTTGGCGACGTCGCCGAACTGGAAGCCGAGCATCACGACGACCTCGGGAGCTTCGGCGATCGCGGCTTCCAGGTTGGAACGGCGCGTCGCATCGTCCTTCGATTCGAAGGTCTTCGCGGTGCCCTCGAAGGTCTCGGCGACCGATTCGATGCCGACCTTGCCCGACTTCAAGAACTCGTTCTGGCCGATCGGATCGCTCGTGATGTAGATGAAGCTGGGGCCGTCGCTGGCCGCCTCATCCGAGGTGCCGCCGCCGCCGGAGCAGGACGTGAGCAGCAGTGCAGCGGATGCCGCGCCTGCGACGAGAGCCGCGCGAACGCGACGCTGGGTGAAGAACATGGGTGTTCCTTTCGAACGGGAGGGTTGGGGTGAGCTTACGAACGGAGCGACTCGAGCGACACGCTTTCGAGCGTCTCGCCGCGGCTGAGCAGGATCACCCGGCGCTCGGTGACGATCGCCGTGATGAGGTCGTGCGGGGTCACGTCGAAGGCCGGGTTCACGGCATCGATGCCAGCGGGGGCGGTGCGCGTGCCGCCGAACCCCACGACCTCGTCGACGCCGCGATCCTCGATCTCGATATCGGCTCCGCTCGCGGTGCGCATGTCGATCGTGGATTCTGGCGCGACGACGATGAAGGGCACTCCGGCGTGCTGCGCGGCGAGCGCGAGCGAGAACGACCCCACCTTGTTGGCGGTGTCGCCGTTGGCCGCGATGCGGTCGGCGCCGATGAAGACCGCGTCCGCGATGCCGCGCGAGAGCAGGAACGGGCCTGCGGAGTCGATCAGGAGCCGGAAGGGCGCCTGCATGCGTTCGAGCTCCCATGCGGTGAGGCGCGCGCCCTGCAGCAGCGGGCGCGTCTCGAGGGGGAGCGCCTCGATGAGGGAGCCCTGCTCGAAGAGCGTCTCGATCACGCCGAGCGCGGTGCCGCGCTCGACCGTCGCGAGACTGCCGGTATTGCAGATGGTCATCACGCTCACGCGATCCTTCGCCGCGAGCTCTCGCGTGAGATCGGCGCCGCGCAGGCCCATCGAGATGCAGGCCGCGATGTCCTCGTCGCGGATGAGCACGGCCTCGTCGAGGATGGCGGCGGCGCCCGCGTCGAGCTTGGTCAGCGCGCGGTCGACGCCCCACGAGAGATTCACCGCGGTGGGGCGGGCCTCGCGAAGAATCGCGGCCTGGCGACGCACCTCGTCTCGGTCGAGCTCGTCATCGCCGTGCTCCGCCTGCACAGACGCTGCGATGAGCGCGACGCCGAACGCGCCTGCCACGCCGAGTGCCGGGGCGCCTCGCACCGCGAGCCGCTGGATGTCGTCGATCAGTTGCGGCAGCTCCGTGACGCGGTGCACCTCGACCCGTTGGGGGAGCAGGGTCTGATCGATGAGTTCGATGGCTCCGTCGACCCAGTCGATCGTGCGCAAGCGGTGCTCCTTTATCCGTCACAGTTTCGCCGCAGGGAATCGCTGATTGCTCTGGGAGTGCTGACGCCCCCACCCCGGGCTGCAGTATCGCAGCTCTCAGAATACCTGACGCTGACGCTCCTTCGAGCCTGCTGTCGGGGTTCCACAACCGGGTGCGGTTCAGTGCGCGGATGCGAGCCGTTGCCGAGCCGGTCATGCATCGTTCACGGATCGATATGCGTGTCGTATCGCGGGATGCGATTCCGTCGGCGTAGCGTGTGACGCATCGGGCAGGGTGCCCGATCGAGGAGGCCGGTCGGTCACCACCTCGAAGCCACTGGCCAACTCGCTGAGTCGGGGCGCTGCCCCGGTGCAGAGGAGCCATCGTGGCTGAGATCCAACACCCCGCAACCCCCGTTCCGGCGCTCGTCGAGGCGGAGCCCATCGCGTCGGGCCGCTCGTCGGCATTCCGGACGCCGAGCTCCCCCGAGCTGTCCGACGACATCCTGCAGCAGTTGCGCACGTACGTGCTCGACACGTCCGTCCTGCTGAGCGACCCGGCGGCGCTGTTCCGCTTCGCCGAGCACTCGGTGGTGCTGCCCGTCGTCGTCGTGATGGAGCTGGAGAAGAAACGGCACGATCCCGAACTCGGATACTTCGCGCGGCGCGCGCTGCGCATCCTCGACGAACTGCGGGGCAAACACCTGCGGCTCGACATCCCGGTTCCGGTGGGCGACGCCGGGGGCACCGTGCGCGTCGAGCTCAACCACACGAGCCTCGACGGGTTGCCGAGCGGCATGCGCCTCGGCGACAACGACACGAGAATCCTCGCGGTGGCGCAGAACCTCGCCTCCGAAGGTCTCGACGTCACGGTGATCTCGAAGGATCTGCCGATGCGACTGAAGGCCGCAGCGCTCGGGCTCGGATCGGAGGAGTATCGCGCCGAGCTCGCTCGCGACGACGCCTACACGGGGATCGCATCGTTCGCGCTCGACGAGGACCAGATGCGCGTGCTGTGGGAGGACGAGCGGCTCGACGACGTCGAGGCCGCCGCCGACCTGCCGCTCGGCACGGGGCTCGTGCTCACCTCGGCGCGCGGTTCGGCGCTCGGAAGAATCGACGGAGACCGGTCGCTGCACGTGGTGCGCGGCGACCGGGAGGTGTTCGGCGTGACGGGGCGCAGCGCTGAGCAGCGCCTCGCGATCGACCTGCTGATGGACCCGAAGGTCGGCATCGTCTCGCTGGGCGGCAGTGCTGGCACGGGCAAGTCGGCGCTCGCGCTCGCCGCAGGGCTCGAAGCCGTGCTCGAGCGACGGCAGCACCGCAAAGTGATGGTGTTCCGACCGCTCTACGCCGTGGGCGGCCAGGATCTCGGCTACCTGCCCGGCGACCACCAGGAGAAGATGAATCCCTGGGCCCAGGCGGTGTTCGACACCCTCGGCTCGATCGTCTCTCAGAACGTGCTCGACGAGGTGGTGGCGCGCGACCTCGTCGAGGTGCTGCCGCTCACGCACATCCGCGGGCGCTCGCTGCACGATGCCTTCGTGATCGTGGACGAGGCGCAGTCGCTCGAGCGGGGCGTGCTGCTGACCATGCTCAGCCGCATCGGCCAGAACTCGCGCGTCGTGCTCACGCACGATGTGGCGCAGCGCGACAACCTGCGGGTCGGTCGGTACGACGGAATCGCGGCGGTCATCGAGAAGCTGAAGGGGCATCGCCTGTTCGGTCACGTGACCCTGACCCGCTCCGAGCGAAGTGAGATCGCGGCCCTCGTCACGGATCTGCTCGACACCCCGTAGACGATGAGGCGACCGGCCGGGCGCGATGACCCGGCCGGTCTGCCGCGCCGCTATCCGACGGCGGCGATCCGCTCCTCGACGAGCGGCCAGAAGGTGTCGGCCCACACCTCGTACCCGCGGTCGTTCGGGTGGAAGGCGTCCGCGGCGAACTCGGTGAGCACGCCCGCCACTCCGCGCTCCTGCGTGGCCCGGTGCAGCGGCACGACGCGCATGCCGAGATCGCCGGCGATGGCGTGAATCATGCGGTTCGCGACCCGCACCTTCCGCTCGTTCCACGGCAGATGGAAGCAGGGGAGCTCGCTCACGATCGTGTGCCTGGGCAGCGCCCCGAGAATCTGCGTCATGTTCCGGTGGAAGCGCACCGCATCCCACTCGGCGATGTCGTTCGCGCCGATCGCGATTGTGACGAGGTCGGGCTCATACGCGAGCACCTTCTCCGCTTTCGGCAGTTGATCGCGCAGGCACAGGGCCGTCGTGGCCCCCGAAACCGCGAGATTGACGACTTTGACGGGCTCGCCGGTGCTGGCCTCGATCCGGTCGATCAGCTGCCCGACGTAGCTGCGCCCGGGTGTCGACGCTCCGATGCCCTGCGCGGTCGAGTCGCCGAGCGCGAGGTATCTGAAGCCGCCCTTCTGCTTGCGCCGCTCCCGCCACCACTGGGCGGTCACCGGCTGCATCTCCGCGAGCTCCATCAGCGGGCGATTCACTCGGTCGTAGAGTCGCTGCCACCCGAGCAGGCGAGCCGCTGACGCGGCTCCCGAGCGGGCGAGGGCGCGCGCACCGTCGCGTGGAACTCCTGCAGGCATCATGGATTCAGCGTAGCGAGGGCGGCTGTCGCGGCGCATCTCCTTCGCGCCGGCGGCGACCCCGACCGAACGGAGACGGGCCCGGGATCGACGCACTGCGATCCCGGGCCCGTCGGCGGTGCCTGCGGTGAACCTACTTCGCGACGCCCGGGTGGGTCATCGACAGCAGATCGAGCGCCTGGTCGAGCGCCTCTTCCGAGACCTCGCCGCGCTCGACGTACCCGAGGTCGACGACCGCCTCCCGCACCGTGATGCCCTTCTTGACGGAGTGCTTCGCGATCTTCGCGGCGGCTTCGTAACCGATGAGGCGGTTGAGCGGTGTCACGGTCGACGGGCTCATGCCGGCGAGGGCGGCGGCGCGCTCGAGGTTGGCCTCCAGACCGGCGACCGTCTTATCGGCGAGCACGGTCGAAGCGTTCGAGAGGAGACGGATCGACTCGAGCAGCGCGGTGCCCATGACCGGGATCTGCACGTTGAGCTCGAATGCTCCGGATGCGCCGGCCCACGCAATGGTCGCGTCGTTGCCGATGACCCGAGCGCACACCATGAGCACGGCTTCGGGAATCACCGGGTTGACCTTGCCCGGCATGATCGACGAGCCCGGCTGCAGGTCGGGGATGTGCAGTTCGGCGAGGCCCGTGTTGGGGCCCGAACCCATCCAGCGGATGTCGTTGTTGATCTTCGTCAGCGACACGGCGATGGTGCGCAGGGCTCCGGATGCCTCGACGAGCCCGTCGCGGTTCGCCTGCGCTTCGAAGTGGTTGCGCGCTTCGGTGATCGGCAGGCCGCTCGACTGCGCGATCTCGGCGATGACCTTCTCGGGGAACCCGAGCGGCGTGTTGATGCCCGTGCCGACGGCCGTGCCGCCCTGGGGCACCTCGGCGACGCGGGGGAGCGCAGCGTCGATGCGCTCGATGCCGTAGCGGATCTGGGCGGCGAATCCGCCGAACTCCTGTCCGAGGGTCACCGGCGTCGCGTCCATGAGGTGGGTGCGACCCGACTTCACGGCCGTCTTCCACAGCTCGGCCTTCGTCTCGAACGCCTCGGCCAGGTGCGCGAGCGCGGGCTTCAGCTGCTCGATGAGCGCTCCGGTGACCGCGATGTGCACGGACGTCGGGAAGACGTCGTTCGACGACTGCGAGGCGTTGACGTGGTCGTTCGGGTGCACGGGGGAGCCGAGGTGGCGCGTGGCGAGCGTCGCGAGGACCTCGTTCATGTTCATGTTCGAGGAGGTGCCGGAGCCCGTCTGGTACGTGTCGACCGGGAACATGTCGTGGTGATCGCCCGCGATGATCTCGTCGGCCGCCGCGACGACGGCCTGAGCGACCGAGGCGTCGAGGATGCCGAGATCGCCGTTCGCGATGGCGGCGGCGCGCTTGATGCGCGCGAGCGCGACGATCTGCGCGGGCTCGAGGCCCTTGCCCGAGATCGGGAAGTTGTCGACGGCGCGCTGCGTCTGGGCGGCGTACAGGGCGTCCTTGGGAACCCGCACCTCGCCCATGGTGTCGTGCTCGATGCGGTACTCGGTCTCGGCGCCGGCGGCGCTGCGATCTTCGGTCACAATCATCCTTCGTTTCGTGGATACTGCTCGTGGGTCGGAGAAGTTCGAGAGGCCCGTGCCTGGCTCACGCCGCGGCGACCGGCTCTGCTGCGGTGATGTCGAGGTGCCCGACGGCGCTCACGGCGACTGCGCGTCCCTCTGACAACTGATACTGGCAGCCGACGATGCCCAGCCGGCCAGCGGCCACGGCATCGCTGATGATGCGCGAACTGCGCAGCAGCTGGTTGACGGTCGCGGCGAGGTGCACGCGGCCGACGGCGTCGGCGTCGATGGCCGAGACGTCGACGTATGGGGTGTCGCGGTGCTCGCGGAGCCAGAGCTCCTGCACCGACGGCAGGATCGGCGCGAGCGTGTTCTGCACCGCGATGGGAACAGCGGTGGGCTCCTGCTCCATCTGACCGATCGCCGCAGCGACGGCGCCGCACGAATCGTGGGCGAGCACCACGATCACGGCGACGCCGAGGTTCGCGACGGCGTACTCCATGGAAGCCGTGATGGATTCCGCCACCACGTGCCCCATGTTCCGGGCGATGAAGAGATCGCCGAGGCCGGCGTCGAAGATGATCTCGGCGGCGAGCCGGGAATCCGAGCAGCCGAAGAGCGCTGCGTCTGGCACCTGCCCGTTCGTGAGCTCGTTGCGGCGCTCGACGTCTTGCCTGGGATGCTGAGGGCCGCCGTCGATGAAGCGCCGGTTGCCGGCGACCAGTGCGTCCCAGGCCTGCTGCGGGGTGACTCTCGGGGCGGTCATTCGGTTCCCTTCGGTTCGGAGAGCGACTCGGCGACGTCCGTCGCCAGGTCGCGAAGCGTGGACGGTGCGTCGGTACCGTAGACGAGAATGGTGTCGTTCTCCCACTGCGCCTGAAGCGCGAAGAGCACATTGGAGTTGTCGGGATCCCGATCGCTGTGATCGTAGGTGATCCATTCGAGGCCGCCGAGCGATTCGTTGCCGGTCGGAGCCTGCTGTTCGAGCTGCTGCGCGATCCAGACGTCTTCGACGGGGGCGCCGTCCGGGGTGAACGCCTGCGTCACCGCGGCATAGGCCTCGCGGCCCGATTCCGCATCGACCGTGGTGTAGTTGATCTGCCAGGCGGTGACGCCATCGCTGCCGCGCAGTTCGGCCTGCTTCGCCTTCCACTCCTCGGGCACCTGCGGAGCGGCGAGCTCTCGGCCCGCGCTCGGAGCCGCCTCGGTCGCGAGCGACGCGACGTTCACCTCGTGTTCCGCGAACCCGCCCGTGCCGCGGGGCACCATCAAGAAGATGACGAGCACCAGCCCGAGGCTCACGAGCAATGAGAAGACGAGGTTGTTGACCGTCTTGCGCTCCCGATAGAGCCGGCTGTCCCTCGCCTTGCGCGATGCGGTCTCGGCAGGGGTCTCGGGTCGGCCGAGCTCGGCGACCACCGCTGGCGTCTTGTGCTGCTTCGCCATCGGTTACGCGTCACCTCCGACGGATCCGTCGCCCGCGTTCTTCCGCGCCGCCTCGAGTCGCTGTCGCGCGCCGAGCAGCCATTCCTCGCAGCGCGACGCCAAGCTCTCGCCGCGCTCCCAGAGCTGCAACGATTCTTCGAGGGTCGCTCCGCCCTGTTCGAGGCGGCTGACCACCTGGATGAGCTCGTCGCGCGCTTCCTCATACGAGAGGGAGGCGGGATCCGGAACCACCGTATCTGCCATGCGTACGAGTCTACCCGGCGCTCCTGACACCGATGTCGACGGAGTCAGCGTCGCGGCGGGGCCTCCTCGCGCTCAGCGCCGTCCGCCGGATCCTGGGCGACGGCGCGCTTGCCGAGCTTCGCCCAGGACGATCGGATCATGCGCTGGATGGAGCTGTCGAGGGCCACCGCGATGATCAGGGTGGCGCCGACGAGGATCGTCTGCAGGAACGGCGACGCCTGCATGAACACCAGACCGGCGCGCAGCACGCGGAAGAAGAGGAGACCCGCGACGACGCCGCTGATGCGGCCGACCCCGCCCTCGAAGGCGACCCCGCCGAGCAGCACGACGGTGAGCACCTCGAGCTCCAGGCCCGATCCGATGTTCGGGTTCGCCGACTGCACCTTGGCCGAGAGGAACAGGCCGGCGAGTGCGGCGAAGGCCCCGGTCGCGACGAAGAGGAGGAAGCGGGAGCGCTGCACGTTGACGCCCATGAGGCGCGCGGCGCGCTCGTTCCCGCCGATCGCCTTGACTGACTTGCCGAAGGTCGTGTGGTTGAGCACGTACCATCCGAGCGCGATGACCGCGACGAGCGCGATGATCTGAATGGGGATCGGGCCCACCTTCAACGTGCCGATGCTGCGAAACGCCTCGGGGAGCTCTGCGCGCGGAATGGTGCGCCCATCGGAGAGCAGGAGTGCGAGCCCGCCCCAGACGCTGAGAGCGCCGAGCGTGACGACGAAGGAGTTGAGCCGCAGGTAGGCGATCAAGAACCCGTTGAGCGCCCCGGCGGCGACCCCGGTGGCCACGGCGGCGATGAAGCCGAGCAGTGTCGAACCCGTCGCGCTCATCGCGAGGCCACCGGTGATCGCGGACGCCGAGGCGACCGAGCCGACCGAGAGATCGATGGTGCCCGACATGATGAGGAATGCGGCGGGAATCGCGATCAATCCGAGTTCTGCTGCCTGCAGCAGTATGCTCTGCCCGTTGGCGAAGGTGAAGAAGTTGGGGCGGAGGATGGAGAAGACGGCGACGAGCACGATGAGAGCGAGGAAGATGCCGTTCTTCGCGGCGAAGATCTTGAGGCGTTCGGCGTTCATGAGGGGTCCGTTCAGGCGCGGGTCGGCTCGGCGATGGCGAGGAGCGAGGTCAGGAGGTCTTCGTTGAAGGTGCTTGATCGTGGGACGTCGACGAGCTGATCGCCCAGCATCGTGTAGGCGCGGTCGCAGAGGCTCGCGATCTCGTCGGACTCGCTCGACGCCACGAGGACTGCTGCGCCGCGGGCGGCGGCGGCTCGCGTCGCTTCGACGATGTCGAGCTTCGCGCCGACATCGACGCCCTGCGTGGGCTGCGAGAGGATCAGCAGCGCAGGTTGGGCGGGGTACAGCCACCGAGCGAGCAGATGCTTCTGCCGGTTGCCGCCTGAGAACTGCGAGATCTCGGCATCGGCCGAGGGGCCGCGGATGTCGAGGGCGCTGCGGGCGCGCTCATAGACCTCAGCACCCGATTTCGCCGATACCCACCATCCACGAGCCGCGCCTGCTGAGTGCCACGGGAGCATGACGTTGTCGAGCGCGGTTTCAGAGGCGATGAGTCCTTCGGTGTCGCGATCGGGTGGGACGAAGAAGACGCCGCGCTTGATGGCTTGCGCCGGTGAGGCGAAGCGCACGGGCGCCCCGCCCAGCGTGTAGGGCTGCGGAGTATTGGCCGCCCCCGCGAGCTGCGCCGCGATGTCGAACTGCTCGCCGCCGGCCATGCCGAACAGGCCGACGACCTCCCCGGCGCGTGCGCGAACGCCTCCGCCCGGAGTGTCGATCGCGACGACCTCATCGCCAGGTGCGACGTGGGTGAAGTCGAGCGAGCGCAAGTCGGGAACGAGCGCATCCGCGAGCTTCGCGGGCGTGAAGTCGCTCGACGGTCCGTCCACGACGAGACGCCCGCCGCGAAGCACCACGATGCGCGTGCACACCTCCATGATGTCTGGCAGGCGATGCGAGACGTAGACGACGGCGATGCCGCGCTGCGCGAAGCCTCTGATGAGGTCGTGCAGCGCATCGGTCTCGGCCCGGCCGAGCGCTGCGGTTGGCTCGTCGAGCAGGAGCACCTTCATCTCGCCCGAGAGCATGCCGCGTGCGATATCCACGAGCTGCCGTTCACCGAGTCCGAGCGCTTCGACCGGGATCTCGAGCGGAATGTCGGCCCCGACGGCCGCGAGCGCCTGGCGTGCCTGGGCCCGCCGCTCCGCGACCCGGGGAGCTCTGCGTGCGAGAAAGAGGTTCTCGAGCACCGACATGTTCGGGGCGAGCGCAGGTTCCTGATGGATGACGGTCACTCCGTGCTGGGCGGCCTCGCGCGGGGTCAGCCGCTTGTCGATGCGTGCGCCGTCGATGCTGAACGCTCCGCTGCTCGCATCGATCACGCCCGTGGTCACGTTGAAGAGCGTGCTCTTGCCAGCGCCGTTGTGGCCGAGCAGTCCGACGATCTCGCCGGGGGCGATCGCGAACGTGATGTCTTCGAGTGCGCGTGTCGCACCGAAGTCGACGGTCACGCCGGTGTACTCGAGCCGATACTGATGGTCGACCATGCGGGGGTCCTCTCGTCGCACGCTACGGGGTCATCGGGGCGCACCTCGGCCTCTGGGCGCCCCGATGGGAGTACTACTGGTTCGCGAGCAGGAAGTCCTCTGCGTTCTCGCTCGTGACCTCCGTGACCGGAACGGACTGATCCTCCACGGGTTCGCCCTCCGCCGCGTCGACGAGCATCTGCGCGTTCGCTTCGGCGAGCTGTCGTGCCGGGGCGATGTACGCGTACCGCCAGAACGAATCCGGCTCCATGATGACCTCGAGTTCGGCGTCCGTCGCATCGAGGTTGAGCAGGAGCATGCTGTCGTCGGTGGGCGAGACCCCCGAGTCGGTGAGCGCCTGGTAGGCCCCGAGAGCCGGGTCGTTGGCGATGGCGAGCCAGACCTTCGTGTCGGGGGCCGCGTTGAGCTGATTCTGCACGGCGGCGTACCCGTCGTCGAGGCTCAGCACCTTGTGCTCGGTGATGTCGAGATTGAGATCGGCCGCGTCGAGGGCGTCGAGCATGCCCTGGCCGCGGAGCCGCCCGAGATCGGTGTCGGGCCAGCCGAGGAAGGCGACGTCGACTTTCTCGTCGCCGTAGGTCTCCGCGATCCATTCAGCGGCCTTCTCGCCGGCCTTCTTGCCATCGGCCTCGTGATCGAGGGTGACGGCCGCCGTCACGCCATCCCACGTGCTGCCGTAGCCGAGGATCGGGATGCCGGCGTCGGTCGCCTGCGTCGTGACTGCGACCATCGCGTCCGACTGCACGGGGTACCCCATGATCGCCTTGATGTCGCCTCGGACGAGCCACGACTCCCAATCCTGCACCTGTGTCTGGGCATTCCACTTGGGGTCGTCGGTCACGAATTCGTAGCCGGCGTCGGTCACGATCGTCTCCATGAAGGGGAGCATGTCGTTCCAGATCTGGATGTCGAGACCGGCGAAGCTCATCGCGACGGCGCCCTTCGCCTCGGACCCGGATGACGCGTCGCCTCCGGTGCTGTCTGAAGTGCATCCGCTCAGTGCGAGCGCTGCGGCAGCCGCGAGTGCGACGCCGCCGGATAGTGCACGGGTGCGTTTCATGAGTTGACTCCTTCGTCGGGGTGCTCGGAGGGCACCGGCGCCCTCCGTTGTCGAGCCGACCCTGGCCCGCAGCGTCACTATGACAACACGTTTGAATCCCTAAAGTCAACGGGAAGAGTGTTTCATTTATGTTTCGACATTCAAACGGTGCATTTGTTTGTGGATCGTGAATTCTTGAGGCTATGGTGGGGGCCATCGGGACGCAGCGCCATCGGGCGCGGATCGCCGAGCGAAGCTGGAAGGACAACCGCAATGGAGCGCAGGACCGGATACGTCTGGCACGAACGATACGCATGGCACGACACCGGCACGCACGCCGGCATCTACCCCTCCGGGGGATACGTGCAGCCTTACCAGAACTTCGAGAGCCCGGAGTCGAAGGCTCGGTTCGCCGGCCTCGTCGAGGTGTCGGGCCTGTTGGAATCGCTCGTGCGGATCCCTGCGCGCGAAGTCGATGCGGCGGATCTGCTGCGCGTGCACACTCCGGAGCACGTGGAGCGCATCCGAACGCAATCCGAGCAGGCCGGGGGAGACGCCGGCGACGGGTTCTCCCCGTTCGGTCGCGGAGGGTACGATCTGGCGCGCCTCGCGGCAGGCGGCACGTTGGTCGCGGCGGAGGCGGTGCTCGACGGCGTCGTCGACAACGCGTACGCGCTGGTGCGCCCTCCCGGCCATCATGCGGAACCGGACCAGGGGCGGGGATACTGCCTGTTCGCGAATGTGCCGGTGGCCATCGAGGCGCTGCGGGCCGCGGGGAAGGTGCAGCGGGTGGCGATCTTCGACTACGACGTGCATCACGGCAACGGTGCGCAGAAGATCTACTGGGATGATCCGAATGTGCTCACGATCTCGGTGCATCAGGATCGCCTGTTCCCGGTCGACAGCGGACTGGTCGACGAGCAGGGCGCTGGCGCTGGCGCGGGAACGAACATCAATGTGCCGCTGCCGGCGGGTTCCGGCGACGGCGCCTACTGGTCGGTCGTCGACGAGGTCGCCCGACCGGCGATCATCGCGTTCCAGCCCGATCTCATCCTCGTATCGAGCGGATTCGACCCCTCGGCGTTCGACCCCCTCGGGCGCATGAGCGTGACCTCGGAAGGCTTCCGCGGGATCGCCGAGCGGTTGCTCGCGATCGCCGATGAGGCGTGCGGCGGGAGGATCGTCTTCTCTCACGAGGGCGGCTACTCGGCAGTGCACGTCCCGTTCTGCGGCATCGCGGTGCTCGAAGTGCTGAGCGGTGTGCGCACGGGCGTCGAGGATCCGTTCGCGCTCTCGGTGGGGGGATCGCCGACCCGTGCACTCGCAGACTGGCAGACAGCCGTGATCGAACAGTCCGCGTCACTCGCGCGCGCGCTCGGACTCGTGGTCGATCGAGAGGCCGACTGACCGGGCCGGCGCCTTCGGCCGGATCGATTCGCGCACCGGCGATCGATCCGGTCGGCCTCAGCGCCCGTTCCGCAGCGGGAAGATCGGGCGATGGGTGTGCACCGAGTCGTAGAGGAACGTCTCGATGTGCGATACCCCGCGGATCTCCCGGATCTGCCGGTTGATGAGCGTGAAGAGCTCGCCGGGCGACGTCGCGTAGACCTCGACGAGGATGCTGAACCTGCCGGAGCCGAGCACGACGTAGCGAACGCCCTCGAAGGCCGCGATGCGATCGGCTACGGCGTCGATGTCGCCCGACACCTCGATCTGCAGGCTCGCGATACTGCTGAGCCCGACTGCATTCGGGCTCGTCACTCCGATCACGCGCACGACTCCGCGCTCCTGCAGCCGCTTCACGCGGGCGCGAGCGCCGCCCGGCGTGAGCCCCACCTCGTTCGCGAGGTCGGAGTAGCTCATCCGGCCGTCGCGCTCGAGCAGCACGATGAGCTGTTCGTCGAGCTCGTCGAGCACTCCGAACGGCTCGTGGGGCTCGGCCGAGTGGGCTCCATCGTCGGTCCCGGGCTTGCGCGCTTTCGCCATGACATGCAGTATCGCACGCTGAGGCTGGCGGGGATCGTGCTCCTGGTGCTCCTAGCGCTCCATCGCCTCGACGTCGAGGGCGCCACCGGCGAGCGAGAGTCTGATCGGAGCGCCAGCGACCGCTTCCGCGGGGTCGCGGAGCACGGACCCGGCAGCCCCCGAGTCGTCGATGACCTGCGCGATCGCGTAACCGCGCTCGAGCGTCGCCCGAGGAGAGAGCGCGGCGAGTCGTCCGCGCACGTCGGCGAGCGAGCGCGAGCGGTCCTCGATCGCGCGGTCGGCGAGTTCCGTGCCGCGAGCGATCCACCGGACGAGCTCCTCGGCGCGCTCGTCGATCAAGCGGTCGGGCGCCGCGAGAACGGGACGGCCGCGCAACTGCGCAATGCGATCCGTCTCGTGCGCGAGCAGCTGCCCGAGCCGCGTGGTGAGGCGGGCGCGGGCCTGATCGAGGCCGGCGAGCTCCTCGCCGACGTCGGGCACGATCCGCTTCGCAGCATCCGTCGGCGTCGATGCGCGCAGATCGGCGACCTCGTCGAGCAACGGGCGATCCGCCTCGTGGCCGATGGCACTCACGATCGGGGTCGTCGCCGCGCTCGCCGCACGGATCACGCGCTCGTCGCTGAACGGCAGCAGATTCTGGAAGTCGCCGCCGCCGCGAGCGACGACGATCACTTCGATCTCGGGATCCCGGTCGAGCGCCTCGATGCCTGCGGTGACCTCGCCGGCCGCGCGATCCCCCTGGACTGCGGCGTAGTGGATCGTGAACTGCACGCCCGGCCAGCGGAGCGTCGCGTTGCGGATCACATCTTTCTCCGCGTCGGAATCGCGCCCGGTCACCAGCCCGATGCGGCCGGGGAGGAACGGGAGGCGGCGCTTGCGGTCGGCGTCGAACAGGCCCTCGGCCTGCAGCTGCCGGCGCAGACGCTCGAGCCGTTCGAGGAGCTCGCCGATGCCGACGTGCGAGATGTCGAAGACCTGCACCGTGAGCGAGCCGCCCTTGACCCAGAAATTCGGCTTCACGAGGGCGACGACCCGGTCGCCGGGCGAGAACTCGCTCGACAAGCGCTGCGCGACCGAGCGCCAGACGGTGAAACTGATCGTCGCATCCTGGTGGAGGTCGCGCAGCTTGCCGTACACGTGACCGCCGCGCAGCTGCCACTGCGTGATCTCCCCCTCGATCCAGACCTGGCCGAGCCGGTCGATCCACGCGGCGATCTTCTCGCTCATCTCTGCGACGGGCCAGGGGGCCTCCCTCGTCGCGGGACCGGTGGAGGGTGCGTCTGCCATGGCACCAGCCTAGTTGTCGGTGCCGGCCGCCTCCCCGGCGGAGATGCGCAGGCGGCGGCGGTAGAATCTGCCTCATGAACGACACCCAGGTGCGAGACCAGCGCACGATCGGGGCGCCCGTGGTGACGCTCGCGATGCCGCGCATGCGTCGGCAGGCCGGGCGGTTGCGCGATCGGCCCGTGCTGGGCGAGAAGAAGGTCATTCTCGCGGCGCCGCGCGGATACTGCGCTGGGGTGGATCGCGCGGTCGTGGCGGTCGAGAAGGCCCTCGTGCGCTACGGGGCGCCCGTCTACGTGCGCAAGCAGATCGTGCACAACGTGCACGTGGTGAACACGCTCGAGAAGATGGGCGCCGTCTTCGTCGAGGAAGTGGACGAGGTGCCGGAGGGAGCGCACGTCGTCTTCTCCGCGCACGGCGTCTCTCCTGCAGTGGTGAACGAGGCTGCCGACCGTGGTCTGCACGCGATCGACGCCACCTGCCCGCTGGTGACGAAGGTGCACCGCGAGGCGGTGCGCTTCGCGAAGCAGGATCTCGAGATCCTGCTCATCGGCCACGACGGCCACGAGGAGGTCGAGGGCACGGCGGGAGAAGCGCCCGACCGCATCACGATCGTGAACTCGCCCGACGACGTCGACGCGCTCGAGGTGCGGGATCCCGATCGGCTCGTATGGCTCTCGCAGACGACGCTCTCGGTGGACGAGACGATGGAGACGGTACGCCGCCTGCGCGAACGATTCCCGAACCTGCAGGACCCGCCGAGCGATGACATCTGTTATGCGACGCAGAACCGTCAGGTCGCGGTCAAGCAGATCGCGCCTCAGACGGACCTCGTGCTCGTCGTCGGGTCGGAGAACTCGTCGAATTCAGTGCGGCTCAAAGAGGTGGCGCTGGAATACGGCGCGCGCGCCGCGTACCGCGTGGACTTCGCGAGCGAGGTGCGCCAGGAATGGCTCGACGGGGTGCGGACCGTCGGTGTGACGAGCGGCGCATCGGTGCCGGAGGTGCTCGTGCAGGAGCTGCTCGACGACCTCGCCGATGCGGGATACCGCGACGTCGAAGCCGCCGTGACCGCGGAGGAGGACCTCGTGTTCTCGCTTCCCAAGGAGCTGCGCCAGGACGCGGCGGGCAACCGCGATGCCCGCGCGCTCGGCGGACGCGTGCGCTGAGCACGACTGCGGGAGCGCCCGATGCTCGATCGGGCGCTCCCGGTCACGCTACGGCTGGCTCATCTCCGCGAGCGAGTCGAGCAGCTTCTGCATCGCGTTCGGGTCGGAGGCGGCGGTCATCAGCTCCGGGACGTTGACGAGCACGACGGTCGACACGATGATCGTGCCGATCACGACGATCGCACCGGCGGTGAGCGGCACCCAGAAGGCGAGCTTGCGCGCGCGCATGCGCTGGATCGAGAAGATGAGACTCACTGCGAAGATCGCGAAGATCGCGATCGCCGTCACGGTGCCGACGGTGCCGATCCACGACGGGACCGTGAAGTCCTCGAGCTCGAACGCCGACGCCATCAGGGAGAAGCTCGCCGGAAGGCCCATCATCGAGGCCGCGAAGTTCAGCGAGCCGAACATGCCGAGCACGAGCAGGATGATCGTGATGACGCGATCCGCGGTACGAGGCTTCTGCTGCGGGGCGCCGCTCGAGTACGTCGGGGCCTGCTGCTGCGGAGCCGGGTCGCCGCCAGACTGCGGTGCTGGAGCGCGGTACGGCTCGGGGTCGCGGGTCCCCGATGCGGGCGGTGCGGGAGGCACAGGCGCGACCGCTCCCGCCCCGTCGCCTCGAGCGCCCAGGTTGTGCGGTACGCCCGTCACCGGAGTGCCCGCGAGGTTGCGCGTGGGCGACGCCACATTCGGGCGTGCGTCGTCGCTCGTCTCCGGCTTCCACTCCCACCCCTCCGGGGCCAGTTCACCGTAGGCCGGGCGCGGGCGATCGGCCGGGCGCGCCTGCGGCGCTTCGTCGCGAGGGAGTGACACTACGCGCTCACCGACTTCCCTGCGGAGCCGAGCTGCTCCGCGGCGACGGCGACGCGCGCCGCCATCGCGGACTCCGTCACCTTGCCCCAGGCGCGCGGATCGTACTGCTTCTTGTTGCCGACCTCGCCGTCGATCTTGAGCACGCCGTCGTAGTTCTTGAAGAGGTAGTCGGCGAGGGCGCGCGTGAAGGCGTACTGCGTGTCCGTGTCGATGTTCATCTTGATGACGCCGTTGCGCACGGCCTCCGCGATCTCCTCGGCGGACGAGCCGGACCCGCCGTGGAAGACGAGATCCAGCGGCTTCTCGCCGACGCCGTACTTCGCCTGCAGACCCTGCTGGATCTCGGCGAGCAGCTCTGGGCGCAGCGAGACCCCGCCCGGCTTGTACACGCCGTGCACGTTGCCGAAGGTGAGCGCGGTGAGGTAGCGGCCCTGATCGCCGAGGCCGAGGGCCTCGACGGTGGCCACCGCGTCGTCGAGGGTCGTGTAGAGCTGGTCGTTGATCTCGTGGCTGACGCCGTCTTCTTCACCGCCGACGACGCCGATCTCCACCTCGAGCACCACGTTCATCGCGGAGAGGCGGGGGAGCAGTTCCCGTGCGATCTCGAGGTTCTCAGGCAGCGGAACGGCCGAGCCGTCCCACATGTGCGACTGGAAGTAGGGCAGCCCGCCCTCGGCGACGCGCGCCTCGCTCGCAGCGACGAGCGGCAGGAGGAAGTCGTCGAGTGCGTTCTTCGGGCAGTGGTCGGTGTGCAGCGCCACCGTGACGTCGTAGGCCTTCGCGACCTCTTCCGCGTACTTGGCGAACGCGATCGCGCCGCCCGCGCGGTTCTTCACCGTGTGCCCCGCGAGATAGTCGGAGCCCCCCGTCGTCACCTGGATGATTCCATCCGACCCCGCTTCGGCGAAGCCCTGCAGGGCGGCGTTGAGGGTCTGCGAGCTCGAGACGTTGACCGCGGGGAACGCGAACGCTCCGGTCTTCGCGGTGTCGAGCATGGCGGCGTACTGTTCCGGTGTTGCAACGGGCATGTGCGCTCCTTGACTTCGTAGGGGTCCGCTTCGTCGCACCAGTCTACGCGGTAGGGTTGCAGCTATGACTGAACCTGTTTCGCTGGGCGAATGGCAGCCCGACCGCAACCTCGCAATGGAGCTCGTGCGCGCTACTGAGGCGGCCGCGATGCGTTCGACACCGTGGATCGGACGCGGCGACAAACTCGCGGCTGACGGCGCTGCGGTCGACGCGATGCGTCGTTTCCTGTCGACGGTGAACATGCGCGGCACTGTCGTCATCGGCGAAGGCGAGAAGGACGACGCTCCCTGGTTGTACAACGGCGAGGTCGTGGGCAACGGCGAAGGCGCCGAGTGCGATGTCGCGGTCGACCCGATCGACGGCACCCGTCTCACTGCAGAGGGCCGCCCGGGCGCGCTCTCGGTGATCGCGGTCGCCGATCGCGGCAGCATGTACGATCCGTCGGCGGTCTTCTACATGGACAAGCTGGTGTGCGGCCCCGTCGGCGTCGGCGTCGTCGACATCCGCCGTCCCATCGGTGAGAACATCCGCGCGCTGGCCCGCGCGAAGCAGGTCGACGTGTCCGACATTCGCGTGGCGGTGCTGGATCGGCCGCGCCACGAGCAGCTCATCGCCGACATCCGCGCGGCCGGTGCCGGTACCCGCCTGCTCATGGACGGAGACGTCGCCGGTGGCGTGAACGCCGCCCGTTGGGATTCGAACATCGATCTCTGCGTCGGCATCGGCGGCACGCCCGAGGGCATCATCACGGCGTGCGCGGTGAAGGCGCTCGGCGGCGTCATTCAGGGGCGACTCTGGCCGAAGGATGATGAGGAGCGCCAGCGCGCGATCGATGCTGGCCACGACCTCGATCGCGTGCTCGAGGCGAACGATCTCGTCGCGAGCGACAACTGCTACTTCGTCGCAACCGGTATCACGGATGCCGAGTTCGTCGACGGGGTCAAGCGCAACGGCCCGTTCGTGCGCGCCGAGAGCATCGTCATGCGTGCGCACTCCGGCACCATCCGCCACGTCACGAGCGATATGGATCCCAACCGCTGGTCGTGATCGGGTGATGTCGAAGGGTCCGGGTGCAGCGCGCCCGGACCCTCCGACGTTTCGCCACGGCGCCTGCGTGCGGAGTCAGATCTCGAACGGCGCGTCGGTGGGGAAGTGCTTGCGCAGACTGAGTCCCACGCCCTCCTCATCGTTCGAGAGTGTGCGTTCGACGTGCGGTGCGACGGTCAGCGTCGAGTCTGCGTTGCCCATGAGCACGCCGATGCCGGCGGCGTCGAGCATGGGCACGTCGGCCTCGGTGTCGCCGAAGGCGATGACCTCGTGCAGGTCGATGTCGAGGTGGGCGGTCAGTGATGTCAGTGCGGTGTGCTTGCGCGATGCGGTGACTTCGAGCACGCGGGCGGAGAAGTGCGCGAATGCGCCCGGCAGTTCGCGGTCGATCGCCGCCTTGATCGGTGCGAGGGCGTCGGGGTCGCCACGGAACATGACTTTGAAGACCGGGTCCGCTGGGATGGCCGGGGGCGTGCCGTCTCCGATCGTATTCGGCCAGATCGAGGTGTTGCGCGCTTCACGCAGCCCCCAGAATCCCATGTCGCTGACGTGCCACTCCGCCGCGGTGTAGAGCCCGACGTGAACGTCGGCTCCGGCGGCCGCTTCGAGTATGCGCGCGACGTCGTGACGCTCGAACGGATGCTCTTCGAGCACGACGAGCCGCTCGCCTTCACGCACTCGTATCGTGCCCCCGCCGAACGCGATGTGCGACGCCGGCACCCCGAGCTTGCGCTCGATGATCATGGAGGCGGCGATGGCGCGCGCCGTGACGATCACGAGCTGCGCCCCGGTCGCGACCACTCGCGCGATCTCGTCCCGTGTGAACGGCATGATCTGCTTCGCGCTGTTCGTGAGCGTGCCATCGATGTCGATGGCGAGCAAACGGGGAGTCACCGAGGCATCAGTGCGCGGCGGGCTGGGAAACGGGGTGCGCGGGTGCGCGTCGGATGCCATGGTCATACGCTAACGCAACCGCCCGTCTGCATCTGGCGCACTGGAATGCTCACTCGTCGTCCCACAGGCTGCGCGTGGCTGATTCGGGCTCCGCGCTCGGTACGAGATCGTCGATCGCCTCAGCCGCACTTCCGGCGGGCTCCAGTGTCTCCACTGCGCGCAACCGCTTTTCGACGGCGCGCGTGCGGCGCCCCGCCTCACTCACCGTGTTCTGCGCAGTGGCGAGCTGCTTGCCGAGTTTCTCCCAGACCTGGCCGTACTTCTGGAATTCGCCCTTGGCCGCGCTCAGCACCTGCCACACCTCGGAGCTGCGGCGCTCGATCGCGAGGGTGCGGAATCCCAATTGCAGGCTGTTGAGCAGCGACATCAGCACGGTCGGTCCGGCCACGGTGACCTGGAACTCGGACTGGAGCCTGCTGGTGAGACCGGGGCGTCGTATGACCTCGGCGAACAGGCCCTCCGTCGGCAGGTACATGATGCCGAAGTCCGTCGTGTGCGGCGGCTCGAGGTACTTGTCGCGGATGAGCTTCGCCTGCGTGATGATCACGCGCTCGACGACCTTGCTCGCGGCCTCAACCTCGGCGCGATCGCCGCGCTCCTGAGCTTCGAGGAGGCGCTCGTAATCCTCCTGCGGGAACTTGGAGTCGATCGGCAGCCAGACGGTCTCGTGATCTTCGCCGCGTCCGGGCAGTTTGACGGCGAACTCGACGCGCTCGGCAGAGCTCGGGCGCACGGCCACGTTCTCCGCGTACTGCTCGGGCGTCAGCATGTCTTCGAGCTGACGCGCGAGCTGCACCTCGCCCCAGCTGCCGCGATTCTTCACGTTGGTCAGCACGCGCTTCAGCCCTCCGACATCGGAGGCGAGCGTCTGCATCTCGCCGAGCCCTTTCTGCACCTGTTCGAGTCGATCGCTCACCAGCTTGAACGATTCGCCGAGTCGCCGTTCCAGCGTTCCCTGCAGCTTCTCGTCGACGGTCTCCCGCATCTTCTCGAGCTTCGCCTCGTTTCCCTGCCGCAGCTTCTCGAGTTCCTCTCGCAGCACCTGCTGCAGTTCCGCCTGCTTCGCCACGTGCACCTCGCCGAGGGTCTGCACGCGCCGCGCGTTCTCGTCGAGCGACGCCTTCAGGCGCTGCTGCAACTGCTCGCCGACGGCGACGCGCACTTGTTCGAGCTTCGCGTCGTTGGCCTCTCTGAGGTCGTCGAAGCGCGCTTCGACGCTCGATCTCAGTGCGTTCTGCGAGGAGAGCGCCGCCTGCGCTCCGGCGTGCACGCGATCAGTGATGGCGGAGAGCGATTGCCCGATCTCGTTGCGCTGCGCGGAAAGATCCTGGCGGATCTCGCCGGAGACGCCGCGGAGATCGGCGCCGGGAGTCGACGCCGCCCCGCCCCGCCCCGTGCGTATGAGCACGGTGACGAGCACGGCGATGAGGAGCAGCAGGTTCAAGCTGAGGAGCGTGACGGTCAGAGTGTTCATGTTCTCCCGGGTTTCTGGATCGAACGTGCGTTGCCCTCACGCTGCCGCATACCACCGACATTCGCGCGCATCACAGCTTCAGGGGGATCGCCTTCAGCTGCTGAATGCGCACCCCGGTCTGCTTCGCGAGCGCTGCGACCGAGTCGACGGCGTGCCGGCGCGCGGCGTCCGAGATGATCGCGGCGCACGCCTCGGCGTCCGCCAGCGCGTCGTGATGCGCGAATTCGCCGTAGCCGGCAGCCGCCGCCGAAAGCGGGAGCCGGTGCGATGGGATCTCGTACGTCTTGCGCGATATCTGCACGCTGCAGAGGTATTTCAGGCGAGGGGTCGGAGTCACGGTCTCTGCGCATGCCGCACGGATCACGCCCATGTCGAAGCTCGCATTATGGGCGACCGTCACGTCGTCTCCGATGAACTCCCGGAGGTCGGCCAGCTGCCCGGCCCAGTCGCGGGAGTCCGCGACCATCGCCGGCGTGATCCCGTGGATTCGGATGTTGAAGGGGAGAAAGGCCTCGTGGCCGGAAGGCGGACGGATCAGCCAGTGCACGCGATCCACCACCTCGCCTGCGCGCACTCGAACGAGGCCGACGGAGCATGCTGACGAGGGGTGGCTGTTCGCGGTCTCAAAATCGATGGCGGTGAAGTCGACGGGCACGGTTCAACTCTGTCACACGCCCCTGACACTCTCGGGCGCGGCCCAGCAGGGCGAGCCCGGACCCGCGAGGCGCGGCGCTCAGTGCGAGAATGGGAGCGTCAGCGCGTCGGATCATCAGAGCATCAGTCGAACCGGAGGCATCCCATGGCCGAGCACCGCATCTACTCGACGAGTTTCGCGAGCGTCTACGTGCACTACGTCGCCAAAGCTGAGCGCAAGGGGCACACGCGAGGCGAGGTCGATCAGGTCATCGGCTGGCTCACGGGCTACGACGCGGACGATCTCGAACGCATCGTCGCCGACGAGACGGACTTCCGCACGTTCTTCGCCGAGGCGCCGCGCATGAATCCGAACGCGAGTCTGATCACCGGTCTGATCTGCGGCATCCGCGTCGAGGAGATCGACGATCCGCTGATGCAGCAGATCCGCTACATGGACAAGCTCGTCGACGAAGTGGCTCGCGGCAAGAAGATGACGTCCATTCTGCGCGGCACTCCCGCCTGAGGCTTTCGCCTCGCCGCCGCACCGCCGAGGTTGTCGCCGGCACGGGCACCGGCACCGGCACCGTCGCTCAGGGCGGCCAGAGCCGCGTAGACTCGTCTCCCGTGGCTCTAACTATCGGCATCGTAGGTCTTCCCAACGTCGGCAAATCGACACTGTTCAATGCGTTGACGCAGAACGACGCGCTCGCGGCGAATTATCCGTTCGCGACGATCGAACCGAACATCGGCGTCGTGAACCTGCCCGACCGTCGGCTCGACGTGCTGGCCGAGATCTTCGGCTCGGAGCGCATCCTCCCGGCTCCGGTCAGCTTCGTGGACATCGCCGGCATCGTGCGCGGCGCGAGCGAGGGCGAAGGGCTCGGCAACCAGTTCCTCGCGAACATCCGCGAAGCCGATGCGATCGCCCAGGTCGTGCGCGGATTCTCCGACCCCGACGTGATTCACGTCGACGGCGCGGTGAATCCCGCGAGCGATATGGAGACGATCAACACCGAACTCATCATCGCCGATCTTCAGACCGTCGAGAAGGCGCTCGTGCGCTTCGAGAAAGAGCTGAAGAACAAGAAGATCGACCCCTCGGTCGTCGAGACGGCGAAGGCGGCTCAGGCCGCGCTGAACGAGGGCAAGGTGCTGTCGCAGGCCGGCCTCGATCTCGAGCCGATCAAGGAGCTCGGCCTCCTCACCGCGAAGCCGTTCCTCTACGTCTTCAACGTCGACGAGTCGGTGCTGCAGGATCAGGCGCAGCTCGACCAGCTGGCATCCCTCGTCGCGCCGGCGCACGCCATCTTCCTGGACGCGAAGATCGAGAGCGAACTCATCGAGCTGGACGCCGAGGACGCGGCCGAGCTGCTCGCCTCGATCGGTCAGGAGGAGAGCGGCCTCGATCAGCTCGCGCGCGTCGGCTTCGAGACGCTGGGGCTGCAGACCTACCTGACGGCTGGACCCAAGGAAGCCCGTGCCTGGACGATCAAGCGAGGCGCCACGGCGCCGCAGGCGGCCGGCGCGATCCACACCGACTTCGAGAAGGGCTTCATCAAGGGCGAGATCATCTCGTTCGAGGACCTCGTCGAGGCCGGTTCGGTCGCAGAGGCCCGCGCCAAGGGCAAGGCGCGCATGGAGGGCAAGGACTACGTCATGCAGGACGGCGACGTCTGCGAGTGGCGCTTCAACGTCTGACAGTGCGAGAGGCTACCGAGCACCCATTCGGTGAGATCCTGGCTCCGTCGTCGCTCATAACCCCTGACGTTGAGAGTTCTCCACAGATCATCACATTCCGGATCGGCATCTTCACGCAGGGATTGAGACTCGATCCATGGGTATCAGATTTTACGCATATGCATTCGACCATGGGCTGAGGGACCGGGCTCGGGACGATCCCCGTAGCCGGATCGCAAGCGACCCGCTCGCCGACGCGTGGGGGCTTGTGCCGCACGCGACCGTCAGTCACGCCACCTTTGAGCAAACCGTGTTTCACCGGGACATGCTCTATCTCGACAAGGCTTGGCGAGAGCTGCAGCTGCTTACTGGTCCGTGGAGACTCGAAGGCACTGCGAGACCGGCCTTTGCGATGTTCGAGGGAGAGGTGGCGATGCGCGACCTCGGGTGGGAGGCATGGGTTGCAACGTGCGCATGAGTTCGTGGCCGGGCTCGTTGCAGATGGCCGAGGCATGGTCTACATGATCGGTTAAGCCTGCGCAGGTCCCCGGAAACTGTCTGGGTTCGCGTGATCATTCGATGACGGAAGATCGAGACGCGCAATACGCTCGTTTACCTGAGCGCGCCCGCCGAGTTAATGTTAACAAATTTGCTTAACTTCGAGTTAACATTATCGTATGCGCGATGCGACTGATAACCCCTTCACGCCCGGGTCCGACACACTGCCCGAGGTGTGGGCAGGGCGAGCGGCGCAACTGCGCGACTGGGCGGATATCGTGAGGCCTCGGCTCCTCGCCGGACTTCCGGAGCGAGGGCGCACGATCGTCGGCGAACCCGGTCTGGGGAAATCGACGCTGGTGCGCAGGATCGCCGCTCGTGCTGAAGCGGACGGGGCATGGGTCACGCCCCAGGTGCGGCTGCCCGCCGGCGCCGATCCGTTGAAGGCCGTCGCCACCGCCGTGCTGCGCCTCGCCGACTTCGCCGGACTCTCCGCATCGCGCGAGCGCCGCATCGCCGAGGTGCTCGACCGGGTGCGGCAGGTCGCCGCGAGCGGAATCTCGCTCACCATCGACCGAACAGCCGGCCCCGAACCCTACACGGCGCTCACCGACCTCTTGGTCGCGGTGGGCACCGCCGCGGTGCGGGCGCGCACCGTCGTGTTGATCCACATCGATGAGATCCAGAACGTCACCGATGAGAACGCCCTGTCGCAGTTGCTCATCAGTCTGGGCGACGCGATCACGGCCACGATCCGCACGGATCTGCCGGGCGGCGAGGTGCGCGACCGTTCGCTCCCGATCGCCGTATACCTGACGGGGCTGCCGGAGTTCGCGGAGAAAGCCTCCTCGCGCACCGGGGCGACGTTCGCTCGACGCTTTGCGACGACCACGCTCGAACCGATCTCAGACGGTGAGATCCGTCTCGCTCTCGCGCCCTTCATCGACCCTGGATGGTCAGTGCCGGACGGGGCGGGCGCGATGACCGCCGTGCGCATGACCGCAGACGCAGTCGACGCGCTCGTCGCCTTGTGCCACGGTGAACCGTTCCTGTTCCAGCTCGCCGGCGAGCGCGCCTGGTACGCCGGTCACAGCGCGGTGATCAGTCGCGAGGACGTGCTGATGGGCTGGGAGGCGGCGAAGCACGAGGCCGTGGCGCACGTCGAGCGGATCCTCGATCGCCTCCCTGCGAAAGAACGCGAATTTATCGAGTACATGGCAGCAGCGGAGCCCGGCCAGCGCACCGCGACGGCGATTGCGAAATCGATGGGTTACAGCCGAGCCGCGAACGTCGGCCCGTTCGCGCAGCGCCTCGACACCGTCCGGGGCATCGTTTCGCGGGGTCGACGCTACGCCTTCCGCCATCGGGCGCTCGAGGCTTACCTGACCTCCAATTGGCCGGAGCAGGGCTGACTCGACTCGAGTGGCTCGGTACGCTGTCGGCATGGAACACGATGAAGATCACAACGAGGAGATTGAGCTGCTGCTGCGCTACCTGCAGGTCGGCCGGGAGGCACTGCTCTGGAAACTCGAAGGTCTCAGCGAATACGACGCGCGTCGGCCCTTGACGCCGACCGGAACGAACCTGCTCGGCATCGTGAAGCACGTGGCGAGCACGGAGTACGGGTACCTCACCACGTGTCTTGGCGGCGACGGGGGCATCGAAACGCCATGGATGACGGAGGATGCGCCTGACAACGCGGACATGTGGGCCACCGCGGCCGAGAGTCGTGAAGATATCGTCGGCCTGTACCGGCGCGTGTGGGCGAGCGACGATGCAACCGTGCGCGAGCTCGGCGCTGACGCGTCCGGGGCAGTACCTTGGTGGAGCGGAGAAGCGGTGACCGTGCGCCGGCTGCTCGTACACATGATCGCCGAGACCCACCGGCACGCGGGTCACGCGGATATCTTGCGCGAGCGCCTCGACAACATGGCCGGGATGCGTGCGGAGGCGTTGAACCTGCCGCAGAACGACCCCGCATGGTGGGGCGAATACGTCGCCGAGGTCGAAGCCGCGGCGCAGAAGGCCGCTGCGGCGGCGGGGGAGACGATCCCCGACTGAGCGACCGCGCTGCTTCCCCTCAGCGAACGCCGCGCATGAGGCGCAGGATCGGCGCCTTCACGGTCGCGAGCACGATGCCGACGGCGATCGACGCCAGTCCGATGGTCAGGAAGTACGGCACTTCGTCGTCCGTCGAGTACAGGCCGGACAGGGCGCCGGCGGCCGCCGACCCCAGCGCGATCGAGAGGAAGTGGAGCGCGACCATCTGGGAGTGGAACGCGTGGGGCGAGAGCTTCGTCGCCAGCGACTGGCCCACCGGGGAGATGCAGAGCTCCGCGAAGGTGAAGAGGAGCAGGATGAGCACGATGGCGTAGAAGGGCACCGAGCCGTCCGCTCCGCCGGAGAACGGGATGAACGTGAGGAACGCGAGCCCCATGATCATCGTGCCGAGTGCGAACTTGATCGGCGTGCTGGGCTGGCGCTCGCCGAGCTTCGTCCACATGGCCGCGAAGACGCCAGCGAAGATGATGATGAAGACCGGGTTGATCGAGGTGACGACGCTCGGGGGAAGCTCGAAACCGAAGAGATTGCGGTCGAGTCGCTGATCGGAGTAGATCGCGAGCACGGTGAACTGCTGCTGGAACAGCGTCCAGAACACCGCGGAGGCGATGAAGAGCGGGATGTAGGAGAGGACCCGGCTTCGCTCGTCCGACGTGACCCGCGCACTCGCGCCGATCACCGAGAAGAGGCCGATCGCCGCGACGATCGTGAGCGCGACGACGATGATCGAGAGATTCTCGGCGCGCAGCAGGCCGAGCAGCGCCGCGACGGTGATGATGGCGATCGCCGCGACGAGGATCACGATCCACCGCAGGCGCTCGGGCCGCGTCAACGGATTGGTGGGGCGGGCGCCAGATTCGGTGACCGTGTGCCGACGCAGCAGCACGTACTGCAACAGGCCGAGCGCCATGCCGAGAGCCGCGAGGCCGAAGCCCCAGTGGAAGCCCTTCCAGCCCCAGACGAGGCTGGTGAGGAGCGGGCCGATGAAGCCTCCGATGTTGACGCCCATGTAGTAGATCGAGAACGCGGCGTCGCGCCGCACGTCGTTCGGCTCGTAGAGGTCGCCGAGCACCGTCGACGTCGTCGTCTTGAGAGACCCCGCGCCGAGCGCCACGCTGACGAGCCCGACACCGAGCCCGACGACGCCGGGGAAGACGGCGAGGGCGATGTGCCCGAACATGATGATGACCGCTGCGCTCACCAGAGTCTTCTCGGCGCCGAGCACGCGGTCGGCGACCCAGCCGCCCAGGACGGACGAGAGGTAGACGAGTCCTCCGTACGCCCCGACGATGGACGTCGCGGCGGCCTCGGACATGCCGAGGCCGCCTTCCGAGAGGGAGTAGTAGATGTAGAACGCGAGCAATCCCTGCATGCCGTAGAAGCTGAACCGCTCCCACATCTCGACGCCGGCGAGGTTCGCGAGGCCCCACGGGTGCCCGAAGAAGCCGCGATCCTGTCGGGCAGCGGCCGTGTCCACCGTGCGCTTCTGCTCGGTCATGATGTCCCCCCACGCTCCGCGGTCGAGCCGCGGGCGGTTGTCGTCGTGCAGTGCAGACATCAGCATAATGCCGACTGTTCGCTTCGATTGCCCGCCGTGCTAGCGTGGCCGTGCGGCAACCCATCTGGGTGGAGCCGCACGATGGCACTCGCGGAGGAGGCGTCCATGTCGGAGCAGGTCACCGGCCCGAAATCGTATTTCCCGTCGATCGAGCAGAAGTACGGGCTCAGCATCGACGCGTGGTTCGAACGGCTGCGACCGCTCGCCGGGCAGAAGCACATGGAGCAGGTCGCGTTCCTGAAGGAACAGGGCATGGGGCATGGACACGCCAACGCGCTCGTGCACGTGTTTCGCGCGGAGCACGAGGGTGCGTGACGACGGTGCTGCGCTGCACCGCCCCACGCGATCGATCTGTCAGGTCGTTCGAGCAGCCGAGAGGTAGCCTGAATCCATGAGTAATCCGACGGCCTCTGCGCACGACGAGAACGCGCACGAAGACCCCGCTGACGATCAGATCACGATCTCGCCGAGTGCACTCCGAACGCTCGGCGATCAGATGCAGCGCTTCATGCTCGAGTACCGTTTCGCAATGGAGGAAGTCGAGACCAAGCTCGCGATTCTGCGCGAAGAGTTCCTCCACATGCACGAGTACAACCCGATCGAGCACGTCTCGAGCCGGGTGAAATCCGTTGAGAGCCTGGTGGCGAAGCTCGAGCGGCGCGGCATCGGCACCGATTTCGATGTGATTCGAACCGAGATCTACGACATCGCCGGAGTGCGCGTCACCTGCGCCTTCATCCGCGATGTCTACCAGCTCTTCGATCTGCTCACGCAGCAGGATGACATCACGGTGCTCGAGGTCGAGGACTACATCGAGACCCCGAAATCGAACGGGTACAAGAGCCTCCACACGATCATCTCGGTTCCGGTCTACCTGTCGACGGGTCGCGTGGACGTTCCTGTCGAGGTGCAGTTCCGCACCATCGCGATGGATTTCTGGGCGAGCCTCGAGCACAAGATCTATTACAAGTACGAACGACAGGTGCCCGACACGCTGATCCGCGAGCTCAAGCACGCCGCCGAGACGGCAGCTGAGCTCGATACCCGTATGGAGCGGTTGCACGTGCAGATGCACGGCGAGCCCCCGCTGCACACGGCGCCGCTCGAGCTTCGCGCGGTGCGCGACCGCATCCACCGCGTCTGAAACGCTGAGCGCGCGCCCGTCGAAACGTCGTGGCGCGCGCTCAGCGGTCCGGCTCAGGAGGGTGTCGAACGCTCGCGTCCGCTGGCGAACGCGATGAGCGCGACCGCGGCGGCGGCGACCATGATGACCGCGAGGGGCAGTGCGCTGCGTTCGCCGGCGATGCTGACGAACGGTGAGACGGCGGCGGCGAAGCCGAACTGCAGCGCACCGAGCAGCGCGGAAGCCGTACCTGCAGCACCGGGTACCGCCGATAGTGCGAGTGCCGTGACGTTGCCCATCACGAATCCGAGCGAGCCGACCACGACGAAGACGGCGGCGGCGAGGACCCAGGGAGACGTCCCGAGGAGTGCGGCGCCGAGCATGACGAGTGAGCCGACTGCGACGCCGGAGAGTCCGATCGCCGCGAGCGCGCGCGGGCCGACACGGGCGACGAGGCGGGCGGAGACGGCGCTCGTCACCACGAGTGCGAGCGCATTGAGGCCGAAGAGCAGCCCGTACTGCAGCTCGTTCGCGCCGAGCATCGACTGGTAGAGGAAGGGCGACGCCGAGATGTACGCCATCATCACGGTGAACGCTGCAGCGAAGGCCATGGTGTGGCCGAGGTACTGCCGAGAGATCAGTCGTCGTGCGGGCGAGCCCTGTGCGCGGCGAGCTTCGGCCAGCTGCGCACGTCGGTCGGCCGGCAGGGTCTCGCGCACGCCCCAGATGACGGCGACGAGCGTGCCGAGTGCGATCACGAGCAGCACAGCGAGCACTCCGCGCCAGCCGAGCGGATCGGCGAGCACCCCGCCGACCAGCGGTGCGATGACGGGCGCGATGCCGCTGACGATCATCATGAGGCTCATCGCACGCGCCGCAACGGCGCCGGTGGCGAGGTCGGAGATGATGGCGCGCCCGAGCACCATGCCCGCGGCGCCAGAGACCCCCTGCAGCACGCGCGCCGCGACGAGTACGCCGAGGTTCGGTGCGAACACCGCGGCGGCGCTCGAAGCGATGAGCACGATCGTGCCGATCAGCAGCGGGACGCGTCGGCCGTACCGGTCGGAGAGCGGGCCGAACACGAGCTGCCCGATCATAATGCCGACGAGAAAGCCGGTCAGTGTCAGCTGAACGCCGGTCGCGCTCGTGCCGAGTTCGCTCGCGATCGCGGGAAACGCTGGGAGGTAGAGGTCGATGCCGAACGGGGCGACCGCGGCGAGGAGACCGAGCACGAGGAGCAGGGCGGGGCCGAGGGCGTCGCTTCGGGAGACCTCGGTCTGCGGAGCTTGGACGGAGGGGGGTGCACTGGACATAACTAGTTATCTTACTATAAATATCTCGGGCAGGTGGCCTACGATGATCCTATGCACGATGCCGCGCCTGGAGACGACGCCTCAATCGCCGACCTGGCCGCCGCGGTCGTGGCCCTCGCGAGGGAGATCGAGTCTCGGCACGAGCACGCCGATTACATTCCATTGACGCAGACCGAGCGACTCGTGCTGGGCACCCTCGATCGCCACGGCGAGTCGGCGCCCGGCGCGCTCGCCGAACGTCTCGGCATGCAGCGATCCAATCTGAGCACCGCGCTTCGCGGACTCGAGGCGAAGGCCCTCGTGGCGCGCCGCCGCTCGAGCCCCGACGGCCGCGGCGTACTCGTGAGCTCCACTCCGCTCGCTGCGGAGAATCTGTCTCGACTTCGTGCGCGCTGGGCTGAAGTGCTCGAAGCGGTGACTCCGGAGGAGCTCGACGTCGCGAGCGTCGCCGACTCGCTCCATGAGATGACGCAGGCGCTGATCGAGCAGCGGCGGTCACGGTCGTGAGCTCGGTGCACGCCCGAGAGGACGCGGATTCCGGTACGGTGTGACGCATGGAGCGCGAGCATCTTCCGGGCGGGTCCGGCGGCGTCTGGCGCGTGCAGCAGGCGGACGGCGCGACACGCGTCCATCGCCCCACGGGTCCTTGGACGCCCGCGGTCCACGCGCTGCTCGCCTATCTCGACGAGCAGGGCCTCGACGGCATCCCGCGCGTGCACGGCATCGACGAGGACGGCCAGGAGATCCTCGATTACCTGCCTGGCCGCACGCTCGACCCGGAGCGCGACAGCGTCGACGACGCGGCGCTCGTCGAGGCGGCGAGCTGGTTGCGTCGATTCCACGACGCCGTGCGCCACTTCTCACCGGGAGCACTCGAGTGGCGGCAAGGCGTGCAGCGCCTCGAACCCGGCCAGGTCATCTGCCACAACGATCCTGGGCTGTACAACTGGGTGGTTCTGGACGACGGATTCGCCGGCATGATCGACTGGGATCGCGCGGGGCCCGGCGATCCGCTCGACGACCTCGCCTTCATGTGCTGGTCGGGCGTGCCGCTCCTGCGCGAGATCGATGCCGCCGATGCGGCGCGACGGCTCGAGCGTGCGGCGAGCGCCTACGGCGGAGTGACGGCGCGCGAGCTCTTGACAGCGGTGGAGGCTCGGATGTCGCTCATCTCCGAGCGGTGGCGAGCGGGGATCGAGCGCGGCGACCCGGGTACCCTCGCGCTGAGGGATGCGGGCATCATGGATCGCCATCACTCGCGTGTGGCCGGGTTCTTGCGGCGTCGTGCCGCGATCATGGATGCGTTGAGGGGCGACGCACCGCTGGAATCAGAGGAGGCATCATGACCATCATCGTGACCGACGGCGGCATCGAGACAGCGCTCACGGATCGACTCGGGCAGGAGCTGCCCGAGTTCGCGGCGTTCGTGCTGCTCGACTCCGCAGCGGGCAGGACCGCGCTGCACGAGTACTACGCGCCGTTCCTGGCGGTCGCCCGCGAACACGACCTCTCGTTGGTGCTCGACACCCCGACCTGGCGGGCGAACGCGGATTGGGGCGGGCGTCTCGGGTACGGCGCCGACGACCTGGCTCGCGTGAACGCCGACGCCGTCGCGCTCGTGCGCGAGCTCGACGAGGGGGATCCGCAGCCCGCGCCCGAGATCATCGTGAACGGTTGCGTCGGGCCCCGCTTCGACGACTACGTCGCAGGGGAACGGATGAGCGCGGCCGAGGCGGAGGAGTACCATGCCCCTCAGGTGCGCGCCCTTGCAGAGGCGGGCGCCGATCGTGTGACCTCCGTGACCACGCTCGACGCGGCGGAGGGCATCGGCGTCGTGCGTGCCGCCGCAGCTTCCCGCGTCCCGGTCCTCGTGTCCTTCATCGTGGGGGCGAGCGGGCTGCTCGCGGACGGCAGTTCCATCACCGAGGCGATCTCGGAGGTGGATCGCGCGACCGATGCGGCGCCCGAGGGGTACCTGATCAACTGCGCGCATCCGAGCGAGGTCGCCACCGGAATCGCGAGGGACGCCGGTGCTGCCGAGCTCGACCGCATCGTCGGGTTCCGGTTGAACGCCGCGGCCTCGGGCGACGACGGCGCAGGTGATGAGCCGCGCGCTTTCGCCGAGGCGGAGCTCGCACTGCGAGACCTTCTCCCGCTCACCACCGTGTTCGGCGGCTGCTGCGGCACCGACGCGCCGCACATCGCCGCAGTGGCCGAGCGTGCGCAGCGCGACGGGGCTGCCGACGATGCGAACGAGGCTCCCATCAGACGCGGTTAGGCTGTCGGCGTGAGTAAAGATCCATTCGAGGAACTCTTCGGACCAGCAGACGCCGAGCCGCCGGCTGAGACGCGACCCGTTCCGCCGGCGGAGCCGCAGCCCGTTCCGGCGCGCGACCGTCTCTCGTACGAGCAGGCGGAGCGCGTGCGCACGGCGCAGTTGTCGACGGAGCCGCGAAGCGAGGGGACGCGTGCCGCGCCCAAGGCGCTGCCCTGGATCGTCGTCGGCGCGGTTGCCGTCATCGCGATCATCGTCTGCATCGTCCTCGTGAACCTGGCACGCGGGGGATCGGATGACGGGAATGCCTCGAACCAGGAGCCGACCACAACGGCCGCTCCGAGCGCGACGCCGTCGCCGTCGAGCGGCGCCGATGACGCGGATGCCGACGACGCCGACGCGGAGGACACCGACCCGGATGAGGTCCCCGCGGTCGAGGTCGGACCGACCACGCCGCTCGACATCCCGGCGTGGGGCGTCACCTCGCAGCTCAGTCTGAAGTTCGGTATGACGAGCTACTCGATTCCCGACAATGTGAATCTGCAGCTGAGCAGCCCGCTGATCAATTCGCTGCCGGAGGAGTGCGCGGCCATGCGCACCCAGTGGGGGATCACGCAGGGGGCCGATGGCACCTACTCAGTACTTAAGCCCGCGGAGCGATGCGAGGCGGCGCCCGAGCTGTACGACGAGCTCTGGGGCCTGACCGACGCCTTTGCGAAGAGCATCACCCCCGCCGGCTGACGGGGAGGGTCGGAGCGAACCGGTCGGCGCTCACCCTGCCGGCGCGCTGAAGAGCGCCGGCCAGAGGGCGACCGCGAGCGGGTAGCCTGCGAAGCTTGCGATGTCGAGCGCCCAGTGCGCGACCACGAGGGGGAGGGCGCGGCCCCATCGCTGGTACACCCAGCCGAAGATGACGCCCATGATCACGTTGCCGATGAAGCCGCCGAAGCCCTGATACAGGTGATAGCTGCCGCGGAGGAGCGCACTGATGACGATCGTTGCCCAGGGCCCGACGCCGAGGCGCTTGAGTCGTTCGAAGAGGTAGGCGACGACGATGAGTTCCTCTCCGAGCGCCGCGCGCAGGGCCTGGAGCACGAGTACCGGCACCGTCCACCACGCGGCGTCGAGCGCGGTCGGCACCACGGTCGTGTTGATGCCGATCGCTTTGGCGAAGAGGTAGAACGCGATTCCCGGTATGCCGATCGCGGCGGCGAGCAGCACGCCTCCGCCCGCTTCTCTGCCCCCCCATGCGCGCCCCGCGTCGAGCGGGCGACCGAGCCCGAGCCGCGAGAGATGCGGGCGCGTGCTCGACCAGAGCAGGTAGACGACCAGTGCGACGGGAGCCAGCCCGAAGGCGAACGAGAGCAGCTGGGAGATCAGGTCGAAGACCGGCCGGTCGGAGAGCGGACGGTTGATCGTCGCGGTCTGCTGCGACAGGGCCGTCTCGCGGGTGAGCCGCTCGACGATGGAGACGATCGCGTACACGGCGGATGCTCCGAACGACAGCGCGAGCACGATGGCGATCTCCCAGCGGAGGCGAGTGCGCAGCGCGGCCGAAGTCATGGCGACAGCGTATCGCCGGACTCTCAGGAAAGTGTCGAGTGCCCACAGTGCCCGGGAGGCTCGGGTGGGATCTTTCTCCGAGAACCACAGATCTCTGTTACGAAGGCGTTACGCTGGGCCGAATTGCACGCATCCGGTCTGACAGGTCTGTAGGCTGTTTTCGTACTATCGAATCTGTCGGGTGCGACCGAACGCGAGTTCTGTCGGCATGCCGGGGGACATTTCAAGGAGGAAACCAGTGAAGCGATCACGGATCGGCTACACGTTCATCGCCCTGGCCGCAGCAGGCGCGCTCGCGCTTTCGGGCTGCTCGTCGAACGGTGGCGAAGGCGGCGGCGACGCGGGCTCGGGCGGCGGCATCATCACCGTCAACAACACCGAGCCGCAGAAGGGGCTCGTACCCGCCGACACGACTGAGGTCGGCGGCGGCAAGGTCGTGGACGCGCTGTGGGAGGGCCTGGTGTACTACGACATCGACGGCAAGACCCAGATGGGCGTCGCAGAGTCGATCGAGTCGGACGACAACACCACGTGGACCATCACGCTCCGCGAAGACGCGGTGTTCTCCGATGGCACCCCGGTCATGGCGAAGAACTTCGTCGACGCCTGGAACTACGCGGCCAACGTCGACAACGCGATGGGCAACCAGTACTTCTTCAGCACGATCGAGGGCTTCAGCGAGACCGAGCCGGTCGAGGAGATGTCGGGCCTCAAGATCGTCGACGACTACACCTTCACCGTGAAGGCCACCCCCGATTTCCCGGATCGCCTGGGCTACTCGGCGTACTACCCGCTTCCCGATGTCGCGTTCGAAGACATGGAGGCGTTCGGCCAGAACCCGATCGGCAACGGGCTGTACCAGATGGACGGCGAGGGTGCATGGAAGCACAACGAGTCCATCAGCCTGGTGAAGAACGAGAGCTACGTCGGCCCCCGCGAGGTCGCGAACGACGGCGTCGAGTTCAAGATCTACGCCTCGCTCGACGCGGCGTACACCGATCTGCTCGGAAACAACCTCGACGTGCTCGATCAGATTCCCGACACGTCGTTCGCCGTCTTCCAGGATGAGCTCGGCGACCGGGCGATCAACCAGGCCGGCGCCCTGACGACGACGCTCGCGATCTCCGAGAACCTCGAGCACTTCTCGGGCGAAGAGGGCAAGCTGCGCCGTGCTGCGCTGTCGATGGCGCTCGACCGCGAAGAGATCATCGATGTGATCTTCGAGGGAACGAACGTGCCGGCGAAGGACTTCACCTCTCCCGTGGTCGACGGCTACGCCGAGGATCTCGAAGGCGCCGAGAAGCTCGAGTTCAACGCCGACGAGGCGAAGAAGCTCTGGGCCGAAGCAGACGCCATGAGCCCGTTCGAGGGAACGCTCGAGGTCGCGACCAACTCAGACGGCCCCCACCAGGTGTGGGTCGAAGCGGTCGCCAACCAGTGGGCCAACAACCTCGACATCGAGGCCGCCCCGAAGCTCTACCCGACCTTCCAGGCGTTCCTCGACGACCGTGAAGCCGACGTCGTCGGCGGTCCCTTCCGCGCCGGCTGGCAGGGCGACTACCCGGGTGCCTACAACTACCTGCAGCCGCTCTACTACACCGGCGCGAGCTCGAACCACGGCTTCTACGCGAACCCCGAGTTCGACGCGCTGCTCGACGAGGCCGCCGCTGAGAGCGACCACGACGCGCGCATCGAGAAGCTGAACGATGCGCAGGAGATGCTGCTCGAAGACATGCCGTCGATTCCGCTGTGGTACCAGGGCACCACCGGTGGCCACAGCGAGGGCGTCGACAACGTCGCCTTCGGCTGGAACTCCGTGCCGCTGTTCAACGAGATCACCAAGAACTGATCGAGTTCCTTCAGGCCCCGAACACCGGTTCGGGGCCTGAACCTCGTTCGGGCGGCATCACCGCTCGAGCGATACCATTTCCGACGCGGCAGGGACACTGGCGTCCCGACGACGTTTCGCGCCACGATTGCGAGAGAAAACGCACGATGTCTACGACCAGTGAACGGGGGAGCGGCGCATGCTGAGATACATCCTCTTCCGAGTTCTCCAGGTGATCCCAGTCCTTCTGGGCACCACATTCCTCATCTACTTCATGGTGTTCGCCATGCCGGGCGACCCGGTCGCCGCGATGTTCGGCGACAAGGTGCCGAGCGACGCCGTGCTGGAGCGGCTCCGCGAGCAGTACAACCTCGACAAGCCGTTCTTCATCCAATATCTGCTGTACCTGCAGGGGCTCTTCGTCGGCGACTTCGGCATCAGCTTCTCGGGCGAGCCGGTCTCCGAGATCCTGGCCCGCACGTTCCCCGTGACCATCAAGCTCGCGCTGATGGCCATCGCGATCTCGCTGGTGCTCGCGATCGTGATCGGGCTCTTCTCCGGTCTGCGCAAGGGGCGGTTCTTCGACAACATCAACCTCATCATCGGGCTGCTGTTCCTGAGCGTCCCGATCTTCGTGGTCGCCTTCATCGCGCAGTACGGCCTCGGGCTCAAGCTCGGGTGGTTCAATCCGACCGTCGGCGCTGGCGCACCACTGCAGGATCTGCTGCTGCCGGCGATCGTCTTGGGCGCCTCGCTCTACGCGACCAGCATGCGTCTCACTCGGGCATCCGTGATCGACACGCTGAATCAGGACTTCGTGCGCACGGCCTACGCCAAGGGGCTCAGCCGCGGGCGCGTCATCCCGGTGCACGTGCTCCGCAACTCGCTGATCCCGACGATCACCAATACGGCGACCGATTTCGGGACGCTGATGGTGGGCGCCACGGTCACCGAGGGCATCTTCAACGTGCCCGGCGTCGGCAACGTGCTCTTCAACGCCATCCTCAAGGGCGAGAACACGACCGTGGTGTCGTTCGTCACCGTGATGGTGCTGATCTACCTCGGCGTCAACCTCGCCGTCGACCTGCTGTACGCCGTACTCGATCCGAGGATCCGCTATGCCTGATGCACCCCGCTCCTCTCACGAATCGGCCGGCCGTGTGCGGCCGCCCATCACCCATTTCGTCGCGCCGATCGACGAGACTCCGGTCGTCGCCGTGGACGCGGTCCGCATCTCGGAGAAGAAGTCGACGCTGTGGCTCGACGCCTGGCGCGACATGCGCCGGCGTCCGATGTTCTGGATCTCCGCGGTGATCATCTTCGTCGTGGCCCTGATCTCGCTCTTCCCCGGCCTGTTCAGCCAGGCGGATCCGCGCGCGTGCGCGCTGACGTTCTCGAACGCCGGCCCCTCCGCCGGGCACCCGCTCGGGTACAACAAGCAGGGGTGCGACGTGTACTCGCGCATCATCCACGGCACGTCGACCTCGGTATCCGTCGGCCTGCTCGTCATCACGATCACGTTCGTGGTCGGCACCGTCATGGGGGCGCTCGCCGGATTCTTCGGGGGCATGCTGGACACCGTGCTGTCGCGACTCGGCGACATCTTCTTCTCGATCCCGTACATCCTGGCCGCGGTCGTCGTCATGAGCGTGCTGTCGGACCACCGCAATCCGCTCGTCATCGCGCTCGCGATCGGCGGGTTCTCCTGGCCGATCACCGCGCGAATCGTCCGAAGCGAGATTCTTCGCGTGAAGAACGCCGATTTCGTCATGGCTTCGGAATCCCTCGGACTGTCGAGGTTCGCGACGCTCGTGCGGCACGTGCTGCCGAACGCGATCGCCCCGGCGATCGTCGTCACGACGCTCTCGCTCGCGTCCGCCATCGTCGCCGAGGCGACGTTGTCCTTCCTGGGCGTCGGGCTTCCGGCCGGTCAGTTCATCAGTTGGGGCAACGACATCAGCGCTGCTCAGCTCTCACTGCGAACGGATCCCATGCCGCTGATCTACCCGTCCCTGGCACTCACCATCACCGTTCTCGGATTCATCCTCCTCGGCGAATCGGTTCGGGATGCGCTTGACCCGAAGGCGAGAGCACGACGATGAACGAAGCACACATGACTGAAGCAACGCAGGAATTCATGCAGCCGCTGCTGAGCGTGCGCGACTTGAAGGTCGGGTTCACGGTCGACCGGCAGGTGAACGAGGTGCTGCACGGGATCGACTTCGACGTCTATCCGGGCGAGACGGTCGCCATCGTCGGCGAGTCGGGTTCGGGCAAGTCGACGACCATGCACGCCGTGATCAACCTGCTGCCCGGCACCGGGCGGGTGACCGCGGGGTCCGTGCAGTGGGGTGGCCGAGAACTCGTCGGGCTCGGGCGCCGCGAGATGGAGCGCATTCGCGGCCGCGAGATCGGTCTCGTTCCGCAGGACCCGATGTCGAACCTCAACCCGGTGTGGTCGGTCGGGTTCCAGGTCGAGGAAGCGGTCCGCGCGAACGGACTCGCGACCGGCAAGAAGGAGGTGCGCGAGCGCGCGATCCAGGTGCTCGAACAGGCCGGATTGCAGAACGCCGCCCAGCGCATGAAGCAGTTCCCGCACCAGTTCTCCGGCGGGATGAAGCAGCGAGCGCTCATCGGCATCGGCCTCGCCGCCAGTCCGCAGCTGCTGATCGCCGACGAGCCGACCTCAGCGCTCGACGTGACCGTGCAGCGCGTCGTCCTCGATCATCTGCAGGGGCTCACGCAGCAGCTGGGCACGGCCGTCGTCTTCATCACCCACGATCTCGGGCTCGCTGCTGAGCGCGCCGAGAAGCTCATCGTGATGTACAAGGGCAACATCGTGGAGTCGGGGCCGAGCCGGGAGATCCTCGAACGCCCGCAGCACCCGTACACCAAGCGGCTCGTCTCCGCGGCGCCGAGCCTGGCATCCCGTCGCATCGGTGCGGACGCCGAGCTCCCCACCGCGCCCACGCAGACGTTCGACCTCTCGGCACTCGCCGACGAGCCGAAGCCGACCGTGAAACACGGCGAGCCGATGATCGAGGTCTCGGATCTGGGCAAGATCTACAAGATCCGGAAGGGCAATTTCGGATCGGAGGAGTTCCACGCGGTCGCCGGCGCATCGTTCTCGGTCAACCGCGGTGAGACCCTGGCCCTGGTCGGGGAATCCGGCTCCGGCAAATCCACCATCGCGAAGATGGTGCTGCAGCTCGAGAAGCCGTCGTCGGGCTCGATACGGATCGGCGGTCAGGAGACCGCGGATCTGTCGGGGCGGGGGCTCTTCGACCTCCGCCGCACGCTGCAGCCGGTGTTCCAGGACCCGTACGGATCCCTCGACCCGCTCAACAACATCGCGAGCACCATCATGGAGCCCCTCAAGATCCACGACGTGGGTGATGCCGCGAGCCGGAAGGCGCGCGTCTACGAGTTGCTCGATCAGGTCGCCCTGCCGCGGGAACTGGCGACGCGCTACCCGAACGAGCTCTCGGGAGGGCAGCGGCAGCGCGTCGCCGTCGCGCGCGGGCTCGCCCTCAAGCCCGACATCCTCGTGCTCGACGAGGCGGTGTCGGCGCTCGACGTGCTGGTGCAGGCGCAGATCCTCGACCTGCTCGCGCAGCTGCAGCGCGAACTGGGACTCACGTATCTGTTCATCACCCACGACCTCGCCGTCGTGCGCCTCATCGCGGATCGTGTCTGCGTGATGCAGCAGGGCCGCATCGTGGAGCAGGCGACCACTGATGAGGTGTTCGAGAATCCGCAGGAGGAGTACACGAAGAACCTGCTCGCCGCGATTCCGGGCGCCCACATCGAGCTCGGGCAGCAGAGGTAGCGCGTTCAGCAACGCCCGCGCCTGTCTGGCACTCCGGACAGGCGCGGGCGTTGCTGCGTTGTCGCGAGGCGGGCGAACCGCTGGGATAGGGGAAGCGGGATGAGGCCCGCGATCCAGCACTTCAGCGAAAGGTCCAATGATGGCACTTCCCGGCGCACGCCCCGTCCGTTCCCCACGAGGCAGCGAGCTCTCTGCGAAGAGCTGGCAGACGGAGGCACCGCTGCGCATGCTCATGAACAATCTCGATCCAGAGGTGGCCGAGCGCCCCGACGACCTCGTCGTGTACGGCGGCACCGGCCGAGCGGCGCGGAGCTGGGAGGCGTTCGACGCCATCGTCGATACCCTGCGCGACCTGGAGGAGGACGAGACCCTGCTCGTGCAGTCGGGCAAGCCGGTCGGCGTATTCCGCACGAACGTCTGGGCGCCCCGCGTCCTCATCGCGAACTCGAACCTCGTGGGGGACTGGGCGAACTGGCCCGAATTCCGCAAGCTCGAAGCCGAGGGCCTCATGATGTACGGCCAGATGACCGCCGGCTCCTGGATCTACATCGGCACGCAGGGCATTCTGCAGGGCACGTTCGAGACATTCGCCGCGGTCGCGCGCAAGCGCTTCGGCGGCACGCTCGCCGGGACCATCACCCTGACCGGCGGCTGCGGGGGAATGGGCGGAGCGCAGCCCCTCGCCGTCACCCTCAACGAGGGCGCGTGCCTCATCGTCGACGTCGACCAGAGTCGACTCGAACGCCGCGTCAGCAAGCGCTACCTTGACGAGGTCGTGACCAGCGTCGACGAGGCGCTCGCGAAGGTCCAGCAGGCGAAGGAGGAGCAGCGCGGGTGGTCCGTCGGACTCGTCGGGAACGCGGCCGAAGTGTTCCCCGAGATCCTGCGCCGGCACCGCGCCGGCGAGATCACCATCGATGTGGTCACCGATCAGACGAGCGCGCACGATCCGCTGAGCTACCTGCCGATCGGCTACGAGGTGGGGGAGCGGCTGCAGCGGGCCGAGGCGGATCCTGAGCAGTTCACCCGCGATGCGCAGGCCGCGATGGCGGCCCAGGTGCGGGCGATGGTCGAATTCCAGGACGCGGGCGCCGAGGTCTTCGACTACGGCAATTCCATCCGTGACGAGGCGCGCACCGGCGGGTACGACCGAGCATTCGAGTTTCCCGGGTTCGTGCCGGCCTACATCCGTCCGCTGTTCTGCGAGGGCCTCGGCCCGTTCCGCTGGGCGGCGCTCTCGGGAGACCCCGAAGATATCCGCGTGACGGACGAGGCGATCCTCGAGCTCTTCCCGGAGAACGAGCACCTGCACCGGTGGATTCGGGCGGCTCAGGATCGCGTGGAGTTCGAGGGACTGCCCGCGCGCATCTGCTGGCTCGGCTACGGCGACCGCGCGAAGGCGGCCGTGCGCTTCAACGAGCTCGTGGCCGAGGGCAGGCTGTCTGCTCCGATCGTGATCGGACGAGATCACCTCGACTCCGGGTCGGTCGCCTCGCCCTACCGCGAGACCGAATCGATGGCGGATGGCTCCGACGCCATCTCCGACTGGCCGTTGCTCAACGCCCTGACCGCCGCTTCGTCGGGGGCCACGTGGGTCTCGCTGCACCACGGCGGCGGCGTCGGCATCGGTCGTTCGCAGCATTCCGGCCAGGTCTCGGTCGCCGACGGCACACCGCTCGCGGCGGAGAAGCTGCAGCGATTGCTGACGAACGACCCGGGCATGGGGGTGATCCGCCACGTCGATGCCGGCTACCAGCGGGCAGTCGACGTGGCGGGCGAGCGCGGCGTGCGCATCCCGGTGGCCCCCGTGATCCGCAACACCGACCAGGCCTGGTGACGCGATGACGGGATCGGCGAGCCTGCTCATCGACAACATCGGCGAACTCACCACGAACGACGATGCCGGGGGCGGTCGCCTGCACGATGCCGCCGTGCTGATCGAGCGGGATCGCATCGCGTGGGTCGGTGCGGCGGCCGACGCCCCCGCGGCCGACGAGCGCGTCGATGCCGCTGGGCGCGCGGTGCTGCCGGGGTGGGTCGACTCGCACACCCATCTCGTCTTCGCCGGCGACCGCACCGCTGAGTTCGAGGCTCGGATGGCGGGCGAGGCCTACGCCGCCGGTGGCATCAACGTCACGGTCGAGGCGACGCGCGCCGCGACTGATGCCGCGCTCGAGGCGAACCTCGAGCGACTGGTGGCCGAGGCGCGGCGCGGCGGCACCACGACGATCGAGACGAAGACAGGGTACGGTCTCACCGTGCGCGACGAGCAGCGCGCGGCCGTCGTCGCGGGCAGGCATGTGGATGCCGTGACCTTCCTCGGCGCGCACGTGGTGCCCGCCGGCGCCGACCCCGAGGGGTACCTGGATCTCGTCACCGGGCCGATGCTCGACGCCGTCGCGCCGCACGTCAGCGCCGTTGATGTCTTCTGCGAGCGCGGTGCATTCGACGAGGCCGCGACGGAGCGGGTGCTGGCGGCCGCCGGGCGCGCAGGTCTCGCAACCCGCGTGCACGGCAATCAGCTCGGGCACGGACCGGGGGTGCGGCTCGCCGTCGGCGCTGGATCGCTCAGCGTCGATCATCTCGGGTTCCTCAGCGAGGAGGATGTCTCCGCGCTGGCCGATTCCTGGGCCGAGTGGAGTGGGGGATCGGGACGCCGCGGCACGGTTGCGACGGTGCTCCCCGCGTGCGACCTCTCCACGCGGATGCCGCTGGCGCCTGCGAGAGCGCTGCTCGACGCGGGGGCGGTGCTCGCGATCGCCTCGAACGCGAACCCCGGCACCTCGTACACCAGCTCCATGGCGTTCTGCGTCGCGACGGCGGTGCTGCAGATGGGGGTGACCGTGCAGGAGGCGGTGCGCGCCGCCACGCTGGGCGGAGCCATCGCGCTCGGCATGGACCGAGACGGCTGGCGGGATCCCAAAGGTGCGGAGCAGGGTGCGGTCGGCGTGGTCGTGCCCGGTGCGCGGGCCGACCTGCAGCTGCTCGACGCGCCGTCCGTCACCCATCTCGCCTACCGGCCGGGGATGCCGCTGGTGCGGGGTGTGTGGCGGGCCGGGCGACGCGTCGTGTGAAACACCGCTCCATACGAGTGCTGGAGGGGTCCAGGAGGATCTGTCAGACAGATCGTCTCCACTTTTCCCAATGAGCGAGAGAGCCCCGCTAGGCTGCGAATGTTCAAACACCGGGCGCATCGACACCGTAGTGATGCGCGTTTCCCGGGTAGTGAGAGGGAAAAAGATTGAAGAAGACGATGATGTCTGCGGCCGCTCTGATGGGCGCCGCACTGCTGTTCACCGGGTGCGCCACGAGTAGCACCAGCGGTTCAGGCGATGGCGGCGACGAGGGCGGTGACGCCATCATGATCGGCACGACCGACAAAGTCACGTCGCTCGATCCGGCCGGATCGTACGACAACGGATCGTTCGCGGTCATGAACCAGGTGTATCCGTTCCTGCTCAACAGCGAGTACGGCACCGCTGAGGTCACGCCGGACATCGCGGAGTCGGCCGAGTTCACCTCGCCCACCGAGTACACCGTGAAGCTCAAGAAGGGGCTGACATTCGCCAACGGCAACGACCTCACGTCGAGCGATGTGAAGTTCTCCTTCGACCGTCAGGTGGCGATCAACGACCCGAACGGCCCCGCGTCGCTGCTGGGCAACCTGGACAGCGTCGAGGCTCCCGACGACACCACGGTCGTGTTCACGCTCAAGAACGGCGACGACCAGGTCTGGCCGCTGATCCTATCGAGCCCCGCCGCGCCGATCGTCGATGAAGACGTCTTCGCCGCCGATGCGCTCACCGGCGACGACGAGATCGTGTCGGGCAAAGCCTTCGCCGGCCAGTACGAGATCACCTCGTACAAGCTGAACGAGCTCATCGCGTACGCCCCGTTCGACGGCTACCAGGGCAACCTCGGCGAACCGGCGAACAGCGGCGTGAACGTCAAGTACTACGCCGATGCTTCGAATCTGAAGCTCGACATCGCGGGCGGGGCGATCGACGTCGCCTTCCGCTCGCTGTCGGCCACCGACAACGACGAACTGGCCAAGAACGACGACGTGAAGCTCGTCGAGGGCCCCGGCGGCGAGACCCGCTACATCGTGTTCAACTTCAACACGCAGCCCTACGGTGCGACCGCGCCCGACGCAGACCCGGCGAAGGCGATGGCCGTGCGCCAGGCCGCGGCCGACCTCGTCGACCGAGCGGCGATCGCGAAAGAGGTCTACAAAGACACGTACAGCCCGCTCTACTCGTTCGTGCCGGACGGCCTTCCGGGCGCGACCGAGCCGCTGAAGGAGATGTACGGCGACGGCGCCGGCGCACCCGACGCCGCGAAGGCCAAGCAGCGCCTCGAAGATGCGGGCGTCGAGACCCCGGTGCAACTCAGCCTGCAGTACAACGGGGATCACTACGGCCCGTCCTCCGGCGACGAGTACGCCATGGTGAAGACGCAGCTGGAGCAGGACGGACTCTTCGAGGTCGACCTGCAGCAGACGGAGTGGGTGCAGTACTCCAAGGATCGCACCGCCGACGTGTACCCGGCCTACCAGCTCGGCTGGTTCCCCGACTACTCGGATGCTGACAACTACCTCTCGCCGTTCTTCCTGAAGGAGAACTTCCTCGGCAACCACTACGACAACCCCGAGGTGAACGACCTGATCGTCGAGCAGCAGACGCAGACCGACGAGGGGAAGCGGATGGACGAGATCGGCAAGATCCAGGAACTCGTCGCGAACGATCTGTCGACGCTGCCGCTCCTGCAGGGCAAGCAGGTCGCCTACACGGGCACGGACGTCGAGGGCACCACGCTCGACGCATCGTTCAAGTTCCGGTACGCGCCGATCTCCAAGTAGCGCACGCCGTGGCAGCGGGCTCCACCCTCGCGTTGGGGCCCGCTGCCATGGAACGACGCGAACAGGCTCTCACATGACTGCTCCCGCACCTGTCGTCGCGGCGCGACGCGCCCCGATCGGAGGTGGGCTCGGACGCTACGTCCTGATCCGCCTCCTGCTCATCATCCCGACCGTGTTCATCCTCGTCACCGTCGTCTTCTTCCTCATGCGCCTCACCGGCGACCCCATCACGGCAGCCCTCGGCGGGCGGCTCCCTCCCGACCAGCTCGCCGAGCGAGTGCACGAGGCGGGATTCGACCGACCGCTCATCGTGCAGTACTTCGACTACCTCGGCGGCATCTTCCGCGGAGATTTCGGCACGTCGATCACGGACAACCGCCCCGTCATCGAGATCCTGTTCCAGTACGGCTCCGCCACGCTCGAACTCGTCTTCTACGCGCTGATCGTCGCGTTCGTCATCAGCATTCCGCTCGGGCTCATCGCCGCATACCGGCGCGACCGCTGGCAGGACGCGGTGCTCCGCATCATGGCGATCCTCGCGTACGCGACGCCGATCTTCTTCGTCGGGCTGCTCCTCAAGCTCGTGTTCTCCGTCTGGCTCGGCTGGCTCCCGGTCGCGGGCCGCGCCGGCACGCGCACCGAGCTCGTCATGGGCGGCGTGGATGCGCCGACCGGCATCTACCTGCTCGATGCGCTTCGACTCGGCGACATGCAACTGGTCGGCGACGTGCTCTGGCACGCCGTGCTCCCCTCGGTCGCCCTGGGCCTGCTCACCGCCGGGGTGTTCCTGAGGCTCATCCGCACGAACGTCATCGGCACCTTCGGGCAGCAGTTCGTCACGAGCGGTCGTTCTCGCGGCGTGAGCGAGTACCGGCTCCTCACCAAGCACGCCTTCCGGCCCGCACTGATTCCGATCATCACGGTCATGGGCATGCAAGTCGCACTGCTGCTCGCGGGAGCCGTGCTGACCGAGACGACATTCGAATGGAAGGGGCTCGGGTTCATGCTCGCCGAGTACCTCAAAGCGCGCGATTTCGTGGCGGTGCAGGGCATCGTCGTGATGATCGCGGTCATCGTCGCCGTCACGAACTTCGTCGTCGACCTCGTCGCGGCCGCCGTCGACCCGAGGGTGAGGTACTGAACATGAGTATGCAAGATCTCCCCACGCCGTCGACTGCGACGCTCGCCGTCGCCGTCCCGCAGGGCCGACGGGTGCGCGACCGTCTGCCGGTGCTCACCCAACTGCGGCAGAGCGTCGGACTGCAGCGCGGCATGCTCGTCACCGGGCTCGCGCTGACGGCGCTGTTCGTGCTGCTGGCCCTCCTCGCCCCCCTGATCGCGCCGTACGGGTGGGCGCAGCAGTCGGTCGACGGCGTCGCGTTCGGCACCCAGCAGGCTCCGAATGCGACGAACCTGCTCGGCACCACGGTCTCGGGATTCGACGTGCTGTCGCGCGTGATCTGGGGCGCCCAGACTGCGCTATTCGTCATCGCCGCCGCGATCCTGTGCTCGATCTTCCTCGGCATCGCGCTGGGTCTCGTCTCGGGGTACTTCGGCGGCTGGCTCGACCGCATCCTCGTCGTGCTCTGCGATGCCATCTACGCATTCCCGTCGCTGCTCCTCGCCATCGTCATGTCGATCGTGATCAGCCGCGGCCAGTCGACGCTGTTCGGCGGCATCCTCGCCACGGCGCTCTCCATCACGGTCGTGTTCGTGCCGCAGTACTTCCGCGTCATCCGCGCTGAAGTGGTGCGCGTGCGCTCCGAACCCTTCGTCGAGGCCGCACGCGTGATCGGCGTGCCGACCCGCCGCATTCTCGTGCGGCACGTGCTGCGCAACTCGGTGCGGTCGCTGCCCGTCGTCGTCACGCTCAACGCCTCCGAGGCGCTGCTGACGCTCGCCGGGCTCGGCTTCCTCGGCTTCGGCATCGAAGCCACCTCGGCAGCGGAGTGGGGGTACGACCTGAACCGCTCGGTCGCGGATGTCACGAGCGGCATCTGGTGGACGAGCGTCTTCCCCGGCGTCGCCATCGTGCTCGTGGTGCTCGGCATCACGCTCGTCGGTGAGAGCCTCAACGATCTGTCAGACCCGCGACTGCGTCAGCGCCGCCGGGCAAAGGGAGCATCATGAATCGCATCGCCGAGATCACCGACCTCCGGGTGCGGTTCGCGACCGACGGGGAACCGGTCGACGCGGTCAAGGGCATCAGCCTCTCAGCCAGCGCCGGCGAAGTGCTGGCGATCGTCGGCGAATCGGGATCTGGCAAGACCGTGACCGCGAATGCGCTGCTCGGGCTGCTCCCGGAGACCGCGACGATGTCGGGCGCGGTGATCGTGCGGTCTCGCGCCGGTGACGAGACCGACGTCGTCCACGCCTCCCACGCCGCGATGCGCGATATGCGCGGGAACGCCGCGGCAATGGTGTTCCAGGAGCCCTCGACGGCGCTGAATCCGGTGTACACCGTCGGGTGGCAGATCGCCGAAGGGTTGCGCGCCCACGGCCGCATCGGCAAGAAGGCGGCGCGGGCGCAGGCCATCGACATTCTCCGCCGCGTCGGGATCCCCGATCCCGAGCGTCGGGTCGATGAGTACCCGCACCAGTTCTCCGGCGGGCAGAAGCAGCGCATCGTGATCGCCATGGCGCTCGTGCTCAACGCCGGCCTCATCGTCGCCGACGAGCCCACTACCGCGCTCGATGTCACGGTGCAGGCCGAGATCCTCGAACTGCTGCGCATCTGCCGCGATGAATTCGGTGCGACGATCGTGCTCATCACGCACAACATGGGCGTCGTCGCCGACCTCGCCGATCGCGTCATCGTGATGTACCGCGGCGAGATCATCGAGGAAGCGCCGGTCGCCGAGCTCTTCAGCGCTCCGCAGGAGCAGTACACCCGCGACCTGCTGGCGGCCGTGCCGCACGTCGGCCACGGCAAATCGCTCACCCAGGCGCGCGAGGCGGGCGACGCCGTCGCCGAGTCCTCCGAACGCGACACCACCGGGCACCTCATCGTCGCCGAGAACGCCCAGATCGGGTACCCCTCCCGCTTCGGGCGGGGCGCCGTGGTCGCGGTGCACGGCGTCGACTTCTCCGTCGCACCCGGCGAAGTGGTGGGGCTCGTCGGCGAGTCGGGATCGGGCAAGACCACGATCGGCCGCGCCGTCGTCGGCCTGACGAAAGTCGTCGACGGGTCGCTGCGAGTGCTCGACCACGAGATGCGCGATGTGCAGCAGCGCTCGCTCGCGCCGCTGCGGCCCGACATCGGATTCGTGTTCCAGGATCCGGCGACGAGTTTCAATCCGCTGCTCTCGATCGCCGAGTGCATCGCCGAGCCGTTGATCGTGCAAGGCCGGGCGTCGAGCCAATCCGCCGCGCGGGGTCGCGTCGACGAGCTGCTCGACGCGGTGCGCCTGCCCGCGAGCTTCGGCGATCGCTTCCCGCACGAGCTGTCGGGCGGGCAGCGCCAGCGGGCCTCGCTCGCCCGGGCGCTCGCGCTCGATCCGAAGCTGCTCATCGCCGACGAGCCCACCAGCGCCCTCGACGTCTCCGTGCAGGCGACGGTGCTCGAACTGTTCGTGCAGTTGCAGGCGGAGCTCGGGTTCGCGTCGCTCTTCATCAGCCACGATCTCGCCGTCATCGACGCGGTCTCCGATCGCATCATCGTGCTGCAGCAGGGGCGGATCATGGAGCAGGGAACGACGGCCCAGGTGCTGAGCCGCCCGCAGAATCAGTACACGCAGGAGCTCCTCGCCGCGATCCCGGTGCCCGATCCGGCGGAGCAGCGTCGCCGGCGCGAGGCCGCACGTGCCCGCAAGGTGCGTGCGTAGCGCCAGCAGCAGGGCAAACAATCGTCGAGGCCGGGCCGTGCATCACGCACGTACACCCGGCCTCGACTCAGTATTCGCGGGTCGTTCACGAAGAGACCCGCTAGAATAGTGCGTCGGCGTCTTTCGGCGCCACCGCGGGGCGATCCCGCTCCGTGGCCGGCATCCCGCCGCGCCGACGCTCACTCGTCTCGTTAGGACTCTACTACTTATGGCTCTCGCCACTCGCGATGACCTCCGCAACGTCGCCATCGTCGCACACGTCGACCATGGCAAGACCACCCTCGTCGACGCCATGCTGCGTCAGACCAACTCCTTCGACGCGCACACCGAGGTCGACGATCGGGTCATGGACTCGAACGACCTCGAGCGCGAGAAGGGCATCACCATTCTGGCCAAGAACACGGCCATCACCTACGAGGGCGAGCACGCCACCGGCGGGCCCATCATCATCAACGTCGTCGATACGCCCGGCCACGCCGACTTCGGCGGCGAGGTGGAGCGCGCGCTCTCGATGGTCGACGGAGTCGTGCTCCTCGTCGACGCCTCCGAGGGCCCGCTGCCCCAGACGCGCTTCGTGCTGCGCAAGGCGCTCGAGTCGAAGCTCCCCGTGATCCTCGCGGTGAACAAGACCGACCGCCCCGACGCGCGCATCGAAGAGGTCGAGGGCGAGGCGCAGGACCTCCTGCTCGGTCTCGCATCAGACCTCTCGGAGGATCACCCGGACATCGACGTCGACGCCGTGCTCGACGTGCCGACCGTGTACCTCTCGGGTCGCGCCGGTGCCGCCTCGCACGAGCGTCCCGGCGACGGCGAGCTGCCGAACAACCCGGATCTCGAGCCCCTCTTCCAGACGATCCTGGAGCGCGTGCCGGCGCCCCAGTTCGACGACACGTTCCCGCTGCAGGCGCACGTCACGAACCTCGACTCGTCGCCCTTCCTCGGCCGCATCGCGCTGCTGCGCGTGCACCACGGCTGGATCAAGAAGGGCGAGACCGTCGCCTGGGTGCGCCACGACGGCAATGTGCAGAACGTGCGCGTCACCGAGCTCATGCTCACGAAGGCGCTCACCCGTTTCCCGGCCGAGAAGGCGGGCCCCGGCGACATTGTCGCTATGGCCGGCATTCCCGAGATCACCATCGGCGAGACGATCGCCGACGCCGAAGACGTGCGCCCCCTGCCCGTCATCACAGTCGACGAGCCCGCGATCTCGATGACCATCGGCGCGAACACGTCGCCGCTCGTCGGCAAGGTGAAGGGCCACAAGCTCACCGCGCGCATGATCAAGGACCGCCTCGATCGCGAGCTCATCGGCAACGTGTCGCTGCGCGTGCTCGACGTCGGTCGTCCCGACGCGTGGGAGGTGCAGGGTCGTGGAGAGCTCGCACTCGCGATCCTCGTCGAGAACATGCGCCGCGAAGGCTTCGAGCTCACCGTCGGCAAGCCCCAGGTGGTCACCAAGGAGATCGACGGCAAGAAGCACGAGCCCTACGAGCACCTCACCATCGACACGCCTGAAGAGCACCTCGGTGCGATCACGCAGCTGCTCGCAGCGCGCAAGGGGCGCATGGAGAACATGGTGAACAACGGCACCGGCTGGGTGCGCATGGAGTTCATCGTTCCCGCTCGCGGTCTCATCGGCTTCCGCTCGGAGTTCATGACCATCACTCGCGGCACCGGCATCGCGAACGCGATCTCGCACGGCTACGGCGAATGGGCCGGAACGATCACGACCCGCAACAACGGGTCGATCGTCTCCGACCGCTCGGGTGTCGTGACGCCGTTCGCGATCATCAACCTCCAGGAGCGCATGAGCTTCTTCGTGCAGCCCACCGAAGAGGTCTACGAGGGCATGGTCATCGGCGAGAACTCGCGCTCCGAGGACATGGACGTGAACATCACCAAGGAGAAGAAGCTGACGAACATGCGTTCGGCTGCTGCGGACACCTTCGAGTCGATGACGCCGCCCCGCAAGCTCACACTGGAGGAGTGCCTGGAGTTCGCCCGCGAGGACGAGTGCGTCGAGGTGACGCCCGAGAACGTGCGCATTCGCAAGGTCGAGCTCGCAGCGACCCTGCGTGCCCGCTCGGCATCGCGTCTCAAGAACCAGAAGTAGCACGGGTTCGCCCGGAGGGCCCCGACTCGCGCAGGTGCGCGGGACGGGGCCCTCGTGCTGTTCGGGACGCTCGACGCGCTCCGAGGGCCGGTCGTAGGATCGGATCATGTCGATCATTCACCGCACCACCCTGAGCCCGTCCAAGTACGATCTGCTCGCAGCGTGGCTGCCGGCGCAGCCGTGGTTCGCGGGCGATGTCGCACGACTCGCGCCCGTCGGCGCCTACCGCTTCGACGATCCCGAAGGCGAGGTCGGCCTCGAGGGGCACGTGCTCACCGCAGGTGACGAAGTCGTGTACCACGTGCCGCTCGCCTACCGCGGGGCCGCGCTGGACGACGGTGACGACTTCGTGGTCGGCACCATGGAGCACGGGGTGCTCGGTACGCGCTGGGCGTACGACGCGATCGGCGATCCGGTCTTCCGCGCAGTGCTCTCCGGCGCGATCGTGCGCGGCGAGCACGGCAGTCGCGAGTTCACGCAGGATGCCGAGGGGAACTCGGCCGAGCGCGAACCCTCGGTGCGGGTGCGGGGCACCGGATCCGCGGGCGAACCCGTGCCCGACCTCGCAGCGGTGCGGGTGCTCTCGGAGGGGGCGGCGACGATCGCCGAGACGGAGTTCGCTCGGCTCGCCGTGCACCGCGCGGTCGCGGTCGACGCCGGGGACGATCCCGTGGGCACGCTGAGCCTCCGAGGCGAGTGGCCGGGCGCGGTCGACGCGCTCCTGGCGTCGCTCACCGTCTGACGCCGCTCCGCCGCACGCTCACTTCTCGGAGCGGGGTCACTTCAGGAGCGTGTTGCTCATCGATGAGGCTCGACACGCTCCGAAAGTGACCCCGCTCGCAGAGGGGAGGGAGGGGCGACACGTCCGGAGCGCCCCCGTTTTCGTGATTCGCAGGGAAACCGCTAGAGTATTCCTTGCGTGAAACACGCAATCGGGATGTGGCGCAGCTTGGTAGCGCACGTCGTTCGGGACGACGGGGTCGCAGGTTCAAATCCTGTCATCCCGACGGAAACGGCCCGGAACTGCGTTGAGAAATCAACGGGGTTCCGGGCCGTTGTCGTATGCTGAGGCCCATCGGGGCAGCGGCGGGAGGAGCGCACATGGAGCACGCAGACCGTGTTCGGGCGCTGCTCGTCTCCGAGCAGGATCGCATCGGCGCGCGCGTGTCGAAGCTGGAGCACGACATCGCCGCGTTGACGAGCGCTCGACGAAGCGCGGTGGACGACGACGAGCACGATCCCGACGGCGAGCCGTTGTCGGCGAGATGGTCGCTGCTCGCCGGCCTGCTCGACTCCGCTCGCGACGACGCCCGACAAGCCGCGGACGCGCTGCGGCGGCTCGACGCTGGCACGTACGGCGTGTGCGCGCAGTGCGGAGAGCCGATTCCCGTCGGTCAGCTCGAGGTGCGCCCGTTTCGCGAGCGCTGCGTCGCCTGCACACCCTAGGGCTGCGAATCAGCGTGCTGGTGCCGCTGCTGTCTAAGCGGGCGCACCGAGTCGCCCGCGCAGCACCGACCGCGGCATCCAGCGGGCCCTGGCGCGGCGCGCGGGGCCGGCCCCGTCGCGCAGCGCCGTGACGGTCGCGTCGAGATCGCGTTCCATATCGGAGCGGCGGTCGGATTCACGACCGGAGTCATCCGCGTCATCCGCGTCATCTGAGACATCCGAGACGTCCGAGGCGTCAGAGACATCCGCGCCGTCGCTCGGGGTTTCGCCTCTGGGAGAACCCGCGCCATAGCGCTCGGCCGACATCGCTGCGGCGATCCTGCGCGCCGCGAGAGCCGGAGCTCCGGTGAGTACCCCCGCGCGCTCCCAGTGCTCGAGCAGGGCGTCCGAGGTCTGCGCGCGCGGGGCAGCAGTCCCGTCGACCGCGTCGAAGCCGAGATCGGAGGCCGTATCGCGCAACTCCTCCCATGCAGCTGACGCCGGAGCAGTGGCGCTGCGCATCGCGCGCACTCGGCGTCGTCTGCGCCGGCCCCGTCGAGCGGCGGGAACGCTCAGTGCCGCACCGAGGAGCAGCAGTGCTCCGGCTGCGGTCGCGAGCATGCTCGGCAGCGTCGCCGGCGCCGCTGGGCTGCTGTCGGTTTCGGCGCCAGCTGCGGTCGCCTCCGCGGGAGCATCCGGGGCATCCTCGGTCGGTTGGGCGAGATCGGTCGGCTGCTCCGCCGGTGCGGAGGTCGGGTCCGGCGCGTCACTCGGATCCGCGCCCAACGCCCCGTCTCCGTCGGCCAGTGCCCCCGCTCCGCCCGGTGTCGGTTCGAAGGCCACCCAACCGAGGTCATCGACGTAGATCTCCGGCCAGGCATGCAGTTCGCGCCCCAGCACGACCGTCGTCTCGTCGGCCTCCGCGCGGCTCGCGTACCCCACGGCCACGCGGGTCGGTACGCCGAGTTCTCGAGCCATGACGGCGAAGGTCGCGGCGTAGTGCACGCAGAACCCCTGTCGCGTCTCCAGAAACTCCGTCATGACGGCATAGGGATCGTCGGGGTCGGCGCCGGGCTGATACGGCGCGGCCTCGTCGTAGCTGAACGCTCCACTGCGGAACCAGTCCTGAAGCGCCCGGCCGACCGCGATCCGGCTCGTTCGCCCGGCGGCCACATCAGCGGCCGCCGAGGACACCGCATCGGGAATCCCATCGGGAAGTGCGAGGTAGGGGGTGATCGGTGCGCCGGCCTCCGGGTCCCGGATCAGGGCGGTTGCGCTCTCCGGCAACGAGGCGAGCCCGTCCGCCGGCAACTGGCCCGCGTCGAGGGGAGCGGCCTCGGCGGTGTAGCGGTACCCGCGCCGGGTGATATCGCGTTCGGTCTGCGCCGTGTTGGACGCCGCCGACCACCACCACCGCTCGGCCTGGAACTCGTCTCCGTCACGGCTCGGATGCACGACGGTGGTGGATTGCGGCAGCGGGAGCCACGAGCTCAGCAGCCCGTCGATGGTGATGGTCACCGTGCGCGCGGGCGCGGGCGGTGCCGAATCCGTAGCGGTCGGCGGCAGCTGCGCCGGTGACCGCTCCTGGCTCACGTCGGCGCGATTCGCCGCGAGTTCCTGCTGGGGTTGCCACTGCCCGCCGTCGAACTCTGCGAGCGTCGCGAGCGTGAACCGCAGCGGCCCAGGAGCCGAGCTCGTGAAACTGAACGCTGGGGCGCTGCTGCGCTCCTGGAGATCCTCCGCCAGCGCGAGCGTCACGTCGGGAACCGTTCGCGACACGGGTGAGGGGAAGAGCGAGTCGTTCCACACGCGGTCCTGCGTCGCGGGGGTGATGGCCATCGCGCCGACGGCGAGCGCTCCCGCGAGGAGGCCGGCTCCGATGCCGTGCCACCTCGGTGATCCAGAGCCGACCCACGCGAGGAGGCCCAGCATCAGGAGCGACGCGCTCCACGCGGTGATGCCGATCGAGACTCCGGTGACGGCTGCAGGGACGAGGAGCACGAGTGCGACGAGTGCTCCGGCGAGCAGCGGAGATTCGGTCAGTACGAGCAGCAGGGTCGTCGCCCCTGCGACGAGCAGCACGGTCGCGAGGAGCAGCTCGGTCAGCGGTCCGGAAACGACGAGCGGCGCCGAACCTCCGACGATGCGCACCTGCACCTGCTCGAAGACCGCGGCAGGTTCGATCCACCAGTCGACGGCCCGGCCGCTGGTGACGAGGAGCGCGGCCCATACTCCAAGGCCGGCTGCGAAGCCGGTCATGCCAGCCAGAGCGCCGCGCTTCGGCCGCCCGGCCCGCACAGCGCAGGCGGCCGCGATGGTCGCTCCGATGATGCCGACGGCGGACGGCCACCAGGATCCCCAGACGAACACGCGGGTGAGCGCCGACAGCGCTACGATCCAGAGCAGCAGCAGCAGGCCTCCGGCGATCCACAACCGAGGCGGCGACATGCCATCGTCTGCCGCGACCGTGCCAGGCGGGGCCGCACTCCGCCCGGTTGCGGCCGGCCCGCGGCCCGCGCGCCGCAGCGCACTCATGACGGCTCCCGCACCGGAAGCGCTCGCCAGGCGCCGGGCAGCGCGCCCTGCGCGGCCCCCACTGTGATGAGCGTGCCGCCGGCCGCAGACATCTCGAGAGCGCGCATGAGCCGGCGGTGCACGATCCCGGTGACCACGATCTCGGGGAGCATCTCCGCCGTCGCCTCGTCCGCGTCGTCGTCGGCCTCGCACCGTGCTGCTGCGAGCGTTCGCAGCAGCACGTCGACGTCTCCGCTGATCGCGGCAGGCTGCCCCGCGCACCGCACCTCGACGACGTGGCCGGAGCGCGCCCAGTGGATGACGATCGCGGCGGCAGCCGAGACGGCGACCTCGAACTCTGCATCCGATCGGTAGGCGTCGGCGTCGCAGTCGAGGCGGAGCGCCCGCTCGGAGCGTGTCGCAGGCTCGGGGAGGTTCACGAGCCACTCGCCCTGCCTGGCGCTCTGCTTCCAGTTGATCTGCCGGGAGGCGTCACCACGACGGTACTCGCGGAGCGCGCCTCCGCCGATGCCCCCGTCGCCGATGCCGTTCGCCGCGGTTCCCGCATCACCGCCGAACGACGCGGTCACCTCGGCTTCGAGCAGCTCGGGGAGCCCCGGGAGGGCGCGGGGAAGGACGGTCGCCGGGGCGACGGCGTGCGTCTGTGCGTCGAATCGCACGAGGCCCAGGGGGTCCACGATGCCGACGGCGGTCACGCGCACCTCCTGCGGCCCTCGCGCGCTCGCGTGCCAGTCGAAGACGCCGACGGCATCGGATCCTCGCACCCACCGCAGTGGCGCGGAAGCCTGCCGGCCGGCCGCATCCCACACGAGGTGACCCGACGCCGTCCACGGCAGCCGGTGGGAGACGGTGGCCGTGCACACCACGATCGAGCCGACGAACGGTGCGGGCTCGTCGAGTCGAACCCGCACGTCGAAGCGAGCGAGCAGACCGCTGACCAGGGCGCAGGCGAGTGCGACGACGACGAGTGCTGCGAGCAACCAGGCGAGGTACCAGACATCGCGCAGGCCGATCGCGTACCAGCTCGCCCCGAGCAGACCAGCGCCGAGTGCGCACCCCCAGCCGCGAGGCGTCAGCGTTGCCGACCAGCCCGGGGATTCCGCGCGGCTGTCGCGCATCACCGGAGCGGGGTTCGAGCGACGATCTCCTCGACGATCTCGGTCGCGGCCCGTGCGGCCTCGTCGGCGCGGGCGAACCTGCCGCGCGGCACGAGGCGGTGCGAGAGCACCGTCGTCGCGAGGGCGGCGACATCGTCGGGTGACACGAAGTCGCGCCCGAGCACGGCTGCCCTCGCCCGGCTCATCCGGCTCAGGTGCACGGAGGCGCGCGGGCTGGCGCCGAGCGCGACGCCGCCGTGCCCGCGCGTCGCATTGATGAGGTCGACGATGTAGGCTCCGACCTCCGCGGAGAGGTGCACGCTGGCGACCGCGCGCTGCGCGGCTCGCACCTCCTCCACCGATGCGATGGGCGGGAAGACGTCGCGGCGATCCTGATCCGACTTCGCGAGCAGCATGCGCAGCTCGGACGCGGGATCGGGGTACCCGAGCGAGATGCGCGTCATGAAACGGTCGCGTTGCGCCTCCGGGAGCGCGAAGGTCCCCTCCATGTCCTGCGGGTTCTGCGTCGCGACGACGACGAAGAGGTCGGGGAGGCGGTGGGTGCTGCCGTCGACCGTCACCGACCGCTCCTCCATGGCTTCGAGCAGCGCGGACTGCGTTTTCGGCGTGGCCCGGTTCACCTCGTCGCCGATCACGATGTTCGCGAAGATCGGCCCGGGGTGGAACTGGAAGCGACGGCTCTCCTGGTCGTACACCGAGAGGCCGGTCACGTCGGTCGGGAGCATGTCCGATGTGAACTGGATGCGGCGCGCATCGGCGCTGATGGATCGTGCGAGGGCCGTCGCGAGCGTCGTCTTGCCCACTCCCGGAACGTCTTCGAGGAGGAGGTGGCCGCCCGCGAAAACGGTCGTGACCACCGTCTCGATCACCCCTCGCTGACCTTGGATGACCTGCGCGAGCGTATCGCCGATGCGCTGCGCGAGTACGCTCGGAGGCACTGCCTGGGCGGGTGCGGCCGGGACCGGCTCGTGCGACAGTTCGGTCATCGACATGGCGGCCGCCCCTCTTCAGTCCAGTGACAGGCAGCTTGCCACACCACCCCGGGAATTGCCGGGTTGCGCGCATTTCGGCTCGCGGGCAGCGGGAGCCGGGGGAGCGGCCTAGACGCTGCCGCCGAGTTCTCCGGTCAATCGTTCGTGCATGGTGCGGCTGTCTGGGTTCATGCCGACGAACTCGACGGCCGCCCCGTACTGCGCGTACTTGGTCTCGATCGCGTCGAGCGCGGCGACCGTCGACGCATCCCAGACATGCGCCGCGGTCAGGTCGATGACGACGCGCGGGGGGTCGCTGTGGTACTCGAAGAGCGTGGTCAGATCGTTGCTCGATGCGAAGAAGAGCTCGCCCGTGACGGTGTAGTGCGCGATCGCGCCGGCGACACCGTGCTCGTCGCGCAGCTCGCGGCGCACGTCGACCACGCGCGCGACCCTGCGGGCGAAGAGCACCGAGGCGATCAGTACGCCCCCGATCACGCCGATCGCGAGGTTGTGCGTCGCCACCACCAGTGCGACGGTCGCGACCATGACGAGCGTTTCGCTGCGCGGGAGACGGCGCAGCGTGGCCGGCGCGATCGAGTGCCAGTCGAACGCGCCGATCGAGACCATGATCATGACGGCGACGAGCGCGGCCATCGGAATCAGCGCGACGATGTCGCCGAGCGCCACGATCAGCACGAGCAGGAAGACGCCGGCGAGGAACGTCGAGATGCGGGTGCGCGCGCCCGATGCCTTGACGTTGATCATCGTCTGCCCGATGACGGCGCAGCCGCCCATGCCGCCGAAGATGCCCGACATCATGTTCGCGACCCCCTGGCCCCAGCTCTCGCGCGTCTTGTTCGAGTGGGTATCGGTGATCTCGTCCACGAGCTTCGCCGTCATCAGAGACTCCATCAGCCCGACCAGCGCCATCGCGCACGCGAACGGGGCGATGATGGTGAAGGTCTCCCACGTCAGCGGAACGTCCGGGATGAAGAGCTCGGGGAGACTCCGCGGCAGTTCGCCCTGGTCGCCGACGGTCGGGACGGCGATGCGCGCGGAGACGACGACGACGGTGATGGCGATGACCGCGATCAGCGGCGCCGGCACGACCTTCGTGATCCTCGGGAAGACGACGAGGATCGCGATGCCGAGCACGACGAGCGGGTAGACGAGCCACGGCACGCCGATGAGGTGGGGCAGCTGCGACATGAAGACGAGGATCGCCAGAGCGTTCACGAACCCCACCATCACGCTGCGGGGAATGAAGCGCATGAGCTTCGCGACGCCGCAGGCGGCGAGCACGATCTGGAAGACACCGGCGAGGATGACCGTCGCGATGAACATGTCCATGCCGTAGGTGGGAGCCACTGGAGCGATCACGAGCGCCACGGCCCCGGTCGCTGCGGTGACCATCGCCGGCCGGCCGCCCACGAAGGCGATGGTGATGGCCATGATGAACGAGGAGAAGAGGCCGACCTTCGGGTCGACGCCGGCGATGACCGAGAAAGCGATCGCCTCGGGGATCAGGGCGAGAGCGACGACCAACCCGGCGAGGGCCTCCCGCGTCAGCAGGCGCGGCGACCGCAGTGCGGTGAGCACCGAGGGATCGGCGCGGTATCGGACGCGGTCGTCAGTCACTGAGCGGTTCACCCGACCACTGTAATGCCCCGCGGGGTCGGCGGTTTCCATGCCGGCGGAACGCGCGTCAAGGGGGAGCGCGCACGGCGGGCGCTGAGTAGACTTCGGATGAAGCCGCTGGGAGGTGCGATGACCGGAATGCAGGATTTGACCGGAGGGCGCGAGCTCGTGATGGTGTCGAACCGATTGCCCGTTGACCGGGTGGTGGCGGCAGACGGGACGACGTCCTGGCGCACGTCTCCGGGCGGTCTCGTGACGGCCGTCGAGCCGATCGTGGAGCAGCTCGGCTGCGTCTGGGTCGGGTGGGCCGGGAGCGAGGACGAGCACATCGAGCCGTTCGAGATCGGCCGCATGCGGCTCGAGCCCGTCGAGCTCTCGCACGACGATGTCGAGCGCTACTACGAGGGGTTCTCGAACGGCACCCTGTGGCCGCTCTACCACGACGTGATCGCGCCGCCCGAGTATCACCGTCACTGGTGGGACCGGTACGTCAAGGTCAATCGACGCTTCGCCGAGCGCGTGGCCGAGACCGCGGCTCAAGGAGCGGTCGCCTGGATCCACGACTACCAGCTGCAGCTCGTACCGGCCATGCTGCGGGAGCTGCGCCCCGATCTCACGATCGGGTTCTTCCTCCACATCCCCTTCCCGCCGCGCGGGCTCTTCGAGCAGCTGCCCTGGCGTCGCAGCATCATCCAAGGGCTGCTCGGGGCGGACGTCATCGGCTTCCAGCGCGTTCCCGACGCGATCAGCTTCCGCACGATCGCCGAGCGCTACACGCACACCCAGGCGCTCGGCAACACGATGGTGCTCCCGGCCACGCCGGATGCCCCGGGGCGCACGGTGCTCGCGCAGGAGTTCCCCATCTCGATCGATGCAGCGGCGTTCGCCGAGGTGGCGCGGCGCCCCGAGACGCAGCAGCGCGCTCGCGAGATCAGGGCCGAACTCGGCGACCCGAAGACGGTGATGCTGGGCGTCGACCGGCTCGACTACACGAAGGGCATTCGTCACCGATTGAAGGCGTTCGACGAGTTGCTCGCCGACGACGAGATCGATGCATCGAACATCGTGCTCGTGCAGGTGGCGAGCCCGAGCCGCGAGCAGGTCGACGCGTACCGTCAGCTGCGCAATGAGGTCGAGCTCACCGTCGGCCGGCTGAACGGCGAGCGGGGCACGATCGGCCACTCTCCGCTCGTGTATCTGCATCGCGGGTATTCCCGCGAGGAGATGGTGGCGCTGTATCTCGCGGCCGACGTGCTGCTCGTCACGCCGCTGCGCGACGGGATGAACCTCGTGGCGAAGGAGTACGTCGCCTGTCGCGAGGACGAGCAGGGCGTGCTCGTCCTGAGCGAGTTCGCGGGCGCCGCCGATGAGCTGAAGGATGCGCTGCTCGTGAATCCGCACGACATCGAGGGCTTGAAGGCCGCGTTCCTCCGGGCGACGCACATGCCGCAGGAGGAGCAGCGCCGGCGCATGCAGGGGATGCGGCGCGCAGTGCACGACAACGACGTCGAGCACTGGGCCTCCGCGTTCCTCGGGTCGATGACCTCGATCTCCGAGACCCGGGCGACGGCGCAGGCGAATGGCACGGCCGAGGGAGCGACCGGACCGGTCTCGCTGGTGCCGCAGGCGTTCGTCCCGCGCAGCGTCGGTGACCGGCTCCGGCGCATCGCGACGGCGTCATCACTGCTCGTGGCGACCGACTTCGACGGCACGATCGCTCCGATCGTGCCTCGGCCGCAGGACGCGCGGATGCTGCCCAGGGCGCGGCAGGCGCTGGAGATGCTGAGTGCTGCGCCCGGCGTGCGCGTGGCCCTGCTGACCGGGCGCTCGCTGGGCGGGCTGGCCGACACCGGCACCGGCAGCGAGGGGTGGATCGTCTCCGGGTCCCACGGTTCTGAGCTCACGGGATTCGATGTCTCAGGAGTCGTCGGGACGAACGGCTCGGGGGAGCCGACCGATGAGGAATCCGATCGACTCGATCGCATCACCCGGCGTTTCGAGCGCGTGCTCGGGTCCGAGCCCGGCGTGCGCCTCGAGCGCAAGCCGTTCGGCGTCGCCGTGCACACGCGGGAAGTCGCGGACCCAGAGTACGGCCGCGAATTGCTCGCTGCGGCCGTCGAATTCGGCGTCGCGGAGGGGCTGCACGTGCGTGAGGGCAAGCAGGTCCGCGAGTTCTCGGTACGCGCTTCCGACAAGGGAACGGTGCTGCAGACCATTCGCGAGGCGCTTCCGCCGGGGCCGGTGCTCTTCATCGGCGACGACGTCACCGATGAAGACGCGTTCGCGGTGCTCGGTCCCGACGATCTGGGCATCAAAGTCGGCGAGGGGGAGACGGCCGCCACGGGCCGAGTGCCAGACCCGGCTGCCGTCGCGGCGGTGCTCGCGCGCCTCGTCGAGTTGCGCACCGGCATCGTCATCGGCTCCGACTGAGTCGCCTCTCGCCGAGCGCGTGCGAGTACGGCTCGCCTCGGACCGAGCGCGTGCGAATACTGATGGGCGCCTGCGAAATCAACCCCGCTGACAGCATCGGGCGCCGAGCAATACGCTCGTCAGTGAATCGATGATCAACCATGATCGGTTCTTCGACACGACGATAGGAGTGCACCGAGATGAATACTGTCAGCAGCGACATCGATATCGACCTTCCCATCCGCACCGTCTACAACCAGTGGACGCAGTTCGAAGATTTCCCGGCATTCATGGGCGGCGTCGAAGAGGTGAAGCAGGTGGACGAGACTACGTTGAACTGGCGCGTCAAGGTCGCAGGCGTCGAACGCGACTTCCTCGCGAAGATCACGGAGCAGGTCCCGGACGAGCGCGTCGCGTGGAACAGCATCTCCGGACCGTCGCACGCTGGTGTCGTCACCTTCCATCGACTCGATGAGAACAAGACGCGAGTGCGTCTGCAGCTCGACTGGGAGCCAGAGGGCTTCGTCGAGCACGCAGGCGCTGCACTGCAGCTCGACGACGCTCAGGTCGGCAAAGACCTGAAGGAATTCGCCCGTCTGCTCGAATCGAATGGATTCGAATCGGGTGCGTGGCGCGGCTCGGTCGCTCGACCGAGCGACGGCACGGCCGTCTGAGCCCGCACCGCAGCACAGCACCACCGAAGGAAGGGGACGGCCATGGCCGAAATCTGGGAGCCAACGGATGAGATCGACGGGGACGAGGACCTCACGGTGACCGATCACCGCGATGAGGATCGCCCGCTCGTGTCGGCAGATGACGAGCAAGCGGTGGAGGTGACGACCGACGATCCCCGAGAAGCGCTCGAAGAACTCGGCGAGGATGTCGCATCCTCTCCCGCGCGTCGCGCGGAAGACACCGAGACCGACCTCGACGCCGGAGAGGCCGTCTGAGCGTGGGAACTGCCGAGACCGAGACCCGCAGCTTCGGCGTCGAGGAGGAGTTCCTCCTGCTCGACGCCGAAACGGGCGCCCCCATCGATCGCGCAGCGCAGATCGTGGAGCGGCGGCCGGAGCTGCGCCGCGAGGCGGACCGCGAGTTCTTCTCCAGCCAACTCGAAACCGCGTCGCCGGTCTGCACGGAAGCGCGCCAGGCCGACGAGGCGCTGCGCAGCTTCCGCTCCATCGCGGGTGCTGCTGCAGCGGATGTGGGGGCAGTGCTCGCGGGCACGGGCCTGCCACCGGTCGGGGGAGAGCACGAGGGCTCGGTCACCCCGAAGGCCAGATACCGCGAGATCAGATCCGAGTTGCGGGCCGCTGCTGCGCATCAGTACGTCACCGGAACGCACGTGCATGTGTCGGTGCCGTCGCGCGACGCCGGCGTAGCCGCCCTCCGGGGGCTGGCTCGCTGGGCTCCGGCACTGCTCGCGATCTCGGCGAACTCACCCATCTGGTGCGGTGAGGAGACGGGGCTCGCGAGTTGGCGCCATATCAAGAGCATGGCGTGGCCGCTCGCCGGGTACCCGCCGGAGTTCTCGTCGGGGGCTGAGTACGAGCGGACGGTCGCCAGCCTCGTCGACACGGGCATTCTGATCGATCCGGGCATCGTCACCTGGGTCGCGCGTCTCTCGGAGCGATTCCCGACCATCGAGCTGCGCATCGCCGACGCGCAGCTCGAGCCGGAAGCGGCCGTCTCGTTCGCGCTGCTCGTGCGAGGACTGGTCGACCGCATCCTCGACGACGCGGAGCACGGCCGCGAGGAGGAGCGCGTCACTCCCGGTCTGGTGAACGGAGCGATTTGGATGGCCGCGCGGGATGGACTCTCCTCCGCGATCATCGACCCGGTGCGCGGGACCGCGCATCCGGCGGCCGCGGTCCTCGACGAGATGTTCGGGTTCGCCGAGCGATCGCTGGAGCGCTTCGGCGACGCCCAGCGCGTCGAGCAGTATCTCGGCGATCTCCGCACGTTCGGCGGCCCGGCGCAACGGCAGCTCGCGAGCTTTCGCGAGGGCGGCGTCTCCGGGCTGCTCGACCTCTACCGTGCGTCCGGGGTGCAGGAGCGCCGATGAGCGGATCGGGCCGTCGCGGCGGTCGTGGGGGCCCGATCACTCGGGAAGTCGACGGGGATGGCTTCGTCTATCGGCGAGACGGTCGCCGTGTGACCGCCGCGAAGGAGATCGCCCGGATCGAGTCGCTCGCGATCCCTCCGGCGTGGACGGACGTGCGCATCGCGCGCGGGCCGTCCGCCAAGGTGCTCGCCAGAGGCATCGACGCTGCCGGGCGCACGCAGATGATCTACCACCCGCGGTTCCGACAGCGTCGCGAGCGGGAGAAGTTCGCCCGCCTGGGCAGGTTCGGCACCGCTCTTCCGAAGCTGCGCGCCCGCGTTGACCGAGATCTGCGTCGCAAACGCCTCGGAAGAGAACGCGTCGTCGCGTGCGTGATCCGACTCATCGACCTCGAGTTCTTCCGCGTCGGCAATGAGGAGTACGCAGCGAAGCACGGCAGTTACGGCGTGACGACGCTCCGGGAGGAGCACATCGAGGCCACCGGGAGCTCGGTGCGGTTCGATTTCGTCGGCAAGAGCGGAAAACGGCATGCGCGCCGAGTGTCGGATCCGAGAATCGCGCGATTGATCGCGCGGCTCGAAGAGCTTCCCGGTGACGAGGTCTTCCGCTTCTTCGAAGACACGGGAGTGTCGCGGCAGGTGCGGAGCAAGCATGTGAACGCGTATGTGAAGCGCGTGATGGGCGAAGAGTTCACGGCGAAGGATTTTCGCACGTGGGGCGGCAGTCGGATGGCCCTCTCGTCGCTCCTCGAGCACGACGAAGATGCGTTTCGCACACAGAAGCGCGCTGCGGCTGCCGTCAGGGATGCGGTCCGCGCCGCGGCGGAGCGGCTCGGCAACACTCCAGCGGTCACGAAATCCTCGTACATCGACCCGAGAGTGCTCGGGCTGGCGGAGGACGCCGCAGCTCGGGAGCGCTTGCGAACGGCCCGGGAGAAGATGAAGCCCCAGGCGCACATGAGCGTCGACGAGCAGTGCCTGCTCGCCCTGCTGGCCCGCCGGGCGCCGCGCTGAGCGCGGGCCCGCCGGGACAGGTCGTCAGTCGCTCAGCGCTTCGCTGACCGCGGTGGGCGAATCGTAGGTCTGGTCGGGAAGACCCTCGAGGGCCTGTACCACGTCGTCCGAGGCGCCGGAGTTCCGTGCTGCGTCGACGAGTGCCGACCGGTCGGCGGGGTAGTCGACGCCTCCGAGGGATCGCTGCACCTCGATGGGGTTGCTCGATGCTGACATGTCGTCTCCTTTCTTCTGGGGCTCGGGCCGGGAGGATCCCGACTCCGGGAACAGCTCATCGCTCGCCTCGATGCGGCGATCGACGATGGACGTCGGCGCTTCGAGGTGCACCGCGCCGCTCGGCAGAATGCCCGCGCCGCCGCGGCGCTCCATGACCCGCCATTGCGCCACGCGGTCCTCGCCCACGTGGTGCGCGGGCAGCTCGCGCCAGAAGGCGAAGCCGCCGGCCGCTCGGAGGGCCGCGGTATCGAAGAGCGCGCACGCTCCGATCCACGCCACGCGGTAGGCGAGGCGGTCATCGTCCTGCAGTTCGAGACGGGCCGCGAGATGCGCGAGATTCGCCGCATTGTGCAGCGGCCAGCGCTCGTGCTCCGGGGTATCGGGGCGCACGTACTCGGGGCGCACGCCGGAGGGCGGCCACGGTTCGAACGCACTCAGCTCGTCAGGCCTCGGGTCGTCGAGAAACGAGAGCCCCTGCACGGCGTACCCGACGAACCCGCAGCGCTGCTCCGAGAGGGACGCGTCGAGTCTCGAGAGGGAGCCGGGCTCCAGCCACACGTCATCGTCGAGATAGAGCACCCGCGGCGCGGCTGCGCAGCTCAGCAGGAAGTCGCGCTGCTCCGCCAGCCCGCGGCGGGGCAGGTGGCGGTGCACCTCGACGGCGCGGCCCTGCGCTCGAAGCACGCGGATCATCGCGCTCACGGCGGGAACCTGCTCGACGGGCTCCTCGGACTGGTCGCTGACGACGACTCGGAACGGCGGGTTGTCCTGCGCCGCGAGCCCCGAGAGCGTGACGGCGAGCTCTGGCCCTCGATCGGCGGTCGGAATCAGCACGTCGATCTCGATCGTCTGCTGGGCCGCAGGGCGCGCCCAGTGCGCGGCACCGCGCCGACTGGGGCGCGCGCGCCTCCGGTGCGTCTGCGCGTTCCGGTGCACAGCATTCCTCCGTTCCAACATGGTCATGCTTCGGCCGTCGTACGCAGCCGGTCGATGAGTTCGGTGGTCGAATGATCGGGGACGTAATCGAGGATCACGACCTCCCCGCCCATGCGACGCATCTCCGCGGCCTCCTCCAGCATCTCGGGAGTGTAATCGCCGCCTTTCGCATACACGTCCGGGCGCAGCTCGCGGATGGTCGCGCACGCCGTCTCATCGTCGAACACCGTGACGTAGTCGACGCAGGACAGCTCTGACAGCACATTCGCCCGGTCCCGGATGCCGTTCACCGGCCGCCCAGGGCCCTTCACGCGTCGCGCGGAATCGTCGCTGTTCAACGCGACGACGAGCACATCACCGAGACGACGGGCCTGCTTCAACGACGCCGTGTGCCCACGGTGGAGCACGTCGAAGCATCCGTTCGTGAACACGATGCGCGCTCCGGCGTTGCGATGCGCGTCCAGGCGCCGTGCGAGTTCTGCGACGGAGATCTGCGGATCCGGTGCCGCCGTCGCACGGAGTTCGAGCTCGTCGAGGGAGCACCGGCAGGTGCCCGTGCGCTCGACGGCGATGTCTGCGGCGAGCTGTGCGAGGTCGACGGCAGCGGAGAGCTCGCAATCAGCTGCGCGTGCGACGGCGAGGGCGGAGACGAACACGTCGCCCGCTCCCGACGCCTGCTGCTCCGGGGCCGCGTGGGCCCGCGTTCGATGCGGCCGGGCGCCGTCCGTCAGCAGCACGGTGCCCGTTCGGTCGAGCGTGACCACCACCGACCGGGCCCCGCTCCGGCTGCGGAGAGCCTCGCCCGCATCGATGGCCGCCCCGACGCGTGCCTCACCCGCGCCCAGCGGCCTGCCGAGCAGCCGCTCGGTCTCGCCGGCGTTCGGGGTGATCACGTCGGGCCGGAGCGCGGACCAGCGCGCAGGGTCGTGCGCGTCGATGATGAGGAGCGCCGCTCGCGGCAGCTCGGCGAGTTCGGCGATCATCGCGTCGTCGAGCAGGGCCGCGCCGTAGTCGCAGATCACGAGTGCATCGCACTGGGTCACCGCCTCGCGCAACTCGGCAACGAGCCGGTGCCGCACGCGTGCCGGCCACGGTTCGCGCTGCGTGTCGTCGAGTCTGAGGAGCACATGATCCGCGACCGACACGCGCGCCTTCGTCGTGGTGCGCGCTCCGTCGACGCACTGCAGCGCGGAGACGTCGACGTGCGCGTCGCGCAGGCCCTCCCGGAGGCGATCGCCGGGCTCGTCCGCGCCGATGGCGCCGAAGGCCAGCACGTCCGCCCCGAGCGCGGCCAGATTGCGCGCCGTGTTCGCGGCGCCGCCGGGAAGGTCTCGGGCGCCGGCCAGTTCGACGACGGGCGCTGGAGCCTCGCGAGCGACGCGGTCGACGGTGCCGTGCCACCATCGATCGAGCAAGAAATCGCCGAGCACCGCGATGCGGGGCCGGCGCGCCCGAATGCGAGCGATGCTGTCGAGCGTGTTCATCACGACCGCCTTTCCTGGGGAACGATGACCGGTCCGTTTGAAACCGGGGCGAAGCGGGCAGAAGAAGAGCAGGCGCGTTGCGCGCCGGATACCGGACACGTCATCGCGAGATGGAGGAACACATGCCGCACGACCCGTACCGCACCTCGGAGGGCGCCGACCACGCTGCAGGGCCAGCGGTGATCCCGAGGAGACCGATCGTCGGTGCGCTGCGCGAGAAGATCGACGGGGTGCGGAAGATCGCAGTGCTGCGCGGCGGCGGTATCGGGGATCTGCTGTTCGCGCTCCCGGCCATCACGGCCCTCGCGTCCGCCTACCCGGAAGCCGAGATCACGCTGCTCGGCACGCCGGCGGCGCGACTGCTCGACGGCCGCGTCGGCGCACCGCACCGCATCGTGCGGCTGCCCGTGGCGGAGGGCGTTTACGAACCGAGCGGGGCACCGGTCGACCCGGAGGCGCTGCGATGCTTCATCGCCGAGCAGCGCGGAGCGGGCTACGACCTCGCCGCTCAGATGCACGGAGGAGGCCGCTTCTCGAATCCGTTCGTGGCCGGTCTCGGCGCCCGGTGCACGATCGGCACGCGCACCGATGATGCGCTCGCGCTCGAGCGGTCGCTGCCGTACGTCTACTACCAGCACGAGGTGATGCGATGGCTCGAGGTCGCCGCGCTGGCGGGCGCTGCCCCCGTCGATCTCGAACCGCGTGTGATCGTCGCGCCCGAAGGGGTGGAGCTCGGCCGAGCCCGCCTGGGCGAAGCCGACGGCCCGATCGTGGTCGTGCACCCCGGGGCGACCGATCCGCGGCGCCGCTGGCCCGTCGAACGCTTCGGCGCGGTCGCGGCGGAGCTGTCGCGCTCCGGCGCGGGGGTCGCGGTGATCGGCGACGCCTCCGAGCAGCGGCTCGCGGACGACTTCGTCCGTGCGGCTGTCGCAGCCGGAGCTGCTGCCGCACCGCTGAATCTCGCGGGGAAGCTCTCGTTCGACGAACTTCCCGGTGTGCTCGCCTCGGCCGACCTCTGCCTGGCCAACGACAGCGGCCCCCGGCACCTCGCCCAGGCGGTCGGAACGTCGACCGCGTCGGTCTTCTGGTCCGGAAACCTGCTCAACGCCGGCCCGATGGGGCGGGGGGAGCACCGGGTGCAGCTGTCGTGGACCACGAACTGCCCGGTGTGCGGCCGCGACAGCACCCAGGTGGGATGGACGGCGCCGAGATGCGAGCACGATGACTCGTTCGTCGCCGATGTCAGCACGGAAGCGGTGCTGGCCGACGCCCGAGCACTGCTCGCGGAGCGCGCGCGCTGAGGGTCGCGCGCGCTCCGGCCACCGGGCTACGGCCATGACGGCTCGTCCTCCGGTGCGATCACGAGCTCGCGAACCTCGGATCGCGGTGGCTGCTGCAGGGCGAAGAGCACGGCTCTGGCGACGTTGGCCGGATCGTTGAGTTGCGCGTCGGCAGCCGGCCGGTACTGCTCGGGTCGATCGTCGAAGAATGACGTCTGCATCCCGGCGGGAATCAACGTGGTCACGCCGAGACGACCCGCGGTCTCTGCGGCGAGCGCTCGCGAGAAGCCGAGCACCCCGAACTTCGAGGCGCAATAGGCCGTCGCCTCGGGGAGCGCGCGGAGTGCGAGCGAAGACGCGATCGTCACGACGCGGCCGTGGACGCGCTCGAGGTGCGGCAGCGCCGCGCGGACCGTCGATACGGTGCCGAGCAGATTCACGCCGATCACGCGCTCCCACTCGGTCGCGTCCACGTCTTCGAGCCGACCGCACCGGTCGATGCCGGCGGCGGTGACGACGGCGTCGATGCCGCCGAGCTCTTCGGCGATGGCGGCGACGGCGTACTCCACCTGCGCGCGGTCGGAGACGTCGGCCGCCTGCGCGACCGCGCGATCGTGCCAGGCGCTGACGTCGAGATCGATGATGGCCGGGGTGCCTCCCGCCTCAGCGACGGCGTGCGCCACGGCGGCGCCGAGCCCGGAACTCCCGCCGGTGATGAGGACGCGGCCGAGCGGGGAGGGAGTGGTGGAGAGGGTCATCGAGGGTCCTTTCTCAGGTGGGACGAGGTGAGCAGTGCGCGACGCAGGGCCGCGCGGGTGATCGTGTCAGCCGACGCGGGCGATGGCCTCAGCAAGGGCCGTGGTCGACCGGCCGAGATGATAGGGGAGCGTGAGGACCCGCCCGCCCCAGGACTCGACGAGCGCGGCTTCGGGGAGGGCCTGGGCGCTGTAGTCGCCGCCTTTGACCCAGACGTCGGGCCGCAGGCGGTCGAGCACGGCCTGGGGGTCGTCCTCGGTGAACACCACGACAGCGTCGACGCAGCTCAGCGCCGTCAGCAGCTCCACCCGATCGTGCTCGCTGATGAGCGGACGCTCATCGCCCTTGAGACGGCGGACCGATTCGTCGGAGTTCAGGCACACGATCAGGCAGTCTCCGAGTCCGCGCGCGGCTGCGAGCGTGCGCACATGCCCCGCGTGCAGCAGATCGAAGCATCCGCCCGTCGCGACGACGGTGCCGCCCGAACTCCGCACCTGCTCGGCGATCGCGAAGGCGTCGGCGCCCGCAGTACGAGCACGTGGAAGCCCGGTTGCGCCCAGCGCTGCGACGCCTCCCGACGACAGGAAATCGCCGGCGGCGTCGACCGCGCTCCGCACCGCGTCGGGGAGGGAGTCGCCGGCGGCGAGGGCGAGGAGTGCCGAGGCGGCGAAACGATCTCCGGCTCCGCAGGCGTCGGCGGCGTCGACGGGACGTGCGGGGATGAGGGCCGGAGCGTGATCGGCGTCGAGCAGCAGCGCGCCTTCCGAGCCGAGCGTGACGACGACCGCCGCGCACCCCCAGCGCTCTCGCAGGCGCGCGGCGGCACCGCCTGCAGACGCGGCGTCGGCGGAGGTGCCGGCGGCCTTCGCAGCCTCTGAGAGGTTGGGCGTCACGAGGCTCGCAGAGGGAACCGGATCGGCGCCCCGCGGATGCGGGTCCCAGACGAGCGGTACGCGCGACCCCCGTCGATGCAGGGCGACCCGGATTTCAGGGTGCGCCGTGAGCGCGCGGCCGTAGTCGGAGACGATGATCGCGTCCGCCTCGCCGATGGCGCCGAGCATCTCCCGGGTGATGTGGGGCAGCACGGGATCGCCGCAGCCGTCGTCGATGCGGGCGACGGGCTGGCCGGCCGCTCGCAGTCGCGTCTTCACCGGGGTGGGGGCTGGCAGCAGCCCGGCGACCAGGTGGATGCCGTCGAGGTGGGCGCGGAGCCGCTCCGCCGGTTCGTCCGAGGAGAGCGCGGTCACGAGCGTGACGTCGTGCCCGTCGTGCTGCAGCATGCGTGCGACGAGCCCTGCGCCCCCTGCGCGGGAGCGGCGCGTCTGCACGTCGACCACCGGGACCGGGGCGTCGGGTTGGAAGCGTTCCGCGACGCCGTCGATGTCCTCGTCGAGGAGCGTGTCTCCGACAATGACGATCTTCATGATTGGGGCTCCGTTCCCACGCAGGCGTCGAACACTTCGCACATCGCATGGATCGCCGCGAGCTGGCACTCCTGCACATGGGGTGACGCGCCGTCCAAGCAGATCGCATCGTCGCAGAGGCGCGCCAGTGGATTCGGTCCCGGCCCGGTGAGCGCCCAGCTCGTCGCGCCCGACTCCTCTGCCGCGCGCGCGGCCTCGAGCAGGTTCGGGCTGCCTCCGCTGGTCGAGAGCAGCAGCACGATGTCTCCGGCTCTTGCGTGCGCCCGCACCTGACGTGCGAACACCTGGTCGAATCCGTAGTCGTTGCCGATCGCGGTGATGCTCGACGTCTCCGCGTGCAGCGAGATCGCAGAGTAGGCGGCGCGGTCATCGCGATAGCGACCGACGAGCTCAGCGGTGAGGTGCTGAGCCTCGGCGGCCGAGCCGCCGTTGCCGCCGACCAGCAGGCGTCTGCCCGCGCGGAGTCGGGTCGCGAGCTCGACGCCCCATGCCTCGAGGTGGGTCGCGTGCCGGCGAGCCTGCGCGAGAGCTTGCGCGAGCGCGTCGAAGTGGTCGGTGACGGCGTTCGCCGTCGATCGCTCGGCGGCGATCGGCGCCTGGGTGAGCGTTGGGGTGGTCATAGTGCGGCCTCCGCGAATTGTGCGCTCGAAGCGCGGTCGGTGCGTTGTCTGGTGTGCTGCAGTGCGCGTTCGTAGATGCGCTCGGTGCGAGCGGCGACGCGCTCCCAGCTGTATCTGGCTTCGACGCGCATGCGCCCCGCCGCCCCGAGCGTCGCGGCGAAGGCGGGATCGGCACGGAGCCGGGCGAATGCATCGGCGACGGCCGGTGCGTCTTGCGGCGGCACGAGCAGCCCGGTCACTCCGTCGACCACCGTGTCTCCCAGGCCGCCGACGTTCGCGGCGACGACCGGTGTGCCGCAGGCCATGCTCTCGAGGGGAACGATGCCGAACGGCTCGTACCAGGGGGTGCAGACGACGGCGTCGGCCTCGCGGATCAGTGCCGGGACGTCATCGCGCGGCACGCGGCCCAGGAATCGCACCTGATCCGAGACGCCGAGTGATTCGGCGAGCGCCGTGAGGCGGACCGTCTCGGCGTCGGGTCCGGATTCGCCAGCGGGCGCATCCCCGGTCCCGACGATGTGCAGCTCGACGTCGTCGATTCCCTGCTCATGCAGCAGACTGACTGCGCGGATGGCGATGTCGACGCCCTTCCGCGGGACGAGACGCCCGAGACTGAGCACGCGGAAGGTCGCTCCTCGAGCGGCGGCGCGGCCGGTGTTCTGGAACATGCCGAGGTCGACGCCGCACGGAGCGATCTCGATGCGGTCTTCCGGGACGCCGAGGAGCCGCAGTTCTGCGACCTCGTCCGGGCACGTGGCGATCACTGTAGCTGCACGCTGGCCCACGAGCGGCTCGAGCCGCGCGCGTTCGGCCGGGCTCGTATCGGCAGCGCCCTGGTACCGTCGCTTCACCGAGCCGAGCGCATGAAAGGTGTGCAGCACTGGCGGATGGCCCGTGCCCCGCTCGGCTGCGGCGTCGAGGGCGGCGATGCCCGACATCCAGAAGTGACTGTGCACGACGTCGGGGCGGTCGAAGCGCCACGCAGCTGCGAGCCCGGCTGAGAGGGCCGGGAGGTGCGGGAGGAGGTCGTCCTTCGGCACGTGGCGCTGCGGGCCCGCGGTGAGATGCACGACTTCGACTCCCGGGCACAGGGGCACGCGCGTCGGGGTGGTCGGGTCATCCCTGCGCGTGAACACGGTGACCCGGTGGCCGCGCTCCGCGAGCGCCCGTGACAGCGCGGCGACGTGCACGTTCTGGCCGCCGGCGTCCACGCTGCCCGGGGTGGCGAGGGGATTGGCGTGCTCGGACACCATGGCGATCTTCACGATGAAGCTCCTTCGGTGATCAGGTGGGGGGCGTCTACGCGCGCCCGGGCGCGACGGGTGTGGGCATCACGGGTGTCGGCCAGGACCGCGTCCCAGTCATCCAGGAAGCGTCGGAGGCCGTACCGCGCGATCGCGGCTTCTCGCGCGACGGCACCACGTCGATGCGCCTCGTCGGGATCGAGGAGCAGCAGGTCGGCGGTCGCGACCAGTTCTGCCGGATCCGCCGAGCGGGCCCCGGCCTCGGGCGGCACGGCGCGCGCAGCTTCGGTGGCGTCGAGCACGAGCACCGGCATGCCGAGGAACATCGCCTCGAGCAACGAGAGTCCGAGGGATGTCCACCGCATCGGATGCACGTAGGCCCGACGCTGGGCGAGTTCTGCGTGCAGTCGCTCCGTCGGCAGATCTCCGACGACGCGGAGACGGTCCGGCCCCAGATCGAGTGCGGCCGGCAGACGGTCGGTGGCGATCCCGAAGCAGTCCAGCCGCCCGGCACTCGCGAATGCGGGCAGCAGGTCGGTGCCCGTGACTCGCCCGCGCCGCACTGGTTCGTTGATCACGACGCCGAGCGCTTCGACGGCGCCCGTGTACTGCTGACCCGGGTCGGGGATGCCGTGCTCGATGACGACCGTCGGTGCCGAGCCGCAGTCCCAGATGAGGCGGTTGAAGTGCGTGACGTGCACGACCGGGATGTCGGTGCGATCGCTCAGGAAGTGGCGCTCTGCCACCGGCGAGCGCTTCGGGGTGTTGTGCTCGACGAACACGGCCGGAACGTCTCGGCCGGGGCGCCGCCCGAGCAGCGACTCGGCCCACTCGAGCTCTTCGATGCGCTGCAGCACGACGAGGTCGACGTCGACGCCGGCGAGTTCGGCCGCCTCGATTCGACGGGCGTGCGGGGGGAGCGGCGGCATGTCGCGCCCAGGCTCCGCCGGCACGAGATACTCGTGCGAACCGCTCAGGAACGCCTGCATCCAGCCGCCGTGCAGGTACCACACCAAAATCTTCATCGTCGTCCTTCCTGTACGCCCTGCGCGCGCGGAACTGCGCGCGCGGGCTGTGCGTGATGAGCGCGATCTCGGACGCGTCCGAGTGGTTCGAGCTCCTCGATCGCCGCGAGCACCGCTGCAGGTGCCACACCGGCGAGGCAGGGGTGCCCCGCGACGGGGCAGTCACGGGCGCGCGAATCCTTGCAGGGTGCGAGCTGGTCGCCCAGCAGCCGCACGGGGACTCCGTACGGCGCCCATTTCACGGCTGGGACCACCGGTGAGAACAGGCTCACCACGGGAGTGCCGACCGCAGCTGCCAGATGCGCCGGTCCGCTGTTTCCCGATACCAGCACGTCCGCACCCGCGAGCACGCCTGCCAGCTCCAGCGTCGAGCACGCTCCCGCGAGGTCGATCGCCTCCGGCGCCTCCGCGCGGATGCGTCCGGTGAGATCCGCCTCCCCGGCGCTCCCCGTCAGCACCACCTGACGTCCGGTCTGGCCGAGCAGCCGAGCGAGGCGTGCGAAGTGGAGAACGGGCCACCGCCTGGCCGCCACCGCTGCGCCGGCATGCAGCGCGACGTACGGCGCGCCGCCTGTGAGCGCCCGGGTGTCAGGCGTCGGCACGACCGCGAGACGCCCGTCGTCCATGCTCGGGTACCCGGCGGCCTCCGCGATCGCGAGAGCGCGCTCCGGCTCAGGGATGTCTTCGCGAAGATCCTCACCGGGGCGCAGTCGCACGTCGAGCAAGGACCCGGGGTGGTCGACGGAGGCGCCCGTGATGCGTTCCACTCCCGCAAGTCGCAGCAGGAGCGCCAGGGGGAGCGGCGACTGGTGGAACGAGGTGAGAATGACCGCCTCTGCGGCGCCGGTATCGCGCACGCTCGCGATGAGCTGCTCGGCGTGCTCCCGGCTCACCTCGCGCCAGGGCTCCGAGATCCACGGCGCCTCCCAGACGATGGTGCGGCTGACGCCCGGCAGCAGAGCCGCTCCGCCGGCACCCAACGGCCCGCACAGCATGACGACCTCTGCCTGGTGCGCGACAGCGCGAACCGCCGGGCCCGAGATGAGCACGTCGCCCATGCTGTCGAGCCTGGCGACGAGCACCGGCGCGCTCATCGATCCGCTCCCGACCTGCTGCCGAGCGCGATCTCCACCGCTTCCGCGATCGTCTCGGCGACCGTCGTCGCGTCGTCGCGCTCCTGCTGCAGCGTGAGACGAGTCGGTACGAGGATGCCGCGCGCACCCGCAGCCTCTGCCGCATCCACGTCGGCGCCAATATCGCCGATCATCACGACGTTCTCAGCAGCCACCCCGAGCTCAGCGGCAGCCGACACGATCATTCCCGGCCTCGGCTTGCGGCAGTCGCACGCGTCGCGCGGGGCGTGCGGGCAGATGCGCCAGACGTCGAACGGGCCGAGCAACTGCTCGACGCGTTCGTTCACGCGACGCACCTGTTCCTCGCTCAGCAGCCCGCGAGCGATGCCCGACTGATTGCTGATGACGCCGACGGGAATCCCGGCCGCCCGCACCCGATCGACCGCGGCGCGGGCCGACGGCATCGGGCGCACGGCCTCGGGGTCGCCGTTGTACGGAACGTCGACGATGAGGGTGTCATCGCGATCGAACAGCACGGCGTGCACGGGTACTGCGGGTTCAGTCATACCTCCCTCATTCCCCGAAGGAGCAGGAGTAAACGCAGAGCCCGACCCCTTGCGCCGCGCCCCAGTCTGCGGTAGTCCAGTGGTGGGTGCTCTGCGCAGACGAGGCGATCTCGGGGCGGGGCGCACGAGAGGGGAACCACATATGACTCGACGGCATCGTCCTGTGCTGCTCGTACTGCGAACGCTCAAACTGGGAGACCTGCTCGTCGCGGTTCCTGCGCTCCGCGCTCTCCGACGCGCGTTTCCGGAGCATCGGATCGTGCTCGCGGCGCCCGGCTGGCTGTCGCCGATCGTCAGACTCGTCGACGCCGTCGATGAACTCCTCCCGACACCCGGCCTCGATGATCCGCTGCCGCTCGAACCCGGCAGCGTCGATATCGCGGTGAACCTGCACGGGAACGGGCCGGAGAGCCGGGCGGTCATCGACGCGCTCGAACCGCGTCGGCGCATCGTGCACCGTTTGCCGGATGACCCCGTCATCTACGACGAGGCGGCGCCAGCCTGGGTGGACGGGATGCTCGAACGGGAGCGCTGGGTGCGCCTGGTCTCGGCCTTCGGGGCGGCGGGAGACCCGGATGAGGTGCGCATCGCGGTGCCGGAGGCGGTGCCGCCCGTGACGGGAGCGGTCGTCGTGCACGTCGGCGCGTTCTACGGTTCGCGGCAGTGGCCCGTCGACCGCTTCGCCGAGGTGGCGCGGGCCCTGCGTGCGGACGGGCGCCGCGTCGTCGTGACGGGCGATGAGCGGGACCGTCCGCGGGCCGTCGCCGTCGCCGAGGCGGCCGGGTTGACGGATGACGATGTGCTCGCCGGGAGGATCGGCCTGGCTGAATTCGCGGCGGTCATCGCGCGCGCGCCGCTCGTCGTGACGGCCGACACTGGAGCGGGTCATCTCGCCTCCGCGTACGGGGTGCCGTCGGTGGTGATCTTCGGCCCTGCGCCGCCGGAGGAGTGGCGGCCGCCTCCCGGCCCGCACGTGGTGCTGACCGACGCCGCGGTGCGCAGGGGCGAAGCATTCGCCACGGAGCCGGATCCCGCGCTCCTCGCGGTGACGGCCGAAGCCGTCGTCTCGGCGGCGCGCGGCGTCATGCTCCCGCCCGAGCCTCGGTCGACGCTCGATGCTGCGCCCTCCGCCGGTTCCGCGGCGGAACCAGGAGCCCGGCGCGCGGCGGCGTCAGGCGCGAGCGACGTCGGTGTTGAGCGCAGCTCGCAAGCGCTGCAAGATGCTCGCCAGGAGTCGTGACACCTGCATCTGGCTGACGCCGCACTCGAGCGCGATCTCGGATTGGGTGAGCTGCTCCTCGAATCGCAACCGTACGATGCGACGCTCCTCCGAGGTGAGGGTGCGCGTCGCTCGTTCCAGCGTCAGCGCGAGATCGGTTCTCGCGTACTCGGACTCCCGATAGGGCAGGGAGTCCGCGAGCGTGAGGTCCTCCGAGCCGCCGGGGATGGGAGTGTGCAGCGAGATCGCCTGACGGGCGGAGTGGCACTGCACCGCTTCGGCCACCAGCGCCAGTGGGCGGTGCAGCACTTCGGCGAGCTCCGCCACCCGGGGCGCGCGCCCGAGTTCCTGCTCGAGTACTTCGCGCACCGCAGGCACCTCGATCGCGAGCTCCTGGAGACGTCGCGGGGGCCTCACGAACCACGACGTGTCGCGCAGATACTGCTTGATCTCCCCGGCGATGGTGGGCACGGCGAACGATACGAGGTCGTCTCCGAGATCCGGGTCGAAGCGCTCGACGGCCTTCGCGAGCCCGATGCACGCGACCTGGCGGAGATCTGCCGCATCCTGCTGGCGCACGCGGTATCGGCGCGCGATGGAGTGCGCCAGATCGAGATATTCGACCACGACCCGCTGATGCAATCGCCGACGCCCTGCAGGGTCGGCCCGCCGCGCAGCGGCGAGGAGGGCGATCGCGTGCGCGTTGCGCGCAGCGTCTGCTGCTGCTCGGTCGGCGCGTCCGCCCGGAGCGACGGGTGCAGGGGATGCTGCGAACGCCGGGTTCGGTGCGAGCATGGGCCTCCTCCAATGAGAGCGGTCGGTGGTGAGTGACCGACGCGGTGTGCCGGGCGCACGCGGTGCGGCCCGAACGGGTACAGCTACCGCTCCAGGATCGCCACGGGTCCCAGCGACGGGCAGCGCCTTGCATCCGAGCCGAACTTCACCTAACATCGGCCGCCCGCGCCTCGACGGGTGCGAGGATGCGGCGGACGGCACGAGGCCGCGCCCTGTCAAGGGCCTGCCCTCCGTTCGAGGTCCTTCCTAGCTTGGAATCATGACTGCACTGTGGCACCGCACCGGCCCGACCATCCCCGTCTCCCCGTCGGAGCCGACGCCGCTCGGGCGTCGCTACGACACGGTCGTCGTCGGCGCGGGACTCACCGGCCTCGTGACGGCGGTCCTGCTCTGCAGAGCGGGTCAGCGCGTCGCCGTGCTCGAGGCCCGCACGGTCGGAGCCGTCACGACGGGCCACACGACGGGCAAGCTCAGCCTCCTCCAGGGAAGCGTCTTCTCGCAGGTGCGGCGGCACGTCGGCGACGAGGCGCTCGTCGCCTATGCGGAGGCGAATCGTGAGGGACAGGCGTGGATGGTGCGGGAGCTCGAACGACTCGGTCTGCCGATCGATCGGCGCGATGCCGTGACGTACGCCAATGGCGAGGACCATCTCGACGCCCTGGAGCGCGAGCTCGAGGCATACCGTGTCGCAGGAGTCGATGCGCGCTGGGCTGACGATACGGGCCTGCCGTTCGCGACCGCCGGGGCGATCACGCTCGACGACCAGGTCCAGTTGCAGCCCATCGAGGTGCTGGCGGCGCTCGCCGCCGAAGTGCTCGAGCGCGGCGGCGAGATCCATGAGCGGAGGCGCGTGCACGGGGTGGAGGAGGACGGCGACGCCCTGCAGGTGCAGACTGCGGGCGGCGTCGTGTCGGCCGACCGCTGCGTGCTCGCGACGGGTGTGCCGATCCTCGACCGAGGTCTGTTCTTCGCGCGACTGGAGCCCTCGCGCTCCTTCGTCACCGCCTATGACGTGCCGGAGGACCGCATCCCACGCGGTATGCACATCTCGATCGACGCCCCGGACCGCTCCCTGCGCACCGCTCGCGGCACCGATGGGGAGACACTGGTCGTCGTCGGGGGCGGCGCGCACACGACCGGACGGGGCGGAGACACGGTGCGCACGCTGGCGGAACTCGACGCCTGGGCGCAGCAGAAGCTCGGCGCCGGGCCGCGGGTCACGTGGTGGGCCGCGCAGGATTATCAGCGGCACGCGTCGCTCCCGTTCGCGGGTCCGCTCGCAGGAGGGCACGGCCGCATCTTCACCGCGACGGGCTACGACAAGTGGGGGATGACGAATGCAGTGGCCGCGAGCCTCGCGATCGTGTCGCAGATGCTCGGCGGCCGGCTCGACTGGGCGGACACCATGCGCCACGCGGGCCCCGGTGTCGCCGGCGTCGCCGATGCGGTGCGCGTCAACGCGGAGGTCGCAGCGCATGTCGCCGTCGACTGGACCAAGGCGGTGCTGAGCGGCTCTGGCGCGGCCGACCTCGCGGAGGGGGAGGGTGCGATCGTGCGAGAGGGCGCCCGGCCGGTCGCGGTCTCACGCGTCGACGGGAAGCTCTGCCGCGTGTCGGCTGTGTGCACGCACCTCGGCGGCATCGTGAACTGGAATCCTGCAGAGCGCAGCTGGGATTGCCCGTTGCACGCCTCGCGATTCTCCGCAACGGGAGAGGTGCTCGAGGGGCCCGCCGTTCGAAACCTCGCAGCGGTCGATGACGACCGGAGCGCAGCCGAAGGCTAGCGACCCCATCGGCGACTGTCGAGGGGCTGCGAGACGGAGCATGGCTCGGTTAGCGTCGAATGCCAAGGACCACCCGACTGAGGAGAGGACGATCGATGCCGAAATCGAAGACCCCGCAGCTGAAGGATCCCGAACTGTACGACCGACTGCGCGAAGACGGGGCCTCGGCTGAGAAGGCGGCCCGAATCTCGAACGCGGCGGCGAAGGATGGCCGGTCGAACGTGGGGAAGCGCGGCGGCCACGCGGAGGACTATGACGAGCGCACCGTGCCGGAGCTGAAGAAACGGGCGAAAGAGCTCGGGCTCAGCGGCTACTCGGATCTGCGCAAGCAGGAGCTCATCGACTTGCTGCGCTCGCATTGACCGCCGCTTCGGCGGCATCGAATACCCCTGAACATCGCAGTAACCGGATCACCGAGGAGGACGCATGACCCCGAACCTGGACCCGCGGACGAAGTACCCGAAGGCCCCGCTGCCGCAGCAGGAGCAGCCGTCGCAGCCCGGACTCACGGCGCCGATGCAGCCGGCGCCCGACCACGGCGAGGACACGTACACCGGCACGGGAAAGCTCGCCGGAATGCGCGCGCTCATCACCGGGGGCGATTCCGGGATCGGACGGGCCGTGGCGATCGCCTTCGCGCGCGAAGGCGCGGATATCGCCATCGCGTACCTCCCAGAGGAGCACGAGGACGCGCAGGCGACGCTCGAACAGATCGAACTCGCGAATCGGCGCGGGGTGCTGCTGCCCGGCGATCTCCGACACGAGGCGGATTGCGTAGAGACGGTGAGCCGCACGGTCTCGGAACTCGGCGGCCTCGACATCCTCGTGCTGAACGCGGCGACCCAGCGTGAGCGCGGGCCGAACGCGGAGGTGACCCGGGACGCCGTCGAGAACGTGTTCTCGACGAATCTCGTCGCACCGATTCTGCTGTTCCGCGAAGCGGCTGAGCACCTGCAGCCCGGTTCGAGCGTCATCGTCACCGCCTCGGTGCAGGCGTACAATCCGTCGCCCGATCTGCTCGATTACGCAATGACCAAGGCGGGGCTCGTTGCGTTCACGCAGGCGCTCGCCGAGCAGCAGGGCGAACGCGGAGTGCGCGTCAACGCCGTCGCGCCCGGGCCGATCTGGACGCCGCTCATCCCGGCCACCGGCTGGGACGAGAAGCAGGTGCATTTCGGCGAGGACACGCCGCTCGGCCGCCCGGGGCAGCCGGCCGAACTCGCCGGCGCATACGTCTACCTCGCTTCGGAGGACGCGTCGTACGTGTCGGGGGCCGTGCTCCCGGTGACCGGCGGCAAGCACCTCTGACGCTCAGCGGCTCACGAGGGCGGGGCGTGCGTTCGCTACAGTGGTGAGCATGTCTCCGACCCGCGGACGTCCGCATGCCTCCTCGCGAGAGATGCTTGCGGACGCCGCGTGTGAGCTCTTCCTGGAACGCGGGTACGAAGCGACGTCGGTGACCGAGATCACCAGGCGCGCAGGCGTCAGCCGTTCGAGCTTCTTCAATTACTTCTCATCGAAGGCGGAGATGCTGTGGTTCGTCTTCGACGCGAGGGTCGCCGCCCTTGAACGCGCATTGCGCGAGCACGACCGAGACGTTGGAACGGCGCTTCGCACCTTCGCCGCGGGGGAGGTCCCGGAAATCCTGGCTCTCGCCATCGCCGAGGGGCGGACGATGGACGTGGAGGGCGAGCTGGAGACAGGACGAGCCGTCCGTCAGCTCAGGATCGCCGCCGCCATCGAGGCGCGCCTGCGTCGCGACGGTCATGATGCGCGCCGGGCTGAGATCGTGGCCGCGGGGTACGCGGCGGCGCTCGTCGGAACCGTGTGGCGGTGGGCGCTGCTCGGCGCCGGACGCCACCGCCTCGACGCACTGCTCGAAGGTGCGATCGTCACGGCCGAGGAGATGCACGGGTCGGACGGCTAGCGCGGCGCCGAACGATCGCTCGCGATAGCACGGCGATCCTCGAATGCGCGCTGCGGCACTACGAACCGGAGCGCGGCCGACGCCGCGAGAGCGGATCCCCCGCAGACGCACCAGACGATGACGTACCCGGTGAACGAGCCGGCGGTGCTGCCCCCCGAATCCGCGCCGGCTGCGCCCGCGACGCCGTGCAGGAGCGCGATGCCGAAGATCGCCGATGCGATCGCGCCGCCCACCGTCTTCGTCGAGTTGGTGAGTCCCGTCGCAACGCCGGTGAGACGGTCGGGGGCCCCGGCCGCCGCAGCCGCAGGCAGAGCCGCGACCAGGGCGCCCGAACCGAGCCCGGCGACGATCATGTTGATGATCATGTGCGGGTAAGCGGTGTGGAACGGCAGGAACATGAAGTAGCCGATCGCGACGAGGAGGGCGGCGGCTGCCAGCGCGTTCCGCGGCGTCGACCAGCGGGCCACCAGCGGATACGCGAGCGCGCCGACGACCATCGCGATGAGATAGACGCCGATGACGAGCGAGGTCAGGAAGCCGCCGATGCCGAGACCGTACCCGGCGGTGGCTGGATCCGTTCGAATGAAGGTCGACAGCGGGGCTTGTGCGCCGAGCACGCTCATGCCGAAGAGTGCCGCGGTCACGAAGACCGGCGCGAGCGCCGGTGATCGGAAGAGGCGCACGTCGATGAGGGGATCGGGGTGCCGGAGCTCCCACCGTCCGAACGGCACGAACAGGAGGAGTCCGAGCGCGACGACGCCCCAGGCGAGGGGGCTCTCCACCCCTTCGATCCGCAGCAGACTCAGTCCGCCCGTGAATGCCAGGAGCGCGAAGGTGATGAGCATGAGCCCGACGGCGTCGAGTCGGCCGCCCAGTTTCACGGAGGATTCGCCGACGCCGAACATGATGACGAAGAAGCACATGACGACGAGCACGCCCGGAACCAGGAGCACGCCGAAGATGGGGAAGCCGTCGATGAGCCGCCCCCCGATGAGGGCGCCGGAGATCGCGCCGAGTTCGAGCGCGGCGACCAGCAGGCCTGCCGCCCGTGCGGTGAGCAACGAGCGTCCGTCACGGCCGGCCGTGCGCGACCAGATGAGCGCGATCTCGAGCGGCAGCCAGACGACGTACACACCCTGCACCGTCCATGCGGCGAGAAAGAGCGGGAACGTATCGGCGAACGGCAGCGCGAGGGTCGCCGCAGCGGTCACCGCCGTGGACCAGAGCAGGATCCGCTTGTGCCCGATCATGTCGCCGAGTTTCGCGAGCACCGGCACGACCAGCGCGGACAGCATGAGTTGCGAACCCTCGAGCCAGTTCACGTCGGCATCCGGCACCTGCAGGTGCCGCGCGATATCGGACAGCATCGGGGTGTAATAGCCCTGGAGAAAGCCGCTCGTGAACTCGACGAACGCGAGGAACCCGACCACGCCGGCGAGCGCGCCGAGTCGTACGCGCGTCACGGGAGCTGCCGAGCGGGGAGCCGCTGGAGGAGCGAGCGGTGGAACCGGATGCCGCGTTCGAGTTCGCCGACGGCCACGCGTTCGTCGACGCCGTGGATCGTCGCCCTGAGTGCTGACGACATCGCGAGCGGCGCGAATCGGTACACCGCTGGAGCGAAGCGATGGAAGTGCCGTGAGTCGGTCGCCGCGAGCATCACGTACGGCACCGCGCTCGCTCCAGGGTGCGACGTGCGCACCGCGTCCGCGATGATTCCGAACTGCGCATTCTCGGTCGATGATTCGGGTGAGGGGTCCTCGCCGTCGACGACGTCGATCCGGATAGCGCGGTCGGCGACTCGGCGCCGCACGCGCTGCACGGTGGAAGCCACGGTCTCTCCGAGCGCGATGCGCAGGTTGATGGTGGCGCTTGCTCGCGAGGGGAGTACGTTCGCCGCCGTGCCGCCTTCGAGCATCGTGGCCGCGATCGTCGTACGGATCATCGCAGCCGGCTCGCCTCCCATCCGTGCGAAGAGGCGCGCCGTGAGACGAGGCCGCGCGGCCAGCAGCCGGTACAGCAGGCGGGCGGGTCCGTGAGTGCTCGGCACGAGGCGCTCGAGCATGCGGCTGACCCCGCGCGGAGTGCTGGTCGGGAATGTGCGGGGGTGCAGGCGGGCCACGGCGCGCGCGACACGGGTGACTGCGGTGAGGGGCGGTGGAGCCGATGCGTGGCCGCCGTCGCCCCGTGCGCTCAGCCGCAGGGTCATCGCGCCCTTCTCGCCGACGCCCACCATCGCCGCCTGCCCGCGCACGAACGGCAGCGGAGCATCGACCACCGCGCCACCCTCATCCAGCACGAGCCATGGAGTGATGCCCCGTACCGAGAACGTCTCCGCGATGGTGCGCGCCGCATCTCCGAATGTCTCCTCGTTGCCGCCGAAGGAGAGGTACACGTCGCGTGCGGGAGCGAATCCCTCCAGCAGCAGCGTTTCGACGGCCTCGAGGATCACGAGCAGCGGCCCCTTGTCGTCGAGCGCACCGCGCCCGTGGACGAAGCCGTCGGCGATGCGGCCCTCGAACGGCGGATGAGTCCAGGCGTCGCTCGCGTCGACCGGAACCACGTCGTAGTGCGCCATGAGCACAACGGGATCACTGTCCGAGTCGGCCCCGCGCCAGTGGAAGAGCAGCCCGAGTTCCGTGATGCGCTCTCGCGCGAGCCGACGATGCACGTTCGGATACAGCTCTTCGAGCAGCTCGACGAACGCCTCGAACGGTGCGCTGCCCCGTTCTTCGATCTCCGCAGAAACGGTGGGGATTCGAATCATGCGCGAGAGCCGGTCAGCTGCACCCGAGTGGTCCGTCATGGGTGCACCTCACAATCTCGCTGCAAGTCGCGTGCCCTGATCGATCGCGCGTTTCGCGTCGAGCTCTGCCGCGATATCGGCTCCGCCGATGAGATGCGCATCGATGCCGAGCTCGGCGAGCTCGACGTGCAGATCGCGGGCCGGGTCCTGGCCGGTGCACAGCACAATGGTGTCGACTTCGATGGTCACCGGTTCGCCCTCGAGTCCGAGGTGCAGACCTGCATCATCGATCCTCCGGTACTCCGCCCCCGGAACCATGCGCACGCCCCGGCGGGCCAGCTCGGTCCGGTGGATCCACCCGGTGGTCTTGCCGAGCCCAGCGCCCAGCTTGCCGCCGCTGCGCTGCAGCATCACGACGGAGCGTTTCGCGGGCGCTTCGACGGCGACGGTCAGTCCGCCGGGGCGGCGGTACTCCGCGTCGACCCCCCAGTGGGAGAGGAAACCAGCGACGTCTGCGGGATCCTCTTCGGTATCCGAGGTGAGGAACTCGGCGACGTCGAAGCCGATGCCTCCGGCGCCGAGAATCGCGACGCGCCGGCCGACCGGAACGCGATCGCGCAGCACATCGAGATAGCCGACGACACTCGGATGATCGAGGCCGTCGATCACCGGTCGTCGCGGCAGCACTCCGGTGGCGAGCACGATCTCATCGAAGCCCTGTGCGGCGAGCGATGCTGCGTCGACCCGTTCGCCGAGCCGGACGGTGACGCCGGTCTCCGCGATACGCACTCCGAAGTACCGCAGCGTCTCCCGGAATTCGCTCTTGCCGGGTACCTGCAGTGCGACGTTCAGCTGGCCGCCGATACGGGTATCGGCCTCGAACAGCGTCACGTCGTGCCCGCGCGAGGCGGCGGTCGTCGCGCACGAGAGGCCGGCAGGGCCCGAACCGACCACGGCGATGCGTCGGGGGGCGGTCGTCGGCGAGATGATGAGCTCAGTCTCGTGCCCGGCTCGGGGATTCACGAGACACGATGCGACTTTCCCGGCGAATGTGTGATCGAGGCACGCTTGGTTGCACCCGATGCAGGTGTTGATGCGTTCAGGGGTGCCAGCAGCCGCTTTCGCGATGAACGCTGGATCCGCCAGGAACGGGCGTGCGAGCGACACCATATCGGCGCATCCCTCGGCGAGCACGGCTTCGGCGCTCTCGGGGGTGTTGATCCGGTTCGTGGCGATGAGCGGAATCGACACGGCGCCCATCAGGCGATGCGTGACCCAGGAGAAGGCCGCGCGGGGCACCGAGCTCGCGATCGTCGGGATCCGCGCCTCATGCCAACCGATTCCGGTATTGATCATCGAGGCGCCGGCGGCCTCGACGCGGAGCGCCAGGTCGACCACCTCGTCGAGTGTGGAGCCGTCGGGTACGAGGTCGAGCATGGAGAGGCGGTAGATGAGCATGCGCTCCTCGCCGAGCGCGGCACGCACCCGACGCACGATCTCGACCGGGAATCGCGCGCGACGCTGCGCATCGCCGCCCCACGCATCCGCGCGGTGGTTCGTGTGCGGCGCTGCGAACTCGTTGATGAGGTATCCCTCCGAGCCCATGATCTCGACACCGTCGTAGCCGGCGGCACATGCGAGCGCAGCCGTGTGCGCGAAGTCGTCGATGGTGCGTTCGATGTCTGCGTCGCCGAGTTCACGCGGCGTGATCGGGGAGATCGGTGCAGGGAGGGGGCTCGGGGCGACGATATCGGGGTGCGCCCCGTAGCGTCCAGCGTGAAGGATCTGCAGGACGATGCGCCCACCCGCGTCATGCACTGCGTCGGTGATGACGCGGTGATCGGCGATGTCGTCATCACTCGTGAGCATCGCCGCCCCCGGAGTCAGGCGGCCCTCGTCGTTGGGGGAGACGCCGCCGGTGACGATGAGCCCCGCGCCGCCGACGACGCGCTCGCGATAGAACGCCGCGAGCCGGTCGAAGCCGCCCGGCGTCTCTTCGAGACCGATGTGCATCGAACCCATGATGATTCGATTCGGAAGTGTGATGGCGCCCAGCGTGAGGGGCCGGAACAGGTTCGGATACGTCAGCGTCGACATGCAGCTCCCGTGTCGGGGTCAGAATGTTCCGAATGTAGCGATGCGCCGATGCGAAGTCGAGGCGAGTGTGCGCTACATACAAAAAAACGAGGTGCAGGGCGTGAGCCCTGCACCTCGTTCAGTCGCGCGACTTAGAGTGCGCGGATGTTGCTTGCCTGCAGGCCCTTGGGGCCCTGCTCGACGTCGAACTCGACGCGCTGCTCTTCGAACAGGTCGCGACGGCCGTTACCCGAGATCGCGCTGAAGTGCGCGAAGACGTCGGATGCTCCGTCGTCGGGGGTAATGAAGCCGAAGCCCTTTTCCGAGTTGAACCATTTCACGGTGCCGGTGGCCATACTGTATTTCCTTCTTGTGTTGCTGGCCGCGAGAGCGGCCGGGGTGCCACGGCGACGGCGCCGACGTGGAGACTGGTAGCTTGCTGCATTTCAGCGGCAAATAAAACGTGCTGGAGAATCCCTACGTTCGGCATTACTGGTCTTACCCGTTGAGCCTATCCCACGGTTCGCAATCACGCGAGGCCTGGCTGCGTAATCGTTACTTTCGGCGAAGGATCTGTACTCGCATCTTGACAGCTCCCGATGTGCGCGTATGCTGCTTAAAGTCACATTGACTCTAACCTGGTCCGGTTGAGGGTATGGCGGAGAGGGAGGTCGAAGTGGATTTCGCGGATGTCAGCGCGAGCGAACGCCCCTATCTCCCGCCTGCCGTTGCGGTCTCCACCGTGGCTTTCGCGCTCAACCCGCCGTCGGGCGCGTTGGTCGTCGGACAGGGGGTGCGGCACGACGCGGCAGGGGAGTCGAGCGCAACGCTCTGGATCCCGCTCGTGCGCCGCACGCGCGCACCGTATCTCGGACGCTGGGCGCTCCCGGGCGGTCCGACGCGCTGGGACGAGACCCTCGCCGACACGGCACTGCGTTCGATCCGTGCGGCGGCGCAGTGCACTCCGGGGTACCTGGAACAGCTCTACGCGTTCGGCGGAGTCGAGCGGTCGGCCGATGCGCAGCGCCTCGTCACCATCGCGTACTGGGCGATGCTCGGCGAAGACGATCTCTCGACTGCGGTGCCCGGCGTTGCCGAGGGCGGTTCCACGGGTGCATCGACCGCAGAGCAGGCGGGCGGGCGGAGATGGGATGACCCGCGCGTCGATCCCCCGCGCGTCGATCCCCCGCGCGCCGAGATCGGAGCTGCGATCGATGAGAGCGGCCGCGCCGATGCCAACGTCGCCTGGTGCTCCGCTGATGCGCTGCCCGACCTCGCCTTCGACCATTCCGCGATTACCGACTACGCGCTCGCCCGGTTGCGCAGCAAGACAGAGTATGCAGCCGTCGCCCACCGCTTTCTGGGACCCGTGTTCACCATCGGCCAGTTGCGCGCCGTGCACGAGGCCGTGCTCGGGTACGCCGTCGATCCGGCGAACTTCAGGCGACAGATCCTCGCGCGGGGCGCGCTCATCGACACCGGAGAGCGTGAGACCGGCTCACCGCACCGGCCCGCTCGACTGTACCGATTCTCGAACGAGGCGGCACCGGAGTTTCCGGATGCACGCCCGCAACCCCGGAGGCCAGCATGACCAGCGTCTACGAGCTCATCAGCGAGGCCGCAGAGCGAGAGCGCGAGATGCGGCCGGCATCAGCGCCGACGTCTCCCGCAGCCCGATCCCATCGCCGACCGATCGCTCTCCGTGCGACCGGGTCGTCGAGTTGCGATTCGGACCTCTCGCAGGATCCCTGGCAGGTCGACCGGGCGCCCGGGTACGGTCCTGGTGCGTCGACGATCGATCCGGTTCCCGAGCACTCCCCGCGCCAGGGCCCGCTTCCCGAGCGATACACCGCGGCGAGCGACGATCAGCTGGCCGACTGGATCACCTCCGCGCGCGAGGCCCTGGGTCCGCGCGTGCAGATCCTGGGACACTTCTATCAGCGCGACGAGATCGTGCAGTACGCCGACTTCGTCGGCGACTCATTCATGCTCGCGCAAGCGGCGAAATCGAGCCCGGAGGCCGAAGCCTTCGTCTTCTGCGGAGTGCATTTCATGGCCGAGACCGCCGACATCCTCTCCGGGCGCGACCAGGCGGTGATCCTGCCGAACCTCGCAGCGGGGTGCTCGATGGCGGACATGGCCACGATCGATCAGGTCGAAGCGTGCTGGCGCGACCTGATGGCCGCCCTCGGCACGACGGCGGAGGACGGACGGCGCACCGTCATTCCCGTGACGTACATGAACTCATCGGCGGCGATCAAGGCGTTCTGCGGTCGCAACGGAGGGATCGTCTGCACGTCGTCGAACGCTCGCGCCGTGCTCGAATGGGCCTTCGAACGGGGGCAGCGGGTCGTCTTCTTCCCGGACCAGCACCTCGGCCGCAACACGGCGAAGGCCATGGGGATCGACGAGGCGGAGATGCCGCTGTGGCGGCCGCATCTGCCGCTCGGAGGCAACACGGAGCAGCAGGTGCGAGATGCGCGCGTGATCCTGTGGAACGGGTTCTGCTCCGTGCACAAGCGCTTCACCGTTGCGCAGATCGAGCGCGCGCGCGCCGAATTCCCCGATGTGCGCGTCATCGTGCACCCCGAGTGCCCGGCCTCGGTCGTCGAAGCGGCCGATGGTGCCGGCTCGACGGAGTACATCAGACGGGAGATCGAGCAGGCCGCTGCGGGCAGTGTGATCGCGGTCGGTACCGAGATCAACCTGGTGAACCGATTGCAGCAGCAGCGACCGGACCTGACGATCTTCTGCCTCGACCCCGTCGTGTGCCCGTGCTCCACGATGTACCGCATCCATCCGGCGTACCTCGCGTGGACCCTCGAGGCGTTGCTCGACGGCTCGGCGCCGAATCGCATCAGCGTGCCGGACGGCGTCGCCGATGACTCCCGCGTCGCACTCGAGCGCATGCTCGCCGCGAAGCCGTGATCCTCGTCATCGGATCGGGAGTCGCCGGTCTGTGCGCGGCGCTCACCGCGGTGCGTGCAGGAGCCGATGTGATGATCGTCACGGCGGGGGAGCTCGGCACGGGCAACGGATCGTCCGATGGGCGCGAACGGGTGCTCGGGAACACCCCACTGGCGCAGGGCGGGATCGCCGCGGCGATCGGCATTGAGGATCGCGCGGCCGACCACCTGGCGGATACGTTGCAGGCCGGAGCGGGACTGACCGTTCGTGCCGCCGCGGACGTGCTCGTGCGCGACGGGGCGCGGCTGGTGCGCGGACTGCTCGCGGAGGGCTTCGCCGCCGACCGGGGGAGCGATGGGGGCGTGGCCCTCGGCCTCGAGGCGGCGCACTCGAGAAATCGCATCGTGCACGCGGGCGGCGATCGGAGCGGAGCGGTGCTGCATGCGCACCTCGTGGGTCGCGTGCTGGACTCCGTGCCCGGACGTCGGAACGGATCGCTCAACGGCGCCCTCGTCGTGCGCGAGCGAACGACCGTCACCGGGCTCCTCAGCGAGGCCGGCGCGGTGACCGGGGCGACGGTGCGCGAGGCCGACGGAGCTGAAGCGAGCCTCTCCGCCGATGCCGTGGTGCTCGCAACCGGGGGCTACGCCTCGCTGTACCCGATGAGCTCGAATCACCCTGGAGCGCGCGGTTCGGGCATCGTGCTCGCCGCTCGTGCGGGGGCGGTGGTCGCCGACCTGGAGTTCGTCCAGTTCCATCCCACGGTGCTCGCAGAGGGGCGGAACGGCCGAGGCCTGCTGATCTCGGAGGCGGTCCGGGGTGCCGGGGCGGTGCTGCGCGACGCTCGGGGCGAACGGTTCATGCTCGGGCGTCACCCGCGTGCTGAGCTCGCGCCGCGTGATGTGGTCTCGCTGGAGACGCACCGCGCCATGCATCGCGCAGGTGCTGCTGAGGTGTGGCTCGACGCCACCCCGATCGAGCATCGTGAGGGCTCGGGAGCGCTGCGGCGCCGATTTCCCGCGATCTCGCGGGCGCTCGCAGCGCGTGGGCACGATTGGGCTCGTGAGCCGGTACCGGTCGCGCCTGCCGCGCATTACACGATGGGCGGGGTGGCGAGCGATACCTCGGGCCGCAGCAGTGTGCCGGGGCTGTTCGTCGCGGGCGAGGCCGCCTCGACGGGCGTGCACGGTGCGAATCGACTCGCTTCGAACTCGTTGCTCGAAGGTCTGGTGTTCGGCGGCCGCGCGGGAGCGGCTGCGGCGGGATACCGAGGTCGGCAGGACGAGTGGCTCGAAAGCGGCAGCGCTCTCGGGCGACTGGTGCTCGATGCGGACAGGTGCGTCGTCGGTGACGGCGAGCCGCGGCACACCGGGGCGCTCGAGCTGGAGGTCTCACGGGAGCTGGGCGCCCACCTGGGAATCGAGCGGAACGGCTCCGGGCTCGCCCTCGCAGCGCGGGTGTTCGAGCGCGGTGCGGGGGATGCAGCGCGGCTCGCGACCATGATCTGCTGTGCTGCGGCGGCCCGCAGGGAGACGCGCGGGGCGCACGTGCGATCGGATTTTCCAGACGTCGATCCAGCCCTCTCCCGCCGACGCGCGTTTCGCATCGAGTTCGGCACGGCACCGCCGCCCAGCCCGCCCGCACCGTCACGCCCCCGACAACTGACTCAACAGAGGAGCGTTTCCGTATGCTGACGCAGTCCATCGTCGATACCGCGGTTCGCGCCGCTCTCACGGAAGACGCTCCGTGGGGCGACCTGACCGCCGACCTCGCGATCCCCGCCGAGCTCGACATCGCAACACGCCTGGTGGCCCGCGAATCGGGTGTGTTCGCGGGCGGGGCGATGGTGCGCGAGACCTTTCGGCAGGCGGATGCGCGCATCGAGATCACGGATCTCGTGGAGGACGGTGCGGTGTTCGCCGCCGGAGAGGTCCTCGCCCGCGTTGCCGGCCCCGCCAGAGGCGTGCTGACCGGCGAGCGCGTGGCGTTGAACTTCGCTCAGCGGCTCTGCGGTGTGGCGACGCTCACCTCGCGCTTCGTGTCAGCCGTCGCCCACACGTCTGCGCGCATCGCCGACACCCGCAAGACGACGCCGGGTCTGCGCGCTCTCGAGAAGCATGCGGTCCGCGCCGGGGGCGGTGTGAACCACCGCTTCAGTCTCTCCGACGCGATCATGGTGAAGGACAATCACCTTGCAGCCCTCGGCGCATTCGACACCGCGACGACGACGCGCGCGTTGCGGCTTCTGCGGGAGCGAGCCGGGCACACGACCGCGATCATCGTCGAGGTCGACCGGCTGGATCAACTCGATGCGGTGCTCGCCGCCGACATCACGGGGGTGCTGCTCGACAACTTCCCGCTCGACGATCTGAGCATGGCGGTGCAGCGGATTGCGGGCAGCGTCGTCGCGGAGGCGAGCGGAGGGGTGTCGCTCGAGACGGTGGCCTCGATCGCGGAGACGGGAGTCGATGTCATCTCAGTCGGGCAGCTGACGCACGGTGCTCGCGCGTTGGACCTGGGTCTCGATGCGGATTGAGCGCCGCGCATGAGCTGGGAGCACCGCGCATGATCGGGGGAGCGCCGCGCCTCGGCTCGAGTGCCGTCGGGTATCTCGACGCCGCAGCGACGGCGCCGCTGCGGCCTGAGGCGCGGGCCGCGATGATCGATGCGCTCGACGACGGCGCGGCGAACGCCTCGAGCGTGCATCAGCCCGGTCATCGTGCCCGTTCACGGATCGATGCGGCACGGTCTGACATCGCGACGGCATTCGCTGCGCGTCCGTCCGAGGTGATCTTCACGTCGGGCGGTACCGAGGCCAACAACCTCGCGATCATCGGGCTCGCACTCGCGAACCCTCGCGGTCGGCACCTGGTCACCACGCCGATCGAGCATCCGTCGGTGATCGAGAGCTGCCGGTATCTGGAGCGCGTCTTCGGCTTCTCGCTCGACTTCGCAGAGGTGGACGAGGTCGGACGCGTGAGCGCCTCGTCGGTCGCAGCGCTCGTGCGCTCAGACACGGCGCTCGTGTCGGTGGGGCTCGCGAATGCGGAGGTGGGTACCGTGCAGGATCTGCCGCGGATCGCGCAGATCGTGCACGCCAGCGGGGTGCTCCTGCACACGGACGCCGTGCAGGCCGCTGCCTCCTTGCCGGTGCGCTTCGGGTCCGCGACGTTCGGCGTCTCAGGAGCCGCCTGGCCGGGACCCGGTATCGATGCGATGACGATCGCAGGCCACAAGTTCGGCGGGCCGCAGGGAACCGGGGCGCTGCTCGTGCGATCCGGTCTCGCCGTGGAACCGCTGCTCCACGGCGGCGGGCAGGAGCAGGGGCGCCGAGCGGGCACCGAGAACGGACCGGCGCTCGCGGGCTTCGCCGCTGCGGTGCGCGCAGCCAGTGCGGAGATCGGCTCGCAGGGCGTGGCGCTGATCGAGTCGCGCGAAGCGCTGATCGAACGCGTGCTCGCGGAGGTGCCGGGAGCCCGTCTCACGGGCGATCGCGCAGAGCGACTGCCGGGGCACGCGTCGTTCGTCGTCGACGGGGTGAGCGGAGAGTCGCTCCTGGTGGCCCTCGACGCCGCCGGGTTCGCGGTGTCCTCTGGTTCGGCATGTGCTGCGGGCTCGGATGACCCCTCTCCGGTGCTGCTCGCACTCGGATTCTCCGCCGAACTCGCGCAGACCGGTATCCGATTCACGCTCGCCGGCCCCGTGACCGCGGCCGCGATCGACCGCATCATCGAGGTGCTGCGCGCCGAGACTGCGTCTGCCGCGCACCGCCGAGGCTCGTGGAATGGGTCGCAGTGAGTCTCCGATACAGCGGTTTCGTCGTCAACCGGTGCACCATGGCGGCGAGCTCATGCCCAGCATCGATGGCGAGAGCCTCATGCGCCTGGCGGCGTGCCACCGACTGATTGCCCTGCAACCACCAGAGCCAGGCGCTCAGTGCGAGCATGCCGGGTCTGAGGGGCTCCGGCGTCTCGCTCATCGTCTCTCGCAGACGGGCGAGCACCCCGCGCAGGCGGCCGTGCTCGGTGAACTCTGGGCACGCACCGTCGAGGATGCGGAAAACGGACCAATCCGATGCGGCGACGCGTGTGCGTTCTCGCCCGGCCGAGGTGTTCGCGCGGTACTCCGTTCGGAGCCCCGCGGCCGGTTCGTCGGTGAGCGGTGGGAGATCGATCTCGAGTTCCACCGGCACGCCGGTGAATCTGCCGATGGGCAGTTCCGCGGCGAGTTCGAGAGGGAACTCAGGACGGGTGAGGAGTCCCAGTGCGATGATCAGCCAGCGATCGGAATGCGCACTGTTGCGGACCAGGCGCGCCGCAGCGTCACTGCTCAGCGGGCCGTCGGTGCACAGATCGCGGGTCGACTCCGCGGCTTCGGAGATCCAGGCGAAGTACGAATCGGAGGTGCTCCCGGACTCGGAGCGCAGCGGGGGGACGCGCTCCGAACCCGGGAAATCGGAGGGAGGATGGTGTTCGAGCGCGCGCGCCAGTGCCGCGGCACGCGCGGGATCGGCGGTCGGAATCTCTCCGAGCCGTTGGAGTTCGACCGGTGCCTCGAGCTGTCGGAGTGGGCCGCGGATGACGGGGCTCTCCGCGATCTCGCTGAGGGGTCGGCCGGCCAATTGCGGGTGCGGGTCGAGGAAGCTCAGCCATCCATCTGCAGCGAGTAGGCAGAGTTCTCGGATCTCGACGCCGTCGCGACGGAGGCGGCGCTCGATGCGCCGCGCCAGTCGTTGCCATGGGGGAGGGCCCGTCATGTCGAACGACGCGTTGCTGACGATGACGACGGCCACCGCGACTGGGTGCTCGTGCATCGCGGAGAGATCGTGTGCAAGCTCGCTCATGAGATCGAGGATCGCGAGTGCATCGCCGGGATCGTCACTGCGGGGGAGGTCGATGCGGACCGCAGGGCCGGAGCGTGCGCCGATGAAACAGATCACGAACAGGCTGTCGGTGGCGGTGAACCCGGTGAGATAGGGCAGGGCCGCGAGGAAGTCTGCGGTGCCAGAGCATCGGATGACGGGGCGGGGGTCGGATTCGCGTTCGGTCATGATCCGATCCTCCGATGCTGCGCCGCACGATGAACGGTTATGCACAGAACTCGGCGCGGAGCACCGCGATTTCGTTTCCACGCGGCGGTGTGAGCGGGACTCCGCATTGCTCTGACCACCGCCGCGCGGAACTCGTGCTGCGGAACCGACCGCCCCGGCTACTCGACGAGCTTGCCCTGAACGGTGTCGTCAGCGGCGGCGAGCGCGAGATCGCGGAAGGCCGCCGGCGCCTCCGGGAGCGGCTCGAACACGGCACCGCGATCCGGCGTCCAGACGAAGTTCCCCCGCAGAGAAGGATCCTGCTCGGTGTAATCGGAGCGGTTGTGGCAGCCGCGGGTCTCCCGACGCTCGCGCGCGCATTCGATCGTCGCCCGTGCGGCGAGCATCGACCCGTACAGATCGAAGGCATGAGCGAGGTCGTCGAATCCCGCGATGTCCGGATGCGCCGTGACCCGCGCCACGCGCTCCTGCAACGCTTCCAGTTTTCCGAGCGCGGTCGTGAGACCGGCCTCGCTGCGCACGACGCCGACGTGCTCGGTCATGATGTCCCGCAGAGCGCGCTGGAGCCGACGCGGGCTCTCGGTGCTCTTATCGGCGGTCCCCGCTCCCTCCAGCAGGTTCTGCATCTCGGCGCGCGCCTCGGCGACGGCGGCCGGGTCGCGGCGGATCTCGGTGAGCCCCGACACGTAGTCCGCGGCATCGGAGCCGGTGATGCGGCCGTACACGAGCAACTCGATGAGGGAGTTGCCGCCGAGGCGATTCGCGCCGTGCAGGCCGCTCGACGCCTCACCGATCGCGTAGAGTCCTGCGACCCCGGTGCTGTGCGTGTCGGGCGTGACCCACATCCCGCCCATCGAGTAATGGGCGGTGGGCGCGATCTCGATCGGCTCCTCGGTGATGTCGAGCATCTGCAGATCGATCAGCGTGCGGTACACCCGTGGCAGCTTCGAGAGGATCTGCTCGCGCGGAAGATGCGAGACGTCGAGGAAGACGCCGCCGTTGGTGGTGCCGCGGCCCTCAGAGATCTCGGTGTAGCTCGCGAGAGCGACGCGGTCCCGGGTCGAGAGCTCCATGCGTTCGGGGTCGTAGCGCTCCATGAAGCGCTCTCCGAGCGCGTTGCGCAGGATTCCTCCCTCTCCGCGAGCCGCTTCCGAGACCAGCGTCCCGGCGGCGTCGGCGGGTTCGAGGATGCCGGAGGGATGGAACTGCACGAGTTCTGCGTCGCGGATCTTTCCGCCGGCGAGCGCGGCGAGTCGGAACGAATCGCCGGTGTTCTCATCGCGCCGGGAGGAGGTGTTGCGCCAGATGCGCGTGTGGCCGCCCGCCGCCAGGATCACGGCGTCGGCGTGGATGACCACTGGGGCTCCGTCGACGATGTCGAACCCGTAGGCGCCGAAGATGCGCCCGTCGGCGACGAGCAGGCGCGTGATGTACACCGTATCCACGATCGAGACGCGCAGTTCGGCTGCGCGCCGCATCAGGGTGCGCTGAATCTCCAGGCCGGTGTAATCGCCGGCGTACGCGGTGCGGCGATACTTGTGCGCGCCGAAGAAGCGCTGGCTGATGCGGCCGTCGTCCTCACGGGCGAACGGCATGCCCCAGCGCTCCAGATCCTCGATGCCGCGCGCGGCGTTGCGGGTGACCGTCTCGACGATCGCGGGGTCGGCGAGGAAGTACGACTCGCGGAGCGTATCGGCGGCGTGCTGTTCCCAGCTGTCCTCGGGATCCATCGTGCCGAGGGCGGCGTTGATGCCGCCTGCGGCGAGGGTCGTGTGCGCGTCGTGCGCGCGCCGCTTCCCGACGGCGAGCACCTGGACGCCGCGCTCCGCGAGTTCGATGGACGCGCGGAGTCCGGCTCCGCCGGTGCCGATGACGAGTACCGAGGTGGAGAGGAGGCGCTCGTTGCGAGCGGCTCCCTGGGCGGGGGTGGGAGAGATGCGATTCATGCTCATCACGCTACGACCGGCCGATCGATTACTCCAATGAATAGACCTGATCGCCAAGATGCGTTTACGCTATGAAAATGAACCTCGAACAGCTCCGTGGCTTCGTCGAGATCGCGCAGCTCGGGCACTTCACCCGCGCCGCCGAGCGGCTCCACCTGGCCCAACCATCGCTCAGCAGGCAGATCTCAACCCTGGAAGCGGATCTCGGCGTCGAACTGCTGCACCGCGTCCGCGGCAACGTCGCTCTGACCCCAGCAGGGGAGCGGCTCCTGCCGATCGCGCGGCGGATGCTCGCCGACGCCGAGACAGCGCGCCACGAGATGACGGATCTCGCCGAGCTGCGACGCGGGCGCATACGGCTCGGCGCGACACCGACGCTCTGCACGAGCCTCGTCGCCGATGTGCTCGCCGCGTTCCGCGACCGCTACCCGGGCATCGAGATCGAGATTCTGGAGCGGGGCTCGCGGAGCCTCATCGCCGCGCTCGTCGAAGGAGCACTCGATCTTGCATTGATCGTGACGAGCGTGTCGTCCGGAGCGGCGCGTGCGGTGCTCGAACGCGAGCAGATTCTCAGCGAGCGTCTCGTCGTGGTGTCGGATCCGACCCGGCCGGATCCGTTCTGCCGCGACGAAACCGGTTCGGAGGACCCCGACCGTCCCGTCGAACTCGAGGAGCTCGCGCGAGTGCCGCAGGTCGTGTTTCCGGAGAACTACGATCTCAGGGTCACGGTGGACGCCGCGTTCCGCGCACGCGGAGTGACCCCGCTCGTCGCGGTCGAGGGAGCGGAGATGGACGCGGCGCTGAGCTTCGCCGGTCGAGGGATCGGCGTCGCCGTGGTGCCAGCGATGGTGGCGGCGGACCGCCCGATGCTGCGCACGGCTCCACTCGCTGACGCGGCGCTCTCGCGCACCGTGAGCATCGCGCGCCGCGTCGACATGGCTCCCACGCGCGCCTGCGCCGCGCTGCAGGCGGTGATCCGCGAGGTCGCCGACCGCGTCACCGCGCCCGGCGCCGAACTGTCGAATCTCGTGACGCGCGTCGGAGGAGCTGCGGAAGCTAGGAGCGCTGCGCCTCGACCTGCTTGAGGTCGGCCTCGAGAGCCACCCAGCCGAGCATCGCGCACTTGATCCGCATGACGAACTTGGAGACGCCCTGGAGCGCGACCGCGTCGCCGAGTAGTTCCTCGTCGGGATCGCCTTCGCCGCGCGCCTGGATCATCTCCCGGAATGCGTCGATGCGCGTCCGAGCCTCGTCGACGGTGAGGGCGTCGTCGCGCACCAACTGCGACAGGATGGAGGCCGATGCCATCGAGATGGAGCACCCCTGACCCTGCCACGCCACCTGTCGGATGAGGCGGGTCTCGGGGTCGACTGAGATCGACAGATCGATCTCGTCGCCGCAGCTCGGATTGAACTCATGGTGCGACGCGGTCAACGCGGCCGCATCCGCCTCGAGTTCGCCCTTGCCGATCGGTCGCTTGGAGTGATCGAGGATCACCTCCTGGTACAACCCGTCCAGTGCACTCATGCCGAAACCTCCGCCCCGAAATACCGCTGAGCGCCGCGGAGCGCGTCGACGAAACGATCGACTTCGTCTTCGGTCGTGGTGACGTGCACGCTTGCGCGCGTACTCGACGTCAGGCCGAGCGCGCGATGCAGCGGCTGGGCGCAGTGGTGCCCGACGCGCACCCGCACCCCCTGCTCGTCGAGATACTGCCCCACATCGTGTGCATGCACGCCCTCGACCGAGACTGCGGCCAGTGCCACGCGCTGCGCCGTATCGGCCGGCCCCAGCAGGTGCAGACCCGGCGTTTCCAGGATGCCGGCGACCAGCCGCTCGACGAGTTCGTGCTCGCGTGCGGCTGCGCGGCTCATGCCGATCGCGTTCAAGAAGGAGACCGCTGCGCCCATGCCGACCGCTTGTGAAACCGGCTGCGTTCCCGGCTCGAAACGCTGCGGAGCCGGCATGAACTGCGCCGACTCCATCGTGACCTTCGTGATCGCGGAGCCGCCGGTTCGTGCCGGCGGCAGTGCGTCGAGCATCTCCGGGCGCCCGTAGAGCACTCCGATGCCGTTCGGACCGAACATCTTGTGCCCGGAGAACGCTGCGAAGTCGACGCCGAGCGCGGTGAAGTCCACGGGAATGTGGGGCACCGACTGGCAGGCGTCGAGCACGGTGACCGCCCCGACCGCGTGCGCGAGCTCGACGAGCTCCGCGACGGGTGCGACGAAGCCGGTCACATTCGAGATGTGCGCGAATGCGAACACCCTGGTGCGCTCGGTCACTGCAGCGCGCGCGTCGTCGATCGTCCAGGTGCCGTCCGCCCGCACCGGAATGTACCGCAGGCTCGCTCCCGTTCGCTTCGCGAGCCGCTGCCAGGGAATGAGGTTCGCGTGGTGCTCGGCTTCCGTGATCAGGATCTCGTCACCGGGTTCGAGTCGGTAGCGCTCACTGCCGGAGACGCCGAGACCGGCGTTCGCCTCACCGATGCCGGTGGCGACGAGGTTGAGCGCGTCGGTCGCGTTCTCCGCCCACACGACCTGCTCGGGCGCCTCCGCTCCCACGAAGGACGCCACGGCGGCACGAGCACCCTCGAACGCCTCGGTGGCGGCTCCGACCGCGCCGCTGGTGCCGCGATGCACTGCGGCGTTCGACGACTCGATAAACCGGCGTTCGGCGTCGAGCACCCGGCCCGGGCGCTGCGACGTGGCGGCGGAATCGAGGTAGGCGGGAGCGGACTCGAGCGCGTCTTGCGCGACGAAGTACGGGAACTCCGCGCGCAGCAGCGCGACGTCTTCGGGGGTGAGCGCGGGATGCAGCGCGAGGTCAGGCATGTTCTCCATTCTTCCACCTCTCGGGGTGGCGGTACCGGCCTGCAGTGCAACGCCGCCGAGCACCGCGCTATTCCGCGTCGAGCGTCACCGGCGCAGTGTTCGGACCGTGCCCGGCGCGATCGTCCGCTCCGCTCAGCCACCAGTTGATCGCGCCGGCCGCGAGCGCCAGCACGGCGGCCGCGAGCGGCAGCACGAGCGCCGCGCGCGTGCCGAGATCGGTCGCGACGACGCCGGTCAGGGCGGCGGCAGCCGACTGGCCCACCATGAGTCCGGAGCCGAGCATCGTCATGACGGTCGCCGAGCGGCCGATGGGACTGCGTGCGGCGCCGAAACTGTAGAGCGTCACGAGGAGCGGCCCGACGCCGATGCCCATGATCGTCAGGCTGAGCAGAATGGAGGGCACGTCGTGCGACCACTGCAGCAGCACGGCGCCAGCCACGATGCAGACCGCGAACACGGGCCACCGGGCGCGGAGCGAGAAGCGCGGGGGAAGCGCCGCGACCCCGATGGCGAAGATCGCGGAGCCCACGCCCATCGCCCCGTAGATCAGGCCGGCACTCTCGGGGTCGCCGCGATCCTGCATGAACGACGTGAGCGACGTGAGCATCGAGCCGAAGAACAACCCAACGGTCACGATGCCGAACACCGTCACGAGGAGCGCGGGTCGTGCGAGTTCCGACGCGGGAGCGAGCACTGCCGCGCGCTGCTCCGGCGATTGCGCGGGCGCGCTCGTCCGGTGCAGGGCGAAGGCGGTGACGAAGAGCAGCGTGAGCACGGCAGCACCCACGATCGGCGCCCATGCGCCGATCGTGGTGGCGAGCACGCCGACGATCACCGGGCCGAACACGAAGATGACCTCGTCGGCGGCCGACTCGTAGGCGAGCACGTTCGACAGCACCCTCGGCCGCCGCTGCGCCGGCAGATCGTGCGCGACGATCGCGACGAGCCTCGAACGCGACATCGGCGACGTCTGCGGCACCGTGGCGCCGGCGAGGAATGATCCGAGGAACAGCACCCACGTCGGCAGCGGGCTGAACGCGATCCAGGCCAGGGCGCCGAGCAGTGCGCTGTTCGCGATGGCGGCGATGAGCAGTGTTGGCCGCTGCCCGTAACGGTCTGCCGCCGCGCCGATGAGAGGCCCGACGCAGGCGACGCCCAGCCCGACCATCGCCGAGTTGAGACCGCCGAGTTCAACGGAGCCGCGCGCGGAGACGACGAGCGTGAGCACGCCGATCACCATCATCGCGAACGGCAGACGCGAGACGAGGGCGAGCGGGTAGTACAGCTTCCCGGTTCGACTCAGGAGCGTGACCCCGCGGGGCGACGTGTCAGGGACCGGGTGCTCGCTCGTCTGATGCATAGCCGGCCGAGTCTAGCAGCTCGTTACGAGACGGATCCCACGGCGACTTCCTGCTCGGCGAGGAAATCGGTGAACGCCTGCGCGTCACCGGGGGAGCCCGTGAAGGGAACGCCGTCGACGACGACGAACGGCGTGCCGGTCACGGCGAGCTGCGGATCCTCAGCGCCCGGCACGGGATTGTCGAACACCCACTCGTTGAGCGCCTGGGCGAAGGGCACGAACCGCTCTGACTCGATGCATGATCGCACGTCGTCGTTCGCGCCGCCCGCCGCCTCGTCGACCGCGTCGATCAACGCACCGTTGTCGAGTCCGCCGGTCGTCTCCGCCGGCTGCACCGCCGGATCGAACAGGTGGCGGTGCACCTTCCATGCGGCTTCCGGCTGCGCTTCCGCCACGCACGCCATGGCGGCCGAGGCGCGCGACGAGTACTGGTCGGGGGAGATGCGATCGAGGAATGTCAGCGGAGTGATCTCGACCGATGCCTGGCCGCTCTCCATCAGCCGCTCGAGCGTTTCCCCGTTCGTGGTCTCGAAGACGGAGCAGGAGGGGCAGCGGTAATCGACGTACACGCGAACCGCGTGCGCCTCGGCTCCTGCCTCCTGCGGTTCGGGGGCGCCGCTGCTCGGAATCTCGGATCGGACCACGCCGTCCTGATCGAACACGATGCCTCCCGTGGCCATGTTCTCTGGCCACGACATCGGATCCTCCGAACCCTGTGGCTCGTCTGCAGCGCCGGGGGCGCCGGAATGGGAGCCGGACGGGGCGGTGATCGAGCCTGCGAGAGTCACGGCCGACACCACGCCCAGCACCAGCGCGACGAGCAGCGCGAGCGCTCCGGAGGCGAGCCCGACGACCGCCGGAGCACGGCGGCTGCGGGAGATCACACCGACGATGCCGAGCACCACCGCTGCGACGGCGAGCAGCGCTCCGAGAATCGCACCGAGACCGAAGTAGAACGCGGAGACGATCACCGTGACCAGAGCGGCGAGACCGAGCGCCATGGCTGCGATCGAGAGGTTGCCGTTGCCGCGTCGCCGCGATGCCGAGCCCGATTCGGCGTAGGGGTGGGGCGGTGCTGGCACTGGCTGCTGTGGATCGGTCATGGATTCATTCTGTCAGCAGGCCCAGGCCAGGGCGCCGCACCCGCCGCACCCGCCAGGTGACGCGCGCGCATACGATTGAGGCATGATCCTTCTCGCGGCGACGCCGATCGGAAACCTCGGTGACGCCTCCGCGCGGCTCCGCAGCACCTTCGAGGAAGCGACCGTCGTGGCCGCGGAGGACACGCGTCACACCGCCCAGCTGCTCCGTCTCCTCGGAATCGAGAATCGACCGGAACTCATCGCGCTGCACGATCACAACGAGCACGAGCGGGCGGCAGCGCTCGTCGAACGCGCGCAGACTGAAGACATCGTGCTGGTGAGCGACGCCGGCATGCCGACCGTTTCCGATCCCGGGTTCCGAGTGGTGCAACTGGCCGCCGAGCGCGGGGTCCCCGTCAGTGCGATCCCCGGCCCGAGCGCGGTCATCACGGCCCTCGCCGTAGCCGGCCTCCCGACCGATCGTTTCGCCTTCGAGGGCTTCCTGCCCCGCAAGTCCGGCGAGCGCGCGCGTGCCGTCAGCGCACTCGCCGCCGAACGGCGAACGCTGGTCTTCTTCGAGTCGCCCAGCCGGCTCGCGGCGTCGCTCGGCGACCTCGCCGACGCGTTCGGGGATGATCGCGCGGCGGCGGTCTGCCGCGAGCTCACGAAGCTGCACGAGGAGGTGCGGCGGGGAGGTCTGCGCGAGCTCGCCGCCTGGGCCGCAGACGGGGTGCGAGGAGAGATCGTCGTGGTGGTGAGCGGCGCGGCGTCGAGCGCTGCATCGCCCGAATCGGCGCTCGTCGAGGTGCAGGCCAGAGTGCAGGCGGGAGAGCGTCTCAAGGACGCGACTCGGGCCGTGGCCGAGGCCACCGGACTCTCATCGCGGGAGCTGTACGCGGCCGCGCTCGCCAGCCGTCGGTGAAGCGCGGCGTCTGCGCGTCGGCTCGCGATCACAGGCGAAGGTCGGAAGCCTCCCAGCCGCCGGGCAGCGCAATGCGCCATACTCGAAACGCATTCATGGCCGCGCGCCCACCGCACCTCCCTGTGCATCGGAACGGACGCGGCTCCTCGCGACTCGAAGGACTCCTATCACCGTGAAACTGACGCGCGCCATCGCCCCCGCCGCCCTCGTTGGCGCACTGCTCATGGTCGGCTGCTCGAGCGGCAGCGGATCGGCGAGCGCCGATGCTTCCGGCACCGATTGCCTCGCTTCCGGTTCGGCCAGTTCCAGTGTGAAGGTCTCCGGTTCGGTCGGCGAGGATCTCGAACTCACCTCGGACACCCCGGTGGAGGCTGACAAGATGCAGCGCTCCGTGCTGGAAGCGGGCGAGGGGGACGTCGTCGAGGAGGGGCAGTCGGTGCTCACATCGATGACGCTCTTCAACGGTGCCGACGGGTCGGCGCTGCAGCAGCTTCCCGCGAGCGCGATCCCGGTCGAGAAGTCGGGGCTCGCCGAGTGGGCGTACGACGGTCTGCGGTGCGCCACCGCCGGCGAGCAGATCGCGCTCGCCGCTCCGTACGCCGACGTCTTCGGCGAGACGCCGCCCGAGCAGACCGGTCTCGAGAACATCACCGCCGACGACTCGCTCGTCATCGTGATGGAGTTCGGGGAGATCACCGATGCGGGCGACGCTGCCGCTGCGACGGGCGAGCCGGGAACGCTGAAGAGCGATGAGCTGCTCTCCAAGGCGGAGGGCAAGCAGGTCGCCGCGCCCGCCGGGTTCCCGACGGTCAAGGTCGCCGAGGACGGCGAGCCGACGATCACCGTCCCGGACGGCCTCGAGGCACCCGACAAGCTCGAGATCGCCACGCTCGTCGAGGGCGACGGCGAAGAGGTGCAGCCCGGAGACCGCGTCTACGTGAACTACCGCGGCGTGATCTGGCGCACCGGTGAGGAGTTCGATTCGAGCTGGAGCCGCGGAGAGCCCACCGACTTCCTCACGACCCAGGTCATCGGCGGATTCCAGAAGGCCCTCGAGGGCCAGAAGGTCGGTTCCCAGGTCATCTCCGTGGTGCCGGCCGAGGACGGCGGCTACGGTGCGGCGACGCTGGAGCAGCAGGGGCATCAGGGCGACGACGTGATGGTCTTCGTGCTCGACATCCTCGGCACGGTGCACGCGGACGCGCCCGCCGAGTAGCCTGGAGCGATGAAGCGCGTCATCGTCCTCGGTTCCACCGGATCCATCGGCGAGCAGGCGCTCGACGTCATCCGCAAGCATCCTGCGAAGTATCAGGTCTCCGGCCTCATCGCAGGGACGCAGGCGGATCGCCTGCGCGAGCAGGCGGACGAGTTCAACGTCGAGCACACCGGTCTCGGCGCCGACGCCGCGGTGCAGCTCATCCGCGACGTACAGGCGGATGTCGTGCTCAACGGCATCACCGGCTCCGTCGGGCTCGGCCCCACCATCGCCGCGCTCGAAGCGGGGCGCACGCTCGCGCTCGCGAACAAGGAATCGCTCATCGTCGGCGGCGATCTGGTGACCGGGCTCGCGGCTCCCGGGCAGATCGTTCCGGTCGATTCCGAGCACTCCGCGATCGCGCAGGCGCTGCGGTCGGGCAGCCGCGACGAGGTGCGCCGCCTCATCCTGACCGCGTCTGGCGGACCATTCCGGGGTCGCACACGCGAGCAGCTGCGCGATGTGACGCCCGCCGAGGCGATGACGCATCCCACCTGGAACATGGGCCGCGTGGTGACGACGAACTCGTCGACGATGGTGAACAAGGGGCTCGAGGTGATCGAGGCTCACCTGCTCTTCGGTGTCTCCTACGGCGATATCGAGGTCGTGGTGCACCCGCAATCGGTGGTGCACTCCATGGTGGAGTTCATCGACGGGTCGACCATCGCCCAGGCCTCGCCCCCGGACATGCGGCTGCCCATCGCACTGGGGCTGTCATGGCCGGATCGCATGGGCAATGTCGGAGTTCCGCTCGACTGGCGGTCGGCGACGGCGTGGGAGTTCGAGCCGCTCGATTCGGCCGCGTTCCCCGCCGTCGACCTCGCCAAGGAGGTCGGTCGGGCCAGACTCACGTATCCGGCGGTCTACAACGCCGTGAACGAGGAGGCGGTCGACGCGTTCCACGCCGGTCGCATCGGGTTCCTGGACATCGTCGACACCGTGCGCCGGGTGGTCGAGGCGCACGAGACGCCGGCGCAGCTCACGCTCGAGTCCCTCGCCGAGGCCGAGCGCTGGGCGCGCGAGCGCGCGCAACTGGCGATCGACGCGCGCGGGCGCTGACGCGCGCGGGCGCTGACGCGAGCCGCAGTCGAACCGCGCTGCGACCGACGGTGATCCTGAGAAGGCCTGCGGCTTCCCCGAAACTCCCCAGCGGTGCGCAGTAGCCTGAGCGGGTGACTGAGGTACTGCTCTACGTGCTCGGCATTCTGATCTTCGTGATCGGTCTCGCCGTGTCGATCGGCCTGCACGAATTCGGGCACCTCATCCCTGCGAAGCTCTTCGGCGTCAAGGTGACGCAGTACATGCTCGGGTTCGGCCGCACCATCTGGTCGAAGCGCAGGGGCGAGACCGAGTACGGCGTGAAGATGATTCCGCTCGGCGGGTACATCGCGATGTCGGGCATGTACCCGCCGGAGCAGCCCGGCGCGGCAGCGCGGCCGTCGACCACGGGGTTCTTGAACTCGGTCGTGCAGGAGGGCGCCTCGTTCGGCAAGCCCGACGCCGAGCCCAAGCGAGGCATGGCGGCGGTGGTCGAAGACGCTCGGCTGGCGAGTGCCGAGTCGATCGATTCTGGGGAGGATCACCGCACCTTCTACCGGCTTCCCCCGTGGAAGAAGATCATCATCATGCTGGGCGGGCCGCTGATGAACCTCGTGCTGGCGTTCGTGTTCTTCGCGATCGTGCTCGTGGTGTTCGGTGTGCCGCAGAACAGCACCACGCTCGGTCAGGTCAACGAGTGCCTGGCGCCGGCGAACAGCAATGCGTCCTCGTGCAGCAGCGATGATCCGGCCGCGCCGGCCGCCGCGGCCGGACTGCGCCCCGGTGATCGCGTCATCTCGGTCGACGGGACGCGGATCACCAGCTGGGATCAGTTCCGCACGATCATCGGAGAGTCGCCGGGCGAATCACTCTCCGTGGAGATCGAGCGCGGTGGCGCAGAGCAGACCGTCTCGTTGGAACCCGTGGTGAATACGCGGACGGTCACCGACGCCGACGGAAACGCGGTGACGCGCGCCGACGGCACGGTGCAGACCGAATCGGTCGGCATGATCGGTGCGGTTCCGGCGAGCGAGAACGTCGCGCAGCCGATCACCGCCGTGCCGGCGTTCGTCGGCGAGAACGTGCAGCGGGTCGCCGGCATCATCATCCGCATGCCCGAACGCATGGTCGACGTCTGGAACGCCGCGTTCGGCAGCGAGGCGCGCGATCCGAACGGGCCGATCAGCGTCGTGGGTGTCGGCCGCATGGCCGGGGAGATCGTCAGCCTCGACGACGCGCCGGTCGCTGCCCGTGCGCAGACGATGATCGGTCTGCTCGGCTCGCTGAACGTCGCGCTCTTCGTCTTCAATCTCGTGCCGCTCCTGCCGCTCGACGGCGGCCACGTCGTCGGCGCGGTCTACGAATGGTTGAAGCGCGGCATCGCCAGGCTGCGGCGGAAGCCGGACCCCGGGCCGATCGACACCGCCAAGATGGTGCCCGTGACGATGGCGGTGGCCATTGTGCTCGGCGCGATGACCGTGCTGCTCATCTACGCCGACCTCGTCAAACCGGTCTCGCTCTTCGGGTAGCGCCGGACCGCGGTGCTCCGACGCCGCTGCCGGTGGGACTCGCCTCCGGCACGCAGCCTACGCGAGTAGACTCGGCCCGTGCCAGCAGTCAATTTGGGAATGCCGCAGACCGTCGAAGTGCTCGCTCCGCGGCGTCAGTCGCGCGCCATCAAGGTCGGGTCGGTGACCGTCGGTGGGAGCGCTCCCGTCTCGGTGCAATCGATGACGACGACGCCGACCACGGACATCAACGCGACGCTGCAGCAGATCGCGGAGCTCACCGCGTCGGGCTGCGATATCGTGCGGGTCGCGTGCCCCAGCCGTGACGATGCTGAGGCGCTGCCCATCATCGCGATGAAGAGCCAGATCCCGGTCATCGCCGACATCCACTTCCAGCCGAACTACGTGTACGCCGCCATCGATGCGGGGTGCGCCGCGGTGCGGGTGAACCCGGGCAACATCCGCAAGTTCGACGATCAGGTCGGCGAGATCGCTCGGCGCGCGAAAGCCGCCGGAGTCTCACTGCGCATCGGCGTGAACGCCGGATCCCTCGACCCTCGGCTGCTCGAGAAGTACGGCAAGGCCACCCCAGAGGCCTTGGTCGAGAGCGCCGTGTGGGAGGCGTCGCTGTTCGAGGAGCACGATTTCCACGACTTCAAGATCTCCGTGAAGCACAACGATCCGATCGTGATGGTCAGGGCCTACCGCCAGCTCGCCGAGCGCGGCGACTGGCCGTTGCACCTCGGCGTGACCGAGGCGGGCCCCGCATTCCAGGGGACCATCAAGAGCGCCACGGCGTTCGGCATTCTGCTCTCCGAGGGCATCGGCGACACGATTCGCGTCTCCCTGTCGGCGCCTCCCGTCGAAGAGGTGAAGGTGGGGTTGCAGATTCTGCAGTCGTTGAACCTCCGCGAGCGCAAGCTCGAGATCGTCTCGTGCCCCTCGTGCGGGCGCGCCCAGGTCGACGTGTACACGCTCGCAGAGGAGGTCACGAAGGGCCTGGAAGGCATGAGCGTGCCGCTCAGGGTCGCAGTGATGGGATGCGTGGTGAATGGGCCGGGCGAGGCGAGGGAAGCCGACCTCGGCGTCGCCTCCGGCAATGGCAAGGGGCAGATCTTCGTCAAGGGCGAGGTGATCAAGACCGTGCCCGAGAACGAGATCGTCGCGACGCTGATCGCCGAGGCGAATCGTCTGGCTGCCGAGATGCCGGCCTCCGAGGGGACGGGGACGCCAGAGGTCGTGACCGCCTAGCGCAGCGCCTCAGGCGGCGCTGACGGCGGGACGATCGCCGGAAGCGTCCGTGAGCGGCGCGAGCTCGATCGTGCCGCTCACGACGTCCGCAGCGGTGACCCGCACGTCCACTCGGGTCCCGGCGGTGTATCCGGCAGACGCGACCTGCGCGGTGACCGCGGGGTCGTCGAGCTGCACGCGGGCGCGCTCGCCTCGGACTTCGACCACGATCGCGGGGAGCACCTCTCCGACACGGTCTCGCAGCAGCGCGGCTTCGACGCGATCGAGCGCCTGCGATCCCAGCTGACCGGCGAGCTGATTCGATGCGCGCATCAGCGCGGGCAACTCGTCGAGCGACGCCCTGGCCCACTCCGGAATCGGCTCATCCGCGCAGATCGCGGCGCAGATCACAAGCCCCCAGCGGTCCACCAGACGGCGGAGCGGAGCGGTGACGTGAGCGTACGGCGCGGCGATCGCGGCTTGCATCGTCTGCTCCGGAACGACGCCGTCGAACGGCGTGTAATCGGCGCCGCGGAACAACGACGCTGCTGCCTGCAGCACCCCGGGCGTCGTCGGTGACGCGTGATCGAGCTGCTGCAGGTACTCGCCGTATGTCGTGTCCGCGGGCCAGGGGTGCCCGAGGCTGGCGACCCGCGCACGAAACGCGGCGAGCGCAGCCTCGTCGGGCGCCGGCATGGTGCGCAGGATCCCGACGCCGGCATCGAGCATCATGCGACCGGCAGCCATGCCGGTGAGGAGCGAGAGCTGAGCGTTCCACTCCTCGATGGGACGCGCGAAGCTCCGCACGATGCGGTAACCGTCGGGCTCCCGCACGATCTCCTCATCCGGCATGTTCAGGCTCGCACCTCCGCGCGAGCGCTCGTGCTCGGCGCGCAGCAGGCCGACGTCGCGCAGCAGTTCGAGCAGCGGGCCGCCGGTACCAGCGTCGAGCGCGGTCTGCGCCGTCGCGTAGTCGAGTTGCGCTCGGGAACGCACGCGGGCGCGTTCGACGTCGGCGCTCGTGACAGCGCCGGACGCGTCGAGGTCGAGCTTCCATACGTACGCGACACGATCGGCGCCGGGAAGCAGTGAGGCGCGGCCCTCGCTGAGCTCCGCGGGATGGAGTGGAATACGGCCGTCCGGCAGGTACAGGGTCTGTCCGCGACGCCGTGCCTCTCGGTCGAGCGCGCCTCCCGGTCTCACGAACCCCGGGAGGTCGGCGATCGCGTAGCGCACGCGGAATCCGTCGTCGCGGTGCTCGATGTGGAAGGCCTGATCGAGGTCCTTCGCACCGGCGGGATCGAGCGTGACGAACGGAATGTGCCGGAGGTCCTCACCGGGCTCCGACGTCTCGGCGGTGCTCGCCTCCGCACGAGCGTCAGCGGGAAAGTCGGACGGCACGGCGTTGTCCGTCCGGAGCGCGGCGAGGGCGGCCGCGAGCTCGCCGTGTGCGGTCTGGGGGGAGAGATGGGCGCGCCGGTTCGGCATGCGGCCAGCCTACTGCGGTGCGCTCGTAGACTGTGAGCGTGACGACCGGGAAGCAGCAACACTCAGAAGATGCGCAGGCCGCGGAGCTGCGCGAACGACTCGATGCAGTGATCGCCGATGCCGGCGCTTCGGGCCACCGCGGGTTGATCCGTCGCATTCTCTCGACGGGAATCGGGCTCGGCACCGACGGTGCGACGCGGCTGGATCTGAAGATCACCGCGACGGCGGTCGAGGAGATGCGAGCGGCGTTCCGACTGTTCGCTCCCTTCGTCGGCGTGCCCAAGGTGACGATTTTCGGATCGGCCCGCACCCAGTCTCACGATCCCCTCTGGGTCGGCGCCGAAGCCGCTGCCCGAGGTCTCGCGGAGTTGGGCTGGATGGTGGTGACCGGAGCCGGCCCCGGGATCATGGAGGCGGCGGCGACGGGAGCCGGACCCGAGCGATCGCTCGGCATCTCGATCCGTCTGCCGTTCGAGGAGGCTCCGCTCGATGTCGCCGCCGATGACGGGCACCGCATCGCGATGAAGTACTTCTTCACGCGCAAGCTGATGCTGGTGAAGGAGTCGCGGGGCTTCATCTGCCTGCCAGGGGGGTTCGGCACGATGGACGAGACCTTCGAACTGCTGACGCTGCAGCAGACCGGCAAGATGGAACCGATGCCGATCGTGCTGCTCGATCGTGCCGGGGGCACGTACTGGCAGGGATTCGCGCGTTTCGTCACCGAAGAGCTCGCGGGTTCCGGGCTCATCGCGGTCGACGATCTCGATCGCGTGCTCGTCACCGATTCGCCCGACGCGGCGATCGCGGAGGTGACCGGATTCTGGCGCAACTACGATTCGCTGCGCTGGCAGGGCGAACAGCTCGTGCTCCGGGTGCGCGCCGAACCGAGCGATGCGGAGCTCGATGACCTGAACGAGCGATTCTCGGGTCTGTGCGAGGTGGGGGCGATCACCTGCTCGGAGCCTCTCGCGTCGGAGATCGCCGACGACGATGCGCTCGATCTGCCGCGTCTCGTGCTCACCCCACGTCGTCGTGCGGTGGGGGATCTCTATCGACTGATTCGGGCGCTGAATGAGCTGGACTCCGCGCCGCGGTGACGTGTGACCGCGGCGCGGGGCCTGCCACGTGCGACGCGCCTCACGCTGCCACGTACTCTGCGAGGTGCTCCCCGGTGAGCGTCGCGCGTGATGCGACGAGGTCGGCTGGGCTTCCCTCGAACACGATGGTGCCGCCTTGCTGCCCGGCGCCGGGCCCGAGGTCGATGATCCAATCGGCGTGCGCCATGACGGCCTGGTGATGCTCGATCACGATCACGCTCTTGCCGGCGTCGACGAGACGGTCGAGCAGTGCGAGCAACTGCTCGACGTCGGCGAGGTGGAGCCCGGTCGTCGGCTCGTCGAGCACGTAGACGTCTGCCTCGTCGAGCATGTGGATGGCGAGCTTGAGTCGCTGCCGCTCGCCGCCCGACAGGGTCGAGAGCGGCTGGCCGAGCTTGATGTAGCCGATGCCCACGTCCACCAGGCGATCCAGAATCTTGGCCGCCTTCGGGATGCGCGTCTCCGGGTCGGAGAAGAACTGCTGCGCCTGCGCGATCGACAGGTCGAGCACCTCGGCGATGTTCTTGCCGCCGAACCTGTACTCGAGCACGGCGGCGGCGAAGCGCTTCCCCTCGCACACTTCGCACACGCTCTCCATCGTCGCCATCATGCCCAAGTCGGTGAAGATGATCCCCGCGCCCTTGCACTCCGGGCAGGCACCCTCGGAGTTCGCGCTGAAGAGCGCCGGCTTCACGCCGTTGGCTTTCGCGAACGCCGTGCGCACCGGATCCAGCAGGCCCGTGTAGGTCGCCGGATTCGAACGCCGAGAACCCTTGATCGCCCCTTGGTCGACCGCGACGACGTCGTCTCGATTCGCGATGTAGTTGCCGATGAGCGTGCTCTTGCCGGAACCGGCGACACCGGTCACCGCGCACAGCACGCCGAGGGGCACATCGACATCGATGCCCCGCAGGTTGTGGCGATCAGCGCCCCTGATCTCCAGTGCAGCGCTCGAGGCGCGCACCGAATCCTTGAGCTTCGCCCGATCGTCGAGATGCGTGCCGGTCAGGGTTCCCGACGCCCGCAGAGCCGCGACTGTGCCCTCGAAGCAGATCTCGCCCCCATCGATGCCCGCTCGAGGACCGAGGTCGACGACGTGATCGGCGATCGCGATCATCTCCGGCTTGTGCTCCACGACGAGCACGGTGTTGCCCTTGTCGCGCAGCTTGAGGAGCAGCTGATTCATTCGCTGGATGTCGTGCGGATGCAGGCCGATCGACGGCTCGTCGAAGACGTAGGTCGCGTCGGTGATGGGGGAGCCGAGGTGCCGAATCATCTTCGTGCGCTGGGACTCGCCGCCCGAGAGCGTGCCGGTCGGGCGGTCGAGGCTCAGGTAGCCGAGCCCGATCTGCACGAACGAGTCGAGGGTCTCGACGAGCTTCTCCACGAGCGGGGCGATGCCGGCGTCTTCGATGCCGCGCACCCACTCCGCGAGATCGGTGATCTGCATCGCGCAGACATCGGCGATCGACTTCCCCGAGATCTTCGAGGAGCGCGCGGTCGCATTCAAGCGCGTGCCAGCGCATTCGGGGCACGCCCGGAAGACGATCGCGCGATCCACGAACGCACGAATGTGCGGCTGCATGGCCTCGCGGTCCTTCGAGAGCATCGACTTCTGGATGCGCGGGATGAGCCCCTCATAGGTGACGTTCACACCATCGGCCTTGATCTTGCGCGGCTCTTCGTGGAGCAGGAGGTGGATCTGCTCATCCGTGAAATCCCGGATCGGAGTATCCATCGGGAGCAGGGCCGCGAAGATGCGCCCGTACCAGCCGTCCATGCTGAAGCCCGGCACCTGCAGCGCGCCCGCGGCGAGCGACAGCTCAGCGTCGTAGAGCTCTTCGAGGGCGAAGTCGCTCACGGAGCCTCGCCCTTCGCAGGTGGGGCACATGCCGCCGAGGATCTCGAAGCTGCGACGCTCCTTCACCTGCTTGCCGCCCTTCTCCAGAGTGACAGCGCCCGCGCCGCTGATCGACGCGACGTTGAACGAGAACGCGTTGGGTGAACCGATGCGGGGGCTGCCGAGCCGCGAGAAGATGATGCGGAGCATCGCGTTCACGTCGGTCGCCGTGCCCACCGTCGAACGCGGGTTCGCCCCCATGCGCTCCTGATCGACGATGATGGCGGTGGTCAGCCCTTCGAGCACGTCGACATCGGGTCGGCTCTGAGACGGCATGAAACCCTGCACGAACGCGCTGTAGGTCTCATTGATCAGGCGCTGCGACTCTGCAGCGATCGTGCCGAACACCAGGGAGCTCTTGCCGGAGCCGGAAACGCCCGTGAACACCGTGAGGCGGCGTTTGGGGAGGTCGACGCTGACGTTCTTCAGGTTGTGCTCGCGCGCGCCCCGCACACGGATGCGGTCGTGCGAATCTGCGATGTGCGTGGTGGTCATGCAGTCAGAGTAGTGGGAGCCGCCGACATCCGCGCCCCGACTTCCGCTCGGTTGCTAGGCTCGCAGCATGACCCTTCCCGAGACGTGGATCGCGCACCGCCGAGAGGACCGCGAGCCCGTGGGATGGATCGAACCCGTCGGCGACGGGTTCGTCCCCTACGACCTGCTGGGTCGCCCGCGGTCGCCCGAGCCGATCGATTGGCTCGCGGCCGAGGAACTACTCGAAGCACTCGGGATCGGGTACCTCGCGGATGCCTACGCCTTGCGCACCGAGAGCGGGGAGTGGGTCCGCGTACGCATCGTCGAGGCGTCTGCGACCGGAATCGGGGTCAAGGAAGACGACTTCGGCGACATCGGGGCCCCGGTCTCCGCGTACCGGGTGCCGTTTCCCATCGATGATCGACTCGTCCCGTTGGCGGCGGCCCCCGGCCCCGTGCGCAGTCGCTTCCTCTGATGCCGGCAGCGGAGTGGGCGCAGCGCCCGGAAACGCGGCGCCCGAGCCCCCTCGCGATTTCGGCGGCCGTCTGCGTGTGCGCCATGGCGCCCGTCTGGTTCGTGCTCCACTGGATCTGGGCAGGGATCGCCCTCGGCGTCACCGGGCTTGCGCTGGCCGCGCTCGCGAGTCGGACGCGAGACGGGCGCGCTGCGCCGCACGTCCTCATGCGGGTGGGCTTCGAACCGGACCGGTCGCAGCGGCCGCCGTCCCTGCTGCGCGACCTGTCACTCATCGTCATGGGCCTCGGAGTCGTCCGCTTGATTCCGCTCGCCGCTCACCTCGACAACTGGTCGATGGTGAAGTTCACGCTGGCGCTCGGCGGCGCCGTCGCGCTGCCCTACGTCGTCTCGCGCTTCATCTACCGCGATCGGGCGACGAGCTTCCCCTGGCGGGGCGCCGGGTCTGCGCGGGGTGAGCGCTGGGGTCCTTATCACTGGGCGTGGCTCGTCGCCGTGATCGTGCTCGCCTGGGTGATCCTGCCCTGGTACTTCATCTCCTCAGGCGTCTACACGAACTGGCCGGTCGTCGACACCCCGGAACTCGTGGCGCGGCTCTTCGTCGGGGTGGGCGCGGTCGGCATCTGGGACGAGCTGTTCTTCATCTGCACGGTGTTCGCCGTGCTGCTGCGGCACTTCCCGGTGTGGCTGGCGAATCTGCTGCAGATGGTCGTCTTCGTGTCGTTCCTCTGGGAGCTCGGGTACCGCTCGTGGGGGCCGCTGCTCACGATTCCGTTCGCACTGATCCAGGGCATCATCTACCTGCGGACCCGTTCGCTGTCATACGTGGTGACCGTGCACCTGCTCTTCGACGCGGTCGTGTTCGCCGTGCTCGTGCACGCGCACCAGCCGGCCGTCTTCGATTGGTTCCCCACGGCTCCGTAGTCGCCCGAGGGCCGGGCCCCGGTTACTCGGCCAGCAGCGACGCGATCCTGCGCACCGCGAACTCGTACCCCTGCACCCCGCAGCCCACGATGACGCATGCGGCGATGTCGGAGAGGTAGGAGTGCTGACGGAAGGCCTCGCGGGCGTGCACGTTGGAGATGTGCACCTCGGCGGTGGGCAGCGCGACGCCCGAGATCGCGTCGCGGATCGCGATCGAGGTGTGCGTGAAGGCGCCGGGGTTGATCACGATCGCCGCGCAGTCCTCGCGCGCCGCGTGAATCGCGTCGATGATCTCGCCCTCGTGGTTGCTCTGCACCGCGCGCACCTCCAGCGAGAAGTCCCGCGCCGCCCGCGTGACCAGCGATTCGACGTCGGCGAGCGTCGCCGACCCGTAGATCTCCGGCTCGCGCGTTCCGAGCAGGTTGAGGTTCGGTCCGTTCACCAGCAGGATTCGTCCGGTCATGTTGCGCTCCTTCGCTCGGCCACGGGTCGATGCAGTCGGTTCCATGCTAGCGGCGGGCTGATCCTGCTCCGCTCCCGGCCAACCTGCTCCGCTCCCGGCTCTCCCGCTTCGCGACGGCGCCATCCCGCTTTGCCCCCGGCCGCAGCCGCGACTACCGTTATGGGGTGACCGAGCAGCAGCCCCTTCCGCCCAAGAGCTTCGACCCGACGACGTTCCGGGAGAAGCCCGTGTCGTTCGTGCGTCGGAGCGGCCGCATGACCCCGTCGCAGGAGCGCGCGTGGGCCGACCACCATGAGAAGTACGTGCTCGACATCGCGCACGGCCCGGCGGCCACGAGCGTCGCCGATGGGGAGACCGGCGACCCGGAGCAGATCTTCGGGCGGACGGCGCCGCTCATCGTGGAGGTGGGGTCCGGGCAGGGGCATGCGATCCTGCACGCATCGCAGACCCGGCCGGACACGAACTTCCTCGCGATCGAGGTATTCCGCGCGGGGCTGGCCCGCACCATCATCCGGGCAGAGGTGGCGGGCGTCGAGAACCTGCGCCTCGCAGAGGTGAACGCGCCGGAACTGCTCGAGAAGTACCTGCCAGCAGGCTCGGTCGACGAGATCTGGGTGTTCTTCCCGGACCCGTGGAAGAAGGTGCGGCACCACAAACGGCGTCTGGTGAATGATGACTTCGCGCGCGTGGCCCGTCGCGCGCTGCGGCCCGGCGGCGTGCTGCGGCTCGCGACGGACTGGGAGAACTACGCCGAGCACATGCGGCAGGTGCTCGATGCCGCCGAGGGCTTCGAGCGCGACTTCTCGGGGGAGTGGGCCGATCGCTTCGACGGGCGCATCCTCACCGCGTTCGAGGAGAAGGGCATCGACAAGGATCGCCGGATCCGCGACCTGACGTACCGTCGCGGGACGGCGACATCCGCGATGACTGCGACCATCGAGGAGACACCATGAGGACCGCCATGAGGCGCGGAGGAATCGTCGCGGCGGCCATCGCGCTGACGATGGGCGCGGCGGGGTGCACGGCGCTGATCCCATCGTTCACGGACGACGCCGCGCCCGCCCCGGCGCCAACGTCGCAGGCCGAGCAGAGCCTGGACGGCGCGTGCGAGACGGTGAATGCCGAATGGGGATTCGCTCTCGACCTGTGGGTGGCCCTCGAGGCGGATACCGAGAGCAAGGATTTCGAGAGGAAGCGAACCGAGCACCAAGCGGTGATCTCCACCCTGCAAGACATCGCCGAACGCGTCGACGTTCCCGAACTGCACGATGCCCTTGACGCGTCGATCGCCGCGCATCAGCAGTACGCCGACACCATTTGGACGGGCCTCGCCGATATTCCCGAAGGGTACGTCGCCAACCCCGACGACCCTGCGAATCTCGTCCTCATTCTGGGGAAGCAGAAGAGCGCCTTCGAGCAGCAGATGTCCGATGCCGACGTGCGGCGCTACGAATTGTGCGGCGTGATGCAGAGCGGTCAAACTGCAGCGCAGGCGTGCGAGGTCGCCAATGGCGACTGGGTCGATGCCGGCCTGGTGTTCAGCGGCGCCTCCAATGCCGCGGCGAGGGGTGACGTCGCCGCGGCGCAGCTCCAGGCGGCCGACGGGCTCGCGCAGCTCACGGCGGCGCTGGCGCAGGTGACCGATCCCGAGGCTTACGCGGAGATGGCGCGCATGTATGACGCCTACGAGACGTACTACGAAGACGTGGTCACCACTCTGCTCACGGAGGAGCAGGTGCTCCAGCTCCCTGCCGACGAGCTCGATGCGTACATCGCCGAGACAGACGCAGCGTTCACCGCATGGGACGAGGCGCTCACCGCTGGCGAGGAGCGGCTGTCGACCTACTGCGCCGGCCAGGAGTAGTTTCCGGCGCGACCGCGCGGCGGTAGCCTGGGCGGCATGAGCAACGGCAGACTCACCGACTGGGCCCGCTCCCTGGGACTGTCCACCCCGATCGTGTGCGCACCCATGGGGGGTGTCGCCGGCGGACGACTGGCCGCCGCCGTGTCGCGAGCAGGCGGGCTCGGGATGATCGGCATGGGCAGTGCGGGTTCCGTCACCGCACTCGAACGGGAGCTCGGGGCTCTCGGAGAAGGAATCGGCGCCGGAGGAGCGCCGTTCGGCATCGGGCTGGTCGCCTGGGGCATCGCGCGGGATCCCGAGCTGTTCGAGCGCGCGCTCGCCGCAGGGCCAGCGCTCGTCTCGGTGAGCTTCGGCGAATGGGGCGACGCGCACGCCGACGCATCGTGGGTCGAACGGGTGCACGCCTCCGGTGCCATCGCCGTGACGCAGTCGGCGACGGTCGACGAGGCGATGCGCGCCGCGGCCGCCGGCGTCGGTGCGATCGTCGCCCGCGGCAGGGAGGGCGGCGGTCACGGCGACCATCAGCACCCGCGGGATGCGCTGCTCGCCGAGATCATCGCCGCCGTCGACGCTCCGGTGCTCGCAGCAGGGGCGATCAGCACGTCGAGCGACGTGGCCAGGGTGCTCGACGCCGGCGCCGCGGGAGCGTGGGTCGGCACCGCATTCGCGGCGTGCGAGGAGGCGTTGACCCCGCCACCGGCTCGGAACGCGCTGCTCCGGGGATCCGCCGCCGACACGCTGGTCACCCGGGTCTTCGATGTGGCGCTCGAGCGGCCCTGGCCGGAGCGCTTTCCGGAGCGGCTGCTGCGCACGCCCTTCATCGATCAGTGGCATGGGCGCGAGGACGAACTCGCGGGCGACGCCGAGGCGCGCTCCGCGTTCGCGGCCGCCGCAGCGGCGGGCGATTACTCGATCGTTCCCGTCGATGCCGGCGAAGGGGTCGGGCATCTCACGCGCGTGCGATCAGCGTCGGAGGTCATCGCGAGCCTGCGCTGAGCCGTGCAGAGCGCGGCCGTCCTCGTCAGTGCCTCGTGAGGAACCCGCGCAGCAGCGCGGAGGAGCCTTCGACGTGCTCGAGCATCGCCTCCGCCGCCGACTGCGGTCGCCCGGCGAGAATCGCCGACACGATCGCTTCGTGCTGATCGTTCGAGTGCACGATGTTGGGCTGCAGCATCGGAATCGCTTCGAGCAGCGCATTGACGCGCGTGCGCAGGTTGGCGACGAGCGGTACGAGGCTCGTGGAGCCCGAGAGCTCGGCGATCAGCAGGTGGAGGCGCGAGTCGAGCCGTCGGTGATCCGCCGCTTCCGAGCTCGAGCACTCCTCCAGTGCGTGAGCGAGCGCGGCCCGCTCCTCCGCGGAGAGCTCTCGCCCTGCCGCTTCGCGGGCCGCCCCCACCTCGAGCACGCGGCGCAGTGTCGTGACGTCCTCGATCTCCGCAGCGCTCGGCAGGGTCGCGGAGCCGCCTCCCAGCGCGGAGTCCTCGGGAATGCGCTCGGCGACGAAGGTGCCGCCGTACCGGCCTCGCCGAGAGACGACGTATCCGGCGTCGGCGAGCGTCGCGAGCGCCTCGCGCACCGTGTCGCGGCTCACCTTGAGCATCGTCGCCAGGTCGCGCTCCGCCGGGAGCCGCTCGCCCGGACCGATCATGCCGAGGCGGATCGATTGCAGCAGCCGCTGCATCGTCTCCTCGTACGCATTGGTGGGCCGCGCCGCCCTGATGAGCAGCTCGATGCCCTCTGCCGCTTCCATCGTGCGGCGCTCAGAGCGGCGTCGTGTACGCGCTCGTCAGCCCGCCGTCGACGAGGAAGGTGGAGGCGGTGATGAAGGAGGCGTCGTCGCTCGCCAGGAAGGCGACGGATGCGGCGAGCTCCTCCGGCTGAGCGAAGCGGCCGACGGGAACGTGCACGAGACGTCGGGCGGCGCGCTCCGGATCCTTCGCGAAGAGCTCCTGCAGCAGCGGAGTGTTCACCGGCCCGGGGCAGAGCGCGTTCACGCGGATGCCCTGCCGCGCGAACTGCACGCCGAGCTCGCGCGTCATGGCGAGCACGCCGCCCTTCGACGCGGTGTACGAGATCTGCGAGGTGGCCGAACCCATGATCGCGACGAACGAGGCCGTGTTGATGATCGATCCGGATCCCTGCGCCGTCATGTGGCGGAGCGCCGCCCGCGAGCACAGGTAGACGCTCTTGAGATTCACATCCTGCACCTTCTCCCACGCGGGCAGTTCGGTGACCTCGATCGAGTCGTCGTCGTCCGGGGAGATGCCGGCGTTGTTGAAGGCGATGTCGACCGCGCCGTACTCGCGCGCTGCCGTGTCGAAGAGATGGTTGACCTGCGCTTCGTCGGTGACGTTCACCTTGACGAAGAGGCCGTCGACTGCGGCGGCGGCCGCTGCGCCGCTCGTCTCGTCCATGTCGCCGATGACGATGCGCGCCCCTTCGGCGCGCATGCGTCGGGCAGTGGCGAGACCGATGCCGCTTCCGCCGCCGGTGATGACGGCGACCTTGCCGGCGAGGCGCTGCGTGAGGTCGATGGGGGTGATGTCGCTCATGACGGATCCTTCCTGAGGAAAGCAGGGTACAGCGTGGGAGATGCGGGGACGGGCGGGCCCGGGGTTACTCGCTCGCGAAGAACACGTTCTTCGTCTCGGTGAAATGCTCTGCCGCGTCAGGGCCGAGCTCCCGCCCGAGCCCCGACTGCTTGAAGCCGCCGAAGGGCGTCGTGTACCGCACCGACGAGTGCGAGTTGACCGAGAGGTTGCCGCCCTCGACGCCGCGGGCGACGCGGATGCCGCGGCCGAGGTCGGACGTCCAGATTGAACCGCTCAGCCCGAAATCGGAGTCGTTCGCGAGGTGCAGCGCGTCGGCCTCGTCTTCGAAGGGCAGGACCGAGACGACCGGCCCGAACACCTCCTCAGTGGCGATGCGCGAGCCTCGCTCGGGAGTGACCACCGTGGGAGCGAACCACGCGCCTGGCCCGTCCGGGCAGGAACCCCGGAACGCGACGGGCACGTCGTCGGTGAGGAAGCCGGCGACGCTCTCGCGGTGCGCCTGCGTGACGAGGGGCCCGACCTCCGTCGATTCGAGCGTCGGATCGCCGACCCGCACACCCTGCACAGCCCGTTCGAAGTGCTCCATGAAGCGGTCGTAGACGCTGCGCTGCACGAGCAGTCGGCTTCGGGCACAGCAATCCTGGCCGGCGTTGTCGAACACCGAGTACGGCGCGGTCGCTGCGGCCCGCTCGATGTCGGCGTCGGCGAACACGATGTTCGCGCTCTTGCCGCCGAGTTCGAGCGTGACCCGCTTCACCTGATCGGCGCACCCAGCCATGATGCGCTTGCCGACCTCGGTCGACCCCGTGAAGACGACCTTGCGCACCGACGGATTCGTCACGAAGCGTTCGCCGACGACCGAGCCGCGCCCGGCCAGCACCTGGAAGAGGCCCTCCGGCAGCCCCGCTTCGAGCGCGAGCTCGCCGAGCCGCAGGCTCGTGAGCGGCGTCCACTCGGCCGGCTTCAGCACGACGGCGTTGCCCGCGGCGAGCGCCGGGGCGAAGCCCCACGAGGCGATGGTCATCGGGAAGTTCCAGGGCGTGATGACGCCCACGACGCCGAGCGGTTCGTGGAACGTGACGTTCATGCCTCCCGCGACGGGAATCTGCTGGCCGATCAGGCGCTCGGGCGAGCCGGAGTAGTACTCCAGCACGTCGCGCACGTGCCCGGCCTCCCACCGCGACTGGGTGATGGGGTGACCGGAATTGACGGTCTCGAGTTGTGCGAGGTGCTCGACGTCGGCATCCACCGCGTCGGCGAATCGTCGGAGCACGCGAGCGCGGTCGGCGGGTGCGACGGACGCCCAGTCGCGCTGAGCTCGGACCGCGTGCGTGATCGCGGCGTCGGTGGCGTCGACGTCGAGGTGGGCCACCTCGGTGACCGGGGCTCCGGTCGCGGGGTTGATGACGGTGTAGCTCACGGCTGCTCCTTCGATGCGTGCTCGGATGACGGGACGGGTGACGGGATGACGCTCTCGCGCCGGGAACGGTACGTCGCCGCGGCTGAGACGAGGCCGGCGAAGAGCCGGCGATCCTCACGGTTCTCCTCTGGATGCCACTGCACGGCGACCCCGAAGGGCAGGGCGTCGATCTCGATCGATTCGATGATGCCGTCGACGGTGCGACTGGTCGCGGTGAGCCCGTCGGCGAGCGCATCGATCGCCTGGTGGTGATACAGGTGCGCGCGGGCGTTGCGGTCATCGCCGAGCAGCTCTCCGATGCGCGACCCGGCGTCGACCTCGACATCGATCTCCGTGAACACCCCCTGGCCGGCCTGGTACCGGTCGTCGCCGACGATGTCGGGGAGATGCTGGATCAGCGTGCCCCCGAGCTCGACGTTGATGACCTGCGCTCCCCGGCAGATGCCGAGCAGCGGGAGCTGCGCGTCGATGGCCGCATCGAGCAGCGCTGCCTCGAACGCGTCGCGGTCGGTGCGCGGAGCTCCGGTGCGCTCGTGGGGGTCGGCCCGGTAGCGCGCAGGATCGACGTCGGCGCCGCCCGAGAGGATGAGCCCGTCGAGCCGAGAGACGATGCCCCGAGCGACACCGGGTGCGACCGGTTGCGGGGGCAGCACGATCGCGACGCCGCCGACGTCGGTGACCGCATCGAGATACACCTGCGGGAGGAAGGAGGCCGGGACATCCCAGACTCCCGTTTGAGCCTGCTCGAGGTAGCTCGTGATGCCGATGAGCGGCGGAGCCGGCGCGTCAGAGTCGTTCGAAGCCACGGACCCGCTCCCAATCGGTGACGGCGGCGTCGTAGGCTCGCACTTCCACGCGAGCCGCATGGGTGTAGTGCTCGACCACCTCGTCGCCGAAGATGTCGCGTGCGAGCGAGGACTGCTCGAAGAGGTCGGCCGCCTCGCGTAGGGTGGTGGGTACCCGGGCGACGTCGCTCGTGTAGGCGTTGCCCCGGAGCGGCTCACCGAGTTCGAGCTGCTGCTCGATGCCCGCGAGGCCGGAGCCGAGCATGCCTGCGACGGCGAGGTACTGATTCACATCGCCCCCTGGCACGCGGTTCTCCACGCGCATGCCCTGGCCGTGCCCGACGACGCGGAGCGCGCAGGTGCGGTTGTCGTGGCCCCACGCGACCGCGGTGGGCGCGAAGCTGCCGTCGACGTAGCGCTTGTACGAGTTGATGTTGGGTGCGTAGAGCAGCGTGAACTCGCGCATCGCCGCGAGCTGCCCCGCGATGAAATGGCGGAACGTCTGCGACATGCCGTCGGGAGCCTCGTCGTCCGCGAAGACCGGGTCGCCTGCGGTGTTGCGCAGGCTCGCGTGCACGTGGCAGCTGTTGCCCTCGCGCTCGTTGAACTTCGCCATGAACGTGATGCTCTTGCCGTGCTTCTCGGCGATCTCCTTCGATCCGCTCTTGTAGATCGAGTGGTTGTCGCACGTCGGCAGTGCGTGCGTGTAGCGGAAGGCGATCTCCTGCTGCCCGAGGTTGCACTCGCCCTTGACGCCCTCGCAGTACATGCCCGCGGCGTCCATCGAATTGCGGATGTCGCGCAGCAGCGGCTCGATGCGGGTGGAGCCCTGCAGAGCGTAGTCCGTGTTGTAGTCGCTCGCCGGAGTGAGGTCGCGGTAGCCGCTGCGCCACGCGCTGCGGTAGTCGTCGTCGAAGACGAGGAACTCGAGCTCGGTGCCGATGAAGGGCACGAGGTCGTGCGCGGCGAGGCGATCGATCTGGTGCTTCAGGATCTGGCGCGGAGACACGGAGATGGGGGAGTGGTCGCTCGCGAGCGTGAGATCGGCCATGACGAGGGCGGTTCCGGGCAACCACGGGATGCGTCGCAGCGTGTCGAGGTCGGGGATCATCGCCATGTCGCCGTAGCCGCTCTCCCAACTGGTCAGGGCGTAGCCGTCGACGGTGTTGAGTTCGACGTCGACCGCGAGCAGATAGTTGCAGCACTCGGCGCCGTGCGCCATGACGTCTTCGAGGAAGAGCCGGGCCGAGACGCGCTTGCCGACGAGGCGTCCCTGCATGTCGGTGAACGCGACGATGACGGTGTCGATCTCGCCGGCGGCGACCGCTCCGCGAAGTTCTTCGGGGGTGAGATTGCCGCTCGCGGGAATCATGTGCTCTCCTTGTGCTCGTCGTCGAGGTGAGAATGCGTGCTCCGCCTGCCCGGCGCCGCAGCGCTGAAAAGGTAGGTTTCAAGACCATTACATCATGAAGCCCGGGGCTTGATGCAAGCTTCCCGCCGCAGCCAGCGCACAAAGGTGGTTGCAAACGACCAATAGCTCGCTATAGTCGGCAGTGGCGCACCGCTCAGCCGATTCCCAGCGACGGGCATCGCAACGCAGCATCTCGTATCCATCACACCGTAGTGAAAGAGGTCGACATGGCCAAGGACACCCTGAAGGTTTCAGGTGCCACGTACACCACCGCAGAGTCGGGGTACTTCGAGAAACGCAAGCTCAAGCGATCGGCTGGCGTGTGGGGGCTCTGGGGCCTCGCCGTCGGCGCCGTGATCTCCGGCAACTTCTCCGGATGGAACTTCGGCATCGAGGCCGCCGGATTCGGCGGCATGCTCATCGCCTTCGCCATCCTCGTGGTCATGTACTACGGGCTCATCTTCTCGATCGGCGAGATGGCGGCCGCGATGCCGCACACCGGCGGCGCGTACTCCTTCGGCCGGGCGGCGCTCGGCCCGTGGGGCGGGTTCGTCACCGGTCTGGCTGAGACGATCGAGTACGTCGCCACAACCGCGGTGATCGTCTACTTCTCCGCGGGGTACGCGAACGGCGTCACCGAGGGGCTCATGGGCTTCAGCCTGCCGACGTGGCTCTGGTGGATCATCCTCTACGCCGCCTTCGTCGGCCTGAACACGGCCGGCGCGGCCATCTCACTGAAGTTCGCCATCATCGTCTCGCTCATCTCCATCGGAGTGCTCGTGCTCTTCGCCGTCATGGCGCTCGCGAGCGGAGCCATGAACTGGGGCAGCCTCTTCGACATCGAGCCCGACCCGGGCCAGAGCCTCTTCCTGCCGCACGGGGTGCTGCCGATCCTCTTCGCCATGCCGTTCGCGATGTGGCTCTTCCTCGGCATCGAGGAGCTGCCGCTCGCCGCCGAAGAATCGCACAATCCCGTGCGCGACATCCCGCGAGCCGGGCTGTGGGCTCGCGGCACGCTGATCGTCACCGGCCTGCTCGTGCTGGTGCTGAACACCGGCGTCCTGGGATCCGAGACGACGGGAGTCGCCGGCGAACCGCTGCTCGACGGCTTCCGCGCGATCCTCGGTGACGACCTCGCGTGGGTCGCCGGCCTCCTCGCACTCTTCGCGCTCTTCGGCCTCCTCGCCTCGCTGCAGGGCATCATGTTCGCCTACGGGCGCAACATGTACTCCCTGTCGCGCGCGGGCTACTACCCGAGATTCCTGTCCCTCACCGGCAAGCGCCAGACCCCGTGGGTGGCGCTGATCGCCGGCGCGCTGATCGGTCTGGCCGCGCTGATCATCGTCGAGCTCACGGGTGGAGACAGCGGCGTGGGCGGCGCGATCGTGCTCAACATCGCCGTCTGGGGCGCGGTGCTCGCGTACTTCATGCAGATGCTCTCCTTCGTCATCCTTCGACGCAAGTATCCGAACGTGAAGCGCCCGTACCTGAGCCCGTGGGGCGTGCCAGGCGCCATCATCGCCGCCGTCATCTCGGCGCTCATCTTCGTCGGCTTCCTGCTGAACGAGACCTTCCGGCCCGCCATCATCGCCATCGTCGTCGTCTACGTTCTGGGTCTGATCATCTTCGGCGTCTATACGCGCCACCGGCTCGTGCTCTCCCCAGAGGAGGAGTACGCGGTCTCGGGGGGCCTGCACGGCGATCCGCAGAGCGACGGGTACGGCGGAACCGTCGAGGATCAACTGCTCGCGATGGACGGGAGAGACGAGGATCGCTGATGCGCCGCTCGGGGCGGGCGCTCACCCGCCCCGAGCGCTTTCGACGGCGACCGCGATTCGGTGCTGGAACGTCCGCGCCGCGATCCCGCCCCGATGCTAGAGTGAGCACACATTGTGAATACCGGCCATCAAGTTGTGGCGGGAGAGTTCAGGGCAGAACGATTCGACCCTGGCGCCGTAGGAGCAATCCCTCCCCGGGAATCTCTCAGGCCCCCGTACCGCCCCAGCACGGCAACTCTGGAAAGCAGCTGACGCGTGCGTCGGCTCACCGACGGTGCAAGGGACCCGCTCTGGCGGCGACCGAATCTCTCAGGTCCCATACAGAGCGGGGAGGATCCCAGTACATCCGCGCGTTCGCGCGCGACAGCCCTCGGAGATCCTCGTGACAGCCCTTTCCGCACCCCGCACCTTCCCCGATCGACACATCGGGGTCACCGACCCGGCGCATGTCGCGACGATGCTCGCCGAGCTCGGCTACGAGTCGCTCGACGCACTCGTCGACGATGCGGTGCCTGCCTCGATTCGCAAGTCCGAACCCCTCGACCTGCCCCAGGGCCGCAGCGAAGAAGAGATTCTCGCCGACCTCCGGGCGCTCGCCGCGAAGAACGTCGTCAAGACCCAGATGATCGGACAGGGATTCTCCGGAACGCACACTCCGCCCGTCATCCGGCGCAACGTGCTCGAGAGCCCGGCCTGGTACACCGCCTACACGCCGTACCAGCCCGAGATCTCGCAGGGGCGTCTCGAAGCGCTCCTGAACTTCCAGACGATGGTCTCCGATCTCACCGCTCTCGAGATCGCGAACGCCTCCATGCTCGACGAGTCGTCGGCCGCGGCCGAGGCCGTGCTGCTGATGCGGCGCGCCAATCGCGCGCCCGCCGCCGCACGCGCCGTGATCGACGCGAATCTCTTCCCGCAGACCATCGCGGTGATCCGCGGCCGCGCGGAAGCGCTCGACTTCGAGGTCGAAGTCGCCGACCTGTCGCAGGGGCTGCCCGAGGGCGACATCTTCGGCATCGTGCTGCAGCAGCCGGGCGACGACGGTGCCGTCGTCGATCATGCCGCAGTGATCGCAGCGGCGAAGGAGCGCGGCGCGATGGTCACGGTGATCGCCGACCTGCTCGCACTGACCCTCATCGTGCCGCCAGGGGAGCAGGGGGCCGACGTCGCCGTCGGCAACACGCAGCGTTTCGGAGTACCGCTCTTCTACGGCGGACCGCACGCGGCGTATCTCGCGGTGCGCTCAGGGCTCGAGCGGGCGCTGCCGGGCCGGCTCGTCGGCGTATCGAAAGACGCGGCCGGCCGCACCGCCTACCGTCTCGCACTGCAGACCCGAGAGCAGCACATCCGCCGTGAGAAGGCCACGAGCAACATCTGCACCGCGCAGGCACTCCTCGCCATCACCGCATCGATGTACGCCGTCTACCACGGCGCCGACGGGCTGACCGAGATCGCGACCCGAGCGCATCGACACGCGCGCACGCTCGCCGCCTCGCTCGCCGCGGCGGGCATCCCGCTCGCCGCGGAGTCCTTCTTCGACACGGTGCGGGCGAGCGTGCCGGGACGGGCTGACGAGATCATCGCGACCGCGGCGGAGCACGGCGTCAATCTGCGTCGGGTCGACGCGGACACGGTGAGCGTCTCCACCGACGAGACAACCACTCCCGAGCATGTCGCGGCCGTGGTGCGCGCCTTCGGGGCCGAGATCGTCGAGGCCCCCGAGGCCGAATCGGAGCGCTTCGGCTTCGCCGCGGAACTCACGCGCACGAGCGACTTCCTGACGCACCCGATCTTCACGACCATCAACTCCGAGACCCAGATGCTGCGCTACCTGCGTCGGCTCGCAGACCGCGACCTCGCGCTCGACCGCACGATGATCCCGCTCGGTTCGTGCACGATGAAGCTCAACTCCACCGCCGAGATGGAGGCGATCTCCTGGCCCGAATTCGCCGGGATCCACCCGTACGCGCCCGAAGACCAGACGCGCGGCTGGCGCGAGCTCATCGCCGACCTCGAGGGGCGACTCGTCGAGATCACCGGCTACGCGGGCATCTCGTTGCAGCCGAACTCGGGCGCACAGGGCGAGTACGCGGGTCTCCTCGCGATCCGCGGATACCATCGCTCGCGCGGCGACGACCAGCGCACGGTGTGCCTCATCCCCGCTTCGGCGCACGGCACGAACGCTGCCTCCGCGGTGCTCGCCGGGATGCGCGTCGTCGTCGTGCAGAACACCGAGACGGGGCACATCGACCTCGCCGATCTCTCGGCGAAGATCGACGCGCACCGCGACGAACTCGCCGCCATCATGATCACGTACCCCTCAACCTACGGCGTGTACGACGACGACGTGCGCGAGGTGTGCGACCAAGTGCACGAGGCGGGCGGCCAGGTCTACATCGACGGCGCCAACATGAACGCGCTCGTCGGCCTGGCCCAGCCGGGGCGATTCGGGGGCGACGTGTCTCACCTGAATCTGCACAAGACCTTCGCGATTCCGCACGGCGGCGGCGGGCCCGGCGTCGGGCCCATCGGGGTGGCCGAGCACTTGCTGCCGTTCGTGCCGAACGACCCGACGGGCACGTACTCGGTGAGCGGCGGCGTTCCCGTGGTCGCAACGCTCTTCGGCTCGGCCGGCGTGCTTCCCATCTCCTACGCCTACATCTCGATGATGGGCGCTGAGGGGCTCACCCTCGCGACGAAGACGGCGCTGCTCAGCGCCAACTACATCGCCGCGAGGCTCACCGAGCATTTCCCGGTGCTCTTCACCGGGGCGACCGGGCTCGTCGCGCACGAGTGCATCCTGGACCTGCGCGCGCTCACCGCTCAGTCTGGAGTGACGGCGGAGGACGTCGCGAAGCGACTGATCGACTTCGGGTTCCACGCCCCGACGCTGGCGTTCCCCGTCCCCGGCACACTCATGGTGGAACCGACCGAGTCCGAGGACCTCGCCGAGATCGACCGGTTCATCGAGGCGATGGTGACGATCCGTGCGGAGATCGACGCGGTCATCGCAGGCAGGATCGCCGTCGCCGAATCGCCGCTCCGTCTGGCGCCGCACACCGCGGAAGCGCTGATCTCCGGTGCATGGGACCGCGCCTACGGCCGGGAGCAGGGCGCCTACCCGGTCGAGGCGCTCCGCATCGACAAGTACTTCCCGCCGGTCGGGCGCATCGACGGCGCCTACGGCGACCGGAACCTGATCTGCGCGTGCCCCGCGCCCGAAGCCTTCGAGAACTGAGGATGATGACCATGAGCTCCCCGAAGCGGACCGCCCTGTACGCCGAGCACGCCGAGCTCGGCGCGGCATTCACCGATTTCGGCGGTTGGGACATGCCGCTCAAGTACGGGTCCGAACTCGCCGAGCACCGCGCCGTGCGCAGCGCAGCCGGGCTCTTCGACCTCTCCCACATGGGGGAGATCCGCGTCGCCGGCCCCGATGCCGCCGTCTTCCTGAACACCGCCCTCGTCGGCAACCTCGGCGCCGTCAAGGTCGGACGGGCGAAGTACTCGCTGATCTGCGATGCCGACGGCGGGATCATCGACGATCTCATCAGTTACCGGCTCGCAGAAGACGTGTACCTCGTGGTGCCGAACGCCGGAAACACCGGCACCGTCGCGGCGGCCTTCGCCGAACGGGCGGACGGCTTCGACGTCGAGATCGAGGATCAGTCGGACGAACTCAGCCTCATTGCAGTGCAGGGTCCGAACGCCGCCGCGATCGTGCAGGCGCTCGTGCCGGAGCAACAGCGCGAACTCGCGTCGGGCATGAAGTACTACGCTGCCGAGCAGGCGGTCGTGGCCGGTCACCCCGTGCTGCTGGCCCGCACCGGGTACACCGGGGAGGACGGGTTCGAGCTCTACCTCCCCAACGCTGAAGCGGCGGATCTCTGGAACGCACTGCTCGCCGCAGGGGAGCCGCAGGGTCTGATCCCCGCGGGTCTCGCCTCGCGCGACTCGCTGCGCCTCGAAGCCGGTATGCCGCTCTACGGCAACGAGCTCAGCCGCGAGGTGACGCCCTTCGAAGCGGGTCTCGGCCCGGTCGTCTCGTTCGTCAAGCCCGAGGCGTTCGTCGGCCGCGCCGCGCTCGAGACGCGCCGGGAGCAGACCCCCGAGATGCAGCTCGTCGGTCTGCGCGGCGACGGCCGCCGCGCGGCGCGCTCCGGGTACGCAGTGCTCGCGGGTGACGACGCGGTCGGGCGCGTGACCAGCGGCCAGCCGAGCCCCACGCTCGGGTACCCCGTCGCCCTCGCCTACGTCGCACCTGAGCACGCCGCTGCCGGAACGCGCCTGCAGGTCGATCTGCGCGGCAAAGCCGAGCCGTTCACCGTCGTGGACCTGCCGTTCTACCGCCGTGGCCAGTAGCGCGCGAGCGCATTCCGCAGCAGCATCCCGCATCATCCCGATTCCACCCGCACCCGACAGATAGGAACTTCGCATCATGAGCAACGTCAAGGCCGGACTCCGGTACTCCGCAGAGCACGAGTGGGTCACGAGCGACAGCCCGGCCGTCGTCGGCATCTCCGAGGTCGCCGCCGACGCGCTCGGCGAGATCGTGTACGTCGAGCTGCCCGAGGTCGGCGCCTCGATCACCGTGGGAGCCGTCGTCGGCGAGGTCGAATCGACGAAGTCGGTCTCCGAGATCTTCTCGCCGGTCGCCGGCGAGGTCGTCGAGGTGAACGAGGCCCTCGTCGCCGACCCGGCGCAGCTGAACGCCGATCCCTACGGCGCAGCGTGGCTGTTCAAGGTCGCCGTCACGGAGGAAGGGCCGCTGCTCGACGCCGAGCAGTACGCCGCCGACAACGACGCCGAGGTCTCCGGCGCCTAGGCGCACACGGAGCGCGCTCGTGGCCGTCAGCGTCTTCGACCTCTTCACGGTGGGCATCGGGCCGTCGAGTTCGCACACCGTCGGGCCGATGCGCGCCGCGAAGGAGTTCGTCGAGCGCATCGCGCGGAGCAGCGACACCGGCAGCCGCGAACTCGGCCGCATCGCCTCGCTGCGGGTCGACCTCTACGGCTCGCTCGCGGCGACCGGCCGCGGGCACGGCACGTTCACCGCGGTGCTCCTCGGGCTCGAAGGGTTCGACCCGGAGACGGTGCTCCCCGAGCAGGTGGACGCCGCGCTCGACCGCTTGGAGCGCACTGGCGAGCTGCGGGTGGGCGAGCGGCTGGGCGGAGCCCCGGCGATCCTGCGCTTCGCCGTCGGTGACATCGTGCTGCACCCCCTGACGCTGCTGCCACGGCACACCAACGGGATGCGCTTCGCCGCGGACGACGCCGCAGGCGCATCGATCGCCGACGAGACGTACTTCTCGGTGGGCGGAGGATTCATCGTGCGCGAAGGCGCCGAAGCATCGCTGCACGACCGCCTCGAGGAGCGATCGGCGCAGCAGCCGTACCCCTTCACGACGGCGGCCGAACTGCTCGCGCACGCGGAACGGGCCGGCCTCACCATCGCCGAGGTGATGCTCGCGAATGAGCGGGTGCAGCGGCCGGAAGCCGAGATCTACGCGGGCCTCGCGCACATCTGGGACGTGATGGAGGCCTGCAAGAACTCTGCGCTCGAGCGCACGGGAGTGCTCCCGGGAGGACTCGAAGTGCGACGCCGTGCGCCGGAGTGGCATCGTCGTCTCACCGAACGCGATCCGCATCGCGACCCCGTGTACTGGCAGGAGTGGATCAACCTCGTCGCGCTCGCCGTCAACGAGGAGAACGCGACCGGCGGGCGCGTCGTCACCGCCCCGACGAACGGGGCTGCGGGGATCATCCCGGCCGTGCTCTTCTACGCCATGCACTACGCGCCGGGGGCTCAGACCTGGTCCGACGCGGAACGCCAGGGCGCAGTGGCCGACTTCTTGCTCGCGGCCGGCGCGGTCGGGGTGCTCTACAAGGAGCAGGCGTCGATCTCGGGAGCCGAGGTGGGGTGCCAGGGCGAGGTCGGTTCTGCCTCGTCGATGGCTGCGGCTGGCCTCGCCCAGGTGCTCGGCGGAACGCCAGAGCAGGTGGAGAACGCCGCTGAGATCGCGATGGAGCACAACCTCGGTCTCACCTGCGATCCGATCGGCGGGCTCGTGCAGATTCCGTGCATCGAGCGCAATGCGATCGCCGCATCGAAGGCCGTCAACGCGGCGAAGATGGCGCTCATGGGCGACGGCGACCACCACGTCAGCCTCGACCAGGTCATCGCGACGATGCGCGAGACCGGGCGCGACATGAGTGACAAGTACAAGGAAACGTCGATGGGCGGGCTCGCCGTCAACGTCATCGAGTGCTGAGGCCGGCGCCCGGGAGCGGCGTCGCTCGACGGGTGCGCGAAGGGGGCGTGAATGTCGGTGGTTGCCGGTTTTCTGGGGTCATGTTCTCCCTCACGATCGGCACCGTCCCGGCGGAGGTGCCAGACGCGCCCGCTGATGCGGTGGCTGATGCGAGTCTGTCGCTTGGACAGGTCGTGAACCTGCTCGAGCAGATGGAGTATCGGCAGCGCGCCCTCGACGCGTTCAGGTACGAGCTCATGGCGGTCGCGGTGCAGATGGCGACCGGCGCCGCGCGTTCCGGCGCCGCGCGTTCCGGCTCCGCGCGTTCCGGCTCCGCGCCCGCCGGCGAGAACGAGCTCGCCTACCGCTCGGTGCGGGCGGAGATCGCGACCACGTTGAACGTGAGCGAGCGCGCAGCGGAAGCCCAGATGGGCGCGGCGTGGTCGCTGCGAAACGACTACGGCATGACGCATCAGATTCTCGCCGCTGGCGAGATCTCGGCCGCGCACGCGCGCGTGATCGCGGAAGCCGGGCGACGTCTCGGCGTCGGGGCCGCTCCCGAAGTCGTCGCGAGGCGGGAGGCGTATCAGGCGGAGGTGCTCGAGTACGCGCGTCGGGAGTCGGTGAACCGGCTTCGTCCGATCGCGCGCAGGATCGCCGAGCAGTACGCCGGTGACACCCTCGACGAGCGGCACCACGAGGAGGCGCGCAGGCGTCGAGTAGTCGTGCAGGAGCGCGAGGACGGGATGTCCGATCTGCTGGCGTATCTGCCCACCGCGGAGGCGTACGCGATACACGACCGGTTGACGCGGATCGCCCGCGAAATCGAGCGCAGCGAGCGGGCTGAGTCGGCCGAGCGGGCCGGGTCGGCCGAGCGGGCCGGGTCGGCCGAGCGGGCTGGACTGCATGAGCGCGACGGGGGCGCCGAGCGGGGCCAGCGGGCGGCAGCGGAATCTTCGGCGCGACGCTCGCGCGATGAGATTCGGGCCGATGCATTCGCCGAACTTCTCCTCGGCTCAGACGCGAGCGCTGTGACCTCGTGTGCGAGCAGCGAAGCGATACGGGCTCGGGTGCAGGTCATCGTGCCCGTCACGGCACTCGCCCCCTCCCGCCGGAGCGCTGCTCCTGTGGCAGAGCTCGTCGGAGCGGGGCCCATCCCGCTCGCCTCTGCCAGGAACCTCGCAGCGGCGACGCCGGTGTGGGAGCGGGTGACGGTGGATGCGGAATCGGGTTCGGTGCTCCAAGTCGATCGCTACCGTCCGAGCGAAGCGATGAAGCGCCGACTCGGGGCACGCGATCAGCACTGCCGGTTCCCGGGGTGCCGTGTGCCGGTCGCGCGGTGCGATCTCGACCACACCGTCGACGCGGCCTTCGGCGGCCCGACCTCGACGGCGAACCTCGCGCACCTGTGCCGTGGCCATCACGTGCTCAAGCACCACTCCGAATGGGCCGTACGCCAGAAGAACGATGGTGAACTGCACTGGACCAGCCCCACGGGCAGGCGCTACGTCGACCGACCGCCGAGTCGTGTGAGGTTCGCGCAGACCGGCCCGCCGGTCCAGCCGGTCCGGACAGTCCAGTCGGTCCGGACAGTCCAGTCGGTCCGGACAGTCCAGCCGGTTCCCCCGCGCTCGCAGGACCCGCCTCGGAATATCGAGCGCAGCGACCGCGATACACCTGACCGGCAGCCGTTCTGACCATTGATCCGCCCCGGCACGACAGGCGGTGGCTCCGATGCACGCAGCAACGGTGCGCACTGTCGCGCCCTGTAGCGCCCTGCCTCTACGATGAGTCCATGCATGGAACTCCGACGGCCGAGCGGCGCTCGCTCTCGCAGCGCCTCGACGCGCTGCCCTTCACACGCAAGCACGGCAAGGTGCTCGGCGGATCGGGCATCGGGTGGGCACTCGATGCGATGGACGTCGGACTCATCTCGTTCATCATCGCCGCGCTGGCCCAGCAGTGGGGCATCGACAAGGGCCAGAGCGGGCTGATCGCATCGATCGGGTTCGCCGGCATGGCGATCGGCGCCAGCCTCGGCGGCCTGCTCGCCGACCGCTTCGGACGTCGTCAGGTGTTCGCCGTCACCCTTCTCGTCTACGGCGTCGCGACCGGCGCGAGCGCCCTGGTCGGCGGCATCGGATTGCTGCTGGTGCTCCGGTTCTTCGTCGGACTGGGCCTGGGGGCCGAGCTCCCGGTGGCGTCGACGTACGTGAGCGAGTTCGCTCCGGCGCGTATCCGCGGTCGCATCATCGTGATTCTCGAAGCGTTCTGGGCCGTGGGGTGGACGGCTGCCGCGCTCATCGGCTACTTCGTGGTTCCCGCCTCCGACGACGGATGGCGCTGGGCGTTCGCCCTCGGCGCCGTTCCCGCGGTGTACGCGCTCATCGTGCGCTGGGGGCTTCCGGAATCCCCGCGCTGGCTCGCCGGCCGCGGGCGCACGGAGCAGGCCGAGACGATCGTTGCATCGTTCGAGAGCGCTGCGGCCTCCCGGGGTGGCAGAACCGCCGCGTCCGAGCCGGCACCTGCTCCGGCTCCCGCAGCGACACCCGATGCCGGTGGGCCCGCCGCCGCGCCGATCGCGATCTCCAGCGGCGGCCGCCTCGCGGCGCTGTGGTCGGCGGAGTTCCGCGGCCGTACGCTGTCGATCTGGGTCGTCTGGTTCTGCGTCAACTTCGCCTACTACGGCGCGTTCATCTGGATTCCGAGCATCCTCGTCGATGCGGGATTCAGTCTCGTGCGCTCGTTCGGCTTCACCCTGATCATCACCCTCGCGCAGCTTCCCGGCTACGCCGTCGCCGCATGGCTCATCGAGGTCTGGGGTCGGCGGCTCACACTGTCGGTCTTCCTCGTCGGCTCAGCCGTTTCGGCGATCGTGTTCGGCACCGTGCACGCCGAAGCGGCGATCATCGCATCAGGCATGGCGCTCTCGTTCTTCAACCTCGGCGCATGGGGCGCGCTGTACGCGGTGACGCCGGAGATCTACCCCACATCGCTGCGGGCGACGGGCGCGGGCTGGGCCGCCGGCGTGGGACGGATCGCGTCCATCGTCGCTCCGCTGCTGGTGCCAGTGCTGCTCATCGCGGGCGGCTCGGGGCTGACATTCTCCGTGTTCGCCGTCTTCTTCGTCATCGCCGCGGGCGCCGCCTGGGGTCTCGTCGATCGCAGAGGCACAGCGCTCGACGACCGGTAGACCCGACTCACCGATAGCGTTCGCGGTAGCGAGCCCGTGCATCGCGGTGCAGGGGCACCTCGCCCGTGTCGATGAGAGTGTCGAGGGCCAGATACTGCAGCCCGACCGACCCGGTGGGCACGAGCCTCCTGGCATCATCCACGAGCACGTCGACGAGCGCACGCGCTGCATCGCGTGCGAGGTCCGCGCGACACATCAGCAGGTTCGAGATGCCGATGGTCGCGGTCGACCCCTCCGTGCCGTACACGCCAGCAGGAATGCGGGCGTCGAGGTACTCCTGCGGGTGCGCCGCGCGGAGCGGGGCGACCACATCCCCGAGATCGATCACCCGAAGCGGAGTGACCGCCGCGACGTCGGTGATCTCCGGAGTCGGAATCCCGCCCGACCAGAACAGTGCGTCGATGTCGCCCGCCGCGAGAGCGGTCAGCGCGGCGGAGAGCTCCAGTTCCGTCGCCGCCGGAGCACCGCTGCCCGATGCCCGACCGGTCGCTTCGAGCAACCGTCGTGTGGTGCGCGTGCTCCCCGAACCCGGGGCGCCGATCGACACCCGTCGTCCGGCGAGATCCGCGAACGATCGGATATCGCCGGCGTCGCGAACGAGGCACTGCAGGTAATTCTGATACACCCGCCCGATGGCCGTGAAGTCGTGCGATGCCGCGGTCTCGTTCGCCGAGTCCGCGAGCGAGAGTGCGAGATCGACATCGCCGCGGGCGAGCATCTCGAGATTCTCCCCGCTGCCATGCGTCACGCGGAGCTCGAGCGCTACCCCCGAGCGATCCTGCAGCGCGGCACCGAGCAGCTCCCCGAATTGCAGGTAGGCGCCGCCGGGCTCGCCGCACGCCAGCGCGATCCGCTCAGTCCGGGCGGGCGCGCACCCGGCAAGCGCGAGAGTCCACGCGGCCGCGCCTCCGATGAGCACGGTCCGGCGGCTCAGACCCGCCTCACGACGCCCGGTCACGCCGCACCCGCGATGATCATGATGCGCAGACCGCCCTCGGGTGCACGATCGACGGCGACCTCTGCGTCGTTCGCCCGCGCGAGCTGCTCGACGATCGCGAGCCCGAGACCGCTGCCAGGCAATTGCGCGTGAACGGCAGCGCGCCAGAATCGCCTGCCGACGAGCGGGATCTCCGAAGAGGCGAGCCCGGGGCCGGAGTCGCTCATGACGAGCACCGTGCGCGTCCCATCGCCCTGCCCCAGCAGTTCGATGCGAAACGTCGAACCGGCGGCGTACTTCGCGGCATTGTCGGTCACGAGCTCGACCACTTCCTCGAGATCGCTCCGGCGGAAACGGACGGGGCGCGAGTCATCGTCGGCGATCACGGAGATGCGGGCGTCGGCGAGCCGCTCGCGGTGCGGGGCGATGAGGCGTGCAGCCGACGTCGTCACCAGCGCATCATCGTTCGGCCGCGGCGATGCGTCGTTCGCCGCCCCTCCGTGCCCGCTGCCGGCGGCCGTCGCACGATGCTCGGCGTTCGCGAGCGCGAGCATGCGGGCGACGGTGTGCTCCAGGCGATCCAGATCTCGTTCGATCGCCGCCACCTCGGCATCGCTGCCCGGGTCGCCGAGGCCGCGCGGCAGGCCGTCGATGCGCAACCGGATGGCTGCGAGTGGATTTCGCAACTGATGCGATGCGTCGGCGACGAGACCGTGCTGCTGGTCGAGCGCGAGCTCCACGCTGCGCGCCATGCGCGCGAATGAGCGGGAGAGTCGGCGCAGTTCGGGCGGTCCAGCATCGGCGTCGAGGGCGTACTCGCGGTTCTCTGCGAGTGCGTTCGCCGCGGTGTCCAGCGAGGAGACCGGGCGCAGCACCCATCGCGTCCAGAACACCGAAGCGAGGAGCACCGCGAACAGGAGTGCCGCTCCGATGGCCACGATCGACGCCCATCCCGCTCCGACATCGCGCTGCGCGACCTGTTGATCGATGCGGAGCGCCACCGCTCCTTCGGGCGTGCGGCCGTCGAGTGTCACCGGTGCGGCGAGCGTCGCGGTTCGGGAGCTCCACGGCGTGACGGTGGCGAGATCCCGCTGCGGCACTCCGCGAAGTGCGCTGGAGATGACGGCGAAGGTCTCCGGATCGCTCGCGAAGTCGCCCGAAGCCGCGATGCGCTCGCCGGCGCCGTCGACCACGATCGCGGTTTCGCCGAACGTCTCGGTGAAGCGATCGAGGTAGCTCTCGAGCTCGCGCGCGTCTCCCGATTCGAACGCCGGGGTCGCTCGCTGCACGATCTGCTGCAGCGCAGCGCCGCGTTGGAGCTGCAGTTCCTGCGTGCGCGACTGCGCGATCGCGGCGCCGACGGGGATGAGGATGGCCGTGACGGCCAGCACTCCGAAGAGGAACAGGGGGAGCAGCACGCGAAATCGCATCAGGGCCTCTCGAGGCGGAACCCGCGGCCTCGGATCGTGGTGATCCGAAGCATCGGCACCTTCTGCCGGAGGCCCGCGAGGTGCACATCGAAGGCGCGAGAGGTTGCCGAATACGCTTCGCCCCACACGGCGTCGAGCAATCGCTGACGGCTGACGACCGCACCGACGTGTCGCGCCAGCATGGCGAGCAGTGCGCACTCCGTCGGGGTCAGCGCGATGGTGGCGCCGTCATGCAGCACCTGCCGCTCCGTCTCGTCGATGATGCAGTCGCCGAGCTCGATGCGATCGACGGCGAGTCCCGCGTAGCGGCGTGCAACGGCGGCGAGCCTGGCGAGGAGTTCGTGCAGGCGCACGGGCTTCACGAGGTAGTCGTCGGCGCCGAGCCTGAGCGCTTGCACCGTCGAGCGCTCATCTCCGCGAGCCGTGACGACGATCACGGGGATCTCGCTCAGCGCGCGCAGCTGTTCGAGGGCGGTGAGACCGTCCATGTCTTCCAGGCCGAGATCGAGCAGCACGATGTCGGCGCTCCGGTACTGCTGCAGCAGCGCGGCACCGCTCGCCACCCGGTCGCACGTGTGCCCGGCTCGGGTGAGGGCGCCGGCGAGTGCAGCGGAGACCGAGGGGTCGTCTTCGGTCACCAGTACGCGCATGCCATCCAGTATGCCGCTGCCGATACCAGCCGCGAGTGTTAAGGCAGTGTTAAGAGTTTCGCTCGCGGAGGTGTCGCCGCTCGCAGAATGGGTCTGCTGCTCGAACTGAGCTTCCCCCGTTTCCTCCCATGATGATTGGACTGTCAATGTCAACGTCGACAGCGACCTCACCGACCCTGCGCAGGTCGATCTCGAACACCCTCAAGGGCTCGGCAGGCAACCTCGTCGAGTGGTACGACGTCTACGTCTACTCGGTATTCGCAACGTACTTCGAGTCGCAGTTCTTCGCGGCGGACGAGAAGAACTCGTCGATCTACATCTGGGCGATCTTCGCCGTCACCTTCCTCATGCGTCCGATCGGCTCGTGGTTCTTCGGCCGCTTCGCCGATCGTCACGGGCGCCGACTGTCGCTCACCGTCTCGGTCTCGCTCATGGCTGCGTGCTCGATCCTGATCGCGCTCGCGCCGACAGCCGAATCGATCGGCGTCGGCGCGGTCGTGATCCTCGTCTTCGCACGTCTGCTGCAGGGCTTCGCGACCGGCGGGGAATACGGCACGAGCGCGACGTACATGTCCGAAACCGCCATCTCCGGTCACCGCGGGTTCCTGTCGTCCTTCCACTACGTCACGCTCGTCGGCGGGCACGTGCTCGCGCAGCTCACGCTCATGATCATGGTGCTCACGCTGCCCGAAGCAGCGATCGCCTCATGGGGATGGCGCGTCGCCTTCGTGATCGGCGGTGCGGGAGCGCTCGTGGTGATCTGGCTGCGTCGCACCATGGACGAGACCCTGGAGACCGCGACGCTCGAAGCGGTGCGCTCGGGAGCGTCCCGCGAATCCGGCTCCATGCGCGAACTGCTCGTGCACCAGTGGCGTCCGCTGCTCACCTGCTTCCTCGTCACCGCTGGCGGTACGGTGGCGTTCTACACCTACTCCGTGACCGGCCCGTCGATCGTGAAGAGCGCGTTCGCGGGGAGCGACGTGCTGGCCGGAACCGTCATCAATCTCATCGCCCTGACGATCCTCATGCTGCTCCAGCCCCTCGGCGGCTGGATCTCGGACCGCGTCGGCCGCAAGTCGCTGCTCGTCTTCTTCGGGATCGGGGGAGTGCTCTACACCTGGGTGCTCCTCACCCAGCTGCCGCAGCAGCAGAACCCGATCATCGCGTTCACGCTCCTCGTCGTCGGCTTCATCATTCTGACGGGGTACACCTCAATCAACGCCGTGGTGAAGGCGGAGCTCTTCCCGACGCACATTCGCGCGCTCGGCGTCGGGTTCGGGTACGCCCTCGCCAACTCGGCATTCGGCGGGACCGCGCCGCTGCTGTACCAGGCGGCCGGCGAGACGGATCGCGTGACCTGGTTCATCGTGTACGTGACCGCGGTGATCGCCGTGTCGTTGCTCGTTTACATCTTCGTGCTGAAGAACAAGAGCTCGAACTGGCTGGATGACGAGGCCGGGATGCGCTCTCGGGTCCGCGGTGCATCCGCCGCTCGCGCGGGCGAGATCGCAGACACCGCTTCCGCCCGCGCGTAGACTGGCCGCCTCACTCGCTGAGGAAGGAGTCGCTCATGCAGCTGGCGCGCGTGCACAATCTCGCCGTCTCGCTCGACGGGTTCGGTGCGGGGGCGGACCCTTCGCTGGACGCGCCGTTCGGCCATGCGGGGATGCGACTGATGGAGTGGTTCTTTCCGACGCAGACCTTCCAGGCGCAGACCGGGCAGCGGGAACGCGTGGACGTGCAGGGGGCGAGCGATCCCGATGATCGGTATGCGAGGTTATCGTTCGTCGGGATCGGCTCCGAGATCATGGGCGCCGGCAAATTCGGCCCGCCCGGCTGGCAGCACGACCCGGCCTGGACGGGGTGGTGGGGCGATGAGCCGCCCTTCCACTCACCGGTCTTCGTCTTGACGCACACGCCTCGGCCGTCCGTCACCCGCGGAGACACCACGTTTCACTTCATGAGCGCTTCGCCCGCCGAGGCTCTGGAAGCCGCACGCCAGGCCGCCGGCGGCCTCGACGTGCGCATCGGCGGCGGCCCCACGACGGTGCGCGAGTTCCTCGCCGCCGGCCTCATCGACCACCTGCACGTGGTCCAGGTGCCGATCCTGCTCGGGCGAGGGGCGCATCTCTGGCGCGGCCTCGAGGGGTGGGAGCGCGAGTACGATGCCGTCTCGGAGACCACGCCGAGCGGGGTCACGCACCTCACGTTCACACGGAAAGACGCCGCTCGTTAGCTATCGCCTGCGTCCCTGCCTCTCACCGCTCGCGCGCGGGGAGAGACAGGGAGAGACGGGGAACCCAGAGCAGGTCTCGTCAGTAGTTGGAGGGCGGATCGCTTCCCGGGAACGACTCCTCGCCCCATTCGTCGGCCAGAGCGTCGTCATGCTCCCCGCGCAACCGCCGCGCCGCGCTCGATGCGCTCTCAGGCGCCTCGGAACCACCCTCCGCTGCGGCATCGGGATCGGCGGGAATGGCCGGCGTCTCATCGACGGCATCCGCGTCGGCACCGAGCGGTGTAGCGCCGGACGGGACTGCGGCGTCCGCATCGCTGTCCTCGCCGAACACATCCCGGTCCTCCCGGAACGCGCGACTGCGGGCGTAGGCGTGCGCGGCACCGAGCATTTCGGCTTGCGCCAGCGCGCGCTCCCCGAGCTCGTCGAACACCGCGGCGTCGAGGTCGAGGTCGGCGGCGTGCTCGCTGAGCACCTGCCACAGGCCGAGCTTCCCGATCACCGCACTGCGCAGCAGTTCGAGCTCCAAGATGAGGGAGAGCGGCGAGCGCGTGAACGTGCGTCCGTTCAGCTTCAGCCTCCCGACGCGCTCACCCACCCACGACGCGGCCTGACGGTAGAAACGGCGCCGCACCTCGAGGTCGTCGATGAGGTGAGCGAGGAAGGCGCGCTCGAGCCGGAGCTCTTCGGCGAGTTCTGAGAGCCCGGCGTAGACGGGAGTGTCGATGTACGCAGCAGACATGCGCTCCATGCGCTCAGCCCCTGCGGTCGCCCCGGTCAGATGGTCGGAGAGGTAGAGGCCGAACAACTCCCAGTCGAGGTCGCCGGCCTCGTTCGAGACGCCTGCGGAGGGGTCGTCCGCGGTCGCCGACGGCTCGTCGGACGTCGAGGCAGCCTCGGCGCCCGCTCCCACGCGTCCGTCGAGTGACGAGAGACGCGCCTCGTCGACATCCCGAGCTCGAAGCGGCAGCGATCCCGTCCCTCGACCGTCGATCATGCCCTCGAGCAGCTCTCGCAGGGCATCCGCAGCCGAGTGCTTCGGCTGCCAGCCGAGCTCGCTCTTGGCGCGACCGTTGTCCATGTGCGGCGCCCCCAGCGCGAGGTCGAACCAGCCCGCGTCGACCGACACGATTCCGGCGCGGTGCGCAGCGGTGACGAACCCGCGCACCACCGCTGTCGGAAGCTCGAAGAAGCGTCCGTGGTCGATGATGTCGGCCAGTTGTTGCGCTCCGAGCACGTCGTCGGCGCAGATGTTGAAGGCCCCAGGAGCGCGCTGCACGATCGCGGCGAGGTACGCGTCCGCCGCGTCATCGGCGTGGATCGCCTGGACGCCGCGCAAGCCCTTCGGCAATGGGAGGGCTGGCGGTTTCGCCCGACCGAGTGCCTGCACCGGGACGGCGCTTCCGAGGAAGTACCTCTGAATGGACGATGCAGCATCGCCCTGGAAGGTGAGCGCCGGTCGCATCCGCGTGATGGTGAGAGCAGGGAACTCGCGGGCGAACTCATCGAGCACCTCCTCCTGCGCGGCCTTGTCGACGCTGTACTGCGACGACTCGATCCCGCCCCGTTCCCAATCCTCGGTGCGGAGGGACCGTGACGGATCGGCGGCATAGACGCCGACCGACGACGCGACCACGACGTGGCCGACCCCCGCCTCGGCCGCCGCGCGCAGCACGCGGCGGCTCCCATCGACGTTGACGCGGCGCAGGAGTTCGCGTTCGGCGATGGGTTGGATGAGCCATGCCAGGTGGACGACGGTGTCGACTCCGGAGAACGCCTCCCGGAGGGCTTCGACAGCCGACTCCTCTGACGAGGCCGCAGCGATGTCGATGGAAGACCATTCGCACGACGCATACGGATCCACCGTGAGATCGGGCATGCGCCGAGCGATGCCGAGCACCGACCCGACGTCCGGGGAAGCGGCGAGTGCGCGCAGCAGAGCGGTACCCGCGTTGCCCGTGGCTCCGACGACCGCTACGCGGAGCGGCGCGGTCGCGTCGTCCGCGCGGCCGGCATCGGCGGCGCTCGCCTTCGAGGGTCGCGCTCCGTTGACGGGTACTGCAGGAGTGGCCGGCACCGCGTGCGCGGCTCCGGCCGATGCATCTTGAGACTGGGGTCGTTCGGGCATTGCTGTCCTCCTCGAATCGCTCGTGTCTTCAGAATGCCTCGTCGACGACGCGGTTGACAGGGGGTTGCGTGCTCTCGTCGGAGGCGTCAAGGCCCCTGCGGCGACGATTCTCCCACCGTAACGTCGGCAATTGCGCCGTAGATCTCATCGGCGCGGAAGGAGCGAAACTCGATGGTTGAATCCGCTATTCAGGGCCGCGTCGACGACCTCGTCGAGCGCATCGCCGAGCGTGCGTCGGATGCAGGTCGGTCTGTCGCAGTCGCCGAGTCGTTGACGGGGGGTCAACTGAGCGCGGCGTTGTCCGCGGCGCCCGACTCCGGCACCTGGTTCCACGGAGGGATCACGGCATACCATCCGGAGGTGAAGTACTCCCTCCTGGGGGCTCCGAGGGGGCCGGTGGTGACGGAACCGACGGCGGTGGCGATGGCGGAATCCGCCGCACGTCTGCTGCTGGCCGATGTCGTGGTCGCAGTGACCGGAGTCGGGGGACCGGAACCCGACGAGGGCAAGCCTGCGGGGACGGTCGTGCTCGCGATCACCGGAGGGGACTCGCCGACGAGCGTCGAGCACCTCTCGTTCTCGGGCGATCCGATCGAGGTGATGCAGAAAACCGTCGAGGCCGCCCTCGAAGCGGTACTCGGGCGCCTCGCCCCGACGGACTGATCCGGGGTCTCGCCCGTCTCGGTGCGTCGGGCACGCGGACCGCACGAGCACCGATCCAGAGCAAGAGCAACAGCGATGAGCAGAGGAGCACATGATGCGCGCAGTGACGTGGCAGGGCAAGCGGAAGATCTCGGTCGAGCAGGTGCCCGATCCGGTGATCCAGGAACCAGGGGACGCGATCGTTCGAGTGACTTCGACGGCGATCTGCGGTTCGGACCTCCACCTCTACGAACTGTTCGGGCCGTTTCTCGACGCCGGTGACATTCTGGGTCACGAGACGATGGGCGTCGTCGAGGAGGTGGGCCCGGGCGTGACCTCATTGCAGGTGGGGCAACGGGTGGTGATCCCGTTCAACATCTCGTGCGGAGCATGCTGGATGTGCACGCGCGGCCTGCAGTCGCAGTGCGAGCGCACGCAGGTGACCGAGTACGGTTCGGGGGCGGCGCTCTTCGGCTACACGAAACTCTACGGTCAGGTGCCCGGCGGGCAGGCCGAGCTGCTTCGGGTGCCCATCGCGGACTACAACACCATCCCCGTCGGCGAGACCCTCCCGGATGAGCGCTATCTCTTCCTCAGCGACATCCTCCCGACAGCTGCGCAGGGCGTGGCCTACGCAGGAGTCGGGCGCGGAGACACGGCACTGGTGCTCGGACTCGGCCCGGTCGGTCAGTTCGCAGCGCGTCTCGCCGCGCATCGCGGGGCGCGGGTGCTCGCCGTCGACCCGGTGCCGGAACGCCGGGAGATGGCTGCACGCCACGGCATCGCCGTATGCGAGCCCGGTGACGTCGACGAGGCCGCCGTCGACTTCTCCGACGGGCGCGGGCCCGACGCCGTGATCGATGCCGTCGGCATGGAGGCGCACGGGAGCCCAGGCGTGCACGCAGCGCACACGGCCATCGGTGCACTGCCCGACGTGCTCGCGAAGCCGATGATGGAGCACGCCGGCGTCGATCGCGCAGCCGCCCTGCTGCAGGGGATCGATCTGGTGCGCCGCGGCGGGACCGTCTCGATCAGCGGAGTCTACGTCGGCAACGCCGACCCGCTGCCCATGAAGACGCTGTTCGACAAGCAGATCACGATCAAGATGGGCCAGTGCAACGTGAAGCGGTGGATCGATGATCTACTGCCCCTCGTCGAACAGCACGACGACCCGCTCGGCACGGCCGATCTCACCACCCATCGGGTTCCGCTCGCGAGTGCCCCGGAGATGTACGAGCTCTTCCAGAAGAAGGAGGACGGGTGCATCAAGGTGGTGCTCGATCCTGCGACGGACTCCGCCGATACCGGCTCGGCGCCGGGTCGTTAGAGCTTCGCGAACCGCGCGCGGAAGAAGCAGAACACCCCGTATGCCAGGAACCCTGCACCGATGAGCACGATCCAGACGGGCCCGCCCGGCAGGTCGTAGAGCGAGGTGATGGCCGAGTCGAGGGCTCCGGCCGAGCTCGAATCTCCCCGGACGCCGGCGGCGGCCAGGAGCACGGCGACGACGAGCAGGGCTCCGCCCTTCGACACGAACCCCACCGCGCCCAGGGCAGCGATCGCGTGACCGGCGCGGCCGGACGGGAGCTCCATCTGCTTCCGGAAGCTCCGGGACACGCCCATCCAGATCCAGGCGATTCCAACACCGGCCACCCCGAGGCCGACCAGGACGAGCAGGACCGTTCCGCCCGGAAGGGTGAGCAGCCCGCGGCTCGCATCGCGAGTGGTGCGGTCGGGATCGGGGCGTGCGCCGACGGCGATCGCCGTCGCGATCCCACCCATGACGCAGAACGCGATTCCCTGCCCCCACTCGGCGAGCCGGCGCCCCCAGCGCTGCTTCCGAGAGCTGCGGCTGAGGGCGAAGCCGTCGACGATGTGGAAGATGCCGAGGGCGAAGAGGAGCAGTGCGACCGCCCAGAGGCCCGCGAGACCGAACGGAGCCTCGGCGATGGATGTGAGAGCTCCCACCTGATCGGCTTCCGCGCGGCCCTGGCGCACGACGAGGGCGATTGCGAGGACCCCGATCAGCCCGTGCACGATGCCGGTCGCCACGTACCCTCCCCGCGCCAGTGCGCGAAAGGTCGTGGTGCTCTCGGTTCTGCGAGCAGCAGATTGCAATCGGTCGTCCATGGGTCGAGGCTAACGGATCAGAGCGCACGGACCTGCGCTGCGCCGTTCGCCGCGCGTATCGTGGTCTCATGGACCATCGCATACTCGATCGCGTACCCACCGCTGCTGAACACGCTGCCCTCGCAGCAGCGGTCGGATGGCAGTCCCACTTCGATGACGAGGTGCGCGGTGCCTCGCTCGCCGCGTCCCTGGCCGGTGTTGTGTGCGTCGACGAGCACGGGTCGGTGATCGGCATGGCGCGAGCCGTGGGCGACGGACTGCAGTACGCGTACGTGCAAGACGTCGTCGTCGATCCGGAGCACGAGGGAGCGGGGATCGCGACCGATCTCGTCTCACGTCTGATCGAACTGCTGCAGCCGGAGGGTGACATCGAGCTCTTCGTCGGTCTCTTCGCGAGCGATGCCGCGGTCGGCGTGTACGAATCACTCGGATTCACCACCGATGACGCGACCGGCATGCATCGGAAGCTCCGAGGCTCCGGTTCGTGAGGAGCGCAACCCCCTCGTCCGAAATGGAAGCGTTTCCTAGGCTCGACGCATGTCAGTGAACAAGCTCAAGCTCGTAGCCACCGGTGCCATCTCGCTCGCGCTCCTCGGCGGAACCGCCGGGTGCGGTGGAGTCTCCCCGACCGAGGGCTCAGGGGAAGTGCGCGACCAGCACGACGCACCGAACGGACTCGCGGACGAAGTCGAGGAGCAGATCGATGATCGCCTTTCGAACGGCGACCCCGAAGGCGTCAGCGCGGACGAGACCGACCTTCTCGAGCAGATCGACGAGTACGAGAACGTCTCGACGGACACCATTCGCGTGCTCGTCGAGGGCGAGCTCAGCGAGGCCCAACGCGACGACCTCGCCTCCGCCGTGTTCGCCGCGACGGAGAACGACGCGCTCGGCACCGTGCTGATCGTGGATGCGACCGGGGATGAGACGGAGCACACGAGCTAACGAACAGGGACCGCGGGTGTCAAGGGGCGTGCGGGTGACTTCTGCGCGACTCTAGGCTGGCGGGATGACGCGTGAACCCGAGGCTGCCTCGCAGCCCCTCGATACGAAGCTGCGCCGCTCGGTCTCCGGCCTGCTCCTCTTCGCCTTCATCCTCGGAGATGTGCTCGGAGCCGGCATCTACGCACTCATGGGGGTGCTGTCTGCAGAGGTCGGCGGCATGCTGTGGGCACCGCTCCTGCTGGCTCTGCTGCTCGCGCTCCTCACGGCGGGCTCGTACGCGGAACTCGTCACGAAGTATCCGAAAGCGGGAGGCGCTGCCGTCTTCGCGGAGCGGGCCTTCCAGAAGCCCGTCATCTCATTCCTCGTCGGGTTCTGCATGCTCGCGGCGGGCGTCACGAGCGCTGCCGGCCTGTCCATCGCCTTCGCAGGGGAGTACCTGCACACGTTCGTGGAACTGCCGACGACGCTCGTCGCGATCCTGTTCCTGGTCGTCGTGGCCCTGCTCAACGCTCGAGGCATTCGCGAATCCCTCGGCGCCAACCTCGTGATGACGGCGATCGAGGTCAGCGGCCTCGTCATCGTTATCGTGGTGGTCGGCCTGCTCGTCGGGAACGGCGGAGGCGATCTCTCGCGAGTGGTCGAAGGGCCGGAGGGCGTCGGCACGGCGGCCGCGGTGCTCGGTGGTGCCATCATCGCGTTCTACTCCTTCGTGGGTTTCGAGACCTCGGCGAACATGATCGAGGAAGTGCGCAACCCGTCTCGCACCTACCCGAGGGCGCTCTTCGCCTCCCTCGCAGTCGCCGGGATCGTCTATGTGCTCGTCGGGCTCGCGAGCGCGATCGCCCTGCCCGCCGATGAGCTCGCCGAGTCGAGCGGCCCCTTGCTCGACGTAGTGGAAGCCTCCGGCTCGCACGTGCCGTCGTGGGTGTTCAGCGCGATCGCGCTGATCGCCGTAGCGAATGGTGCATTGCTGACGATGATCATGACGAGCCGACTCGCCTTCGGGATGGCCGAGCAGGGGCTGCTCCCCGCCCAGTTGGGGCGGGTGCTGCCGAAGCGGAAGACGCCGTGGGTGGCGATCATGGCGACCACCCTCGTCGCGGCGCTGCTCACGCTGGTCGGTGACCTCGCCACGCTTGCGGAGACGGTCGTGCTGCTGCTGCTCTTCGTGTTCTTGAGCGCCAACGTGTCGGTGCTCGTCCTGCGCCGCGACCGCGTCGAGCATCAGCATTTCCGCGTGTGGACCTTCGTGCCCGTGCTCGGCATCGCCTCGTGCATCATGTTGATGACGCAGCAGAGCGGAACGGTCTGGCTCTTCGGGGCCGCCCTCGTCGGGGTCGGCGTCGTACTGCACCTGCTCGCACGCTGGAACGCACGTCGGAACGCGAGTCGGAGCGACGAAACTCCTGAGGTCAAGGCATGATGGGGTGACCGCGAACGCCGATGGAGGGGGCCGAAGATGACGTCGACGAAGAGCGCGGCTCGCGCCCCAGCCGTATCGGTGGGCCGCAGATTCGCCGTATGCGCCGCCTCCGCGGCAGTGCTGATCGCCGCCGCTGTGATCGGACAACTGGTGTTCAGTCTGAGTTTCGAACCCGATGAGCCGCTGTTCTTCTTCACGAACTTCTTCAGTTTCTTCACGATCCTGTCGAATGTGCTCGCGGTCATCGTCCTGACGGCGTCGGCCGTTGTCATATCCCTCGGGAAACGTCCGCCGCTCTGGTTCTGGGCGGTGTTCACGGCGATGTCCACCTACATGGTGACGACGGGGATCGTGTACAACGCCTTGTTGCGGGGCGTGTCGCTCGACCAGGAGTCGACTCTCGGATGGTCGAACGAGGTGCTGCACCTCATCGGGCCGCTCCTCGTTGCAGCGCTGTGGTGGTTCGCGCCAGCGCGCGCGGGGCTCTCTTGGAGGCATCTGCGCCTCGCGGCCGTATTCCCCCTTGCGTGGGGGGTCTACACGGTGCTGCGCGGCGCCGTCGTCGGCTGGTATCCCTACCCATTCATGAATCCCGCTCAACCCGGTGGGTACGGCGCCGTACTCGGTTACATGGCTGTCATCGCCGCGGTCATCATCGGCGTCGACGCGCTGCTCGTCGGGCTGAGCCGCAGGACGCGCGAGCGCGCCTGAAGCTCAGCCCGACGACGGAGCAGTTACTCCTTCCTCAGGACATCCTGAGCCCGGCCGGCGATCTTCTCGGCCAGGTTCGGCACGTCGGTCGTGCCGTAGAAGCGCGCGTCCGGGTGCGTGGGCGGCGGCATCGGCACTCCGGCCTCCGGGGCCTCGTGGTAGCTGAACTCGCCGAGTCCATCGGGAGTCGGTCCCGATGCCCAGCTGCCCTCGCTCGCGGCCGCTCCGTCGGAGAAGTTGATGTAGTGGTACGACACGTCGCGCTCCTCCTTGCTGATCGGGAAGTTGCTCGGAACCGGAAGCGATTCGACGCCCTCTTCCTGCAGTTCCGCGGCTGCCGCGAGCCACTGATTCTGGTGCATGGTGTCGCGGGCGAGCAGGAAGCCGAGCAGATCGCGCACTCCGTGGTCGTCGGTCATGTGGTAGAGCCGCGCGACCTGCACGCGCCCCTGCATCTCGGCGTTCGCATTGGCCTGGAAATCGGCGAGCAGGTTGCCGCTGCTCGTGATGAAACTGCCCTGCCACGGATTCCCGTTGCTGTCGACCGGGCGCGCGCCTGCACCGGCGACGATGCCTTGCTGCACGTCGGTGCCGCCGATGATCGCGGCCACGGTCGGATCGCTCTGCACCGCCTCATCCGTGATGCCGAGCGGCGACTTCTCGAGGAGCTGCGCGATCATCACGGCGAGCATCTCGACGTGTCCCATCTCCTCCGCGCCAATGCCGAAGACCAGGTCGCGGTACTTCCCCGGAATGTGCATGTTCCATGCCTGGAATTGATACTGCAGAGCGACCGTGATCTCGCCGTACTGCCCGCCGAGCACCTCCTGCAGCTTGCGTGCGTACACCGCGTCCGGCTTGTCCGGGCTGGCCTTGTGCTGGAGTTCCTGCCGGTGAAAATACATCGTCCGTTTCCTCTCCGTCGCCGGTCGGAGGGCCGCGGCTCGGCTCTGCTGCGACCGACGATGCCACCCAGCCCACACCGGATGCGGCGTGATCACGAAGGGGTTGCAATCGGGAGAAGCGTGACGTAAACGCGGGGGCTCAGGGCGAGACGTCGAAAGCGTGCAGCCGGAGATCGTCGCTCAGTCGCGCACTCGCCAGATGACCGCGGACGCTCGTCCCTTGTTCGTCGAGCGGTGGGCTGAAGACTGCGGCGCCGAGGGCGCCGGGAGCCGAGAGCACGATGGCGCCCGAGACGCTCGACTTCGCCGGAACACCCACTTCGCGCATCCAGCGCCCGGAACCGTCGTACACGCCGCACGTCGCCATGACGGAGATGACGTCGCGCGCGACCTCTCGGGAGATGACGCGTTCGCCGGTGCACGGATTGACGCCTCCCGCCGCGAGTGTCGCTCCCATGACCGCGAGGGCTTCTGCGTCGACGAGCGTGGCGCACGCGCGGGCGTACACGGTGATCGCATCGTCCGCTTCGACACGCAGCGTCCCCTCCGAGCGCATGAGATGCGCCAGGGCGAGATTGCGGTCCCCGAGTCGCTGCTCCGCCTCGGCGATCTCCTCGTCGACGCGCAGCGACCGCCCCGCGAAGGCCGAGAGCCCCGCGGCAATGCGCTCGGCGCGGGCAGCGGCATCGTCGCCGTCGACGATCGAGCTCGTGAGGAGCGCGCCGGCGTTCACCATCGGATTCGGCGGCCGGCCGGTGCCGCTCTCGAGTTTGATCGCATCGAAGGCCTCACCCGTCGGCTCGATGCCCACCCGCTCAAGGGCGGCGCGATTCGTGTCGTGCAGCGCCAGCGCGAACACGAACGGTTTCACCGCCGACTGGATGCTGAACACCACGTCGGACTGCGCGCTCGAGCGAAGGTCGCCGTCCAGGGTGACCAGGGCGACGCCGCAGAGCCCGGGGTCGGCTTCGGCGAGCTGGGGGATGCTCTCGGTCACGGCACCGCCCCGATGGGGAAGCATCTGCTCGCGCAGTGCGTCGAGGTCGTAGCTGCGGGCGTCCGGGGCTCGGTTCATTCCTCTAGCTTGCGGGAGAGCCGGGCTCCGGAGGCTCGATCGTGCGGCGCGGCGTTGAAGCCGGTCACGGCGCCGGCGCCGGCATGCAGAAGCGTCGCTCCTCCCAGGAGAATCAGGAGGAGCGACGCTCCGGTGATGTGCGACTGCGTCAGAGCAGATCAGGATTCTTCTTGACGAACTTCTCCGCTTCTTCCTCCGTGATCGCGATGAGACCGCGCGGTGTATGCGCGAGCGAGTTGAGCGCCCGCACCCACGCTTTGCTGAGTTCCGGCTCGCGGCTCCCTGAGAAATGGAAACCGATCGAGACGTACGGCGACAACCAGACCGACAAGCGCCCATCGCCCTGGTCGTGCGGCTTGTGCCAGCTGAGGAAGAAGCACTCCTGCTTCTTCAGTTTCTGCCCGATGACGAACTGCAGGTGGGCCAGCAGTCGATCCTCGAACTCGTATTCCCGTTCCCCGTGTTTCAAATACCCCATGATCAGCAGTTTGCCAGTGGAAACAATTCACGGCAGGGCTGTCTTTGCGGCGTTGAATGTGGTACCCCGGTTTGGTCGAGCCGGCTACTTCACGGGTTCTGCGCGGAGGTTTCCGGGATAGCTGTTTCCGGTGGCTTCGGCGACGGCCAGGGTGCCGTCCTCTTTCGTCACGATCAACCCTGTCGTCGAACTCGCCGATTCCCCGAGTCGCTGCAACCACTCTTTATTGATCTCCGGTACACGGCTCCCCAGGAACTTGAACGTGAGCGTCGTCTGGGGCGAGACCCAGATCGCCGTGCGACCGTCGCCCACGCTCATGCTGTCCTTCCACGACATCAAGAACGCCTCGTCGCGCATCAGCTTCTGCACGATGATGATCTGGAGGTGCGCGAGCAGTCGGTCCTCGAAGTGGGTGGTGAGGCCGTCGTATCGAATGAATCCCATGAGCTTCTGATCCTTTCATTCCGCGACATTCGAGTGGTCGCGGGGAAGCTCGTCAAGTGTCTCAGGAAATCTGGTGCACGAAGAGCCGCGGAAGAGAAGATTACCGCTTCTCGTCCGACGTCGCGCGCGTCTGGGATCGCTCGAGTGCTCCACCGGTTCGATGAGGCGGTGGAAGGGCGAGCTCGTCGAGATGATGCGTGACCGTGTCGAGGGCATGCTGCGGCGCTTCCGCATCTCCGTCCCAGAGCCCGAGCATCGCGACTCCGTCGAGGAGTGCCCGCAATCGCCGCGCTTCGAACGCGGCGTCGCGATGAGCGTGGAACAAGCGCGCATCGACGAGGATCCCGATGGCGGCGACGCACGCGCGGTCGACCGCGGCGCTGAGCCGTTGCGCCGCGGGACGCAGCGCCTGGTCGGTGAGCGCGAGCACGCCGAGTTGCACCTGCGCGACGAACTCGAGGCGGCGCACTCCGTCCAGGGGGAGGAGCTGCGCGAGCAGCGCCTCCGCAAGCTCACGGCCCGAGAGGTCGAGGGCAGCGATTCTGGCCGTCGCGCGCTCCTCGATCAGTTCGAAGCAGTACTCGCGGAGGTCTTGTTGCGTCGGGAATATCCTGCGCAGCGACGCGGGTGCGAGTCCGGTCTCGGCGGCGACTCCTCGTACTGAGAGGCTCGCGAGACCGTCGCGCTCGAGGATTCGCAGTGCAGCTCCGGCGATCTCCGCGGTACGCGCCTCAGTGTCGATTCTGCGGGGCATGGGTGTCAGCGTAGTGCGGAGGCAGCGTTGCGGGCGCTTTCGGCCAGAACGTGTAGCTCACCGCCCACACGAGATCGATCGCGAAGATGATGCCGAGGATGCTGAAATACCCGGAGAGCGCCTCGGTGCGTCGAGGGTCGTCGACGAGCGCGATGATCGCTCCGAGGATCACGGCGGCGACGGTCACGGCTGCGGCGGTCGTCAGCACGTCTCTCCAGCATTTGAGCGTGTAACGCAGCCCGGTCAGCTTCTCGGGGGGCGGGCCGCCGGCGAACCGGTGCTTGAATCGCGCGTCGGCCCAGGCGACCATGCGCTTGCCGTAAGCGACCGAGATGCCGATGTAGATCGCTGCGAGCCCGTGCTGCCACGAGGCGGTGCCCCCGCCGAGGAGGTCGAAAGTGACCAGGGCGAGCAGGATCACATCGATGACAGGAGCGACGATCAGCAACGCCGCACCGAGCCCCGGGCGGCGGAAAAGATAGCGTGCCGAGAGGCCGGCGATGATCGCCAGCCAGAAAGCGACCTCGCAGATCACGATCGCGGTCAGGATCATTCGTCTCCTCCATCTGTAGCGCTGTTCTTTGTTTGAGTACAACTGTACTCAAAAAAAGGCCATCGCGTCGGGCCCTATCGCAGGTGCTGAGAAACGGTCTGCGCGGCAGGCGCAGCACGCACAGGGGAAGGCGCTCGAGGAGACCATTGCGAGGCGCTTCTCCGGCAGCTATGAATGAGCGCATGAACGACATGCACCTGCTCACATTGGCGAGCCTCACCGACCTCGTGCGTTCGCACCCGGGCCTGCACGTGCGCTACTCGGAAGGACCGGAGCATGACGCAGCGCAGCGCAGCATCGACACCGAGAGCGGGCTCGAACTCCCCGGCCTCTCAGTGAACCCGCTCGATGCCGAGCAGTGGTGGACCCGGCCCCTGGAGGACTGGCTGTCGAGGCAGCTCTGTCAGTACAGCCACCGCGCCGAGAAGAACCCCGACCGCTACGCCTGGATTCTGCGCGGAACCCACGTAGGGCGAGGCCCTGACTGCGAGCCGTTGATCCGCGACGTTCACGCGGTCGCCACCCTCGACGACGAGCTCATCAGAGAAGCTCACGCCCACTACCGCACCCGTTTCGATGCGGGGTGCGGTCCGGAGTGAGGGCCGGTCGCACTGGCCCGGCATCGGCGGCGTCTGCGCACCATCGCTTCGATGATCTGAGAGAATCGATGCATGTCGTCGACTCGCTCCCGCATCGCCGCGCGCGGCGTCGCAGCGGCGGCGGTGTCGACCTTCGTCGCCCTGCTCTCCCACGTCGTCGGCGGTGGTGCCGTGCCTGGCGCGATGGGAATCCTCGCGCCGCTCGTGCTCTCTACGTTGGTCTGCGTCGCACTCGCGGGGCGCACGCTCTCCCTCCCTCGTCTCTCGCTTTCAGTCGCCGCGAGCCAATTCCTGTTCCACGCACTGTTCGTGCTGGGCGCATCGCGGACGAGTGAGACGACGACGAATGCACTGCCGCATCACGCCCACGGCTTGACGGGCTCCGCCGCTGCACCCGTGATGCCCAGCGCTCATCTGGCGCACGCGGGCACGAGCATGTGGATCGCGCACGTGTGCGCTGGAGCGCTCACGGTGGCAGCGTTGTACTGCGCGGAGTCGGTGCTCGCGTCGATGGCGGTGCTCACCCGTCTGATCGTGTCGCGACTGCTTCCCGTTGCTCCCGCCACCGGCAGCCGAATCTCCGCAGCTCCGTCGCCCGCCGTCGTTCCGGACATCGCGTCGACGCTGCTTCCGCTCGGCGTGTATCCCTCGGTGACCGCCCGTCGTGGCCCACCCGTTCCCGTGCTGTTCCGCTGATCCACTCCGCCGACGCTCCGTCGCTGTGCTTCGCGCGCCTCATCGCTGCGCTGGGAGACCGCAGCCGCAGCGAATCGGGGAGTACCGTGCACCCGGAATCGTCGCGCCCGCCGCTGTGACGGCTCGCCCTCGAACGAACCGGTGCACGCGTTCCTGAACGCGCTACTGTCTCAGACCGCACCATCGTGCGGTCGAGAACGGTGCCGCCTTCTTCGATGACCCCTGCCATCACCCGATGAGGCTCAGCCATGACCCCTACACCGTCCACTCGTCCGCCGACCACCCCGGCCCGTTCACCCCGCCGAATGCTCACGCGCCTCACGACGCTGGCGTTCGCAGCGCTGGTGATGATGCTGGGGAGTGCGAACCCCGCGTTCGCGCACGACCAATTGCTCTCCAGCGAGCCCGCCCAAGCAGCCGTGCTCGCTTCGTCCCCCGCGCAGGTCGCGCTCGAGTTCTCGGACAACCTTCTGACCGTCGGCGCCGTCATTCTGGTCGTCGATCAGGGCGGCAAGGATTGGGCGGGCGGTGCGCCGACGTTGGATGGGCCTATGGTGAGCGTGCCGATCGACGGCTCGCTCCCCGACGGCTCGTACGAAGCGCGCTGGCGAGTGGTGTCTTCCGACGGGCACCCGATTAGCGGCATCGTTCCGTTCACCGTCGGCGATGCGAAGACGGCGGAACAGACGCAGCCAGAAGAACTTGACTCGCTCGATGCGCGCGAACCTGCGCTTCCAGCCGGCTCGGATGCGTCGGCTTCGACGAGTCTTCCGAGCGAGGCATCCGAACGATCGGACTTCGGGCGGACCATCGCAATCGGAGCGGCGGGAGCCGCAATCGCGCTGCTCGTCTTCATCGTCTGGTCACTCAGGAAACGCGGCAAGAACACTCCGTCGGATCCGTCCTCGCGACGATCCGAATCTGCAGAAACACATGAAGCACTGTGAAAGGCACTCGTATGTATACACGCACCACTCAGAACTCTCTTCTCGCACTCACTGCCGTCGCGCTCGTCGCGCTCACGGGGTGCAGTACCGCCGCATCCAACGCTCCAGAGACCTCGGCTCCTCAGGCCGGCGAGGCCGTCGTCATGGAGGACGGCTGGGTCAAAGCCGCCGACAGCGGCATGTCGGCCGCGTTCGGCGAGCTGGAGAACACCGGCTCCGATGACGTCACCATTGTTTCGGCGAGCACGGAAGCCTCGAGCGCTCTCGAACTGCACGAAACCATCGAGAACGAGGCCGGAGAGATGATCATGCGCGAGAAGACCGACGGCTTCACCATCGAAGCGGGTGACAGCCTGTCGCTCGAACCCGGCGGCAACCATCTGATGCTCATGGATCTCTCCGACCCCATCGCGGCCGGAGACGAGATCACGTTCACGCTCACCTTCTCCGACGAGTCGACGTACGAGTTCACCGTTCCGGCGAAGGACTACGCGGGCGCCAACGAGAACTACGAGGGCGACGATGCGGGCGAGCACGACATGGAGATGAGCGGGGACATGGAGATGGGCGGACACTCGGAATGACCTCGGACCGTACCCCCGACACCGGGCGGACGGGCGTCAGCCGGCGGGGGCTTCTCTTCGGAGGAGCCGTCGCCGGCCTCGGCGCGGCCGCCGCCGTCGGCGCCGACGCACTGCTCAGCCGGGCGAAGCCCGGCCACGCGCCCGGGGTCGCGAGCGATACTGCGGCGTCGATCCACGGAGGCCACACAGTCGATTTCCATGGCGCTCACCAAGCAGGGATCACGACGACGCCTCAAGCGCACGCCACCTTCGTGGCGCTCGACCTGCACGACGGGACCGACCGGGATGCACTGCGACGGATGATGCAGATTCTCACCGAGGACGCGGCCAGGCTCACCCAGGGTGAGCCTGCTCTCGCTGACTCCGAACCGGAGCTCGGTGCAGTGCCGGCACGGCTCACGGTCACCTTCGGATTCGGGCCGGCGCTCGTCGCACGCGCAGCGGGACCGTCCGCGATTCCCGAGTGGCTCCGCCCCCTGCCAGCATTCACCATCGACCGTCTCGAACCGGGTTGGAGTGACGGGGACCTCCTCCTGCAGATCGCTTCCGACGATGCGTTCACCGTCGCCCACGCAACGCGCATGCTCCTGAAAGACGCGCGGAGCTTCGCGTCAGTGCGGTGGACGCAAGTCGGCTTCCGTCGAGCGTTCGGTGCCGAGAAGCCGGGTACCACGATGCGGAACCTCTTCGGCCAGGTCGACGGCACCGCCAACCCCTCGCCCGAAGATCAAGACTTCGACCGTCTCGTATGGGCGACCGACGGATGGTTGGCGGGCGGTACCGGATTCGTGCTACGGCGCACGCACATGGATCTCGACAAGTGGGATCGTCTCGATCGGAGCGGGCGAGAGCAATCGATGGGTCGCACGCTCGCGAACGGAGCCCCACTGACGGGCGTGCACGAACACGATGAGCCCGATTTCGACGCGAAGACGAACGTCGGGTTCCCCGTGATCCCGGAGTTCTCGCACATCCGACGAGCGCGCTCGGAGAACGCGGATGAACGGATCTTTCGTCGCGCCTACAACTACGATCATGCTCCATCCGGCGGCGAGATATCGGACAGCGGGTTGCTCTTCGTCTCGTTCCAAGCCGACGTGACCAAGCAGTTCGTGCCCATTCAGCGTCGTCTCGACGAACTCGACCTGTTGAACGAATGGACCACCCCAGTAGGTTCAGCCGTGTTCGCGATTCCTCCAGGGTGCAGCGAAGGAGGATATATCGGCGAGACGCTCCTCGGGTGAGGGGAGCTGGACGCGTTGCAAGTTCGTTTGCCTGCGCAACCGCATCCCTCCGGTACCGAATTCTCGGCGGGGGACTACTCGCCGTGTTCCGTGCGTGAGACTCGACCCGCGGAGGCGTCGAAAATGGATCGGCGTGAGCACCGCGTCTTCGAAACCCTCGCCAGTTCCCGACACATGGAACCGCCTCCTGCAACCGTATCTGACGCATCTTGGCACGCAGGGGTCCCGGACATCGACGATCGAGACCCGGCGCCAACACCTCGAGTGCCTGGCCCGCGGCATCGAGGCCGATCCGCTCGTGGTGACCGAGACGCGACTCGCGCAGTGGTGCGCAGCGCAGATCTGGCGTCCCGAATCCCGTCGAGCGCGACTGACGAGCTTTCGGCTGTTCTGGCGCTGGGCGGCAAACGAGGAACTGCTCGACGACGTCGCCATGGGGATGCCTCAGGAGCGCGGCCGCAGCTCCCCTCCTGAGCCGACACGCGATCTCGTGTACCTGCACGCGCTGCGTCATTCGGATGCGCGAAGCCGCATGATCCTCCGTCTTGCTGCTGAAGTGGGGCTGGGCCGCAACGAGATCGCGCGCATCCACCGCGAACGCGACCTGCTGCTGCATGCCGACGGGTGCGCGCTCGCCGTCGGTGGCGTCGGAAACGGTGCTCGATACCGTCCGTTGCCGGAGGAGCTGTCGTCCGAGCTCTTCGACTCGGGGCCGGGATGGGTGTTTCCCGGCACGGACGGAGGCCACCTCTCGCCGCGCTGGATCAGCGCCCTCGCGACGCGAGCACTGGGGGCAGAATGGACTCTGCGATCGCTGCAGCACCGATTCGCCGTTCGCACCTGCGCAGTCGACCGAGTCGCGTTCGCACTCTGACAGCTGGAGAACATCCATGAACTTCACGGGTCCATTGGCGCTCCTGGTGGCTTGGGTGGTGCACGACATTGAAGAAGCCGTCGCTTTTCCTGCCGAATGCGACAGGCTCGCGGATCGTGCCGGCATCGAGTTCCTGCGCATGGGCCGACGCCAATCCTGGGCTGCGGTCGGATTCATGGGGCTCCTCGTGGCGCCGATATGCGCGGCGGGCGTCATCACAGCCCTAACGGTGATGTGGCCCGGCGCGAGGCTCGCGCGGCGCGAACTCAGTCGCAGTGGACACCCGTTGCGGCCGCGCGACTACTTCGCGGGTGCGATGCTCTTGCTTCCGGCCGCCATCACCAGCCAAGTGCTGGCGCGGCTCGTCGTAGCGCGCTCATGCAGCGGGGGTGTCGGAGCCGCGATGGAGCTCCTGGGCGAGCATGACGATGATGCCGCTCGGGCCCCGCACGTATGCCAACTTGTAGATATCGGCGTAGTTCGCGACACCTCTGAGCGGATAGCAGTCATGCGTCGCCGCGATGTCCAAGGCTTCATCGATGTCATCGACGGCGAAGGCGACGCGATGCATCCCGACCTCATTCGGCAGCGTCGGCTCTGTCTCGATCGCCTGCGGGTGCAGATACTCGAAGAGTTCGAGTTGCCCGTGGCCGTCGGGCACGTCGAGGACCGCGATGCGTGCGCGGTTCCCGTCGAGGCCGACCGCAGTGTCGGCCCAGTCTCCGCTGATCGTGTCGCGACCGGCGAGCACCAGGCCGAGGTCCGTGAAGAACGAGATCGCCTCCTCGATGTCACGCACCGCGATCCCGATGTTCGCCAGTGTGATCGCCATGAACCGCAGTCTACGGAGAAGGATCGCGAGCGGAAAGCATGTCCTCCGAATTGAAGCCGCTGTGCGTCTGTACGTGAGCGAACCGAGCGGGCATGATGGGAAAACACCCATGGCGCTTGCCGCGGGCTCACGAAGGAGGACTCATGGGCATCGAAGATCTCACCGCGAAGGCAAAGGAATTCCTCGGTGACAGCCGCGTTTCGGAGGCGCTGCAGAGCGAGCAGGCCGAGAACGCGAGCGATAAGTTGCTCGAAAGCGTTGCTGATGCAGCGAACAAGGTCACGGGAGGCAAGTTCGAAGACCAGATCGAGAGCGCTCGCGAGTCGGCGGACAAAGCGATCGGCAACGAGTAACGAGTAGAGGCTCTTTCAGGCGGTCCGCTCTGCGAACCGGGCGGACCCCTGAACTGAGACGTGCCTCGCCTGCCTCGACGCGTTCGTCAGTCGTGCGAGGTGTCGGGGCCGGGGGAGAAGACATCCTCAATCGCGCACTCGAATGTCTCTGCGATTCGAAAGGCGAGAGGAAGGGACGGATCGAAGCGCCCCTTCTCGATCGAGATCACGGTCTGCCGCGACACCCCCAAGGCTTCGGCGAGGGTGTGCTGCGACCAGCCGCGATCAGAGCGGAGTGCTGACAGCCGGTTCTTCATGCGCGTCCGCGACTCCGGGCGACGGTGTAGCGGATACTCGTGCTGAGGAAGGCGAGGATCAGCACGCCGGTGAGTGCCAGTACACCGTCGATGTGCGTTCCGGTGATCGCAAGGAACGTCAGTGCGAGTCCAGTGATGGCAATGGTGTCGTGGAATGCGCCGCGCGCCGCCTCGTCGTACCACTGCGACTCCACGGACTCCTCTGGCCGCGCCAGCGCCCCCGAGAGGGTGGTGCGATCGATGATGAGCGCCCACACGAGCAGAACGTTCGGTACGAGCACGCACGCCGAGAAGATGGTCGCGAGAAGCGGCGCGGGCAGAGGGCCGCCCACGAAGCGTGCGAAGAGAAGCGCTTCGGCGACCGCCATGACGAGCCCGATCGGGGTGGCGACTGCGAGCGCCGGCAGCCGACGTGAGCCGAACCTCGTTCTGCCCCATGCGGTGCGGCGGGTGGTCGAGGACGTGCTCTCGCTCATGGGGCTCCTTCGGGGCGCGTGACCTGATGTAAAGTAAGTTTTACAGGTAAAGCTCACTTGACACAAGTGGAGTGCCTACGCGGGCGCCGTCGAACTGACACGCTCTGAACGCTGTAGCGGCTGGGGTCAGTAGCCCCGCACAGAGACAGAGAACTTCCAATCGATGACTCCGCGATCCGTCATGATGAAGCACTGACTCGCGCGGGTCCACGAGGAGTTCATCGTGACGCGCTTCGTGTCGCACGCCGCCTTCGAGGTGAAGTTCGTCGGGTACAGGTACGAGTACCCCGCTGCCTGTGCGGGTGTGGCGGCGGCGAACAGGCCTCCGGCCGCGAGTGCGATTGTGGCCGCAACACCGGCCAGAGTCTTCCGAGGCTTCGTAGTCATGTGATCCAGCTCCTTCGCTCGAGTACGGTGGACAGCCAGTGTATGCAGGTCGATCGCATTGGCGCCAGCGCGCGAGTGCGGAACCGGCGTGCAGCGGGGGACGACGGCCGCGACTCAGTGGCGCTGCGACTCGGGCTGATGCTCGAGGGTGAGCGCGGGGTTTCCGTAGATCGACTGCACCTCGGAGATCACGACGCGGTACTCGCCGAGCCACTCGCCGTAGCGCTGCTTCGCGAGGCGGTGCGTGTCCATGCCCATGAGCTGCTTGAGCGCATCCATGTCCGTCCAGTAATAGACCTCGGCGTGCAGTCCGGTGTCCTCGTTGTGCCAGGTCTCCTCTCCGAGAAATCCGGGGATCTCGCGGGCCCGGGAGGCGATCTCGCTGTCGATGCGGTGGAATTCATCGGTCAGGTTGGTCGTCTCGAAGATGAAGGTGGAACTGTATTTCGGCGTGACGGTCATGGTGTCTCCTGAGCAGTCGTCGGGGAATGATGGGTCGCAACCGGTGCGTTGTCTCGTCGGCCGTTCCGCTGTGATGCGGCGCCCGCGATGATGACGATCGCGATGCCGACCAGCTGCATGGGCGTCGGCGATTGCGCCAGCACGAGGAGGCCGATGAGAATGCCGAACGCGGGCTCGATGGAGAGCAGCGTGCCGAATGCGGTGTGGGTCATGCGTTTGAGGGCGAGCATTTCGAGACCGAATGCGATGACCGGTGTGATGAGCGCGATCCCGGCCGCTGCTGCCAGCACCCACCAGGAGAACTCGCCACCGACCACCTGCGGGAGACCGATCGGCAGTATCGCGAGTGCCGCGATCGGAATGGTGAGCGACAGCCCGGAGATTCCGGAGAAACGGTCCCCGACGTGCTGAGTGAGCACGTTGTACAGTGCCCAGCATGCTCCGGCTGCCGCGGCGAAACCGACACCGGCGAGGTCGATGCTTCCGTGCCAGGGCTCAGTCAGCAGCACCACGCCGATGAGCGCCAGGAGTGGCCAGGCGAGGGCCTTGCGCTGCGTGCTCATGACGCCGGCGACAGTGAGCGGTCCGAGGAACTCGATGGCGACGGCGGTGCCGAGGGGAATGCGGTCGACGGCGGCGAGGAAGAACGCAGTCATGAACCCGGTCACCACACCGAGGGCGACGAGGGCGGGAAGATCGCGGGCGCGGAGCGAACGGATCGCCGGGCGGGCGATCATCCAGAGGAATGCCGCACCGAAACACATGCGGAGCCACGCGGTGCCGGCCGGGCCGACCTGATCGATCACCGGCACGGACAGAGCATTCGACAGCTGCACGGCCAGCATGGCTGCGACGGCCATCGACCACGCCGGAATGCCCTTGGGTGTGCGGGGCGCATTCATGCAGCCACCAGCCGTTTCGAGACCTGTACGTTCCCCGTACCGCTCGACAGGGCCTCGACGAGGGCGTCGCCGGCGGCATGCAGCGCCTCGTCGGAGACGGGCGCGAGGGCGTCGAGGATGAAGAGTGCCGTGCGGGTGTCGTTGGAGAGGCTCGTGCGTCGGCCCTGTCGCCAGTTCCAGCGACGGCAGGTCACACCAGCGGTGTCGCACCACACGACTTCGCCCGGCTCCGGGTGTTCGAGGATCGTCTCGCCATTCACGACGGTGTCGAAGGTTTCCGTGCCCGCGGCGCGCATCAGCCTCGCCGGACCCTGGTAGCGGTCGAGATCCTCTCCGCCGAGCGGAATCTGATGCAAGACCGAGATCGCGTTGGAGATGTCGGTGAGTGCATTCACGCGAGGCAGGGCGAGCTCGGCGCGGCGTGTGAGTGCCTCGAGGCTGTTTCTGGTGCGCTGCGGTTTCGCACCGAAGGCGCGGTACGCGTCTCTCCAGGACGCGACGTGCGGCAGCTCATCTGCCGAGCGTTCTGCGAGCAGACCCCGCGCACGCGTCTCGGCCGCAGACACGAGTGCGTCGACGGCATCAGCGTTGTGGTCGAACGCGTCTGCGGCACTGCCATCGACCACGAGCAGCAGCGCACGGTAGTCCGGCCGCAGGAGAAGCACGTCGGGATCGACGGCGCACGCGTCCAGGAATGCGGCGGCGTTCATCGTCTCAGTCATGAGCGGACTCCTCTCGGTGTGCGGATCCGACACCCGGTTCGAAGACCGTGAGCGAGAACCGGGTGGTAGCGCTCGTCGAATTCACGTAGGCGTGGACCACGTCACCTCGGAAGGTCAGAGCATCCCCGGTCGCCAGGTCGTACGTGATCCCATCCGCTTCGACGGCGAGTGCACCTTCTTGCACGTGCAGCAACTCGCGGGTTCCCGTCGTGTGGGCTTCGCTGTCGTGGCGCTCATGCGGCGCCAGCGTCCAATCCCAGAGTTCGATGACGTCCGGCGGCTCCGTGCCGGCGACGAGCACCGCCCGGCCGCCGGATTCGCCGTTCCACAGCACCGCGCCCTGGCCGTTGCGCGTGTGTCTCGCCGTGCGCGGAGACGGGGGTTCGACGAGGTCTGGCAGGCCAACGCCGAGCGCGTCCGACAAGCGCAGCAGTGTGCCGATACTGGGGTTCACCGCACCCTGTTCGACGTTCACGAGCATACGACGGCTCACTCCGGCGAACTCGGCGAGTTGATCGAGCGTCCAACTCCGACCGTTTCGCTCCTGCTTGACGCGCGCACCGATCACCCGCGCCAAGGACTCTGCAGTCACATCCATACAGTGCATCTTAGTGCCCTAGTCGGGCAAAGGTGCGACCTGGGTCCATCAGTGTCCCGGATCAGTCGACCTCGGCGTATCGGACACATCGACTAGACCGAACCGGCGCGCGGCGCAACGAGTTGAGACCGCGGGAGGAATCTGAATATGGTCGGGTATGCGCAGATTTCTGAGCCTGGCAGCGGTCGCCTGCCTGGCACTCCTCACGGGCTGTTCATCCACGTTCCCCGCCGATCCGGAGGGGACGCTCGAGCGCGCCACCAACGGAACGCTCCGCGTCGGCGTCTCCGACAGTCCGCCCTGGGTCGAGACGTTCGACGATGCGAGCCCGGCCGGCACCGAACCGAAACTCGTGCAGAAGTTCGCCGAGCGCATCGATGCCGAAATCGAATGGACGGAGAACGGCGAAGAGCAGTTGTTCAAGGCCCTCGAACGCTGCGAACTCGATATCGTCATCGGTGGACTGACCGACGAGACTCCGTGGATCGATTTCGGGGCTCTCACGGTTCCCTATGCTGAGCAAGAGCGCGACGGAACCGCTGAGAAGCACGTGATGGCCGTCCGCATGGGGGAGAACGCGCTGCTCGTGGCCCTCGAAGAGTTCCTGCTGGCCGAGGGGGCGACACCGTGACGACGCACTTCGGGCGCACCGAACTTCCTCCGGCGCAGGAGGCCGCACTTCGTCGTGCGATCCGCCTCGAGTGGTACACGCTCGCATTCCTCGCGGTCGCGATCACCCTCGTGTTCCTCGTCATGGGGAGCTCGCAGGCGATGAAAGCGGCCTGGATCGAGGATCTTCTATCACTGGCACCACCGATCGCGTTTCTGCTCGCAGTGCGCATCGTGAACAAGCGCCCGACGGAGAAGTATCCCTACGGTTTCCACCGCAGCGTCGGCGTCGCGCACCTGGTTGCCGGCGTCGCGTTGTTCGCGATGGGAGCCTTTCTCATCGTCGACTCGCTGACCGGCCTGGTCAGCGGGGAGCATCCTCCCATCGGTACGATCGTGCTGTTCGGTCAGCCGATCTGGCTCGGATGGCTCATGATGGCCGTGATGGCGCTCACCATTCCGCTCCCGATCTACTTCGGCCGCGTGAAAATGAAGCTCGCCCGAGAGCTGCACGACAAAGTGCTCTACGCCGACGCCGACATGAACAAGGCGGATTGGATGACCGCTGCGGGGTCCATCGTGGGGGTCGCCGGCATCGGGATCGGCCTATGGTGGGCGGACGCGGCGGCCGCGCTCTTCATCGCCGGCAGCATTCTCTGGGACGGCATGAAGAACCTGCGGGCCGCGATCACCGACTTGATGGACACGCGGGCGACCACCTTCGACGACGACGAGCCGCATCCGGTCGCCCAGAAAGTCGACGCCTACCTGCGTGGTCTTCCGTGGACGAGCGAGGTGGGATCCCGAGTGCGCGATCAGGGGCATGTGTTCCACGTCGAAGCGTTCATCGTGCCCCAGCCGGACGAGTCGCCCTCGCTGCGCCAGCTGATGGAGGCGCGGGACGGGTGCATCGACATCGACTGGAAGGTGCAAGACATCGTGCTCGTTCCCATCGACGAGCTCCCCGAAGAAGTCGGCGGTTCGCGCGACGTGCGCCAATCCGAGCGCAACAAGTGAGCGCGCGTCGAGGGCCGGGTGAGCGGCCCGCACGTCGTTCCCAGACCGCCTCACCTCGAATCGCCGACTTCGTACTGGGTCATCTCGTCGACGCCGATGCGGAGCACATCGTCGCTCGGGGTGCATACGAGGCCAGCCGCTACGAGCGCGCTGATCTCTCGGGTCGCGACCTCACCGGTGTCGCGTTCACCGAGTGCGAGTTCGACGGGCTCGAAGCTCACGAGACCCAGTTGCTGGGAGCGCGCGTCATCGAGTCCCGAATCCAGCGCGCGAATGCGCCGGTGCTGAGGGCCGGACGCACGGCGTGGCGTGAGGTTCGCATTTCGAACTCACGGTTCGGCGCGGTCGAGATGTACGACTCTGATCTCGAGAGCGTGCACATCTCGGAGAGCAAGCTCTCGTTCGTCAATCTGCGGGCCTCGAGGTTGCGGGACGTGCAGTTCGAGCAGTGCGTCATCGAGGAACTCGACCTGGCGGAAGCGCGGGCCGAGCGCATTGCGTTCACGGGATGCTCGGTGCGCTCCCTCCGCCTCGACCACGCGCAACTGCGCGATGTCGACCTCCGCGAACTCGATCTCAGCAGTGTCAGCGGTGTCGAATCGATGCGCGGCACCATCATCTCCTTCACCCAGGCGGTCGACCTGACGAGCGCATTCGCTCAGCACCTCGGCATCACCGTCGCAGACTGAAGAAGCCGTACGCTGGGCCCATGGTCTTCAGTATCCGCTTCGCGCATGCTCCGGATTTGTCTGAGATCGAGAAGGTCGAGAACGCGGCGGATCAGCTCCTCATCGATCTGCTGCGACCCGAGCGCTGGGAACCGGCGCCAACGGGGGAGAGCCGGATTCGCGAGCCGGGGTACATACTGGTGGCCGAAACCGGGCACGCAGCGGTCGCCGGGTTCGTGCACGTGCTGGAGACCGAGGACGGCTGCCATCTGGAGCAGCTCTCAGTCGCTCCTGCGCACACGAGGCAGGGCATCGGGCGTGCGCTCGTCACCGCCGCGATGCGCGAGGCGGCCGAACGGGGCTGCCCCACGATGTCGCTGCGCACGTACGCCGACGTACCTTGGAACGCGCCGTTCTACCAAACGATGGGATTCGCCGAGCGGGATCCCGCGACACCGTTCCAGCGGGCACTTGTCGCCGTCGAAGAGTCGCTCGACCTCGACCGCTACGGTCGGCGGGTGCTCATGATCGCGGTGCCCTCCGAAGACTCGGAGGGCACCGCGCATCGAACTTAGACGGCCGTGTATCCGCCGTCGATGAGGTAGTAGGCCCCGGTGACGAACGAGGCGTCGTCTGAGAGCAGGAACCGCACGACCTTCGCGATCTCCTCGGAGCGACCAAGGCGTCCGAGGGGGTGCTTGGCGATGAGGCCGTCCTTCACCTCGGACGGGGCTCCGGCGAGGAGCGGCGTGTCGATGTAGCCGGGGCCGACGGCGTTGATGCGGAGGCCGGCCGGGCCGTACTCGGCTGCAGCGTTCTTCGTCAGTCCGACAACCGCATGCTTCGTAGCGGTGTACGCGGAGTTGCCGGGTGCCGCGACGGCGCCGTGGATGGACGCCATGTTGACGATCGCACCCTCGCTCGCTCCTGCCTCCAGAATGGCCGGGATCTGGTAGCGCAGACCGTACGCGACTCCGCTGAGGTTGATCCCCACCACGGTGTCCCACCCCTCGATGTCGAGTTCGCCGGTCGGTGCCGAGGGTCCGCCGGTGCCCGCGTTGTTGAATGCGTAGTTGAGCTTGCCGTATGTCTCGACGGTGAACTCCACCGCCTTGCGGCTGTCTTCAGCGTTCGCGGTGTCGCCCTGGATCGCCACCGCGGTCCCGTCAGCGGCCGTGATCTCGTCGGCGACGCGCTGAGCCGCGTCGAGCTTGATGTCCGTGATGACGACCTTCACGCCGTGCGCGGCAAGCTCCTTCGCGGTGGCCTCTCCAATGCCGGATCCGCCACCCGTAACGATCGCAACCTTGTCTGCAAATGCCATGTGTTGCTCCTCTACGTCCCGATCCACGGACCGCCTGCGCGTCGGATCGCGAGACTGTGTTCGCCCGCGTGGATCGCTGCCTCCAGCTTAACCGCGATCTCGCACGCCCCATCTAGTCAGCTGACAACCGCGGGGATACCCTGGGCACATGACCGCCAGTGATCTCGATCTCATCCCGGCCGGCACCGTGTACACGTCGGAGCAGATCACCCACTACGCCGACCCCGACACCCGAACCCTGGAACAGGCGGTCGTCGAAGCCGATGTGCTGGTGAGCGCTCCGCATGCGGGTGCGGCGATCCCCGAGGAGGTCGCCGAGTTCCTCTCACCGGAGCTCACGCGTCGCCTCCAGTACGACTTCAGCGACGTGTCGACGGCGGCGGTGGTGCGGCGATGGGCCGAGATCGATCCGCGAATCGTCGCTGTGGTGAACCCGCATCCGAGACTCGTGCGGGATCCGAATCGCCCGAAGCCCTCAGACATCCGCGCGGACCTCACAACGGCGATCGAGCGCGTGCGCAAGGCGGGACCGTGGCAGCGGGTCGACCTCACGGGTGTCGACGCGATACGACCCGTCACCTTCTCGTTCTTTCCGATTCTTCAGATTCCCGAGACCGATGCCGAGGTGCAGCGGCTGGTCGAGGCGTTCGACTCGGCTGCTGAGCAGGGACTCGGCGTCTACGAGCGTACCCGCGACGAGCTCACCGACCTGTTCCTGGCCCACGGGCTCGCGCACGGCGGATCCTTCACCCGATTGTCGTTTCACGACACGATGAACACGACGACGACGCGGGAGGGCGCCGTGTCGGTGCCGCGCGCCGAGCAGGACCGCCTTCCGGCCATCGTCGCCCTCTCGAATCGGGGCGACCATGACGGAGAGGAGCGCGATCCTGAAGATCCGCCTACGATGCGGCCCGAGGCGCTGCGAGATCTCGCTGCTGCCCATCGCGAAGGCTTCGAGAGTGCTGACCCGGCTGCCGTGCTCTTGAATCAGCCGTACCTCGGCAGCCAGGAGATCCGTGCCGACGGTGCGAAGTTCCGTCTGCTCGCGCAGGATGCGGGGGAGGCGAGCTTGCAGTTGGGAGCGGTGCAGGCGGAGTTTCTGCGGGAGTTCTTACTCGGCGCCGTGGCGACGGAGATCTTGCATGAGCCGGGAACCGAGTGGGTCACCGAGAACCGGGAGCACATCGACGCCCTCGCCTACGCGTGCAAGCGCTCCTGGGACGCGTTCCGAGACGTGCAATAGCGCGCTCTGGTCATTGAATCGCCGCTACCCACCCCACAGCGCCCCGAAGGCGGCTCCCGCGGCGATCGTCGTGGCCGCGAGCACGAGTGTCGGGACGAAGAACGAGTGGTCGACCAGCTTTGAGCCGAGCTTCGTGCTGCCGGAAGCATCGAAGTTCGCAGCCGCGATCTGCGAGCCGTTCGTCGGGAGCAGATAGATGCCGGCGAATGCTCCTGCCCACATGCCTGAGAGCAGCCCCAGTGGAATGCCGGCTGCGAGGCCGATCGGCACGATGGTCCGTGTCGCCGTCGACTGGCTCGTCGTGAGGACGCATACGAGGAAGACGCCGAGCGCGAAGATCCAGGGGACGGCCGTCACGAGACCGCCGACCCCACCGGCGATGAGCTCGGTGTGCGCTCCGAGGAATGTGTCCGTCAGCCACGCGAGACCGAACAGGGCGATCGCCGACACCATGCCCGCCTTGAAGACCGTCATCGTCGGAATCTCCGACACCTTCGGGCGTGAGATCAGCAGGATCAACGTGCCAGCGACGAACATGACGATCTCGATGATCGGTGTCATCGCGATCGGATCACCCGCCGCGTCGAGCGGGCGAAGTCCTTTGAAGAGGCCGAAGACGACGATCGCTGCGACTCCCAGCAGGAAGATGGTCGCCGCGTTGCGGCCGGCGGTGGTCACCGTCACCTCGGCGCGCACCGCCTGAGCGTTGGCATGGGGAGCCGCGATGTCGCCCGCTGCGATCTTCGCCTGGATCTCGGGATCGTCGGCGATGTCCTTGCCGAGTCGATTCACCACGATGCTGGAGAGCACGATGCCCACGACAGCAGCGGGAATGGTCACCTTCAGGACCTAAGTACGCGACCAGATTGGGCGTGTCGAGCACAATTCGTTGTCCCTCGAGAGTCCCTAATGCAGAACGTGCGGCAGCTCTCGACCGTCCCGCAATGATGGAATGCAAAACGCAGCTCGTGGCTACATAGTTCACAATCTCGTTCCCAAACGGATCGGTCCCATCTAAGGCTGCGAGGAGGCAGCCGCTAAGGAAATCTCGAGTTCCAGGTGGTGCGCCCAGAGAGTCAAGTGCTTCAACCATCTGAGTGACTCTTAACTGCGTTGGCTTGATGGTGCCACTCGGTGCACGCTTAACTGAGCCGTCATAGGTCTCTTCACTCCCAGTGATGCCCTTTAGGAGGACATCGATAAGAGTTTTCGCCCAGAGGTCGGACTGTTCTCTCGAAGGGGTGGTGACGTCAGACATTGCACGGGAGTGCACTTCATCTGTAAAGCGACTCATTGCGTCAGTGTGCCAATCCTTGGTGGCGCTAATCTCCTCGAGCCCTAATCGGGTAAGGCCCCACTCCACATTTGACCCATTGGTCTGTTCGCCGGCAAGTCCGCTTATATACGCTTGTCCCAGAGCTGCGACGACCCGTTCGAGTGAGACGCTCGATCCGGGCCAGACATCATTCACCCCTTCGTGGATACTCTGCACCGTCGCGGGCCCGGCCGACAGGAACTCAAGACAAGTGGAAACCAAGATTTCTCGTTCATTCGCAATTCGTTCCGAATTTAGGAGCAGATGTGCGGCGGTGAGCATCTCTGATCCTTGAGAAGCAACAGATTCGTCAGACACTACGGTATTAATGGCTTCCTCCTGAGTTCATCTCAATATTGCCACTCGGAGGGAAGACTGCTCATCAAAACCACAGATCTCGATGATTAAATGATCTCCAGGAGTAATCTTGGCTTTCTAAATCGGTCGTCTTGTTCCTCGTTCTTGGTCTACCTCTTGAACGATCAGTGTGAGTAGCGGGATTCGTGTCCGTCTACCGAACCTTCGCGGGCTGGCTAAAGCACGCTCTCGTCGGGGTCAACCCCTTTTGTGGATCATGTCCGCCGTTTCATAATGGCGGCGTCGTTCCGGATCTCCGTGTACCCCATACCTTTGACTGAGAACGACAGAACCGCCCCTTCCGAGACTTCCGGAGGGGCGGTTCTCTTGTACTCAGGCTATGTCGGGATTGTTCTTGACGTACCTTTCGGCTTCGTCCTCGTCGATTGCGATGAGCCCGCGCGGCGTGTACGCGAGCGCGTTCAATGCGCGCACCCAAGCCTTACTCATTTCTGGCTCTCGGCTTTCGGAGAAATGAAACGCCATGGTCGCGTGTGGCGACAGCCAGACGTACATACGGCCGTCGCCGCGATCATGCGGTTTCTGCCAACTGAGAAAGAAGCTCTCCTTCTTCTTGAGCTTCTGCCCGATTACGAACTGCAGGTGTGTGAGCAGTCGATCCTCGAACTCGTAGAGCCGACCGCCGTGTATAAAGTTCCCCATTTGCGGAGTCTGTCAGGGTTACCGGTCCGCGTCCGGGGGGGGGGGGCTATATCTGGTGAGGTGTGGGGTGTCTGATGCGACGCTTAGAAGGGCGTCTGACGGGAACGGCAATCGAGAATTGCTGGCGCGATAATGTGCACAGAGCGGGAACTCAATGCGACCCCCAGTGGGGTCCCTATTGAAGTGAGGCGGTCATCTTCCAGACCGGTGGACGAGAGGTACTTTCTGCACTCTCGGTGATGCTGAAGCCGTACCTCTCGTAAAGGCGGACGTTTCGCCGGTCGGAGGTTTCAAGGGCGATGGTGGATCCGCCACGGGCGCGGACCGCGTCGACTCCGAACGCGAGTAGTGCTGATGCTCGTCCCTGTCCTTGCTGCTCTGGCCTCACGCCCAGTGTCTCGAGTCGCCAGGCGCCCGCAGGTGGCTCCGACTGACTGAGTCGGTCGAGGCGGTCACCGTGTAAGGCAATGATCTGCTCGACCGTGTGCTCTTCGGGTGCTGGGGCGGTGGGAGGGATGAGCGCGATGACCCCGTCACCAGTAGCGGTCACTCCAACAATGCCGTGCTGATGGGCGTAGTCGAGGTACAACCGCTGGAGCGTGAGCAAACGCGCAGCATAGTCGGTGGTTGGGATCACGTATCTCGTCCAGGCGTAGTCCTCGAACGCGGCAGCGAGGGTTTCTGACGCGGCCTCAAGGTCCCCCGTGTCCGCATGCAGGATCGGAATCGTCATGGCTTACTCCTTTGCGATCCACCGTCGTGTTGCTGACCGCCGGCCTCGATGATGGCTTGCAGGGTGGCTAAGTGCTGGGCGAATGCTGCTCGTCCAGCATCCGTGATGGCAACCCAGGTTTTCGTACGCCTACCGGATGGTTCTTTGCGCACCGTCACGAGGTGCGCGGCCTCAAGTGTGGTGAGGGTCTGGGAGAGCGTGGAATCGCTCACCTCGAGAAGATTCGCGAGATACCGAAAGTCCGCGTCTTCCAGCTTTGCCAGTGCTGCGAGCAACGAGAACCTTACGGGGGAGTGAATGAGCGCGTCGATGTCTTTTCGTGGGTGGCTCATCGTCGTGAGCTCGGGAGAAGGCACGCGAGCATTGGAGTGATCGCAATCATGCCGGCCGCTACCCACCACCACGGTGAAGACAACCCGAAGAGTTGCAGCGCCGGGTCGAGCATCAAGGTGTACAGCGCGAACCAGGTGGCCAACGCGATCCCCATGTTGCGCAGCCCATTGCGGGGCACTGACTGGCGATAACGGAACGCGATCATCCATATCGAGATTGTCGCCACAACGAGGGGAGCGAACGCTTGCCAGTAGGGCACTCCAGCAACATCGATCGACAGCGTGAAAGCCAGCGTATATGCCGCCTGAAGGGAAACGAAAACTCGGAACCAGAGCGTTGCTCGCCGCGCATCTCGTGCAGCCTTCTCGCTGGCGACCACCAGCGTGCGCGCGTCATCTGTAGAGATATAATTCGTGGACATGAAAGCACTTTATCATACGTAAAGTGAAAGTACTCTCTTTGGCATCTTGCTTGCGCGCGAACCGATCTACTCGGGTTATCGTGCCTTATTCCCGAACGATGAAAATGGGCGGTCACATCGTTGGTAGCAATCCAATAGAGCGGGGATGCGCGTTAGGGGTTCGACTCGATACCCGATATGAAGGGTATAAGTGTGCGCTCAATGAGCGGACGGCGTTCTGATTGGGGCAGCATGAGGCACTGCACCGTGACTCCGTCGATCATTGCGAAGAGTTGCGATGCAGCATGGTCTGAGAGGTTACGGCTGATGAACCATCGCCGAAGTTCTTCATCGAGTTCAGCCGAGGCGGCGGCGAGCTCCGGGTCGGCAGCTGAGATCGCGGCGTAGGCGAGCCAGACTCGAGCGCGGCGCTCGCGTCGATCGTCCAGGGGGAGCCACTGCTGCACGAAGTCCATGAGTGTGACGGGCTGCGCGGCGACCACGTCCGCGAGAAACTGCTCTCCCGCGTAATCGAAACCGGCCCGCACCAATTCGCTTTTCGTTCGGTAGTAATACTGCACTTGGGCTGGGGATACACGCGCCGCCGCGGCAACCGTACGGACGCTGAGGGCTCCGACGCCTCGTTCGGCGAGCACAGTCAGCACGCCGTCGAGTAAGTGGGGGACTGTCATCAGTCTCGTGTTCGTCGCGACCCGACCATCGACCACGTGGTCGCCACGATCTCGATCAAGCCGAGCACTGCGAGTACCAGGCCGACTTGTCGCAAGCCGATAACCGGGGTTTCGACCTCAAGGAAAGCGAAGAACATCACCAGCCCCCCGACGATCATGACTATACCGACAACGAGTGCCCACGCGTGCTTGCTCATAGTTTTCCTCTTCTCGATACGAATGTACAATACGACCGTATGGGCCGGCCTGATGCCCTGTCAAGGCAAGGCCAACGGACACTCGGATCAACCCACGCGTGCGGTGTAGGACGCCGGCGATCGCACCGTCCAAGAAGTCGCAGACACCTTCGGCGTCAGCCGCGCAACGCTCTACCGTCACCTCGAAGCAGAACCGAGCAAAAAAGACGGTGCGAAACCGATGAGCTAATCGAGCCAGGCAACTTCCTCGACGCAGAACTTCTCAGGGAGGTGGCACGTCGTGTCCGCGTGAATCACGAGAGCAACGTAGGTGGCCGCCACGACCATGCCGATCGCGATCAGCACGCTGAACAACCTCTTCACGTTCACCCTTCATCGATTAGAGCGCACGTCGTGCGCCTGGAGGAGCCGGCACGGAGGCCAGCTCTTTTCTTCTCGGGCTACGCCCCGTTTTTGCAGTGAAGCCTTCGGCAGCATACGGCCACTTCGCGTTCCACCCAACCGGCCGCACCCCCGCTTCGCGGCGTTGCTTGACGGTACACCCTCGCGTGTCTGCGCCACGCAGGGGTGCCCCTCCGGTCACGCTCCACGCTGCGCGCCTTCGCAGGCACATACGTGCCTTCACGGCAAAAAACGTGAGGGAGGAAATCACGAACAGCGCGGGGTACCGCATCTAGGTCACAGGAGGCACACCATGAACACCATCACTGTGTACACGAAGCCCAGCTGCGTGCAGTGCACCGCGACCTATCGCGCTCTCGGCAGTAGTGGGATCGTCTACGACGTCGTGGATCTCTCGACTGACGAGGCCGCACTCCAGAAGGTCAAGGAGTTGGGTTACATGCAAGCCCCGGTCGTGGTTACCGATGACGATAACTGGAGTGGGTTTCGGCCCGACAAAATCGCCGGCCTTGTGGGCTGATTGAATCATCACGTGTGCTGCGCAGTGGAGTAGCCAACCTGAAAAGCAAAGGGCAGCAGTATGGGCGATCAGACATCGAAGCCAGGGGTGTGGATCCTGTAGTCGACAGAGGAATGGGATGACCACCTTTTGGGTGTTTTCTCCTCGGAGGATGAAGGGCAGAAGTTCGTCGAAGAACTCGAGGGAATTTTCTCGCCTTCTGAGCTGGTGTTCGTCCCGATTGCATATCCCGCGAAATACCGCAGCTCATCCAGTTCGGTGCGGCCCCCTCAAGTTCACTGAGCAGTAGGTAGCACGAGGGGCAGGAACCGACTGGTTCCTGCCCCTCAATCGTTCGGCACCCCGTTCAGTCGAGGAGTTCAGCGAGCAGCGTCTCAATGCGGTGCTTGATGTCGTCGCGGATCGGGCGGACAGCGTCGATGCCTTGCCCGGCGGGGTCGTCGAGCTTCCAGTCCTCGTACCGTTTGCCGGGGAAGAACGGGCAGGCGTCGCCGCAGCCCATCGTGATCACCACGTCGGAGTCCTGCACGGCCTCCGTGGTGAGGACCTTGGGCTGCTCAGCGGTGATGTCGATGCCCGCCTCTGCCATGGCCTCGACGGCGACCGGGTTGATCTGCTCTGCGGGCATCGACCCGGCCGAGCGCACCTCGACCCGACCTCCTGCGAGATGGCGGAGGTAGCCCGCGGCGATCTGGGAACGGCCGGCGTTGTGGACGCAGACGAATAGCACGGAGGGCTTCTGATCAGGCATGTTCAGTTCGCTTCTTTCGTTCCGATGGTGAGGGTCGTGAGTAGTGCGCGGACGCGGGCTTCGATGTCGTCGCGGATCGCCGCGACCCCCTCCGGGGAGGCGAGGGCAGGGTCGCCCACGGCCCAGTCCTCGTAGCGGACGCCCGGGATGATCGGGCACACGTCCCCGCACCCCATCGTGATCACCACGTCGGCGGCACGCACAGCGTCGTCGGTGAGCGGCTTCGGGAACGCCGCCCCAGCCTCCGGCTCGCCCTCGATCTCGGTCAGAAGAGACCGCACATGCGGGTGCACGTCGGCCGCGGGGGACGACCCCGCCGAGCGTGCGATCACGGTGCCGGCAGCGAACTGGTTGACCAGGGCGGCGGCGAGCTGGGAGCGGCCGGCGTTCTGCACGCATACGAACAACACCTGCGGTGTTCCCGCCGCGTGGTCCCGGGTGAGATCGGCCAGCCGCTGCCTCGCGAACCGCTCGGTGAGCGGGATCATGTGCCGGGTCACTTTCGCGGAGCGGACGAGGCCAGCGTAGGACTCGCGGACGATCGCGATCACCAGGTCCCGGTTCAGGCCAGTGAGCTCGTCCGCGAGTTCCTCGGCGAGGCGGGTGACGCGGGCGTCCATGTCGCGCAGCGCCTCTGCCCGCCCGGCGTCCTCGTGATCGGGGGTGCCGAGGACGGTGGCGGGGGCGAAGACGTCGAGCAACGCGGTGACGGCGGCACGGCGGGCGGGGACGATGCGGTACCAGACCCAGGTGCCGCGCCTGGCGGCGGTGAGCAGCCCGGTGTCTTTGAGGACTTTGAGATGGTGGGAGACGGTGGGTTGTGATACGTCGGCGAGTTCGGCGAGGTCGCACACGCACGACTCGCCGCGCGGGTCGGACGCGATCGCGGAGAGCATCCGCAGCCGCAGCGGGTCGGCCAGCGCCTTCATCGCGCCCGCCACCGCGGCGGCTGCTTCGGTCCCGATCGCGTGCTTCACCGACGGCGCGCACGCCTCCGCATCATTCAGCAGCAGGGTGTCGGTCATGAGGTCCTCGATCCAGTCGGCACAGCGGTCGACGTGTAGGGGTCGGTGTGGAACCAGGCTTTCGCAGCCCACAGGGAGACGTAGACGAGACCGACGAGCACGGGCACCTCGATCAGTGGGCCGACGACACCTGCGAGCGCCTGCCCGCTCGCGGCGCCGAAGGTGCCGATCGCGACCGCGATAGCGAGCTCGAAGTTGTTGCCCGCCGCCGTGAACGCCAGCGTCGTCGACCGCGCATACCCGAGCCCGAGCGCCTTGCCGAGCAAGAGCCCGGCGAACCACATGAGGGCGAAGTATGCCAGCAGCGGCAGCGCGATCCGGGCGACGTCGAGGGGGTTCTGGGTGATCGCGTCGCCCTGGAGGGCGAACAGCAGCACGATCGTGAACAGCAGCCCGTACAGCGCCCACGGCCCGACCCGGGGCAGGAACGTCTCCTCGTACCATTCCCGGCCTCGGCGCTTCTCACCGATCCAGCGGGAGGCGAACCCGGCGATGAGCGGGACGCCGAGGAACACGAGCACGTTGAGCGCGATCTGCCACACCGAGATCTCCAGCCCCTGCGTGTCGAGGCCCAGCCAGCCGGGCAGCACGGTGAGGTAGAACCAGCCCAGCACGGAGAACATCACGACCTGGAACACGGAGTTGACCGCGACGAGCACCGCGGTCGCTTCGCGGTCGCCGCAGGCGAGGTCGTTCCAGATCACGACCATCGCGATGCACCGGGCCAAGCCGACGATGATCAGGCCGGTGCGGTACTCGGGGAGGTCGGGCAGGAAGATCCAGGCGAGGGCGAACATGACCGCGGGGCCCGCGATCCAGTTCAGCAGCAACGAGGAGACGAGCAGGCGCTTGTCGCCAGTGACGGCCGCGACTTTGTCGTAGCGGACCTTCGCGAGCACCGGGTACATCATCACCAACAGGCCCAGTCCGATCGGCACGGAGATCCCGCCGACCTCCATCGCGGACAGCGCGTCGGAGAGCGCGGGAACGAAGCGGCCCAGCAGCAGACCCGCGATCATCGCGAGCCCGATCCACGCAGGCAGCCACTTGTCCAGCGTGGACAGCCGCTTCGGGGTCGCCGTGACAGGGGCAATGTGCGTTTGTGTCATGCGAGCAGCTCCTCGATCTTCGCGGCGTAGACGGGCTTCGGGTGCGCGCCGATGAGCATGTCCAACCGTTCCCCGGCCCGGTAGAACCCGAGCGTTGGGATCGAGGTGACCCCGGCCGCGGTCACGGCCTCCGGATTCTGGTCGGCGTTGATCTTCACGATTTTCACCCGACCCGCGTACTCCTCGGCGAGTTGATCGAGGATCGGGGCGATCGCCTTGCACGGTCCGCACCAGGCCGCCCAGATGTCCACCACGACCGGCAGCTCGGCCCCGACCATCTCGCTCTGGAACGTCGCGTCGGTGACAGGGGTGACAGTGTTCATGCGGAGACCTCCAGAACGGGCGCCGGCTGGGCGGCGGGGGCGAGATGAGAGAGATAGTGCTGGGCGTCCTGCGCTGCGGCGCACCCGGTGCCCGCGGCCGTGATCGCCTGCCGGTACGTGTGATCGACCAGATCACCGGCTGCGAACACGCCCGGCAGGTTCGTGGCCGTCGACGGGTGCGCGACCCGCACATACCCGTCCGGATCAGTGTCGACCTGCCCGGTGATGAGCTCGGAGCGCGGGTCATGCCCGATCGCGACGAACACCCCGGTCGCCTCCAGTGCCCGTTCGGCACCGGTGACCGTATCGCGTAGCCGCAGCCCGGTCACCCGTTCGCCGCCGAGGATCCGGGCGACCTCGCTGTTCCAGGCGATCTCGATCTTCGGATCGGCCAGAACCCGCTCGGCCATGATCTTCGACGCTCGGAACACATCGCGACGGTGCACGAGTGTGACCTTCGACGCGAACCGCGTCAGGAACAGGGCCTCCTCCATCGCGGAATCCCCACCGCCGACCACAGCGATCTCCTGGTCGCGGAAGAAGAACCCGTCGCACGTCGCGCACCACGAGACCCCGTGCCCTGACAAGCGCTCCTCCTCGGGAAGGTCGAGCTTGCGGTAGGCGGACCCCATCGTCAGGACCACCGCTTTCGCCCGGTAGGTATCACCGCTGCCGGTCGTGATCGTCTTCACCGGGCCGGTCAGGTCCAGACCGGTCGCGTCATCCATCAGGATGCGCGCGCCGAACCGTTCTGCCTGCGCCCGCATCGACGCCATCAACTCCGGCCCCTGCACACCATCGATGAAGCCGGGGAAGTTCTCCACCTCCGTCGTCGTCATCAACGCCCCACCGGCGGTCACCGACCCCGCCACCACGACCGGGGCCAGCCCCGCCCGTGCCGCGTAGATCGCCGCCGTGTACCCCGCAGGGCCAGACCCGACGATCACCAACTCCACCACTTGCATCGACATGTCTCTATATTGACATTCATTGAAACAGGCGCGCAAGGCCGGGGCAGGTGTTGGAGCGAGTGTTCATCCGCTGTTCAATCGCGGTGTGCGCTCGGGGTGCGCGGTCAGCGGCGACTCGCCGCGATCGGCGGTTCGACCGGACGGGATGGTTCGAGGGTCATGGCTGAGTAGCGCAGCATGGTTTCAGTGTCGATGCCGAAGAGGTCGCAAATGCCTGACGTCGCCACGGGCCTGTTCGACGTCGTAGAGAATCCGGTCGGTGCTCAGCGCCTGCGCGGTCACTCCAGCTTTCTTCCGTGGGAAGTCCTGGCCGGGTGGTGAGAGCCTGGGCGCGATCTGGATGGTGACGAGGGGTAGGGGTACTTCGTTTCTGGCCAGCGTCTGGTCCGGTTGTCGACCCGCGCGCTGCACCCCCACGAAGTGAGCAGGCTGAGTGGCTGCTCGACTGGCCTGTTGGACGTCGCGAGCTGTGCTGAATAGCTCGAGGCGGATCGTGATGGGGAAGTGCGCTGAGTACTGCGTCTAGGTGGTGAGCCCCGAGATCCCGTGTAGCGGATCGACACCGGGGGAGTACCTCCAGCAAGGAGATGCAGATGCCCGAAAACGTGAACGCCTTTGACTCCGGATACCGGCTCGAACCCAAGCCCTGGTCGACTGGCGCCGGCGCCGCCTCGGACGACTACGGCAAGGTCGATTTCACCGATGAATTCGGTGACACGGTATTCACCGGATGGGTGCAGAAGACCGAGTCCGGCTACATCCTCCGCGTCGACGAGCACCAGGACGTCGAACTCGGCTTCGAGACCAGCAGTCAGCGGCAAACGCGGGAGGCCGCGATGATGCTGCTCGATCAATCGCTCCGCGTCATCACCGCGCGACACGAGAGCGCCGTCTCAATGCACGAAGATGATCCCGACACATTCGGCGCCGGCCACTATGTGATCGAGAACACCGCGGGGGATCAGTGTCTTGCCCTCACTGAGCAGTACGTCGGCACTGATTCCTCAGACCCGGACCGGGTACCGAATTCGTGGAAGATCGATCGCTATACCCGAGCTCATCGTGATGCCCGGTGGGAGCTGCGAGGGACGCGCACATACGATGTGGACGAAGTTGAAGCGCTCATCGAATTCATGGCCGACTGGGTGAATCACCGCGCCCGCGAACAGTCCACTCACGATGCGCTCCGCGCCCCCGCGCAGGCATCGCAGCACCAGCAGCAGGCGCAGTCGGCGGGGCCGACGTACTGAGAACAGCGATCATCATGCTTCAGAGCACCCTGGCCCGCTTCACACCGTGCCAGGGTGCGCTGATCTATAGGCAGGCATCTATCCTGAGCGTATGCGTGCTGCAGCTCTCATCTACCCCAACGCCGCCACCATCGCTCAGGACCAACGTCACCTCCGAAAGTCTGACAACTTCGCGAGCGAGCTCATTGAGGGAGCTGAAGCATCCACGTGGGAGGCTGCGAAGATCGCGTGCCTGATCCCTGCAGGCGCGATGATCCTGGGCTGGCAGCGCATCGGTTAGTGCACGCAATCTGAGATCGCGGCCTCTTCAAGGCGGTCACAGAACGACGGCTCGTCGTCCAAGCAGGCGATCGAGCAAGGTGGGCTACTTCCCGAGAGACTTCGACCGTCAAATCGCAAGGTGTTTATGGACAACCTGGAAAGGGAGGACCACATGAAAGTTCGATACGTGGAACGACACGAGTTCATTGAGACTTCTGATCCGAACCCGATTTATCGAGTCACCTTCACCGCCGGTCCCGAACATCCCGCACCGTGGACGAACCTTGAAGCCGAGCACGAGCTCGTTGACGTTGCAAATATTCATGAGCTGTTGAGATGGATCAGCGACAACGCTCACGGTCGACCCGTCGAAGCATGGGTGAAAGCATGGGACGTCTACGACGACGGTACGCCTTACGAATGTCTGTACCAACTGCTGTGAGAGAGCCTGGTGAGACCACAGCTGAAGCACCCACGAGGGAGGCCGCAAAGGTCGCGTGCCCGATCCCTGCAGGCGCGATGATCCCTGGCTGGCAGCGCATCGACTGACACTGAAAGGAAGAACGATGACCTCGTCCCAATCGTCTGAGAACGAAGTATGGATACTGACGCTCGAAGGAGAGCTCGACCACCCCGTCATCGGAGTGTTCGACAACAGGAAAGCGGCGGACGAGGCTGCCGAGCTCTACACACGCACGTTCCAGCGCACCCAGGTGAGCTATACGGGCTACACGATGAATGCGTTCGTAGGTAACTGGGCCAACGACGAGTAACCCGCAAATGCGCGCGACAATGGAGACATGGGAGCGGGAGACTTTGATCTGACAACGGACGAGCTGCGAGTTGTCGTCAGGTTCGCCTCCGACTGCGCTCAGGAGCTACTTCCCTACTTTGAAGCCGTCGCCCCTGAAGACTCACGGCCCCGCGAGGCGATCGACGCGGCACGCACATTTGCCGACGGAGCTCCACGCTCGAACCTGCAACGCACGGCCGCCTTCGCGTCGCACCGCGCCGCTAAAGGTGTCTCCGATGAGTCGGCCCAGCTCGCGGCACTCGCTTGCGGCGACGCCGCGGCAGCAGCTTACCTCCACCCAATCGCGAAAGCATCGCAGGTCGGCCACATACTCCGCGCCGCCGCCTGCGCCGCACGGGTGACCGAGCTGAGAACAGGAACGACGGACGTCAATACGGTTGGAGTTCTGGCCGGTCGAGCGACTCCACAACTGATCGAGATACTTCGTCGATATCCGGCTGCGTCGCCTGGTAGCTCCCGGCTATCACAGCTGATGAACGCACTCGACTCCGCCATTCGGGGCCGAAACTAATGCCGAGAGTCGTATCTCCCGAAGTGGAGTGCCCACCGGGTGGGCACCCCCTCACAGCAGAGCGCCCTGCCACGGTGATTACCGCGGCAGGGCGCCCTGTCAGCTCCGAGAGTGGCTTAGCGCTCTCTAGTACGGGTTCTCCGTGCCGATGTTCTGATCGCCGGGGTCCGTGAGGTCCAGGAGGAAGTCGTCGACGGACGATTCCTTGTGCTCGATCCAGAACTTTGCCCGATTGATCCGGCGCGCGAGCGTCGTGACCTTCTCGTCGTACTCGTCCTCAGTCATCCGTTCCGACTGCACGAGCTCCTCGTACAAGAGCCGCAGCGCGTCGTAGCGCAGTTCGGTGCCGTACGGGATCTGCTTCTCAAAGCCCTGCAGCGGTGGCATGTTCATTCGCTGCGCATCGTGGCTCGAAGCGCTCGGCGAGCAGCTCCCGGACGCCGAAACAGAATGGCGCAGGCGCGCCGTCACCGTCGCCTGCTTCCGCGACCTGTACGGCATCGATACCGACGAGCCGCTCGGCCGTGAGCACGCGCATGCCCGGAACCGGGAACGCGATCGCCAGATCGCCGCAGCGGCACTCAGAGTCGATCCTGCAACCCTGATCGAGGGCAGCTACATGCCCGCAGAGCAGGGCCCTGACGTGCTGCCGAGTGCGCCTGTCATGGGTTACTGAGCTTTAGTGACGCTTGCTCTTAGCTCATCGCGTCGAATTTGCATGCGATCTGCCATCTAGTCCCATTCGGTTGGTTTCTTCAGTTCTCCTGGAGTGGCTCGTGACTGGTCTGAACGGGGCCTTCCACGTTTCGCCGTTCAGCGTCACAAGCCTCGACAGGTACGACACTGTTGAGCGGTCAGATCAGCAGCCACGCCGCGCGAAAGGACAACGGACGCGCTTGTCGTGGCTGCTAAGCCAGTGCCGAAGTTCTTGATCTCGTTGCTCAACCCTTGAGACGCACAATTGGAACCCCGAGTACGACGGGTGCGGACCGCGTCGCGGGTAGTCGTGAACGACGAACTTCGGAGATACAGGCAGCGCTATCGGCAGCGGGCGCCTAGGCACGAAGCGTCTTCACACGCAGACAACAATGGAGCTTGACGTGGTCCTCGGGATGAGGACCACGTCAAGCTCCGGGACCAGTGCTGGATTAGGGCAATGCTCTCAAGAGTGCTGGCGCCTGGTCCGCTTTCGTGTGGCGAAGCACAGGAGTCCTACGAAGAGGAGTAGGGCTGCGCCACCGATGAATCCTCCTGTGGGGGGACCGCCGGTCGTCGCAAGTGCCGCATGGGTGGTTTCAGGCGAAACACTCGAAGGGTTCTCAGAACTTTGAGATACATCCGCAGCGTTCCCGGTGCGTTTTGGGGCAGGATCCTTGTCCGATGCTGGACCAGTATGGTCCGGTTCCGGCTTTGGATCAGTGTCCTCCGTCCCAGGTTTCGGATCGGCGTCTCCAGGTGCAGGTTGCTCATCGGGGGTAGAACCGGGGCCAGGACCTGTGGACACGTCAAGCGGAAGGACCACAACTGTCACCGTCGCGGTGGATTCACGGCCGAACTGATCCGCAATTGTGTAGGTGAAAGTTGCAGTTCCCACAAAGTCCGGTGCCGGTGTGAACTCGATGCTGCCGTTCTCATTGACCGTGACGGACCCGTCTGGAGTTTCGGTGACGGAGACGATAGTGATTTCGGATCCATCGTCGTTGGTTAGCAAGGGAATCTCTACAGCCACACCGGTCTCAGTTTCTGCCGCGTCGTCCCCTGACACCGGCCCAGGAATGAACTGTACGGGGCTTGTGCTTGTCACACTGATTGACCCATTGGGTTCGCGCGACCCAAGGTCGGTGTTCGAAAGTTCTGCCGTGTCGACTGAGTACCAGGGGTCGAGCTCGAACGAGGCCGGGTCCTCGGTAACAACGCAGTCATCGTTATCCCAGATCTTGAAGGCGGGCAACGAGGCCGAGGACTGGCCCGCGGGAATGGTGATCTCCCACGGGATCGGGTCTTGATTGGAGCAGGTGACAATACCTGTAAAGGTCAGATCGACGGGAGCACCTGCCTCGCCCAGGCCGGTGAGGGTTTTCGTGATCTCGACATCAGAACGTGTGTTGAAAACCTGGTAGGTCTGCGTTGTCTTGTTCGACCCCATGTTGATGTCGTAAACCGCGTCAGCATCGGGTCCGCTTTCCACCGTTCCGGTTGCTGTGTAAGTTGCCATCACCGGTCCCGCAGTACCTCGAAGTGTGATCTCGATGAAGTCTCGCCCTCCGCTGAGTAACGGAATTTGCGATGAGATCTTTCCCGTTTCTTCGTCAAAATGAATCTCTCCGCATGTCGAGAGTGTGCCGGGTGCACACTCTGAGGTTTCGAACACGAAACCGGCAGGAAGTGGCAGTTCGAAAAGCGCATTCTTGGCGGCCGACGAACCGGAATTTGATACACGGATTGTGAACTCAACGTCGTCCCCAGCGGAAACGACGTTCGGCGAAATATCCATACTGATGGCCAAGTCCACGCACGACAACTGCGACTTGGACACCTGATGGTTATTGCTCGAATCAGTATCCGCGACGGAATCCGTTGAAGTGATCGCGGCGGAGAAGTCGAGAGTGCGATTCACACACACGTCCAGTTTCGGTTCGACCGTGTACACAATTGTCACCTTCGACCCAACCGGGAACTGGGGGACAACGGTCCTCCAGGGCACCACGTCCATACTCGCATTCGGGCCACGTTTGAGAACTCGAGAAGCCTGATTCACGTCCGGGCACTCAGCCCCAGCCTCCGCAACGCATGAGACAACGCGGACGTCGGCTGCGAGTTCAGCTCCGGTATTCGAACCAAGATTGATTCGAGCACCATCGGCGTCGGTTGGCCCAAGGTTCGAGTACTCCGCGGTATACGTGGTTGGGGTGTCAGGAGTGAAACTCGATGTCGACGCGCTGATGTTCGCCGCAAGATCGGTACCCGGGCACGGCCCGGCCTCAACGCTTGCCTTCACAGAAGTTGTAGGAGAATTTAGCCCAGACGCATTCGCCGCTGCTTGATTCGTGACGGAGCCCGTGCCGCACTCGGCCATCTCGATGTTGAGCTCGTAGGTGACTTTCAATTCTGCCCCAGGATCGAGAGTTCCCAGCACCACGCCCCAGGCTCTTGACCAGCTTTCCACTGAGATTTCGCGATCGACGATTCCCGGTGGGCAGTTTCCGCCCCCGAAATCACAGTCAAGAATGCGGACCGAAGCCGCAGTCACTTTCGAGAACGACATTTGATCGATAAAGTTCACCTGCTCGGCTGGCACGGCACCGTCGTTTCGCACTGTGACGGTATACACGTTCTTCGGAGATTCAGGCGTGAGGAGCTTCTGTTCCTGAGTTTTCGACACTGTGAGGTGGGCCTTCTCGGGGCAGGCTGGTTGAACGATCGGTACACCAGCTGCGGACGAGGTGTTGTTCTTGAGATCGGTATCCACGAGGTGGCTCGGGGCTGAGATCTCACTCTGCATGAACGTCTTATACGCGCCGCACCCGTCCGGGACGACGATGTCGTATACGACAGTAAAGGATGCCTGGGCCGGAAAGGTTCCCAGAGTTCTCGTCCATAGCGTGCCTGAGTTACTCACGGTGCCGTCTGCGATGTGGGCGGGGCATTCCATGCCCTCTCCGGTGCAGGAGATTACTTTCACCTGACCCTTACCTGAACTAAGACGCATCAGAGATCCATCGGCTGGTGCGGGGCCAGCATTGGTCACCGTGGCACGGAACCGTACGGGTTCACCCATTTGCGCTTCCGAGCTCTCTGCCACGACCGTTGTCGAGACGTCGACACTCACATTCATGATCGTATTGATCGACGCGAAGTTGGTGCTCGGGTCGGATTCGGTCACACCCTCGGGGACAGTCACCGTACTGGTCGCGGTGACCGAGCTTGGTGAGGCCGCTCCGAAATGGCCGGTGAGCGTGATCGTGACCGTTCCGAGGTGCGGCAAAACTGGGAAGACACCGCTCGCACCCGACCCGCCAACATCCAAATCGGTCGGGCACTGCGCGCCATTCGCAGCGACACAATCAACCTGCAGATCGGTGACTGACTCCGGGAGTTGAACGGACACGGTCGAGCCCGCAGCGTCCGACACTTGGTTGTTGTCGATGCTGACCGTGTACGTGAAAGCCTCTTTGGGAAGTGCGTTCGATGGGCCCGTGATATTGGTTTTCAGGTCCACTACGGTGGCGTTCTCGGTTGCGTTCGCAGCAACGCCGAAATGCTGAAGCATTGTCACCGATAGCACGACCATCACCACCATCGCGATGAACGGATTCGTTCTTGGACGAATTCTGGTTCTCAAGATTGTGTTCTTTCTTTTTCGGTCCTGCTGACGGCACGATGGTGAAGGTGTCACCGATGCCCGCAGGGGAGGGCAGTTTTGGGGGTGCCAAAGGTGCGCGAATCACGTCATCAGAAGAGGACAATGCGGCTGCGCGCTATTCGAGCCGACTATTAGAAGCGGCGAACTCTGTCAAAGAGTGACGGCTCCAAGTCAAATGGAGTGGGGGATACGACGCCCACCCGGACGGACTCTGGCAGCGGGACGGTGAGGAGCCCCGCGAGTGCATCCAAGAATTCCGGGCGGGTGTCAACGGCAGAAGGTGCCATGTCCGTGAAGATGTAGCGCCCAGCACCGTAAGGCGTCAAACCCGCGGCATAGTCCTGCAAAACAGCATCTGCCGCTCTCCCGCAGACCGTTTGAAACTCTTCTTCATAGTCTGCAACCTGAATGTCGTCGGAGAGCAGTACCAACGGTTCGAGCCGTGCACCACGAATTGCGCCCTCAAGGATGCTTGAGCACGCTGTCGTCCAATTGTCGTTGAACGAACCGAGAAACAGTGTTCGGGCCGGAAAGGCGTATTTTTGGTGCGGCATCGACTTCATGCTCCGTACTTCTGGTGAGCTGAGTGACTGGACCACTCCATCGCCAATTCTGTGAACGCCTTCAGCGGAAGATGAGAGTGAGAGGATCATCCGTTCAGAAGGATGAGGTGGGTGTGTGGAACCGTCAGGAATCCCGCGGAAAACACACCCCCACGATGTCCACTCGAGCACGGTCGCTGTGTGGACAAGAACCAAGTTACGGAACCCGGGTTCGTCGCGACCGGGTTGCTCGGCCTATTCAGTGGAAGTCGACCGGTAAATCCGTAGGAAGACGACGCGAGTGCGTGAATTTTCCTGACACCCGCGTGCGCTGATCTAACCCGAAAGCAGACCGCCACGCTTCTCGCATCGGTCTCAGCTGTGGCCCGCAATGAGCGATGCCTACCAGGGTCCATCGCCGGCGGAGCTCGACTCCTACGCACCGCCCACTGGTATTTCACGCAAGCGGTCGGGCGGCGCACGTAATCGGTTGCTTTCACCACTGATGGCGGTCGAGTTCGATCTTCCAAGCACAGCCGTTACGTGATGGTAGATATGGCCCCTTGGTGGGTCTAGGGGATGACCGACCAAGTGTCATCGTGCGCCCATTGATGGCTTAGGTCAGTCCTTGCGCCCGGAACCAGTGCTGTGGCGCTCGGATCTGCCTCAACTTCGCCACTGTCCTCTGCGTCAAAGAAGGAATCCATGACTACGCTAAAACACCACTCCAAAGTCGGACGAACAGTCCGCTTGGCGGTGGGACTTCTCCTAGTTGCTTTTACCCTTTTAGCTGGGACGGTGCCGGCTCAAGCTGCGGGACCCGCGTTTGACTATCCAGCTGCAGTCGATCCCGGCTCTATCGAGCTCTCCCGCACAGGCGATCCTGACGCCCCACTGAATACCGGGCATCGCCTGCAGGTCACTGCAACCTGGAGCGTCCCAGATAGTGCCCAGGGCGGAGAGACATTCGGTCTCACTCTGCCGGAAGAGTTCTCCGGATATACCGGTGAGTTCGCGATCCCAGCTACAGACGACCCCACTCAGACGGTGGCCAACTGCGTTGTGTCATCCGGCCGAGCGGGCACCGTTACTTGCACCTTGACGGACTACGTCAACGAGCGATCCGATGTACGAGGTGAGCTCTGGTTTGTAGTACTGGTGGAAAAGGCTACGCAGGAAGACGAAGTGAAGTTCGTAGTAGACGACGAAGTCACTTTGGTTGAGCTTCCCGGGCCTGGCGGCATTGTGGGAGTCTCACCCCTGTCGCCGGACTACTTCAAGGGCGGTTGGATCGGTCAAGACGGCAGCCTCGGATGGCAGGTGCACTTCCCTGGGGCCCAGGTCGAAGCTCTTCCAAGTGTCGTGGTCGAAGATCACTTGACGCCGGCGGGGGCAACGACCCAGGAACACTACGGTGTCGAAGGATCCATTCGCGTCTCCTCAAAGACCGAAACCGGAATCTCGGAACGAATCACGAACTGGACGGGAGGATGGAATGAAGACAAAACCTCATTCCGCATCGAAATCCCTGGCCCGTTCAACCCGGACGCCAGCTACTACGTGGTCTATCACACCGAACCCATTGTCACAGCTGAAGGTGACATCTACGCCAATGAAGCCACGATCAGTGGCGTTCAGGTGAAAGCCCAGCAGACTTGGTCGGCCAGTGGCGGCGGCAACGGTATTGGTAAGGCACTTGGACAGTTCGCGTTGTCCAAACTGGTGACCGGAACGAGTGCGACTGCGGTGCCAAGCGACACCGCGTTCACCGTCAACTACTCCTACGGAGATCCCGTCGAGGAACGGTCAATGACAGTGCTCGCTGACGGCACTGCCGTCTACAGCGCGCGCGTTCCCGACGGCACCGTCGTGACGCTCGAAGAGGTCAACCTGCCTGACGTCCCGGGAGTCGTTTGGGGTACTCCCAAATTCACGGGTCCAGGTATCACGGAACTCGGAGACGGCCGAGCTCAGATCGCCCTCCATGAAGGCGGAGCGGTGTCTCTATCACTGACGAACGACGCTGGTGAGACGCCACCGATCCCTGAAGAACCCATCACCCCGGAGGAGCCTTGCACCCCTGGGGTTCCCGGAACGCCGGCGGAGCCCGGTACTCCGGAAGAGCCCTGCGTCCCGGAGGAGCCTGTCACGCCGGAGGAGCCTTGCACCCCT